>JBGTAN010000033.1:0-47342 GCA_041749855.1 Bdellovibrionota bacterium
CTCACGGGTCTGAGGCATCGGGCCGTCCGCTGCGGATACCACCAAGATAGCGCCGTCCATCTGCGCGGCACCCGTGATCATGTTCTTCACATAATCGGCGTGTCCAGGGCAGTCGACGTGGGCGTAGTGGCGCTTTTCGCTCTCGTACTCCACGTGCGCTGTCGCGATTGTGATCCCACGCGCCTTTTCTTCAGGAGCCGCATCGATCTGATCGTACGCCTTCGCCGTTGCTCGGCCAGACTTCGCTAGTACCGTCGTAATGGCCGCTGTTAATGTCGTCTTCCCGTGATCGACGTGGCCAATCGTGCCAACGTTCAAGTGGGGCTTCGTGCGTTCAAATTTGACCTTGGCCATTTATTTTCCTCCGGATTTGGCGACAATCTCATTCGCAATATTGGTGGGTACGGGTTCGTAGTGGCTTGGTTCCATGGTGTACGTCGCTCGTCCCTGACTCAAAGAGCGGACTTGTGTAGCATAGCCAAACATCTCTGCCAAGGGCACCTGGGCTTGAATCACTTGAATTGATCCTTGCGCGTCCATCTGCATGATCTTCCCGCGGCGGGAATTCAAATCACCGATGACATCTCCCATGTAATTATCTGGAACCACGACTTCACATTTCATAATGGGCTCCATGATGATGGCTCCCGCCCTTCGGCAGCCTTCTTTGAATGCCATTGAGGCCGCGATTTTAAAGGCAATTTCACTAGAGTCAACGTCATGGTAGCTGCCGTCGAAAATACCTACTTTTACATCCACCACCTGGAAACCCGCTTGGATACCGCCATCCAGAGCTTCCTTGATTCCTTTGTCTACGGCAGGAATGAATTCTCGGGGCACAACACCGCCGACGATATTATTCTCGAAAACATAGCCGCCACCAGGCGGAAGAGGCTCGATCGTCAGCCAAACGTGACCGTACTGTCCACGGCCCCCCGTCTGCTTGATGTACTTGCCTTCTTGTTCCACTTTTTTGGTGATGGTCTCTTTGTAAGCAACCTGGGGTTTGCCCACGTTGGCTTCGACTTTGAACTCTCGCAGCAAGCGATCGACGATAATCTCCAAATGGAGCTCGCCCATACCGGCGATGATCGTCTGATTGGTTTCCTCGTTTACACTGAGGCGGAACGAAGGATCTTCCACGGCAAGTTTCTGTAGGGAGATAGAGAGCTTCTCCTGATCTGCCTTGGATTTCGGCTCAATCGCAATCGAGATGACCGGCTCCGGAAAGTGCATCGACTCGAGCGAGATTGGCTTGTTCTCGTCGCAAAGCGTGTCGCCTGTACGGGTGAATTTCAATCCCACCGCAGCGGCGATATCGCCCGTTTTTACCGACTTAATTTCATTCTGTTTGGCTGCGTGCATCTGGAGCAAACGGCCAATGCGTTCTTTCTTGTCCTGGCGAGTATTGAGCACATAAGAACCCGCGTTCAACTGCCCAGAATAGACCCGGAAGAAGGTAAGCTGACCGACATAGGGATCCGTCAAAATCTTAAAGGCCAAGGCGCTAAAAGGCTCGTTGATGTCCGGCTTGCGCTCCATCTTTTCTTCGGTATTTCCGGGATTGACGCCTTCAACAGGGGGCACATCGAGGGGGCTTGGCAAAAAGGCCAAAACGCCGTCCAACATCGGTTGAACGCCCTTGTTCTTGAAGGCTGAGCCCGCAAAAGTCGGGTGAATCTTGGAGGCCAAAACGGCCTTACGTGCTGCTGCGGTAATCTCAGCAGGAGTTACTTCCTTACCGTCGAGGTACTTCTCCAGTAGGGCTTCATCTTCCTCGGCCACGGCATCGATGAGCTTTTCTCGCAGTGCGAGACACTTCTCTTTAAGATCTTCGGGGATTGGGGCTTCGCGGAACTGCTCGTCCTTGTCCTTGCTGTCCCAGATTAAGGCTTTTTGTTGGATGATATCGACGACCCCGATGAAATGTTCTTCCGCGCCGATGGGATAGTTGAACATGACCGGGTTGCCATTGAGCTTCTCTTTAATAGAGAGAACCGCTTTATCGTAGTCAGCGCCTACGCGATCCATCTTATTAATGAAGGCAATACGTGGGACTTTGTACCGGTTGGCCTGGCGCCATACCGTCTCAGACTGGGGCTGGACACCCGCAACGGCGTCAAAAAGCATGCAAGCGCCATCTAGTACGCGCAGGCTTCGTTCCACTTCAATGGTGAAATCCACGTGTCCGGGAGTATCAATGATGTTGATGCGATGGTCTTTCCAGAAGCAGTGAGTCGCCGCCGACGTGATCGTGATACCGCGTTCCTGCTCCTGAACCATGTAATCCATGGTGGCTTCGCCATCGTGCACTTCGCCGATTTTGTGCGAAACACCGGTGTAATAAAGGATGCGCTCGGTGCAGGTCGTTTTGCCTGCATCAATGTGAGCGACGATTCCAATGTTTCGGAGTTTACGGAGATCTGTGGGATTTGCTTCGGCCATGATGAATTACCAACGGTAGTGAGCGAAAGCTTTGTTAGCTTCCGCCATGCGGTGTACGTCTTCGCGTTTCTTTACGGCTTCGCCACGACTCTCAGCTGCATCGAAGAGTTCGGCAGCCAATTTATCCATCATAGAAGCGCCTCGGCGACTCTGTGCATGGAGCGTGATCCAGCGCAGTCCGAGAGCGTTGCGGCGCTCGGGCCGCACTTCGACCGGAACCTGGTACGTGGAACCGCCCACTCGGCGGGACTTCACTTCCAGGGAAGGGCGCACATTGGAGAGCGCCTTTTTGAAAACCTTCATGGGATCATCTTTTGTCTTAAGATGGATGATCTCCAGAGCGCCATAAACGATGCGCTCGGCAGTGCTCTTCTTACCATCAATCATGACGGTATTGATGAACTTGGTGACGATCTTCTCGTTATATTTGGAATCCGGAAGAACATCCCGGTGAAAAGCTACATTTCCTCTTCTAGGCATTGGTCCTTATTTCCCTGCTTTGGTGCCGTATTTAGACCGGCTCTGTTTACGCTTATCCACGCCTGTGGTGTCTAATGACCCGCGCACGATGTGGTACCGAACTCCCGGAAGATCCTTCACACGACCGCCTCGCACTAGAACAACGGAGTGCTCCTGGAGGTTGTGTCCTTCACCGGGAATGTAGGAGGTGATTTCGTAACCGTTCGTCAAGCGAACGCGCGCTACTTTACGAAGAGCCGAATTCGGCTTCTTCGGAGTCGTCGTATAAACACGAACGCAAACGCCTCGCCGTTGCGGGCAAGAAGTAAGCGCCGGCGATTTAGTCTTCGTCCGGACTTTCGCGCGTCCTTGGCGTACAAGTTGATTAATCGTCGGCATTTTAAGTTGATGCTCCCCTTCGTTAAACTAAGGACTGGTAACAAAAGGCATTTTGCCTGTCAAAGTCTTTTTGTTCCGTTTGCCGCAGCGAATCGCCCCCAAAAGCCTTGACTGGCAAGGCTCTTCAGGGGTCGACACCCGATGTTGAAAACAAATGGGTCGATGATACCTTCTCGCCGATGCAACAAACCAATCGAGTCCGCTTTGCTCCGTCGCCGACGGGGTTTCTCCACATCGGCGGTGCACGCACCGCACTTTTCAATTGGCTATTCGCTCAGGCGACTGGCGGCAAGTTCCTCTTGCGGATTGAAGATACTGACACAGAGCGTTCAGAGTCACGCTTTACTGAAGATATTCTCGAATCTTTGCGGTGGTTGGGCCTGAAGTGGGACGAAGAACCTGTTTATCAGTCGCATCGCTTCGACCGACATCGGGAAGTTGCCGCAGATCTAATGAAGAAGGGACTCGCGTATCGATGCGAGTGCACGCCTGCGCAACTCGATGCCGTTCGAGCGCAGTGCCAGGCTGATAAGAAGCCTTTTCGCTACCCAGGCACGTGCCGGAACAAGCAGCTCACGGCCGAGGGCACGGTCATTAGAGTGCATGTTCCTAATGAGGGAGAAACGAGTTTCACGGACATTATCCGCGGTCCCATTACCTTTAAGAACTCTGAAATAGACGATTGGGTGATTCTGAGAGGGAACCAGGTTCCTACGTATAACTTCGCGGTGGTCATTGATGACCATGATCTGAAGATTACGCATGTTCTGCGTGGGGAGGATCATATCAACAACACGCCTAAGCAGATTCTGCTCTATAAGCAGCTGGGCTTTAGCGTTCCTCGGTTTGCGCATTTGCCCATGATTCTGGGGCAAGACAAAGCGAAGCTCAGTAAGCGGCATGGCGCCGCCTCTACATTAGAGTACCGAGGAATGGGCTTTTTACCGATTGCCCTCATCAATTTCCTGGTGCGTCTCGGATGGAGTCATGGAGACCAGGAAATCTTCACCATGGCGGAGCTCAAAGCGTTTTTCGCAATCGACCGTATCAACAAGGCAAACGCGGTATTTAGCCTCGATAAGCTGACTTGGACGGGCGGCAAGATGATGGAAATAGTCACCGCAGCCGAGCTTTTCGACTATGTGAACCAGTACTTCGCGGACTCCGTGGCATTCTTGAACGAATACCCTCGCGATCAAGTAGAAGAGGGAATCCGAATCATTCAGGCTAAAGTGAAGAACGTCTTGGATTTGATTGAGCAGCTCAATTGCCTGTTCGGAGCCGATCCGGTGCACGATTTGGGGTCGTTAAAGCCCGGGGAAGGACCCGGGATCGTTCAAACACTCAGAGAAGTGGAACCCATACTGGCTCAATCGGATTTCAGCAAAGCTGACCTCGAAGCAAAGCTGCGTGAATACGCGACAGGCAAAGGCATCAAATTGACCCCGGTGGCGCAAGCCGTTCGATTTGCGGTGACCGGAGGAAAAGTCAGCCCTGGATTGTTTGAGATGTTGGCCGTTCAGGGCAAAGAGCGTGTGTTACGTCGTGTGAAGGCGGCGGCCAAGTGATTGCCAAGCCCTTGATCCTGCGTGACGAGATCCACGGGGATATTAGCCTGGAAGGGGTCGCCCGAGCGGTCGTTGACCACCCAAGTTTTCAGCGCCTTCGCTTCATCAAACAGCTGGGACTAGCGGAATATGTTTTCCCTTGTGCGACCCATACGCGTTTTCAGCACTCTCTGGGTGCGGCTTTTCTCGCGCGCCAGTACTTCGAAAGCCTCGTGGATACGCTGCCTAACTGGGAGTTTGAGTTTGACGGTAAGGTCGAGCGTACGGAGTTTCATGCGAAGAAAACCCGAGAGGTGGTTACGGAAGTTGCAGCCCACCCCCCGTCGCGAGACTACTGGGCAACCGTCACCACTTTATCGGGCATGCTCCACGATGTGGGGCATGGTCCGTGGAGCCACACCTTTGAGTACCTCGACCTGCCTCAAGATTTTCGATCGGAAACCGCGGGTCTTACCGGAGTCACCAAGAAGTACTTCGACCTGCTCCACGACACCAAAGAACGCATTTGGCACGAAGATGTGTCGGTACTTTACGTTTATAAAATCCTTCGGGATTTGGAGAAAAGTCTGCTGGTGGAAGACGCCCTGTCGTACTTCCTGCCTGTGGCGATGTTGGTAAACAAGCGCATGCTGCGCAAAGAGTTCAAAAAGGAATTCGAGACGGAACTTGCCTCCACCTTAGAAACGCTGGGCGTGCGCGGCGGGGTGCCGTTTACGCGGCTGCTTGCCCCTTTGGTGTCAGGACCGTTCGACGTCGACCGCGCAGACTATATTCAGCGTGACGGACGCAACTGTGGGGTCCCCGTGGGAGGGATCGAGTGGAAGCGCATCGTTCGCAAAGTCATGCCCTGCCTTGCCAAACACGCAGCCGAACGCGGTGAACCGAGTGACGTGGTGCTTGTTTCGAACCTCAAGAACCAGCACGTGCTGGATGACTTCATTTTCAGTCTCTTTCAGATGTACGTGCAGGTGTATTTGCACCCAAAAACCGTGGCGTTTGAAGAGCAAATTCGCAAGGATCTCGATGCAATCCTTCCGAAGAAAAAGCCCACCGTGAATTTTGAGTTGCACGAGTCTCTGAGCGATGAGCTCTTCGCCGTTTGGTTAGAGCAAGAGTTTCAAGCATCAGGCGTTCGGCAGATACTTTTTCGACAGCCCGGCCATCGTTTTCAAGTCATGGGACTTCCTTCGGGGCGCGGGGCCATTAACTCACTCGCTAAAGAAGGCTATCGTCGGGTGGAAATTGCGCATCGACCGATGCTCAAAGACTCGGTGGGCGTGTTTCTCTTTGCCAACTCCGCGCAAGGTCAGCCGCTTGTATTGCCGTGGGAGGCCGCATCGCCCATTGCCGAGCGCTTCCAGTCGATTCACCACACCGGTGAAATCTGGATTCGCGCGGAATAAGTAGGTTAGAATAGCTCCCATGGAATGGCTCGCACTCTGGTCCCCCACGTTTGGTCTCATCTTTGCGCTCATTGATCCTCCTGGCTACGTGCCTCTGTTTCTCTCGATCACCGCAAACGACAGCGAAGAAGGGCGCAAAAAGCTGCTCAAGAAGGCCTGCGTTGCAGCCTTTATCGTGCTTACGGTCTTTACGATAGCGGGGCACCTCCTGTTGAAGTTCTTTGGGATTTCTATTCCTGCACTCCAGATTTCCGGAGGACTCATTCTTTTGATGATTGGGTTCGAGATGCTGAAGCTTCTTCCGCGAGGCGATAAGCTCACGCGAACGGAGCAGTCCGAAGCGGTTCAAAAGGACGATGTTTCTATTGTTCCTCTTGCGATTCCGATGCTTTCTGGGCCCGCCTCTATCGTGGCGGTCGTGGTGCTTGCGAGTCGAGAGAGTTCCTTTCAGAACTACGCCGTTATTCTGGGGTCTGTCTTCATCACTCTGGCCATTACTTACTTGGTTCTGCGGTCCGCGACCCACATTTTGAAGCTGATTGGTCTTACCGGTCTTCACGTTCTAACGCGAGTCATGGGCCTTCTGCTGTGCGCGATGGCGGTTCAGTTTGTGATTGATGGTTATTTAGCCGTGGCGAAGTAGGCGCCATGTCCAAAACAGAGCAGCAATGGATCGAGGCGATTAGCGGGTGGGTGCCCCCGACAGACACCTCAGTACTCGTGGGTATTGGAGACGATGCGGCCGTCTTTGAATCCCGGGGTCTTAATGTCGCCACCACGGACACCCTTGTTGAAGGTGTTCACTTCGACCTTTCGTACTGCCTCCCCGAAGAAGTAGGCCACAAAGCACTCGCCGTGAACCTGAGTGATATCGCAGCGATGGCCGCAAGACCCAGCCAGGCCCTCATTTCCTTGGTTTTGCCCGCAGCGCGAGCGGAAAGTTTTGTTCCGGGCTTCTACGCTGGCCTCTCGATTCTGGCTCGTGAAAATGGCGTCAATATCATTGGAGGCAACCTCTCTCGTGCATCCGTTACGGCCCCCATGGTCGTGAGTGTGACCTTGTTGGGTGAAACCGAGCGTCCTGTTCTTCGGTCCGGCGCGAAAGTGGGCGATGTCGTCTTTTTGATCGGGGATGTGGGCTGTGCTGCGGCAGGCCTCGCCTTGTTGCGGAGCGAGGGGCGCAAAGCGATTGGAGGGCCCTTCAAAGACTTGGTGCGTGCGCAGCTGAGGCCCGAAGCACAGACCTCGGCGGTGCCGCTCATTGAAGCAGCAGCGCATGCACTCATCGACGTGAGTGATGGGTTGGCCTCAGAGCTTTATCACCTGAGCGAAGGCTCTCGGATGGCCTTTGAAATCGATACGACTCATTTAGGACTTGGATCAGACCTTCTTTCAGCCGCTCAAGTCTTGGGGCAAGACCCCCTTCATTGGGCCCTCTATGGGGGTGAGGATTACGCGCTTTTGGGAACCGCGCCCGCAGAGGCCGTAGCACAATGGCGAATCCCGGGACTTAAAACTATCGGCACCGTGCGACAGGGCCAGGGCGTTTGGATCGGTTCCACGACTCCTAGAAAACGGCTTGCCCGCGGTGGGCATGACCATTTCGAGGCGCCTTGACCCCGATGCCGGGATTCGCGAGACTAGCCGCTATGTTGCTTTTACGACGATTGAGAATTCTAGCCCTTTTTGGTTTTTTCGCCCTTCCTGCGCAAGCCGATAGGCTCCAAGAGGGAGACTGGATTGCGAGTGGGGGAATGGGTTTTATTTCTGCTCCCGGACTTTTTCTTATCTCGCCTCACCTAGAAAAAGTGCACCGGCGCAACTTCTTTGTCGGCGCACTGATTCAAGCCGGTATGGGAGGTTCGGGAGCTTTGTTCACCCTCACGGGGACCGCTCGTTTGCAGGTGGGCAATCACCCGCGTTTGCGTCCGACCATTGAAGGAGGGCTCGGTGTCGCAGCAAGCACCGTAGCTGCCGCTTCTAAATTTGGTATTGCTCTGCATGTCGGCATGGGAGTCGACTGGTTGTTTGAACCCAACATTGCTTTTAGCACCATCGTCCGGGCCTGTTTTGCCCCCCCCGCGCAGACCTTTTTTCTCAGCTGGCCCATTTTTCAGGTGCGGTACCTTTTTTGATGGATAACCAAACCGCTGCACATTCGATACTTCGCCAATTGAGAGAGAAAGGCCATACCGCTCTTTTTAACGGCGGGTGTGTGCGCGATCGATTGCTGGGCAAGCCTCCTAAAGACTTCGACATTGCGACTTCTGCAACCCCGGATCAGATCCAAGCCATGTTTCCCAAGACGGTGATGGTGGGCGCACAGTTTGGTGTAGTTGTGGTGGTTGAAGGATCTTTCAATATCGAAGTGGCGACCTTCAGAGGGGAATCTGACTATCGCGATGGCCGCCATCCGGACAAAGTTTGGTTTGCCCAAGTAGAGGACGATGCCAAGCGCCGCGATTTTACGGTGAATGGTCTTTACTGGGACGGGGAGAGTGAGGAGCCGTTGGATCTGGTGCAAGGTCGGGCAGATTTAAATGCCCGTATCATTCGCACGATCGGAGAGCCCCGCGAGCGGTTTTTGGAAGATCACTTGAGACTTTTGCGCGCGGTGCGTTTTGCTGTGCAGCTGGGGTTCACCATCGAGCCCAAGACTTTTGCCGCCGTTAAGGCGCACGCCGCGCTCATACAGTCGGTGAGCGCAGAACGTGTGCGCGACGAGTTGGGGAAGATACTGACTTCCGCAGAGCCCGCGCGCGGTATCGAGCTACTCGATGAAACAGGTCTGCTCCAGATGGTTTTGCCTGAGATAGTCACCATGAAAGGCGTAGAGCAACCGCCCCAGTATCATCCGGAAGGGGACGTGTATGTCCATACCCTCTTGCTTCTGCGTCAGTTGCATGAACCGCCGCTGGAACTGGCTTGGGGAGCGTTGTTACACGACGTAGCGAAGCCTGCCACCTTCGAGCGTGCCGTGGATCGCATTCGTTTTCATGGCCACGATCGCATCGGCGCCGAGATGTCTGAAAAGCTTTTGCGTCGTCTCGCTATGCCAAATGAACCGCGAGAAATCATTTGTTCTCTGGTGAACGAACACCTTCGGTTTAAAGACACTTTCGATATGCGGGTATCGACTCTAAAGCGCTTTTTCGCTCTCCCCCGGTTTGATTTGCATCTGGAGTTGCATCGCATTGATTGCATGGCGAGCCACAAGGATCTCAGTGCCTATCACTTCTGCAAGCAGAAGCTCGCTGAGTTTGCAAAGGAGCCGCCTCCTCCCTCGCGCATCGTCAGCGGCCAAGACCTCAAGGAGATGGGCTTTGCTCCCGGCCCGCGCTTCTCAGAGATTTTGCGTGCCGTTGAAGATGGTGTGCTCGAGGGGACGATTCAGACGCGAGAGCAGGGTCTTGAATATATTCGCAAGCACTACGGGAGCAAAGCATGAGCAAGCCTGCGAGCGCTGATGAGATCCTCGTGGGTTTTGAAAAAAGGAACCTGCGCGCTTTGAGTCGACTCATCTCCATGGCAGAAAACCGTGAAGAGGGCGTTGAAACCATTTTGGCTAAGTTGTTTTCCCAGACAGGCAAAGCTCAAGTTTATGGAATCACCGGTGCGCCCGGTGCCGGGAAGAGCACTTTGGTGACGCACTTTGTACGGCATTTGCGAAGCCAGAAGCGCAAGGTTGCCGTCATTGCGGTTGATCCCGTGAGTCCTTATACGGGCGGTGCACTTTTGGGCGATCGCATTCGCCTGTCTGAGCACTTCAATGATCCTGACGTGTTTATTCGCAGTCTAAGTACGCGGGGACAGCTCGGTGGTTTGTCATTGGCCACGCGGGAGGTGGTACATGCGGTGGACGCCTTCGGCTTTGATGCGATCCTACTGGAGACGGTCGGTGTCGGACAAAGCGAAGTCGAAGTCCGAAAGATTGCAGATATGACGCTCGTAGCACTCGTTCCCGAATGGGGGGACGGTGTCCAGGCTATTAAAGCGGGGATTTTGGAGATTGCGGACCTTTTCACGGTGCACAAGTCAGATAGAGAAGGTGCGGAGCGCGTTGCGAGTGAATTGCGTCAAGCGCTTTCGGAGACCCCTTTGAAGCCTTCGGTTTTTCTCACCCAGGAAAACGATCCAAAATCTTTAGAATCCCTTTTCTCAGCTTGGGAGAACCTCTTCATAACGCAAGCAGCGAGGGTAGCGGAGCGGCGAGAAGCCTCTCGTGCATCGACACTGAAATCTCTCATCGAATGGCGCATGGTGGAGCAAGCGCGTGCCTGGGTGTCTGAAAACGCGGCTTCGACTGCGAACCCCTATGAAGGGTATTTGAGATTTGAAAGCGCGCGTTCCAAGGCAAGCGTGTGAACACTCCTGAGCGCATTCTGATTACGCGAACGGATCGTCTGGGAGACGTTTTGCTCTCGCTGCATGCCGTTCGCTTCGTGCGTGAAGCTTTTGTCGAATCGGCAATCGACTTCCTGGTTCAAGCGCCGCTGGTTCCTGTTCTGAGTGGGCTACTCAAGAGCTGGAATGTCGGGATGGTTACCCCTATCGACATAAGAGAAAGCAGCTATTCGGCCGCGCTTTGCCTTTTGGACGAACCCGCGACCACACGCAAGATTAGAAAAGCTCGAGTGCCTGTGCGTGTGGGAAATTACTCTAAACTTTCTTCTTGGCTTCATCTGACCCACGGCCTCCGACAGCGCCGAAGCCTCGCCCTGAAAAGCGAAGGGCTCTATAACTTGGAACTTGCTCAGAAGTTGGCGAGTTTGTGCTCACGCGTCGTTCCGTACGCGGTCGCTCCGTTCACGATACCTGTCTCGCCCGAAGGTGCCCTGGCTGCAGACAAAGCGCTCTCTCGAATTGGAATTGGCGGAACCGATCCTTTTTGGGTGGTGCATCCGGGGATGGGGGGGAGTGCTTTGAACCTAAGTCCCATGGGCTACGCCAAGCTGGTGGATAGTCTGGTGAAAGAGCAGGCTTGCCCCGTGGTTCTATCCATGGGCCCCTCCCACGCTGACTTGCAGATGGTTGAAGCCATTTTGGAAGAGCGTTCGGACTACCGTGTGATCTCGCATATTCCACTCGAAGTTTTGGCTGAAGTCTTCCGCCGAGCCAAACGAGTTATTGCTCCGAGCACCGGCCCTCTGCATTTGGCGCACTACGTAGGAACTCCCACCACGGGCATTTACTCTCCTGTAAAAAGTCATCACCCTTTGCGTTGGGCACCCTGGGGAGGCGCAGGGCTTTCGGAAGTTTTGTTCCCCAAAGTACCTTGCCCGGGTGAAAAGTCCTGCCTCGGCCCTGTGTGTAAACTGCATCCCTGCATGGAACGGCTTGTCGAAGCGCCTCGATTGCAAAGGACCGTAGGAAATGTTTTAAGCTCCGAAGGAGTTTAATTGGACTACGGGTTTATAGAGAAGATTGCGGGGGCCAACCTACTGGTTGCGGGTGAAGTAGGTATCGATGAATACCTCTGGGGTGATACGACCCGTATTAGTCCCGAAGCGCCCGTACCTGTCGTGGAAGTGGAATCGCAAACTTTCAAACTGGGTCTTGCCGCGAACGTTGCGCAAAACATTGTTTCGCTGGGTGGACAGACCACTTTGTTGTCGGTTTGTGGCATTGATTCAGATGGCGACAAGCTACAGAAGATGGTCGCGGAAGCGGGTATTCGAAAATCGGTTTTCATTGCGGATGATACGCGACCGACTCTGCGCAAAGTGCGCGTGATTGCGCAGAAGCAACACGTGGTCAGGGTAGATTACGAGCGTCGTCATGGGCTGGATGCCAAGCTTGCCAAGCGTTACACCGATTCTCTTTGCGATCTCCTGCCAGCTTGCGACGGCGTCATCGTTCAAGACTACGGCAAGGGGCTGTGGAATCCCGATACGATCAGCTTTGTGCGTGAAGCACGGGAGAGAAAAAAGCCCGTGTTTGTGGATCCGAGCAGTGCGACACAATTGTCTTTGTATAAAGGCGTCACGCTTCTTACTCCCAACTTAGTCGAAGCGGAAACGTTGACAGGGTTTTCCCATGAGCCATCCAAAACCGCGGGCAAAGATGATGAGCGTCTCACGCGCATGGCGAAACGCATTCTGGAAAAGACCGAAGCCGAGCATGCGATCATCACTTGTGGAGCTGCCGGAATGGTAAGTCTCACGCAGGGACAGAGTCAGTTGCTTCGGATTCCCACTTTTGCGCGTGAAGTATTTGATGTCACGGGTGCGGGGGATACCGTGGTCTCCGTGCTCGGTATGCTCTATGTGCTAGGCCTTCCCTTAGATCAATGCATGCGGGTTGCGAATGCGGCGGCTGGAATCGTCGTCGGAAAAATCGGAACGGCTTGTGTGACTTCCGCCGAGTTGCGATTGGAACTTCAGCACTTGGAAGAACAAGGCCTCATTCAGTAGAGCCGAAGTTGGTTTTTCGCCTATGGTCCTTCGAAACAGAATCTATTTCCTTTTCATGACTTGGTTCTTGGTTTCCTGCCAGGTACCAAAGGAGGCATCGCTCCAAGAACAAGTCCTCTCTCTGGGTGAAATCCGCGCTTTCAACCGAGGCGCGCGGCAAGTCATTGCGGCACCGCACGGTGAATTCGATACCCACTCCGCGGAAGTGGTTGAGCGGTTCTGCGAGCTCGTTTCCTGGAACTGTCTGGTGGTGCGCGGCTACCGCACGTCTGAAAGACCTATCAACGTCAATCGTCCCACCGAAGGACTTCGCCTGAAGACCGAGAAGTTTAGCTCAGATGCGGCGCAGGTCTATAGCGCGTACGAGAGAAACGTCGACGCGCTTTTTGGTCGAAGCGGGGAGCTCTATGTTGAGATTCACGGCAATGTGCGGCGTGCTAGCCAAGGACATATCGATATCGCCCATGTGGGATGGGACCAAAGTTCCCTAGCTCGATTGAGAGAGATCCTCGAGAGGCACTTGGAAGAACAGGGTTTGACCGAGTACCAGATTCTTTTGGAGGGTGACCCCGGCTTTTTTTATGGCGCCAGCTCCTGTAAGAAGTTCGGAATTCTTAGTAAAATGCCGCGGGCACTGCATATTGAGACGCCCATAGCGCTGCGCAGCAAGAGGCGCGAATCTCTCGTGAAGTTTCTGGCCGGGGCTTTAAGTGAAGTCGCAACCATGCGATAATGGTGTTCTACCTACCGGAGACAAAATGAAAAACTGCATCCTCGTCGTAGCCTTCTTACTCTCGACACCCCTTTTGGCGAACCAAGACGACTGTGTGAATGAGGGAACGCTCGATAATATTGTGATCAAAGGGGACAAGCTCGAATTTGAAGTCGTAGAGGCTGGCAAAGTCGAAACCTTGGAACCGAACGCTTCAGGCGCTCCCGTTGACGGGGCCTCGGGGCACCTAGTTCCGGGCGCACGCAAAAAGTATTCGATGCCCTTGAAAGGCCCCTTCAAAGCGCTTTGTGAAAGCTCTGTCATCTCGACTTTGCTCGAAGCGCGCAACGGCCGAAAGCTACTTTGCGTGAGACTCGATCCAGGCAAAAAAGTGCGCGATATCTTCATTAAAAAAGAACGCTCGATTCTTAAGCGGTCCGGCAAAGCCGGGCACTAAATTCCGGATACGCCTTACGTAGCGTCGGAATACGAGCGTTGAAGCGCGCTTGTGCTGCGAGTAGCAGCAGGTCTGCATGGCACCGCTGATCCAGATTGCACTGACAGATTAAGAAGACGTCGCGTGCGCTTGAGATGCCAGCCAACGCTTCCAAATCCTTCCAACCTGCGGGTGTAATCTCAAAGCGAGATTGGTACTTCACGGCTTCAAAAGCGGCATCATGATCACTCGCCAGCTCTAATGCTTTGAACTCGGTAAAAAGCGACTTATCGGGAGCCAAGCTCTTTAAGTAGGCGTCGGTGAGTTCTTTGCCCAAGAAGCGCGGGTAGTACTGCATCACGATGGCAAGGTAGCCATACCGGCGGTTGACCCTACCGGCCTTCACTTCAGCAACGGGAGCCCGATAAAGCATTCCCCGGGGAATACCCAAACTGTCGCTTGAAGGCGAGCGTTCTGTTGGGTAATCCTTAGGTCTTATCTTACTGGCGGATCGTCTAATGGTAGGACAGCAGACTCTGACTCTGCGAATCTAGGTTCGAGTCCTAGTCCGCCAACCAATTAAGCTACCTACGCAGTTTAGTGGTAAAAGCGATGGTCCCGCTCATTCTCGACGCGGTTGGAGTTCGCTTTTGTCCCAGTGCGACGACCAAAATCCTTCGCAAAAGAGTATGATTTTCAAATGAGGAAAATATTGATCGGCGTTCTTGCGATAATGGCTGCTCGTAACGTGTCCGCCGACTGCTTGGCTCCTTGGGGAATTCCGGTTCCGGATCGAGGTGTGGTGACCGCTTATTTATTTCCCCAAGCCCCACCTGGAAGCACCTGTTTATCCGAAACAAGAGTATGCGTGGACGATACATTGGCAGGTTCCTACCAACATATTTCGTGCATCGAAGATCAAGGGTGCCAAACGTCCTTCGGCTATATTCCGCACGGGGGAACCGTGACCGCTTACCTCAATCCGATCGAACAAAATGGGAATAGGTGCCAGTCAGAAATCCGAGTTTGTTCGATGGGTGTTTTATCGGGCTTCTACAGCTTTGTATCGTGCACAGAAGTACCCTAAGGTCGCCGGAAGCTTAGGGGACTCGAGCCCTATGGGCTGGATTTGTGCGGTATCCGTATCGTCCAAACGGTGGGCCCTACTTCTTCTGCTTCTTGTCCCAGGCGATGGAGCCTTTGATAACAATCCATCTTAACGTCCCACTGGGTTCTACTCGCGTTGTGAAGTGCCTTCCATCCGACCGGTCGGCTTTGAGTCACTGTCCTAATCGGTAAGCTTTCTCTCTCCCAAGGCGCTTCATAGACGAGGGCCTTTCCGGAGATCTCGTTCGACTCTACTTTTCCATCGTGATTGGAAAAAAAGTAAAAAATACTCGAAGCCTCCGATCTCTGTGGGAAGTTCACCCAATAGCCGGGGGGCAACACTTCCAGCAGGTCATCAATCAGCTTCTCTCCCCCGCTCAAGTTAGGAAGCGCCCTTCGGACGGAACGAGGAACGTAAAAAACCAGGGAGCCAGGGAGCTCCTGCATTCTAATTTTCCCCAAGCCATTATTGTCTCTAATTTCCACCGAACGTTTCTTCACAAGGCCAAGGCTCACAGAATTTACGGGAACTTTAGAGGCCGACGTGACTGTAGAAGTGGCAACGACACCGCAGCGTTCCAACAGGCGCTTGAGGCGCAATGACGGCTGTTCTACCCAAAGGGAAAGCGTGCTCCCTTTGAAACGACGACCTGCCTCGTCCAAAAGAAGCTTCAGCGCTTCCATGCCGCGCTCGTCGTTTCTCATCCACAGCCATAGATTAATCTTCCAAGTCGATTGGTGTGCTTGCGGATTATCGTAAACGCTTCCAAAAATAGCGGCGAAGACTTGGCCCTCGTGCTCCACCAACCTTTTGACGAAGCGTGGATTTTGGACGGCGCCCAGCAAATTTTCTGATTTCAAGGACGGCTCATTCAGCGAGAGTAGAGATAGTACGGCGTCAACGTCGGCGACGGTAACATTCCGAACATTGAGCGTGGCAAGGCAGTTTCCAGCAAGAAAGAGCCAGGCGGCAAAGATGAGACTTTTTCGCATTCGATCGGTCTAGCTCGAATCGCCTTTTACTGCAAGGCTCTGTGGGAAGATGAAATCAAGGGTGTGTACCGATCTAAGTTCGAGTCCTAGTCCGCCAACCAGCTTACGAAAAAAACGCCCGATGCAGTTCTTGGGTGGCTCGAGCGGCGTGTTGTTCTTCAATGACGCAGGAGATTTTGATCTCAGAAGTCGAGACCATGAGAATAGGAATATCGTGTTTGGCGAGAGTGGCAAATACTTGGCCCGCAACGCCCGGTCGGCTCATCATCCCTAAGCCGACGGCAGAAACCTTGGACAGGCCTTCGGTGGTGACGATCTCAATGGAGCTGCCGAAGCTGCGAATGGCGCTCACCGCATTTTCGACGTCTGCGCGTTTTACCGTAAAGCCGACATTCGAAAAGCTGTGGTCATGAACAATGATATCGACGTTAACGCCTTTGTTCGCCACTGCTTCAAACAAGCCGCCCATCGATAGAGAGGGATTATCGAGATTGGACAGGGAGACCTTCGCCACATCCCGGTCGAGCGTGACGCCGGAGACTACGGGACTTTCCAGGGCCTGTGCTTCGTTCATCGAAATGATTTTGGTCATCTTGGCATCCTCAGAGGCAAAAGTGTCGCGGACCACGATCGAAACGTTGTGCTTCGCTCCCAATTCCACACAGCGGCTGTAGAGCACTTTGCTCCCCAACGACGCAAGTTCGAGTGCTGATTCATAGTCCAATTGTTCAATCAGCCGAGCATCCGGAACGATTCTCGGGTCTGCGGTGAACACGCCGGCAACGTCTGTATTTATTTCGCAAAGGTCGGCTCCGACAGCGGCAGCTAGGGCAACGGCACTTGTGTCGCTTCCCCCGCGTCCCAAAGTCGTAATCTGAAAATCTTCGGTCATGCCCTGGAAGCCCGCGAGCACGGGAATTTTCCCCTGGCTCCAGGCGTTATGAATTTTATCAACATCAATCGACTGGATCCGCGCCGAGGCATGAGAGGCATCGGTGAGAACTCCCGCTTGAAAGCCAAGCAAGGGTTCGGCAGAGATCCCTTCTCCCTCAAGGGCGGCCGCGAGAAGACCTGCGCTCACTTGCTCGCCCGCGGCAACGACCATGTCGTAGACCCGGCGACTCGTGCGCGGATTGGTTTCATTGACGAGGGCCACCAAGCGATTGGTTTCACCGGACATCGCACTGACTACAATCGCGATTTTCAGCGAAGGGTCTTGCTCGCGCTGGGACCGTATCCGACGGGCGATTTGTTGAATCTTCTCAATCGCTCCAACAGAGGTCCCTCCGTATTTCTGCACAACCGTCATGGGCGGCCCACACTAGAGGAATGGCGAATTTGGCGCAAGACAATCCCGGTTCACATCTCGCGCGCGAGATACTGCGGACGATCCTCGGATGCCATCCGGGCCTAGCCGAACCAGGTAGTTTTGCGGGGTTCCCTCAAGGAACTAAGCGTCAAAAGATCCCCATTGGACTAGAGGTGTCTGGTGGCGTTATCCTTGCGCTATGCAAGAACCAAACGTCCTCCTCTTAGAAGATGCCGCAGAAACAGCTGAGTTAGTACGCTTGGCACTGAACCCGAGTTACCAAGTGCATTGGGTTCGAACCGTCAGCGAAGCACTCAAAGAAAGTCACGCGCGACGCATAGACATTGCGCTGATCGATATCCTGCTGGAAAAAGAGAACGGTTTCGATTTTGCGAAATCATTGCGCGAGCATGCCCGGCTCAAAGACATTCCTTTTCTATTTCTCACCGCTCAGGCGGGAACTGAAGATAAGCTGAAAGGGTTTCAATTGGGGGCGGATGATTACATCACCAAGCCCTTTGACGACCAAGAGTTACTTATCCGAATCGGGGCACGCATTCAGAATCATCGGCGAGCGCTTGAAAATAGAGAGACTATCGTTCGAGGTTCGCTCAGGATCGAAATTCCCTTTCAGCGTGCGGTGCTAGAAACGCCGACGGGGCAGGAGGTATTGGACCTCAAGCCCACCGAATTTAAGCTTCTCTATCTACTGGTAAAAAACGAACCTGAAATTGTACATCGCAATGAAATTTTGCACTACGTATGGGGCGATAGTATCCACGTGCTTCCACGCACGATTGATACGCACGTCTACACCTTGCGAAAAAAGCTCGGTGCATTCGGCTCGTGGGTGAAGGCAGTTCCGGGCATTGGCTATCGCTTCAATTCGGAGCCGGGGGATGCCTAGATCATTGAGTGCGATGCGAGAAAAGCGCCGCGCGTATCTCGCTTCCGTTGTGTTTTTCCTCATCTTTATGCCGATGGGCGTCTACCTGGAATCGAGGTTTACCACCGGATTTCGAGTTACGTTTTTGGCGATCCTCTTTGCTTCATGGTACGGCGGGCTGGGACCGGGCTTGCTGGCCACAGCACTCACTTCCATTTCCACGCTGGTTTTCATTCTGAGTTCTTCTCAGGAAATATTGGGCGCTGCTGACATTATCTATTTCGTCACGTTTGCTGTTTTGGCGCTGCTTATCAGCATCCTCAACGGGTCTCTCTACCAAGCGAGTCAGGTTTCTCGAGAGTACGCCGCTCAGCGCGAACATTTTATTGCGGTGATCAGCCATGAAATCCGAACTCCTTTGAATGGGGTGATTGGAATGACCGACCTCTTGGAGCGATCGAACCTTACGCAGAACCAACGCGAATACCTTGCAACCTTGAAACTCTCAGCGCAGACCTTGATGAATTTAGTGAACAACACGTTGGATTTTTCTAAACTTCGATCGCGTGCTGTGGAACTCGTGAATGCCCCATTTTCCCTGACCCGTGTTGTTTCTGAAGTGATTCAACTCAATCAGGAGGCGGCCCGACGTGCGGAACTGGAGTTGGTCTGCTGGATGTCGCCGGAATTACCTGAGTGGGTTTCTGGCGATGCGGGGAGGTTGGGCCAAATTCTTACTAATCTTCTAGACAACGCTATCAAGTTTACTCCCAAAGGGGCTGTGTCGGTCTCCGTGCAGCCACGTTCCAAGAAGGACAACACTGTAGAGGTGAGTATCGAAGTTTCGGACACAGGCATCGGGATGTCCCGTGATTTCCAGGAAAAGGTATTCGATGTTTTTGTTCAAGCGGCCGCTCCCAGTTTGGGACCTCAAAAAGGTTCCGGGCTGGGACTAGCGATTTGCAAAGAGCTGGTTGCGATTATGAAGGGCAGAATTGAAATGGAAAGTCGGGAAGGGGAAGGGACACTATTCAAAGTCAGCTTGCCCTTCGCCTTGCCTGAGAAGGAAGTCGTCGCCGAACGCCCTCAGGTGGCACAGCCACTTGCTGATTGGGTGGTGAACGAGAAGGCCCGTGTCCTCGTCGTCGATGACAACGAGGTCAATCTGGAAGTCTTGCGAGCCATGCTAGCCCACCTCGGGATTTCTGGGGTTTTTGCGGCGAGCGGCGAGGATGCGATCCGACAATTCGGGCAATCGTCTTTTGATCTGGTTCTGCTCGACATTTATATGCCGGAGCAAAGTGGCGAAGAGGTGTCTAGGATAATGCGAGCCGCTCGTCCCGAGACGGCGGTCATTTTTCTCAGTGCGGACAGTACGCCGACGCTGAAGAGTCGCTTACTGCGAGAGGGTGCCACCGACTATTTGATAAAGCCTGTCACCCTCCAGGCTCTTGCTGAATGCATGGCGCAGGTGGGCATCGCGAAAGGCGATTGGCGCAGTCTTGCACCTATGCGATCTGGCGAGCAGCAGAGGGGGCTCTATTCGAAATACCTTGCCGAGTTGCCGGGCCGCTTGGGGCAGATTCAGGCGTTGTGCCAGCAGGGTACCCACCAAGAACTTGCTCAGTCGGTGCACGCACTACGGTCTGTGTCGCTTGTGCTGGGCGTCAAACCTATTTCGGATATTTGCGCCGAGTTTGAAAATAGCCGAGGAGAAAAAGCGCGGCAGTCTTTGGACAAATTGGCCGTTGAATCTGTGAAGACCGCCATCCAAATGAGTCGCCAGCTGGATGCGCTGGCCTAGTACTAGCGTCAAGAAAACTTGAGAAGCCGTCACTGCTACCTTCGTTTAGCCTGATGCAATTGGTGGCTATTCATTTAGCTGATCCATCCTGAGGGCAAGGGGCGCGGAGAGAGTCTCCGTCGCCCCTTTGTCATTACACTCCCGCACTTTCGGCCCCTTTGATCCCGCGGATAGGCGTGTGCGGGAGATCAAGGAAACCTTTTCAACGTGGCCCCGTTCCCATAGATTCCCGCGCATGAAACTTCTAGCGCTGTGGTTGCTTCTGGCGTCGCCTCTTCTTTCTCCTGCCTTTTCCTCCGACGCCCCCAAGCCTCTCCCCAACCCCTTTCTCAGTGGCGCCCTTACAGCCGTGCTCCCAGGCGCGGGGCACTTATATAACGGCGATCACTTGGGCGCTGCCGCGGCTTTCGCCAATGGCTTGGGAATGTTTGCGCTGATGGCGATTCCTTCCAGCTCCGTGACGTCGGCCCGGGTTCAAGAGCAACTCGGTATTGTGGTGCGGAATGCTTACGGCTTTAGTGTTTACGATAGCTTTCAACAAGCGCTGGACCTCAATGGTCGGCCGAAACTGCTCGTGGAGCACCCCCGATATTCCGCTCTGGAGCTCATCACGTCGCCCTTTTACAAGCACCCGTACACTTCGGGTAAAGTCTGGGTGCCGGTGGGAATTTCTTTGGGCTTGGCGGCACTTGCTTTGGCGAGCCGGCCTATTACGGCTTCTCCGGGGACCATCGCGATAGGCGTGCCACTAGTTGCCATCGGGATGCTTTTTATCGGCGCAGGCGAGGAAGCGGAGTTTAGAGGCTACTATCACCCGGCATTTGCCGAGCTTACCGGGAGTCGTCCCCTAGGTAATGTGATGCAGGCGGCCTTCTTCGGGCTTTGTCATACTTCCCTTCCGGCTTGCGCTTTTCCGCAAGGGACAGGGTTGCTGGCCAGGGGCATTTTGACAGGTTCGTTCAAACAACCGGTCTTCAATTCGGGAACCGACTTGGGTATTTGGGCGGCGACTTCCCTGATGGGCTTGTACCTAGGATGGATTGCGCAGTCATCGGAACTAGGGCTTCAAAAAGCCATCACGGTCCATGCAGCGTGGAATACGTTTTTACTGATCCCCGCCTTGCTGCAGGGCCGATACGTCCCGATTCAATTGTCGTTCAGATTCTAGGGCATTTTGATCATGCGCCGCCGGCGCTCCCCATCTACTAAATTCTTGCGAGCTTACTAATTGGATCGAAGTCAGAATCCCGGTCAAAGAGCACAAGGCCATTTTGAATAACCAACGCCGCGATCCAGATATCGTTGGTCGGAATGGGGTTTCCTTTTTTTCTCAGCTCGGCATAAATTTCAGCGTAGAAATAAGTGGTCTGTTCATCTGGCGATAGGACGAATACTCCGTCGGTATTTAGGAACCGAGTGAGGACCTTTTCGTTTTTATCTCGCTGACTCCCAAAGGCAAAACCTGCTCTTTGCTCGGCAATGACTATCAAGGGAAGGTAGATTTCCGAGGCTGAAGATATGGTTTCGACAGCTTGAGACTCCCCTTTGCAAAAGTCAGTATAGCGATTGGAGTCGAGAGCAATTCTCATTTCCAGATCCTGGGGTCGATTTGCCTCTGCTCCCTGATCGCTCGTTCAATTTCCAGTGCTTCCTCGCGGCTCATGGAACCAACAATGAAGCTAAAGTCGCGATTGGGCCGCAATGACGTGCCAGCCCCAAGGGCAAGGGCCTCCAAAGCCACTTGATTAAAACTTTTGTCGGTCTCCCGAGCCTTCTTTCTAAGGGCCTTATCCACCCCATCAGGAATGTCTCGAATAGTGTACTGTCTTTTTGAACGAGTCTTTCTCATGCATACATTGTATACAAAATGTGTATTCAAATCAACTTGTGTGAAGTCTAAGCCTGACCTTTGGATTTTTACTACCAAACGATGGGTTTGCCGGACAACTTGCCCGCAGATACCCCTTGGTAGCATTTGGAAACAAAGCTACCGGTACACAGTGAAAGCAACTCCAATTGCTCCCCGTCGGAAGACAGCTCCATCTCTCCAAGTTTCGTTCCATTGTAGGTCAGGCTGTAGGTGTCGCCGTGGATGTGCGCATATTTGGCAGAGTAGAGGACTTTGCTTGGTGCAATGCCTGCCCCGTTTACCGGGCAAGCTTCACCGCTGAATTGAATGATGATAGGTTTGCCAGCCTCCTGAAAGAGCTGAACACAATTCTTGTTAGCAGTGAGGTCGAGTTCATCCACCAAGTCAGCCGCCAATGTAAGGGTGGCTAGAACTCCGTTCGATGGAGGAGTCGTCGGCGTCTCCGGACTTGTAGTAGGTGTTACGTGGGGTTCCGAAGTGCCGTCCCCTAAGAGATCCTTCAAGTTGACATTGGGGAGCACGGGAAAATGGATATTGCATCCGGACGTCGTCAACGTAATCGTCAGGAAGAGTGCATACAGTTTTATCATTGCTCGCTCCCGCCTAAGACGCGACGGAGGTCTTTCACTTCTTTGCTCTTACGAAGGTCTTGTTCGACGTTACTTAGGATTTCAGTGACGCGCCCTTCTAACTTCTTGACGCTATCTAGCTGGGTTTCTGCTTCACCTCGCAGACGGCGGAGAAAGTCCTCGGCCTTTTTGCCGTCCAGTGCGGTCACAAGGTCTTTTTCAAGGCCTTTGAGCTGAGATTTAACGTCGTCAATGAGGCGCTCTACTTTCTGTGCTTCTTCCGGATTGTGTTCCTTGAGTCGTGAAACAAGCAGGTCACCTTCTTCTCGGATAAACTGGTCCGGGTTTTCTTTGAAGCGCGCAATCAGCTGGTCCAAATCCGTGCCACCAAACTTTCTGCGAATGGTGGTTTCGAGCGAGTCTAATTCCTTGGAGCGCTTTCGCAATTCTGAGATGACCTCGCCACCAATTTCTTCGGCAGACTTCCCTTTTAGATGTTCTTGCTGGAACTGGCGCATATCGGATTGCGCACGCTTAAAGTCACCTGTGAGCCTATCTATCTCTGCAACGAGCCCAGGATTGGCTTTTTTCCATTCGTCCAAGAGTCGGTTTCCGTTTTGCTCCAGAAAAAGGTCCGGGTTATTTAGAAACGAATCCAACTGATCGACCAGTTCGGATGCCACTCTGGGGCGCGCGCCTGCGACCTCTGCTTCCCTGTTGGCGTCACTCGAATGATTAAGGGCACCCCGAAGCACTTCGGCCGTCGCAGGCAAAGAATAAAAAAGTATGGTCAAGATTAGGGGAGAAAGGGCTTTCACAGGTCACACTCCAAAAAGAGGCTCGTCTCATTCGAGCCGACCGGCAAAACTTTGCAAGGTGCGGACCAGGGGAATTCAGGGCCAGTCGTAAAGGCCCCTTACTGCAATTGCGGGGGGAGCGTTAGTCGGTTGTGACGAAAATTGGCTGGCGGACTAGGACTCGAACCTAGATAAGCAGAACCAAAATCTGCTGTCCTACCATTAGACGATCCGCCAATGAGAGCCGTGAAAATAACATCAGGCCTGGCCGCGGGTAAACGGTCCGTAAAAATAAAAATAGCCCCGGCACCTCCATGGCGCGCGGAGCTACTTCTAAAGTGGAGAAGTCGGCTTTTAGGCCGCCTTTTTCCCCTTTTGGAAACCTTTTCGAGAATCCTTGCTTCCCGCCGTCGCAGGAGTCGAAGACGACTGCGTCGTAGGAGAGCTCGGCTTCTGCCAGCTCTGGGGTAGCTGGTGGCCGTGCGAGTGCTGACCCCCGGTACCTTCAGGACGTGGCATAGGCTTGCCCTGGTTCGCGCCACCCGTGCTCGGGTTATAGGCGTGGGGCTGTTGGTGCATTCCTTTGTTTTTCATCGGTTTTTTCCTTTGTTTCGCAAGAGGGGCGAACCCTCTGATTTTATTAGGATAACCAATTTGCGCGTGGGGATGATGCCGGCTTCAGGGAGTTTTTCCCACAATCGGAACGAGCAGTTTCGAGGAGCAGCTTTTTCTTATCCACTTCTTTTTCAAAACGACTGAATTCGTTCGGAACTTTACGAAGAGGGTGGTGTAAGAAGTCTCTACACTTTCTACGAAAGTTTTTTCTTCTTCAATGAAGCGAGTTTGGTGCTTTTGAATCAGTTTGAGGATCTGCCGAATCGCTTTAGAAGCGTTGGCTCCAAAAGGGGCCAGCGCGTGATCTACTGCTGCGCGTTCCTGAAAGCGGGGTAGGAAGTCCCAGCTTCCTCTGCGAAGTCGTATTCGCCGCAAGTGGAAAGTCGCGTCGGTCAGCGCCAAGTCACCATGTGCGTTGGGGGCGAACTGCAGATCGACGACTGGAGATCCCGCTTTGTCTTTTAGAGTGAAATGGAGAAGTTCGGAAGTAGGAATCTCAATGTCATAGAAATCGGATCCAGGATTATTTCGAATCGCCTGAGCGAGTCGAGACATCGCTGACTGCTTTTCGAAAAGCTGTCGGAATACCCACTGCATCCCAAACCACTCTGTAAGCTTCGTGGTAGTAAAAAACACCCCTCGAACGAGGCCATCAAAGGCATTTCGGGTCGGACGTACTACCAGAATGACAGCCCCGAGCATGCAGCCAAAATCATAGAGGCCGGGCAGCGCTAAGCCATACCAACCTAGAGCGGCTCCGAAGTGATAGCTGTAATCCATTCCGGAAGCCCACGCTGCAGCTCCCTGGATCAGGTGCTGGGTACCTACGATAGTGCCGAACGCGATCTCAGATCCATGCGTGATGCCGAACATCGCAGCAGAGTTGATTAACATTCTTCTCAGCCAGGGGCTTTCAAAGTCTCGTGAGAGGTAGGTGAGCCGCTGCAAGTTTCGAAAAGATCGAGAGAGATCGAGCAACTCGAGGGGGTGCATCAGTAGGCTCCCGCGGTTCTTAAGAAACGTGAGTATTTGGCTTAAGAACACCTGATGCCCAATAGCAACGGGTGTGACGGCATCTCGGGGAGCGTCTAGAGCGTATTCGATTTCTTCTTTTGCCTGCTGTATGGCCGGAAGTTCTTCATCGGAGGCGAGTAGGTGGATCCGCAGGAAAGTCGCCCCTCGCGCGGCGGCGCTTTGCACTTTGGCGGCAAGGGTTTCTTGGGCGTGGGCATGCGGCGCGAGTAGCAGCGCGCCAGCTAGGATGTGACGGGACAAGAACGAGACCAAGGCTCCCTCAATCAGACTGTGTCTGATTCAGATAAAGTCTGAACTGAGTGAGTTGGCAAGGTGAATCCGTCGGGACTGCTTCAAGGGAACGCGGGGGCCAGATTGATTTTGATGCCGCGCAGGACGAACTCGAACAGGCGACTCTCTTCGCTATCCCGAGGGCGACGCCACAGATTGTGCGGGCCATCAAAAAGCTCGAAGCGCCGCAATGCCGGATTCTGTTCGCACCATGCAATCCAAGAATCGAGGTAGCCGGGGGGGTAGCCTTTGTCTTCGCGACTGAGCTGGAGATATACCGGCGTTAGAGATTCATTCCCCAGTAAGTCGAAATCCCCAGTGAACTCTCGATGAGCCGTCCAGCTTGGAACGTGAAAATTGGTATCGAAGCCGTCCTTACGGGCTTGCTCGGCGTTTTTCGGGTCCGCCCACGCTTCATGAATCGCAATGGTTCCCGCCAAGATCTCCGGAGTCGGGTTCGAGGGGTTTAGGGCAATGGCGCGTGTGAAGTCGCTGAAGGTGCGGGCATACTGCGCCACGTACAATCCCCCGTGACTACGACCACCAAAAACCACCGGTTTTCCAGGATAGAGCGTTCGCAAAACGAGATGGGCATTTCGCATCATGCCCATAACCGCGTCGGGGTGGCCGAATCCGAAAGGCGCATTCGCCGAAGTGCCGTTCAACGGACCGTCCATCGGGAAGGAGAGGAACTTAAGAGAGCGCCCCCCACCTAGCTCAAGACCCGGATTCGTTCCGTTCATCCAGGTGCCACCCATGTCCATCATTGATTTCGCGGTGCTGGACTCGAAGCCAATCCCAGGGAGCAAAATGAACAGGGCCTGAAAGTCATCTGCGTCATATTCGCGCAGAGGCGACATGCCGATCGTGCGGGCTTTTGCACTGTAATTGCGGTCCGGCTTTTTGCCCGGCACATAGACGCTCGTCATCGCGAACGGCAGTTCCAACTGCGCGTAAGGCTGCATTTGCTTGTTCGTTGAGTCGCGTACGATCCAGTCTGTAAATCGGATGACGCCTAATTCGACCAGGCGTTCGCGGGTCAAAATGCCGCTGCTTTCCTCTTCTTCAAGCTGCGCATTCATTTTCAGCAGGCGCTGGACGAGGCGAAAGCCCTCGCGGCGGTCGTACTGACCATAGTATTTGCGCGAATCATAAACCTCAGCCTCAACCGCCCGAGCTGCTAAACGGGCCTCGCAGCCGGGCTCATCTGCAGCAGCGGATGCAGCTTGTACAGGGGTGAACGCGATGCAGAAGTCTATTATTAGGCTGAGAAGCCCCATATGTAGGAAGCGTTTCTTGTTCATGATTGAAGCTGACGGTAACGGAAGATGAAAACCGGAGCAAAGCTTTTCTAGATACCGACCTCATCTATTGGATCTTCTTTCACAATGCGTTCGCTCGGGATATTCACGTTTGAAACAGCGGGAGCGGAGGCAGCATGCGGATTTTGATGACAGGTGCGACGGGGTTTATTGGGAAGCGACTTTTGGCCCGTCTCGTGTGTGAGGGGCATTCCGTCGCCGCTCTGGTTCGGTCTCCTGAAGAAGCTCGTGCCGGTACCGCTTACCCGTGTCAGTTCTTTGAGTGGCAGGGTTTCGATTCCCCCATTCCGGTGGAAGCTTTAGAGGGGGTTGAAGGGGTCGTGCACCTCGCCGGAGAAAATATTGCGGGCGGGCGTTGGACGCGTGCCCGAAAGGACAAGATTCTTGATTCTCGGGTTCTGGGTACCCGCTCTCTGGTAGAGGCGATTCGCAAAACTTCAACGCCACCCCAAGTCCTGATCAGCGCCTCCGCAGTGGGTTACTACGGCGACACGGGCGACGCCCCCATGGACGAAACGGGACCGAAGGGAACGGGTTTTCTCTCGGATGTTTGCGATGCTTGGGAGCGTGAAGTCGAGGAGGCCAAAGGCATCCGTCGGGTGATTTCGCGATTCGGAATGGTGCTTGGGGAAGAGGGGGGGGCCCTTTCAAAATTGCTTCCTTTATTCAAATCAGGGTTAGGCGGTCCGGTCAGCTCCGGCAAACAATGGGTGAGCTGGATCCACGTGGACGATGCAGTGAGCCTGCTTCTTTGGGCTTTGGAGACGCCGTCCGCTCAAGGGGTGCTCAATGCCGTGGCCCCGGAGCCGGTAACTAACGCCCATTTTGGAAAAGAGTTGGGAGGCGCATTGCACCGACCCGCCAAAGTGCCGGCGCCGGCTTTCGCGGTGAAGCTGTTAATGGGAGAAGCAGCCAGCTTGGTTTTGGACAGCTCGCGTGTTTTGCCCTCGCGCACCATGGACCTCGGGTTTCGTTTCAAGTACCCCACGCTGGAGGGGGCGTTTGCGGAAATCGCTCGGCACGCTTGCTATCAAGTTCTTCAACGTGAGCAGTTTGTTCCCGTTCCTATTGAGCGTGTCTTTCCTTTTTTTTCTGAGGCGAAAAACCTGGAGGAGCTCACGCCTGCTTGGCTGCATTTCGAGATTCTCGGAACGTCTACGCCCGAAATGCAAGAAGGGACCCTCATTGATTACCGGTTGCGCTTACACGGAGTGCCGTTGAAGTGGCAGTCGCGGATTGAAGAATGGAAGCCCGACCAACGTTTCGTGGATGTTCAGGTCAAAGGGCCTTATCGAGATTGGCACCACACGCACGAGTTTCAAACGGTCGCCGGTGGCACGCTCCTGCGGGATAAAGTGCGATTTCGACTTCCCGGAGGTCTACTCGGCAGGTGCTTGGGACGCCCTTTTGTCGACGCCGATGTGAAGAAGATCTTCGACTATCGAGCCAAGATTATTCGCCAGCGTTTCGGCGGGACTGGCAATCTCGGTGGAGCTACGGCTTAAGGAACTTTCGCAATGCTTCCGAACACGGAGCTTTGCTCGCGCCATCGGCGAGATGAACCGCTACTGTGGCGGAGCGGATCCTTTTAAGCGCAGGTTTCGCGATAGGGTGAGCACTGCCCATACGGATCTCTAAACCCATATCGTAGAGCGCTTCTGGTTCAACTTTCTTCAGTACGACCAAATAGTCCGGAGCGGTTACTTGGTTCAAAAAACTCGCTAGGTCACCAGGTGTGATTTCGTCCGGCATCTTTGCGGCAGGTTTGTGCAAGGAGGCCTGCCATCTCATCCAAGACTGGTCGAGCAGAGCCCTCATTTCCTGATCGTGGATGGGGCGAAAGGGGGCCTTCGTAGGGTTTGCCTGCAAAGGAGCACGAGCGGGGGCGATTGCGAAGGGCCGGATCCGAAACTGCGTGGATGTACCTCCTAAACCAAAGTGATGGGATCCGAAGACATTGGGCAGGTGGACCTTCAGGGTGCCACCACCTAAGCCAAAAGTCGCATCGAGGAGGTGATTGCCCACTTGAAGGCGAAGTCCGCCGGATACTGAAGGGAGCAAGGTGATACCTTGGTAGGTCTGAAAATGGCTCGTGGCGATGCTGACGACTTGAACAGGGATACTGGGATCGAGATCAAACTCCGCGATAAAAAGGTTGGACTCGAAGCCGATCCAAATCTTAGAACCCTGGCGCGCAAAGGAAGTCGCGCGAAATCCAGGGAAGGAATGAAAATGGGTGCGGTGGGTCTTCACTTTGCCCGCCCCAAAACTGACCAAATCCATCCAGTGCTTATACAAAATCAAATACTGTTGAGGCGCGACCTGCTCAATCCCCTGAATATTTTCAGTCTCAGGAATCGCTCCGATGGGTGCAATAACCTCTATTACGTTCGATCGGTTCCAATGCATTAAAGCCCCGCCGCGAACGATAAGAGCTACCGTGTCGTCGTCTGCCCGGCCTATTGCCGACACCCCACTGGTTTGCATAATCCGTCGCCGATTGGCTTTGCTAAAAGTAATGAGGCCGGATGTTTTCGGGGAAAGGTACGCAACCACGAGAGTGTTCGGATCGTCGGGATTGCCCACCACTAACAGGGGAGCTTCAGAAAAATCCTCTAGGCTTTCGAATCGGAAAAGTTCGGAAGGACGCAGTGGATCCCGCTGATCAAAGACAACGTATTGAAAGCTACCCATCTGGCTGGGGGACGAGGCCACGGTTACCACCCGGTTCTGCGAGATAGCTAAAGTCCCCCAGAGCGCTGCTACTAAAAGCGCCAGTTTCATCAAAACTCCTTAATTTGGAAGGAAAGAGGCTGCGTTATAGGCGCTTTTGCGAAAGATTTCCATAAGAAGCTTGAGCAAGCAGGCTAAAGCGATGCCGCGGTCAGGTTTGCCTCAGGGGGGTATCGATACTATCCTTATAAGTAGGAGCTGCTATGTCGGACGATTCGAAAGATGCCCTCATTGAAAGTCCCGGTGCTCAAACGCTGGTTAAGCCAGAGATCAAAGTAAAGACACCGGCGCTTTATAAAGTAGTCATTTTGAATGACGACTTCACGCCCCGTGAATTCGTCGTGCACATCTTGGTGCGGTTTTTTAAGAAGTCAGAGACGGAAGCGAATACTTTGATGCTGCAAGTGCACCACAAGGGTGCCGGAGTTGCTGGCGTCTACTCTTTTGAAATCGCTGAGACAAAGACTTACCAGGTCAACGCGTATGCGAAGCAGAACTTGTACCCGCTAAAATGCGTGATGGAGGAGGCATAGATGTTTACTCCCGCTTTAAAAGCCAGTCTCGACGAAGCCGTGAAATATGCGTTCGAGCACAAGCAGGAGTTCGTGTGTATTGAACACGTCCTGCTCACGATGTTGAAGGACCCCGAAGCGGTCGAAATCGTGGAAGGCTGCGGCGGGAAAGTCTCAGACCTCAGCAAGAGCCTCGAAGAGTATCTTACCAAGCATTGTCCAACCGTTGTACTGGAGGAAGAGCAAGACTTCTCAAAGTCGGAATGGAAGCCCGAACTCACCATCGCATTTCACCGCGTGATTCAACGCGCAGTGATACAGGTGCAGAGCGCTGATAAAGAGGAAGTCACCAGCGCCAACGTCATCATTGCAATCTTTAGGGAAAAAGATTCGCACGCCGTACACTTTCTCGAGGAGCAGGGAATCACGCGTTTTGACGTCATTAATTTTGTGTCCCATGGTATCGCGATGGAGCCTTCGCTGATCGCGGCCGAAGAAGAAGAGCAAGAAGTGGAGTCCGAAAGCCAGAAGGAAGAAAAGGCCGCGCCCAAAAAAGCAAAGACTTCTCCACTAAAGAGTTTCACCACAAATTTGAACGAGCGAGCGATTCAAGGGCTCATCGATCCGCTAGTGGGACGAGAAGATGTGATCGAACGGGTAGTTCAGATTTTGGCCAGGCGCACGAAGAACAACCCGTTGCTCGTAGGCGATCCCGGAGTGGGTAAGACAGCCATTGCGGACGGGCTGGCGCTTCGTATTGTAAACGGCGAAGTGCCTGCAAAACTAGCCAAGAGCACTATCTACTCTCTGGACATGGGAACGTTGCTAGCTGGAACGAAGTTTAGAGGCGACTTCGAAGAGCGCCTAAAGGCCGTGATAAAGGCAGTGGAGAGCGAGCCAGGCGCCGTTTTGTTCATCGATGAGATGCACACTATTGTTGGTGCGGGTGCTACCAGCGGCGGTTCGATGGATGCATCAAACCTGCTTAAGCCGAGTCTTACGAATCGTTCACTGAGCGTGATTGGCTCGACGACTCACAAAGAGTTTCACGCGCATTTGGAGAAGGACCGCGCTTTGATTCGTCGTTTCCAGCGCATTGATATTAGCGAGCCGTCGGTTGAAGAGACGGTTAGCATATTGGAAGGTCTCAAAGCGCGCTACGCCGAGTTCCACGAAGTGGAGTATCCGTCTGAGTCGATCCGTGCTGCCGCTGAACTATCTGCCAAATTCATTCATGGGCGTCCGTTACCGGATAAAGCAATTGATGTGATTGATGAAGCCGGCGCGCGCTTGCGCATCAAAGCGGCCGAAGGCGACAAAGTGGTCGTAACTCCCGGCGATATTGAGTTGGTGGTTTCGAGCATAGCCAAAGTTCCCGCAAAATCGGTGAGCGCCGACGATAAGGAACGGCTTGCAGCACTGGATGGCGAACTGAAGTCAGTTATTTTCGGTCAGGATAAAGCCATCGAAGCACTGGTTGCAGCGATAAAGCTTTCGCGTTCTGGGTTAGGTAATCCAAACAAGCCTGTGGGCTGCTTCTTGTTCACGGGCCCCACGGGTGTTGGAAAAACGGAAGTTACCAAGCAACTTTCCCGCTTACTAGGTACTGAACTCATTCGTTTCGACATGAGCGAGTATATGGAGAAGCACGCGGTCGCGCGACTTGTGGGTTCTCCGCCGGGTTACGTGGGGTACGATGAAGGCGGTCTTTTGACCGAGGCGGTTGGCCGAACTCCTTATGCGGTGTTGCTGCTGGATGAAATGGAAAAGGCCCATCCAGACATCGCCAATATTCTTTTGCAGGTGATGGATAACGGCAAATTGACCGATTCTTCCGGGAAGACGGTCGACTTTAGGAATCTCATTCTGATTCTCACTTCCAATGCAGGCGGCAAGGACGCCAACAAGCAAAGCATTGGAATCAACGCCGCCGCAGGCGGGGACCAGGCGATGAAGGCAGTGAAGAATGCTTTTGCGCCGGAATTCATTAACCGACTCGATGCCGTGATTCCGTTTGTGCATTTGAAAGAGCCGGTGGTGATTCAGGTGATTGAGAAGTTCCTCGGCGAGTTGAGTGAGCTGCTCAAACCCCGCGGTGTGGAACTTCGAGTCAGCGACAAGGTGAAGAAGTGGCTCTTTGATAAGGGTTACGACCGAGTGTATGGGGCGCGTCCCTTGGCCCGCACCATCGATGAGCACATCAAAAAGCCCCTAGTGGATCAGCTGCTCTTTGGGACGGTTTCCAAGGGCGGAGTCGTGTCGGTCGACGTCAAAGCGGGCGAGCTCACTTTTGATTTTCGGGCCCTTCCAGGCACGAAAAAGTCTAAAGAATAGGCCCCAGGGCACTTAAAACTGCCAAAGTTCGTCACTGTCCAGTTCGCTCTTTGTGCGGAGCGTCAAATCCACTATAATGCGCCCACTTTCCGTTTTGGGTTTCGGGGGCTTGGGTGCGGTTTCGATCCTTTATTCTATGGTACACGTTCGCCGCGTCGACTTTGTTCGGCGCCGATGTGCCTTCCCTCGAGTTCTGGTTCTTCCGGCCCATCGTTCCCATTGCGGATGTGAAGTCCGATGGCGTACCCGGTTTTGGATCGACTGGAAATCCTCGCATCGTTGCGGAAGGGGCCACACAGTCCCTCCAGGTTGAGAATATTCGCTGGCAGGACGATGCCCTTCGCATCGGAAAATTGCAGGGCAATGTGAAAATCGATGCACTCCAAGGTGTGTTTGAAACCCTTGGACAGAAGGTGCGCCTTTTTGATTATCGCAATGTGAATGTCCAAGTGCGATCGCGGGCCGAACTCGTTCTAACTTTCCCCAGTTCGATGCGGCTGTCTCCTGAAGTAGTGGATAGGCGTGTGAGTTTCCGCCTTGCAGATGATTCTCTCAAGCAACATATCGACCGGCAAGTCGAGGCCTACTTCGCTCCCGAATCTTTCCAGAAGCATTTTGAGATCACCATTGAGGGTTTTCCCAGTCTGGTGAAAGAGTTCGCTAGCCAAGAAATTGAGAAACAGAAAAAACACCTGCTGGCGCAGGCCCGTGCAGGGATGCAAAAAGCCCTCTCTCCCGATGCTTTGGCAAACGTACTGGTAGTAGGGCAACAAGCGCTTCCAGCGGGATTTCCCGTCGAACTGATCGAAGGCCCCTGGGTGTTTAGCCGTCGCACTTCCGAACTCGGTCGCGACGGGAAAGCAGCCGTTCTGTGGCGACTAGCACCAGAGTCAGCGACCAGCTCCTCCTACAGCATTCCCATTCAGGCAGGGAACAACGTACTGACCGTCCTGCTTTCTCCGCGCATGATCCAATTGCTCATACAGGATTCGTTACGCAAGCAAGCCGGTGAAGAAGCGGTGGCGCAAGGGTGGTCGCCAATGGGCGAAGCCGAATCAGTGGCGGCTGCACGTGTGTTCGGCATTGAGGCAACACAGGGCCCGTTGGGAATCGTGCTTTCCGGGCAGGGCGAGCCGCAGATTGCGGTTTGGTCTTTGCCAGGCAAAAAGAACTTCCTGGATGTCGTTCTAACCCTGCGCGCGGCTGAGGGGCCAGGGCATCGGGTGGGGGCGACACTTGAATTTGGGGAAGAGGGTGTGCCACGCCTGGTGAATCTTGCGTTGGTGGGAGATCCGAGTCGCGATGCGGAGGCAAGGGCTTCGGATGGTTGGGCGGCCTTTCAACAAGCGCTGGGAAAAACTATCTTAACGGGTTTAGCCAATGGAAAACTCGATGACGTGCATGGGCGTTGGATGACCGGTTCGGACAACCTCACGCCTATGGGTATTCGCTGCCTCGGACTTCGTGGCGAGCGCATTGTTGGAATGCCGCAATACCAGTTTGCTGAAGTCCTCGCGGTCGATTTCCTGATGAAGTAGTCCTGCTTTTCAAATCTTTCCCCACCTGTTACTTCTAAAAGATGGGGTTGGTTGGGTGGTTTCTATTTTGGGGTTCTCTGTGTCTATCCGTGCATGCAAATGCCCATTCCAATGAAAAGGATCCCGATGCTACCTGCCGCTCTTTGATCGTCACCGCTCCGATCATCTCTTTGGTGAAGGACTTTTATGAGTGGCGAGACAGGGAAGTTCGAGAAGCAGTAACCCTTTGGAAACAGACCATCCGCCACTGGAATAGAGTAGCGGACAGCAATGCCTATGGTCAGGAATACCGAGATGAGGCGCGCGGGCTTGCCGATAAGTACGCACTGTGGGTAGAACACGCGGAAGGGCAGCACGATCGCCAGTATATCAATTGGAAGATCGCTCTTTACCAAGTAGCCAGTACCGGAAGTCTATTCGTAGATGCTGTTCGAATGGGGAATCCACACCAGGACATCGAACTTCGCCAGCTGGGCACTTCCAAAAGATGCCACTTCTTTTTGGATGAAGCGCTCCGTCGGCGTTTTGGAACGAAAGTGAGTGAGCTACCTCGGCATTTAAAGCCCCAGCTGTCCGAAACGCAACGTATCGTGGCGCTGAACTATCTCGAAAGTATCGGAGGCAGGCCTCCCCATCCTGACACTTTGGAACGGCTTCGATCGCGGCCCTTGGTCAGCGGTTCCTCAGATTCAAAACTTATGGGGCGAGTGGATTTCTATAGGTTGATGGCCTGGGGGAACCAGCGCATCGACTGGGAAAATCCTGCGCAGTTAAAAGCCCTAGGCGAATGGATCGACGCCCTTGAATCCGTCCTCTAGGCGAATTTGTCGGTGGCGGCGCACAGAGCGCGAGCAATGCCTGGTTCAAAAGCAGAATGGCCCGCATCGGGCACAATCGTGAGCTGCGCCTCTGGCCAAACCTTGTGGAGAGCAAAAGCATTGTCGACTGGGCAAACCACATCGTAACGGCCGTGAACGATGACGCCGGGGATGCCTTTTAGCTTTGCCGCTTCCCGGAGTAGCTGATCGTCGTGTTCGAGAAAACCCTTGTTTACGAAGTAATGGCTCTCCATGCGGGCAAACGCGAGGGCAAACTTATCTTCCTCGTAGTGCTTCACGAAGTCAGGTTCCGGAAAGAGCTTGCTGGCAGCGGCTTCCCAGCTGCTCCAAATGCGTGCAGCCGATAATTGCTCGTGCTTATCTTGCCCCATCAGCCGTCGATTGTAAGCTTGTAGAAAATCCGAGCGCTCCGCCGGAGGGATAAAATCGCGATACCGTTCCCAGGCATCAGGGAAAATCTCACAAGCCCCATACTGGTATAGCCAATCGATTTCCTTCTTACGCATTAAGAAGATACCTCGCAGCACGAGCTCAGAAACTCGCTCGGGGTGCTTTTGCGCATACGCAAGGCCGAGAGTACTTCCCCAGGATCCCCCAAAGATCTGCCACTTCTCAATCGATAGAAGCTGACGGATCATCTCCATGTCGGAGACCAAGTTCCACGTTGTATTCTCTTCTGTGCTCGCGTGAGGCGTACTCTTGCCACACCCGCGCTGATCGAAGAGCACGATTCGGTAGCGGCGGGGATCAAAAAAACGCCGATGTTTGGCGTCTGTCCCTGCTCCCGGGCCGCCATGGACGAATAGGACTGGCTTGCCCTGCGGGTTCCCCGACTCTTCATAATAGATCGTGTGGGTATCAGAGACCTTTAGCATGCCGGAGTTGAAGGGCTCAATCTCAGGGTAAATCCAAGTGAAGGGATCGCGAGCGAGTGCTTTCATGCAGAGCATTAAAATCGAAACCCTTGCCCACGTCTAGTCCCTGCTCTAACTTGGTGGCTCGCGAGGGGAAAATGAAAGTAGCTCTTTTAATGGCGGTGGTCGGCTTGGGAATGTCAGGAATTGTAACAGCGGCAGGCGAATCGATAGAAAGTCGGGCGGGAAAACTCGTCGAGTACTATGAGAAAGAAATGCGGCCGCTGTTTGTCGAAAGAGAAACCGCCTGGTGGAATGCGAATGTGACTGGCTCGGACGCCGATTACGCCAAGAAAGAGGCCATCACAAATAAGTACAATGAGAAAATGTCCGATTCGAAAATCTTCAAAGAGCTGAAGGAGGTACGAACCAAACTGAGTCCGAAAGCGAGTTTGGTTTTACGTCGCCAGATTGAGAGGTTTTACCTGGAGGCCGTTGAGAAGCAGACTCCCGCGGACCTTTTGAAAAAGATTGTCGCCAAAGCAAATGCGATCGAGAAGATTTTTAATGTGACGCGTGCCAAAGTGGGCGGCAAGGAACTGGCCGATAGCGATGTGAAGAAGATCCTAAAAGAATCCAAGGACTCGAAGGAGCGTCAAGCCGCTTGGGAAGCATCGAAAGTCGTTGGGGCGAATGTCGAGAAGGATCTTAAGGAATTGGTGGCTTTACGGAACCAGCAGGCAAAGTCACTCGGCTATTCGAATTTTCACTCCATGTCGTTGGAGTTATCAGAAGAGAAACCGAGTGAAGTACTTGCGCTGTTCGACAGCCTGGATAAATTGACGAGAGATCGGTTTCTTGCGCTGAAGAAGGACATCGACACCAAACTCGCAGCAGCCTACAAAGTGACGCCGGCTCAGTTGCGCCCCTGGCACTACCATGATCCCTTCTTCCAAGACGCTCCGTCGGTTTATGAAACGGACCTCGACGCCACTTATGCCAACCAGGACATCGTGAAGCTCACCCGCGACTTCTATGCGGGGTTGGGTTTGCCAGTGGACGGCGTATTGGCGAACAGCTCTTTGTTTGAGCAGCCTGGCAAGAGTCCCCATGCTTTTTGCACCGATATTAACCGCAATGGCGACGTGAGGGTTTTGGCGAACGTCGTTCCCACTGAGGGTTGGATGAGTACCATGCTCCACGAAGTAGGCCATGCGGTTTACGCGAGCACTTACATCCCGCCGACTTTGCCTTTCTTGGTGCGCGATGTGTCACATATTCTGACGACGGAAGGCATTGCAATGCTCTTTCAGAAGTTCTCAAAAAGTGCGGATTGGTTAAAGAGCATGGGGGTCGCAGTTGCGGATCCTGTCGCTTTCAACGCCGCAGGCAAAAAGCTCCAGACGGCAGAGCTTTTGGTGTTTTCGCGATGGGCGCAGGTGATGTTCCGCTTTGAGAAATCACTCTATGAAAATCCCAAGCAAGATCTCAATAAGCTTTGGTGGGACTTAGTAGAGCGGTACCAAGGATTGAAGCGCCCGGAGAATCGTAATGCGCCGGACTATGCGGCGAAGATTCACGTAGTTTCAGCGCCCGCTTATTACCACAACTACATGATGGGGCAGCTTTTTGCGTCGCAGGTTCACCATGCGGCTGTGCGAGATGTTCTTAAAACGAACGACTTTCGCAACGCGAGCTATGTGGGGAACAAGGCTATTGGCGATTGGTACAAGAAAAAGATCTTCGACCCCGGTGCCACGCTCACTTGGAACGAGCTAACCAAGTTCGCCACAGGGCAAAGTTTGAACCCGAAGGCGTTCGTAGAAGATCTCTAGCTTCAGGTACTGGGTGTTGCTTTGGCTACGAACACCGTGCGGTAGTAACCGCGATGTGCCCATACCAAGAATGCCCACAGCACGAGCAGAACGTAGGCCATGGGTGCACCCGAGGGTTCCAACATCGTGTGGAAACCCACGATATTGGCAAGTACTGGAGCGATTAGAACCAGCGCAAACGGAACATAAAAGCCGGTTAAGAGTAAGGCGCCGCAGACGACTTCGATCACCTTCACCAAAGTCATGACATAACCCGATTGGACGAGGGACATTATGAACGCGAGCCCTTGTGGTCCTAGAGGTGGCTGGGGCAAGAAATTCAGGTAGAAATTCAGGCCAAACACGAACAACACGAGTCCAAGTAATACACGAGCAAGGATGGCGGCGATTTTAAGCTTTTTCATGATGATTCCCCCTTCTTTCATTCTAAAGCAATCGGTGGCACGTTAGAACTCTTATTGGGGAGGGGTGTTATGAGGGGTGTTTTGGCTCGTGAGATGGCGGCCGAGTTCTTGGGGACATTCGTTCTATTGATGTTCGGCTTGGGCTCTGTAGCCCAGATGGTGTTGAGTGAAGAGGAATTAGGGTCGCCGCTCTCCATCCATCTCAGTTGGGGTTTGGGTGTGGTTTTAGCCGTGGCGCTGGTAGGCCGTATCTCGGGTGCGCATCTCAATCCCGCGGTGACATTGGCGCTGGCGGCCCATCGAAGGTTCGTGTGGCACAAGGTCATTCCTTACATCCTTGCCCAAGTGGCAGGTGCATTTTTTGCGGCGGAGCTCATTTACGTCGTCTACTACGAAGCTTTCTTTGCCTATGACGCCGGTATTCGTTCTGTCGTGGGCCCCACGGCAACCGCGGGCATTTTCGCTACTTTTCCAGGGGAACATCTTTCGACCTTTCCGGGCGGCTTCATCGATCAGTTTGTAGGAACCGCGATTTTGATGTTGTGCATTTTTGGCATTGGCGATTCCCGCAACTCGGCTTGGGCAAAGCCGGTAGCACCGCTGCTAGTGGGTCTTGCGGTTCTGGGGATTGGCATGAGTATGGGCCTTAACTCAGGTTATGCGATTAACCCTGCTCGGGATTTTGGGCCGCGCCTTTTCACCTATTTTGCAGGTTGGGGCCCGGCGGTATTCACCGTGAAAAACCATTGGTGGTGGGTTCCCATTGTGGCCCCTTGTTTGGGAGCTGTATTTGCGGGGTTTGTGTATCGATTCTTCGTGCCGGACGGGGACCTTAACGTCCCTGTTCCTGCCAAAGAGTCGAACCATCCAGAACCTTCATTCCATACTGGTAAATCTCTGCATCCCAGTTATGTCGAATGAGGTCGAAGTCGGCTTCGATACGGTGACGCGCTTCGCGGCAAAAGATATCGGCCATCGCTTTGATGTGCGCTTCTTTTCCCCCGGCTGCGCGACCAATGGTTGTCGCCATCGCGAAAAGTTCCATTGCGATGTTCACTACACGACCCAGCTGCGCCTGTTTCATCTCTAGTTTGGGTCCGTTAAGCACCATCAAATGAAATAAAGTGCGAGCAAGTCGATGGGTGGTTCGACGGGCGTAGCGCATGTGCTTGCCCAATACGCCGAGGTTTGCATGCAGCGGCCACGGACAGAGCGAGAGCCATTGCTTGGGGTACCACCAGGCGTAGAACACACCGGCTTTGAGAAGTGCCGATAGGCGGCGCGTTATAGGAAGGCGCGGATTCAAAACATCCCCTGCGACTTCAAGGTGTTTATCGAGAGCTTCACGCGCAATGAACAGACGCATGATATCGTTCGTCCCTTCGACAATCTGATTGATACGAGAATCTCGGACCAATCGCTCCATAGGGAACGGTTTTTCTCCGCGTGCCTTTAGGGAACTATGGTTTTCATAACCGCGTCCCCCGCGCATTTGCAGGCCCTCTTCGACAATTTGATGACTTCGCAAGCTGCAAAAGAGTTTGGCCATGGCAGCTTCGAGCCGAATATCTTGTGTCCCTTTATCGACCCAAAGACCGGCGAGCCAAGTCATCGATTCCATGGCGAGCAAGTTTGCAGACATGGAAGCCAGTTTCTGAGCCCCGGGCTCGTGCTTCCCAATGGCCTTGCCCCACTGTTTTCGGTCGTTGCCCCATTGGCGGCATTCTTCAATGGTGATGCGTGAAAAGCCAATGCAACAAGCGGGAATGCTCAAACGGCCTGCGTTAAGCGTTGTCAGCGCAAGTTTCAGACCCTTGCCGACGCCCCTAATAATGTTCTCTTTCGGAACTCGTACATTGTTAAACTTCAGCACGCCGTTCTGAACTCCGTTGAGTCCCATGAAGCGGCAGCGATGGACGACTTCAAATCCCGGCATCTCTTTTTCGACTATAAAAGCAGTGATCTGTTTGCGCTCTTTTCCATTCACCTGAATGGAAGGCGTCTGTGCCATCACGACGAGGATGTCTGCAATCACACCATTGGTGCACCACAGCTTTGTCCCATTGAGTGTGTAGTAATTTCCGTCGGCCGTGGGGGTTGCGGTAGTGGAAACACGAGCGGGATCCGAACCAACTTCCGGCTCCGTCAACGCAAAGGCGGATACCGCGCCTTTTGCAAAACGAGGCAGGTACTTCTTTTTCTGCGAATCGGTTCCAAACATCAGCAAGGGCTGAGGCACCCCAATGCTCTGGTGAGCCGAGAGTAAAGCCGTCGTGGAGCCGCAGTAGCGGTTTACGAGTGCGAGTATTCGGTTGTAGTTCACTTGGGACATTCCCAAGCCGCCATACTCCCTGGGAATCTTTATGCCGAAGCAACCCAGATCGGCCAGGCCCTTCATCACTGCATCGGGGATCTTCCCTTCACGATCGACTTGGTCACCGTCGAGGTTCTTCTTGAGAAAATCTTCCAGCTTGGCAATGTAAGCATCTCCCTCTTTTCGGTCGGCATCGTCTTGGAGGGGGTAGGGTAGGATAGAGCTGACTCTGAGATGTCCCAGAAAGATATCGCCGACAAAACTGGGAAACTCCCAGTGAGCTTCGCGGGCTTCTTCTGCTACTTGCAGCGCTTCGACTTCTTCTTTGTTTCGCGTTTTCTCATCGATGAACGTCTGTGCCATGGTGCCCCTATCTCCCCAGGTAGGGTTAAAGGCTACCGTCGCACGGGAATAATCTCAACGGGATTGGTTGTGAAGATCTGCGTTACCTGCGGATCGACTAGCTACTAGACGTTCTAGAGCGTCTTGAACGAGCTTGATACTGCGTCTATCGGCGATCACATGTTGCGATTCGGCGCGTCGTAGCCACTTTACGGGAATCTTTCGCCACACCCATGAAGTGATCTGCTTTCGCAGTGTCCAGCCAGATTCCATGCCGTGTCCGGAGGATTTGAGAAAGAGGCCGACGGATTTGAGCGCTTCAGATTCGATCCTGCCCAGATCCTGCGAAAGGCGGGTGAGTCGAATCATTTCTAGCATCCACTCCAAAGCAATTCGCGATGTGACGAGCGCCGCCGAATGCACCACCACCGCGTCGCGATCCTCTTCTTGAGGCGCAAACTTCAGATCCAGTTGTGGCAATTGCAGCCCGAACACCCACCCGGTTCCAAAACCTGCGGCTTTGAGTACTTCGGTTCCCACCATCATCAGTGCATCTTTTGCATTGGCCTGTTTCGGTAAGTCCTTGAGTATGAACAATAGCCGTTGCAGGGATTCAGGGTTGGATTCGGAAGTCGAAAAGCCATCCACAAATCGACTCTGAATGAGTGTGCTGAGCGTTTGCGCGCCTTTGGCCTGTACGACGGTCATCAATATCTGATCCCATCGATAGGCGTTACGTCGGTCTGTGCTGGGTAAAGTCATGTCCTACTCAATCCATGTCAAATCTGCTATCGATGGTCAAACGATGACAGGCCTTATTTTACTAAACTTAGGTACACCCGAAGCACCCACTGCTCCCGCGGTGAAGCGCTATCTGCTCGAGTTCCTCATGGACCCTTACGTCATCGACATCCCATGGGTTTGGCGATGGCTACTCGTTCACTTCATTGTGCCCCGTCGAAGTCATTCTTCCGCCGAGCTCTATCGCAAGATTTGGACGCAAGAAGGGTCCCCCTTGCTGGTGCACACTCTGGGGCTTGCTGAAAAAGTTCAAAAGCAGCTGGGTGCCGAATGGAAAGTAGTCCCCGCGATGCGTTATGGGGAGCCCTCCCTGGGAGGTGCAGTCGACCGATTGCGCGACAGCGGCGTGGATCGCATTGTTCTGTTTCCTTTGTATCCTCAGTATTCACTCGCAGCGACAGAATCTTCGGTGCGCCACTTTGAAACTGAAATGCGCAAGCAGCTTCCGGATATGAAGTGGACCTGGGTGCCGCCGTTTTACGACCATCCGGCGTATTTGGATGCGGCGGCTGCTATTAGCAAGAAGCATCTACCAAAAGCCGATCGAGTCCTTTTTAGTTTTCATGGTTTGCCGGAGCGCCAAGTGAAAAAGAGTGCCCCCGAAGCGCACTGCTTGGAGGACGCAAGTTGTTGTGCGGCGGTTACTGCCCGCAATGCCCAGTGCTACCGGGCGCAATGCTACGCAACGGCCCGATCGCTGGCCGAGCGATTGGGATTAACCGAGGGAAAATGGGAAGTCGGCTTTCAATCGCGCTTGGGGGGTACTCCCTGGATTCAGCCCTATTCCGATGTGCTTTACGAAACGCTGCCAAAGCAGGGCGTGAAGACTTTGGCCGTGCTGACACCGTCGTTCATTGCCGATTGTTTGGAAACGCTCGAAGAAGTCGCGATGCGTGGCAAAGAAAGCTTCGAGAAAGCAGGGGGCCAGGAGTTGACCCTTGTACCTTCATTGAACGAGGACCCCCTCTGGGTGGAGGCGGTCTCGAAAATTGCTTCCGGGTACTATGGCTTCTAGTGATTCAGCACGTAGCTGAAAATCAAAGGGGCTACAATCGTGGCATCGGATTCAATGACGAACTTCGGAGTGTCGACTCCTAGCTTCCCCCAAGTGATTTTTTCATTGGGAACCGCTCCTGAGTAGGAACCGTAGCTCGTTGTCGAATCACTAATCTGGCAGAAGTAGGACCAGAGCGGAACCTCCTTCAGCAAATCCTGGTTCATCATGGGGACTACGCAAATCGGGAAATCGCCCGAAATACCGCCACCAATCTGGAAGAAACCAACGCCTCCCTTGGCCCGTGCATTGGGCTCGTACCATTTCGCTAGCTCAATCAAGTAATGAAAGCCCGCCTTGATGGCGTGGGGAGAAACCTTTTCTTCAATCACGCGTCCGGCGAAAATGTTGCCGAGCGTGGAATCTTCCCAGCCAGGGACAATCAGAGGCAGGTTGGCTTCGGCGGCGGCAAGCAACCAGCTGTTCTCACGAGGAATTTGGAAAGACTTTTCAAGCTTACCCGTATTCAAAATGTCATAAAGATACTCATGTGGAAGGCGCGATTGCTTTTTGTCAGAGGCTTCTTTCCAACCTTCTAAGACAACACGTTCAATACGACGGATCGCTTCCTCTTCCGGAATGCAGGTATCGGTAACGCGATTGAGATGCTTCGATAAAAGGACTTCCTCATCTTTTGCGGTTAAGTCGCGGTAATTGGGAATGCGTTCGTAAAAATCGTGGGCAACTAAGTTGAATACGTCTTCTTCTAGGTTTGCTCCCGTGCAGCTGATCGCATGGACTTTGCCTTTGCGAATCATTTCGGCAAGAGAGATGCCTAGCTCTCCCGTGCTCATGGCTCCTGCCATGGCTACAAGCATCTTCCCACCGCCGTCGATGTGCTGTTGGTAGGACCGTGCAGCGTCCGTTAAGGCCCCAGCATTAAAGTGTAAATAGTTGCGATCAATGAATTGGCTAATGGGACCTTTTTGCATGGTGTTGCTCCCCTTTCGAAGCGCCCGAAGCTATCTCTGGTTCACTGATAAATCAATGTTTGCTTGGGTTTTGTCCCACTGCTAGGCTACGGCCCTCTCAATATGGATTATTCCTCTGAACTGACTATTCCCCTGATATCGCTGGTGGGAGCGTTTATTCTGATCGCGCTAAACGGGTTTTTCGTGGCGGCCGAGTTCGCGATAGTGAAAGTGCGCCGCACGCGGCTCGAGGAGTTGGCGGGGCAGGGGATTGCAGCCGCGCGCATATCGATTTTGTGCGTAGATGAACTGGATGAGTACCTTTCGGCGACTCAGCTGGGAATTACATTGGCGAGCCTTGCCTTGGGTTGGATAGGCGAAGAAGCCTTTGCTGAATTGCTCATCATCTTTTTCCCCGAGACTTTTCCTTCCATTAACGGAGCCCATCACGTTGTATCGGTGGGAATCTCTTTCTTTCTGGTCACCACGCTTCACGTCGTCTTGGGGGAGCTGGTTCCTAAAAGCATGGCGATTCAGAAAGCGGAGCGGATTACACTGCTCGTTTCTCGGCCCTTGCGTTGGTTTTTCCTTGCTTCCAAACCCTTGATTCAGATGTTCACCCTAATGGCGAATTTTATACTCCGCCGCATTGGGTACCACGGGTTGCAGGAAGCACCTTTGACGGAAACGGAACTTAAGCTGGTTATGAAAGAGTCCAAAGAGGACGGCGTGATCAGCGATAGCGAAGCACAGATTATTAGCCGTGCTTTCGAGTTTGCCGATAAGCGTTGCATCGACATCATGGTGCACCGCGAAGATGTAAAGTTTATCGCGCTATCGCGTCCGTTGGAAGTCAACCTGGAGGAAGTCCGCAAGAAGATGCACACGCGCTTTCCGGTCTGCGACAAGGACTTCGATTCGGTGGTGGGCATCGTTCACATGAAGGACGTCTGGCCGATTCTTTTGACTCGCTTTTCCAACGACGTGTTTCAAAAAAGTGCACGGCCCCCCATTTTTGTCGACTCCAGTTTGCGTCAGGATCAGCTCATGAAGCTTTTTCAAAGCTGTCGCGCGCATATGGCCATTGTGCGAAACCCTGCTACCGGCAAGAACGAGGGTATCGTGACAATGGAAGACGTCTTGGAGAGCCTCGTAGGGGATATCCGGGACGAGCATGGTAATTAGACACCCGAGCACTGGCTCCCTTTGCCTCGCCTCGGACGATCCTTGCGAGGGATCAAGGCAACCTTCTCGAGCCTCTCTCCAGTCCGCCTTCGAATCCGAGGATCTCCTATTTCTAGGCATCGTCCCCCTCGAATACGACGCTGATTTCGCCCGCTTTCAGACGTGGCTTTCTGAAAACCGCCACGGCGATCTCAAATACCTCGAGAACCATTCGGAAATACGCGAAAGACCGGAGCAGCTTCTTCCAGGTGCCCGGCGGGCCGTCCTTTTTGCTTTGCCCTATTTCTTGAAGGACACGACACCCGCGCCTCGGGTGGCGCTCTATGCGCGGCACCGGGATTACCATCGTGAGTTGAAGGAGCGGGCGGAAAGAGTCGGAGTTCAGTTCTTTGCTGAAGGGGATTATCGAGTGGTGGTCGATAGCGCCCCGATTTTGGAGCGGGCTTTGGCCGCAAGTACCGCGCAAGGCTTCATTGGTAAGAACACGCTTTATATTCATCCCCAAAAGGGGAGCTTTTTGCTACTGGGGGAGCTCCTTACTCGCTCGGAAATGGAGATAGATTCCCCCAGTGAGATTGCTCTCGATCGAAAAACTACGCAGGGCGGGTGCGGCCCATGTCGCCAATGTCAGGTTGAGTGTCCCACAGGCGCCTTGGATAAAGACTATTCGATGGATGCCCGGCGATGCCTGAGTTACTGGACGATTGAACAGCGAGGTCCAATCCCCCAGGAGTATTGGCCGCACCTGGCGAAGTACTATTTTGGTTGTGATCTGTGTCAGCTAGCCTGTCCCTACAACAAGCATGCGACCGAAGCGCCAGGAAGCTGGCCGGTACGGAGTTTGCCCTCGGTGGAACAAGTTGCTGTGATGTCGCAGACGGAATATGAATCGTGGTTCGGCGGTACTGCGATGACTCGCGCAAAACGCAATGGTCTGAGGCGCAATGCCTTAATCGCGCTGGCGGTGACGGGGCATCCGGGACTCGTGGAGGCCCTGGACCATGTCAGTCGGGACGCAGACTCTGTGTTGGAGCAAACTCGGGACGAGATTCGATCGAGCCAGTGGTTTAAGCCAGCACCTTTAAGCCAATATATTCCCGCCCGCCCATAATGTCGGCTTGTACGGATGCGGAAGCAAACCCTTGGCGCAGCTTATCTAGAGCAAGGTCTAACAAGAATTCTTCTGGTTCACGGTGCAGGTAAGTGCGAAACCACGACCGAACACATTTTGTTCGATATTCATCGCTACGTAAGAGATCCATTGCCAAATCCAATCGAGAAGCAACGCAGCCATCTAACAGGCCCACACACGCATCGACTTCTGCAGGCTGTGGGCGTCGGCCTAGCACTTCACGAAAGAGGGCTCGTACAAAATCTTCATGTTTTTTGCCTTGAATCGCGAGGTATTCAACAGAGGTAAGCAATTCTGCAAAAACTTGCTCCTCAGAAATCCCCGATCGCAGTCTATCGCACCAGAATCGGACTTGTCCTTCGGATGCGGGACGACGAAAGAGCGTTAGGTGAAGACGTCGGATTTCGTGGGCTCGTTTCTCCGCGGAATTCAGCAGGCACTTGAGGACTGTGTGGCGGCTTACGCCACTTGCCAGCTGACTGACCCAACCTTCAACTTCCCGATCCGTTGCCGCGCGGCCCAAAATATCGAGCGTCGCACCCATGATGAACTTTCTTACGGTGGTCTCAAAGCCCCTGTCGCGAGTGACAATTGCTGGCTGACTGTTTGGCGCATATCCGGCGGTTGAACTGAGTATTCTTGGCGTCATCGAGAGATTCTCCACGTGGCTTTGAGGCATGAGGGGCCTCGAAGCGGGACCAGTGAGAAGCATTTGCAAAGAAGAGGCCCGGTTTAGGGATTGAACAGTTGCCCTGTCCACCCCTAGAATCCCTTCACTATGACTCAAGAGAATAAAACGCTCCTCGTCGTGTTTTTCACAGTCCTGATGGATTTGATCGGGTTCGGAATCATTATTCCGGTTTCCCCCTTCTTCGCTCAGTCGCTGGGAGCTTCACCTGCATGGATTACCTTGTTGGGAGCGGGTTACTCGCTGATGCAGTTCCTCTTCGCTCCTTTTTGGGGGCGCCTTTCCGATAAGCACGGACGACGGCCGATTATTCTGGTGAGCATCGCGATCGCCACATGCGGTTACGTGGGTTTTGCCATGGCGACAAGTTTTGTGATGCTCTTTTGCATGCGCTTGATGTCGGGGTTTGGCACTGCGAATCTGGGGACCGCGCAGGCCATCATTGCAGACTGTACCCCGCCCGAACGCAGGGCGCGGGGCATGGGCTTGATTGGGGCGGCTTTTGGGTTGGGTTTCACATTGGGACCCGCCATTGGCGGATTTTTGGGCCAGTACGGAATGCAGGTCCCTATTTTTGCTGCGGCCGCATTGAGTGGTGTGAACCTCCTACTTGCTACGATTCTGCTTCCGGAAACCCGCAAAGCCGGTGCCGGACCCACGGCCCACTCTCGCTCGCCATTGCGGCAGATCGCAGCGCTTGCCCAAGATGGCAATCTACGAAAGTTGCTCTGGGTGTTTTTTGTATATTCCGCAGCGTTTTCGATGATGGAGCAAGTGTTGGGGCTCTTTATTGAGTACGCATGGGTGGGTACCTCTCCGGGTCATCCGACTGAATCGGCAGGCCGCGCATCCGTGCTGACGGCTTACGCTCTCATCATCGTGGGAATCACGGCCATTGTCGTGCAGGGTGGATTGATTGGAAGGCTCGTCAAGCGATACGGCGAAAAGTCGTTGCTCGTGACAGGTTGTATGCTGGTGGCGATTGCCCTGGTTTGCATTCCCCTATCAGGCAAGCTGGGGGGCTTTGGGTATTTGCTGCTCACGATGGTGTTGCTAGCCGCGGGAAGTGGGATGGTGGCTCCGAGTATTTCTTCTTTGCTTTCGCGTGCAACCCATTCGAAAGAACAAGGCCATGCGATGGGAATTGGGCAATCGCTCTCAGCGCTCGGCCGTGTCATCGGACCTGCTTGTGCGGGTTTGTTGTTTGAGTATTCCCCTGACTTGCCCTTTATCATCGGAGCCCTGTTCATCGCTGCCTGCGCTGTCGGCGCAAAGCGATTCAAGCCTGTGGATCATGTGGCGGTTTGAGTCCGACTGTGCACGTGCCTCATGATTGATCATATCTTTCACTTGCGGCGGTCCAGGCTATTTCCATTGTGAGTAGTCGTTCCATTCCTCGTCCGAGCACAATCCATCCTGGGTCGCCATTGTTTGGGATATGCCCACCCATAGCG
>JBGTAN010000034.1:0-102069 GCA_041749855.1 Bdellovibrionota bacterium
CGTCTACTACAGCACGAGCGCCAACCTCGACACTCTGGAAAGCATCAAAGCCAATGGAACGCTCGCAGGATCAACAGACCAATCTTCGTTTCAGATAACTGCTATTCCCGTCGACAAAGACTACTACTTCAACGTCATCGCGCAAGATGCGACGGGAACCGAACTTGCCTATGACTTACGTGCTCCGTTCTGTGGGGGAACGGGTGTAAGTGGGGACGAATATGAAGTCTGCGATCCGGGAAGTCTGCAGTGGGTGCAATTGCACTTGAGCAGCGCTTACAAGGTTGTTGGTGATATCGATCTTTCAGGTACTCGGAATTGGAATGCTTCCAGTGGCTTCTTACCGATTGGTATCGACTTGGATGTGATTACCGCGCCCGATACTTTCTTTGCCGGAACCTTTGACGGACAAAGGCATGCCCTTTCCAATCTTTTCATTTCTAGAGGGACCACAGCAGGCCTGTTCGGTACAGCGCAGGATGCCACGCTAACCTCGGTAGATTTGGTTAATGCGGATATTAACGGCAACGGGATTGGGGGTGGGGGAATACTCATCGCCAGTATAAGCAATTCTACCGTGCAGGACTGCAGCAGTTCGGGAAGGATTGCATGGAGCTCCGGCGGCGGGATTGGCGGACTCATTGGTGACGTAAGCAATGACTCCATCGTTGAAAGATCCATGTCTTCGGCAACCGTTCTTCTGCAATCGCCAGCCGGATTTGCAAGTATCGCAGGCGGATTGGTTGGCTCAATTGGAGATGGGGCTGCTCCGGAAGCCATTATCCGCCTAAGCTACGCGACAGGAAATGTGGTCGGGTTCAGTCACGCAGGTGCCTCCTCTCGTGGCGTCGGAGGCTTGGTCGGACGATCAAGCGGGACAGCCGTTCTCATTGAGGACTCCTACGCGACAGGCGATGCCTACGGCGATCACACCGTCGGTGGCTTCATTGGGTACATGCAAAATGGAGCGATCATTAGGCGCACATACGCTACCGGGAATGTGGTCGCCAACACTCTGTCTGGCGTGAGCTACGGTGGCGGAAATGCGGGCCGGGTCACTTCCAACCAGCTAAGCAACAGCTTTGCCTTGGGAAATGTAGTTTCTGCCATCAATGCGGGAGGATTAGCAGGAGGCGCAACCAGTTCACCATCCGGATTCTGGTTCAACCATCCTTTTAATCCAGCGAACTGCTACCAGGGCGGGAATACGGGCTGCACTATTCTCACGAACCCCACTTGGTTTTATGATGTAGCGAACTACGGCGCTGCGGGTCTGAACTGGGATTTCACATCAAGTGGCGCTTGGATCATGCCTGCTACCGGCAAGTACCCTGTTCTACGTTGGCAAAACCCTAATCGCCCGATTAAGTTCCCTCCGGAGTTTAGAAATGGCCGCAAGATTGGCTTCAGTGACATGGCGGCTTACCGTGTTTGGGGATTCTGCGGCACGCCAGGTGAAACGATTTCGTTTGGTGGACCCAACGCACCTGCCAATACCACTTGCAACGGCGGAACTTTTACGACGAACTGGGATTTCTCAGGGCAATCAGATGGCAGCATCGACATCACCGTACAGCAAGGCACTGCAACTCCCGTCACGCGTCGCTTGGTCAAGGACACATTAAACTGTAACGCCATCACCAACGCGGAAATAGATACTACCCCGGGTGGCACTATTGATGTTCGGTTTGGCCTAAGCGCAGGTCCGCACTATGTCTGCAACATCCAGCAACTATCGCGCCTTCAGGCGGTAATCGGGAACTACTCCAAAAGCTTCATCCTGGGCAACAATCTCGACTTATCGGCTTACGTAAACGGTCCCATTGGAACGAATATAAATCTCTTTACGGGCTCTTTCGACGGGGATGGCTTTTTCGTCGATAGATTTGCTCGAAACTCGCCCGCAACAAATGATCTAGGACTGTTCGGCTACTCGAGCAACGCGACATTCAGTAACTTAGGACTCGAGCGGGTGGACGTACGTGGCGACGAGAACGTCGGTGCGTTGCTTGGGCGGTTCGCCGGAACGGGCGCTGTTCAAGAACTAAGCAGCCTATATTCCACGGGCTACGTAGCGGGCACGGGAGCTAGCGGGCACCAAGTCGGGGGCCTGGTCGGTCAAACGGCAACTGCCGATGGGAGAATTCGAGAGAGCTTTTCAACCGCTGACGTCATGGCAAGAGGGATTTTCGTTGGCGGGCTAGTAGGTGTCGCTTATGAAATTTCAAATTCCTTCGCCACCGGTGAAGTGAGCGGCTACCAAATAGTGGGCGGGCTCGCCGGTGAAGTGGGAGACGGCATCATTGACTCTTACGCTCGGGGCAATGTCTCAGTGTCTTTATCCGAAGCGGGTGGCCTTGCTGGAAACTGCCACGCTAGTCAGCAGCCAACTGCGGTTAACGGCGGGTACGCCACAGGCAAGGTTTCGGGTCCCTATGTGGCAGGAATCTGCTCCTACAGTAGGGCAGGCGGCAATGCTTCGGTGTTCCGCGAAACCTACTTTACGGGGAATGTGTTCGATAGCTCCGGGACGAGTTATGGGCTTTTAGCCGTTGCCGATGGCACCGCTGCCGACCGCCCTCTCCTGATGAGTGACAGTTTTGCCATTGGCACTCAAACCTCCACTATCGGCGTGGCAGGAGGCTTGGTAAACACCTCGATAGACTCCTTCTTTTCAATAGAGAACTCCTTCTGGCTGCAGCAGCTGGGCGATTCTTTCAGCTGTATTGGCACTCCCAACGGCAGCGCTCAATCCAACTGCACGGGCTTAACTTCTGTTGAGCAGATAAAGTCGCTGATGCAATCGAGCTTTGATTTCAATTCGACTTGGAAAAACTCTCCCAACCAACCCTACCCCATCTTCCAGTGGCAGGAAGAAGACCCTTGATTACAACTACTTAAGTAGCTTCATTTTTGTGGCCTGCGGATAGCGTATAATTGAATTGTTAGCTTCCTCTACCCGTGAAAATTCCTATGAAGACACTCAAACTCCCCTTGGCTGCGCTTGCGCTGATTGTCCCCTTGTTATCGGGGTGCGGTATAGGCCTATGCTTCGATGTTTGCCAAGCGAGCTACTATCCTCAAGGGATAGATTCGTTCCATGTTGCCGTCGGGTGGAAGAGCCACGATATCTCGTGGTCCGTGGAAGCCGCTTCTGCCGGCTACATCGTAGTGCGCCGCACGGGCCAAGCCCCGACCTGGATCCCTAGCGATGGAGCTTCGTATGCCGTAGGAGCAGAAGTGGAGCTGGACGAGCGCGTTGTTTACGTTGGCTCGGCAGAATCGTTTACGGATTCTGGGCTCGTGAATGGCACCGATTATTTCTATAAAATTTTTTCTTATGGGACGGGTCTTTCATATAGAGAAGGACCCGTCGCATCTGCAATTCCCGGCCCCGCGCAGCGCTCAAGACACAGCGGGGTTCCTAGTGAACTTGTCATCACCGGCCAAACACTTTTTCGTGGAGTGCAAGAATTTGGAATCGAAGTGTTCGACATTTCTGCCAATAAGCCGAGCCAGATTGGGCGTTATTTCACAGGAAACACGCCTACCTCCCTCGCTGTTTCCGGAAACTACCTCTATGTGGGACAGGGAACGGACGGGCTTTCGATTTTCGACGTTTCGACCCCGGCTTCGCCAAGGCTTGTGGATCACATCGCCGTACCCGACTACATTGCTGACATCGAGTTTTATGGAAGCCGCCTCTATGTCGCCGCATGCGACTCCGGGGTCTACGTTTATGACAATTCTTCGCCTGTTGATCTTGCCCAGATTGGTCACATGGCTACTGCCACCTGCGCTGCCGCGATTGCTTTTAAAAGCACATGGGCCTATGTCGCAGCGGACGTGGGTGGTGTGCTCCTAGTAGATGTCACAAATCCCACTCCAGTTTCATCAGGGGCTATTGCAGGGACGGCGGCTGTTTATTTTTCTCAAGTGAGTGTGGATGCCAACGTTCTAATGGCCGTGGAAACGCTCGGGGAAGTTCACAAAATCGACGTCACGGTTCCTGGCGGTCCGACTTATCTTGGAGCAACGAGCGGAATTGCTCAGCCGCAGCTCATGGTAGCAGCAGGCGATTTGGCTTTTGTCACAGAGAGCTTTCTCGGCTTGCAGATTGTGCGTGCTTCTACGCTTAATATCGAAGGGTCTTTCTATACGGGGTATCAGAACTTCTTAGGCATAGGCCTTTCGGGAACGAAAGCGCTGATGAACGACTCGGGGCGCGGCTTAATCGCCATCAACGTATCCAATCCTGCCTCTCCCAGTGAGTTGGGCGTGTTTCCTTCGCTCGCCAGCGCACGCTGGATCGACGCGGCGGGAAACTACGCCTATGTCAGTGACACCGCTTCAGGATTTACGGTGGTGGATGTTAGCGAGCCCGATGTTCCGGAGACCGTCGGCCACATCGACCTTCCCAACGGCGAGCGCGGGGTGGCGGTCAGCGGATCTGTGGCTGCCGTTGCGGCGGCGGCTTCAGGCGTTCACTTTGTGAATGTTACTAATCCCTCGAGCCCCGCGTTACTGGGCACTTTTAATACGGCAGGTTCCGCGCTGGACGTCGTGCTCGCAGGAAATTATGTGTACGTTGCCGACGGCGCTAACGGACTCGTCGTGGGAAACTGGTCTAACCCAGCAGCTCCTTCTTTGGTCGGTTCGTACAATACTGCCGGATCAGCGACGAGCGTTGCGGTGCGAGACGGCATTGCGTATGTGGCCGACGGCGCTGCGGGCCTAGTTACCGTGAGTCTGAGTAACCCCGCCGTACCGGCCTTTTTGGGAGTCTATAACACCCCGGGGACCGCCAACCATGTCGCTCTTTTAGGAAACTACGCTTTTGTCGCGGATGCGACTTTCGGAATCCAAGTCGTCGATATCACCAATCCCACCGCTCCGACTCCGGTGGGCTCCTATGACACCGCCGGTTCGGCACAAAGAATTGTTATTCAGGGAACCCTCGCTCTGGTCGCAGATGCTACGGGTGGTCTATTGATATTTGATTTAGCTACTCCGACTGTCCCCGCTTTACTTCAAACCATAGCTGCCCCGGGAGCGCCTTATTCCATTGCCCTTAAAGATGGCTTTGGCTACGTGGCGTCAAACACCGCAGGCCTCGTGGTCCTTGAAGGCCTTCCGAAGTAAACCCAGCCAAAGGGCCCCTAATTAGAGACTAAAGATCGGCATCATAGTTGCCGATTGTCATCATATACGGCATCCTACTTGCTGAATGAAATATTCACGACAACTCGATCTCCCAGCACTTCTCAAAAAGAAGTCGCATTTTCTCTTTGGTCCTAGAGGGACCGGAAAGACCACGCTCATAAGGCAAAGCCTGCCCAACGCCACGGTATTCGACCTATTGGACGCAAAGACCTACACCGACCTTTTACGAGAGCCTGGCATTCTCGCTCAGGTAGACCCGGGGCCGGGTCGACTCATCGTGATCGACGAAATTCAAAAGCTGCCAGCACTTTTGAATGAGGTTCACCGACTGATTGAGTCCAAGCAGCTACGCTTCCTGCTGACTGGCAGCAGTGCCAGAAAACTGAGGCGAGGCGCCGCCAATCTCCTTGGGGGCAGAGCGTGGCAAGCAAACCTCTTCCCACTTACTTGGCGGGAGATCCCCAATTTCAACCTCATTCAGTATCTCAATCGAGGGGGAATTCCGTTTATCTATCAGTCCCCCAATTTCAAGGATGAACTCAGGAATTATGTGAGCTTGTACTTGCGAGATGAAATACAAGCGGAAGCAACCGTTCGCAATGTGGATGCTTTTGCCCGTTTCCTTGATGCCGCCGCACTCACTAATGGCGAAGAAATTCAATTCCAGTCACTATCAAGTGATAGTGGGATACCAGCTCGATCGCTTGCCAACTATTTTCAGATCTTAGAAGACACGCTGCTGGGTTTTGCGCTTCTGCCTTTTACAAGAACCAAAAAGCGAAAGGCGATAACTCGAAACAAGTTCTACTTGTTTGATGTGGGAGTCACCAACACGCTCTGCCGGCGAGGCGCTATCCAGCCAAAGTCGGAGCTTTTTGGGCGGGCTTTCGAGCAGTTTCTTATTTGCGAAGTAAGAGCCTTCCTAAGCTATAAGGGGCATGATTCAAGCCTTCAGTACTGGCGCTCTACAAGCCAATTCGAAGTAGATTTGATTGTCGGAACCGATCTTGCGATCGAGATCAAGGGAACTGAGCTTGTGACGGACAAGCATTTGAAGGGTTTGCGCGCGCTCAAAGAAGAGAAAATCATCCGCAAGCATGTTGTGGTCTCCCTCGACAGCCGAAAGAGAAAGCTCGATGACGGAATAGAAATCTGGCCGTGGTCAGATTTTCTCGAAGCGCTTTGGGGTGGAGACCTTGTCAAGTAGCGCGTCATGCCCGTTTTACTGGGCACGTGCACACCCCACCCAAAAAGTCTAAGAACTAGGCACCCAGGGAAAAGCCCACAAACCTTCAACAGCGGCATTTTTAGTCATAATTTCATGATCTTATAGTGATTTCATGGCACTGTCGATGAACTGTGTACGCGTTGAATACATCGACATTGTGAAGGTGCAGCCTGCCTTTTTGGTACGCCCGTTGCTCTAAAGGGGAGTATGGTACGTCACTTCGCTTCTCTCTGCTTTACCGTGGTCGCCTTCGGTTTACTCGTGGGGTGCTTGCCCGACGAACGCTTCTCGGCATTCAACACGGCTAACCCCATTCCGAATTCGGACCCCATCGACGAACCCCAACTTGAAGTTGGTACCTCTCCTGTTCCTGTCTCCACTCTCCCGGTTTTTGGAGCCCCGGACCAGGGCCAAAATGGATTGGTTGGAGTCATTTACGACTTAAGCGACTACCCCCTCGATAACCCCGATTGGGCGGGCACGCGAAGGGCAGAAACAAGCCTTGCCTATTTCGACCTAGAAAGCCGTACGCCTTTGGAAACTCCGATTGTGATGTCCCATTTAGATATCGCAGAGCGCGTATTTAACACTGGTTTTCCCAATCGGCCGGAGCTCATCGAATGGTTCGCTATCCGATTTGAGGGGCGCATCCATATTGAGACTTCAGGAAGCTATTCTTTCGGGCTCGTTTCCGATGACGGCTCCAGGCTTTTTATCGATGAGACGATTCTCATAGATAACGATGGCCTGCAGCGCTCTGTGGACGCCAACGGAAATGAAATTCGACGTACCGCAAACCGTAATCTCAGAGCCGGCTGGCACCGGATTTCAGTCGATTACTTTCAAGGCCCCCGCTACCACATCGCGCTTCGCCTTCTGTGGCAGACGCCCGGTCAGTCGAATTTCTCGGCCATTCCGGCAAGTGCTCTGTCACGTCCCGAATAGCTCAATTCGAATGCGCCCATCTCAATTCTGGTCATTTGGAACACCCAGTCTCAGATTTGATTGTGGCTTCCCCCCTCATGATTCAAAAGTGAATCAATACCCCCTAAAATGCGGCTCTAAACGTTGGCACGCGAAGTGCTTTATCAAGAGTCAGAACATTTGACTGGGAGTAAGAAAATGGGAAATGCGGTTTTGACCTTAGGATTCTTGATGGCGGGTTCGGTTTTCGCGTGCGATATGCAGATGGAAGCGTGTGGACCCATCGTCCAACCCGGGACGGTGGCTGAAACCGCGCCCTCTACTTCTTCAGGAGACTCTCAAACTTATCCAACTGCTGCTCCCATCCCATCTTCGCAAAAAGTTTCATAATCAAAGGGATGATTCCCCGGAATGACGTTACCGAGTTCGTCTGAGAACGACATCGCAGCGACCAGCTTCTTGCCAGGAATTACTTCACTGTAAGTACCCACATTCCAAAACATCTCTCCCTTGGGAGAGCGCATAGAATAGTGAAACCTGCCGCCTGGCTTCACGTCATTGCGAATGACGGGCGCCGTGAAATCTTTAGGACTCCACCACTGTTTCATGGCCGCTTCATCCGTCCACAGCTTCCACACTTGAGTGACCGGCGCGTCAAAAGTACGCTCCACCTTCACCTCAGACGTAACCACCCGAGCCACTACAATCAGCCCAACCAATAAAACCCCGGCCACCGACAATGCAATCGCGCTCTTTTTAAGTAATCTCATTCGCGCGATTCTAGCCTGATGCAGTAAAATAGGACAATGCGATTACTTCCCGGCATTTTCCAAACCCAGCGCCTGACATTCTGGCCTTTTACCGAATCCGATTTCGAGCAGATGCGACAGCTCGATACTGACCCCGCAGTGGTGAAATACCTGGGCCATGGCAAAGTACGTACCGAAGAAGAGACGCGCGCGAGCCTCAAACGCACGTTGGAGCAAACCAAAACTTTCGGGCTTGGCCTCTACGCAACGCACCTTCGAGGCAACGGAGAGTTTATCGGCCGCTCCGGCCTTGTCCAGTGGGAGGTCGATGGCGAGTCCGTCTGGGAAGTGGGCTACACCCTTGCAAAAGCTCACTGGAAAAAAGGCCTCGCGACCGAAGCGGCTAAGTTTTGGTGCGCCACCGCGTTTGAGAAACTCAATGTCCCCTTCGTGGTGAGTCTGATTCACCCCGAGAACAAGGCTTCGATTGCAGTGGCCACCAAGTGTGGGATGATCTTTTGGAAAAACTCTGTCGTGAACGACGCACCCTGCGCCGTTTATCGACTCAGTCAGAAACAGGTGCCTCATGGAACTACTCAATAACCCCTTGCTTCAATCACTCGTAGTACCGCTTGCGGGAGGGTTTGCTTTCGCGCTCATTGGCTACGCACTTTCCCGAGTCTTGCGTCGCAACGATGTGGCAGATGTCTTGTGGGGCCTTGGGTTTATTGGCCTCGCCTTTTATCAGGCTAGCATTTCCGCCCCCTTAAGCTTTCGCGCTTACCTAGCTATCAGTTTCATCTCGCTGTGGGGACTGCGACTCAGTCTCTACTTGGGCTTTCGCGTCTTTGGGAAGAAGGAAGAAGACGTGCGGTACGCTGGATGGCGCAAAGACTGGGGGCGCTCTGAACCCTGGATGGCTTTTCTGAAAGTGTTTGCTCTACAAGGGCTCATGCTCAGCCTAATTTCCCTGCCGGTCCTGCACATCATCCAGTCTCCCGCAACGCCGCTGACGCCGTGGGACTTCCTAGGTGCCGTGGTTTTCGTCATCGGTTGGTTTTTTGAAACCATTGCAGACGCCCAGTTGGCGCAGTTCAAGAGCAAACCGAAGAACAAGGGCGAAGTCATGCAGACTGGCCTGTGGGCCCTTTCGCGGCACCCGAACTACTTCGGAGAGATTCTCGTCTGGTGGGGACTTTTCCTGTTGAGCCTTTCGCTTCCGGGTGGCCTTGCGACCGTCGTCTCGCCTTTACTCATCACCTTCCTTCTGACCAAAGTCTCGGGCGTACCCATGCTGGAAAAGGTGCTTTCGAAGAAAGGGCCCGCCTTCAAGCAGTACGTAAAGAACACGCCGGCGCTTCTGCCTTTTCGCAGTCATGAAGTTCTGGTCTTTTTTGCCATCGCAGGGACGCTTTGCATGCTCGACTTCCTCTGGCTGGGCGTTTTCTGGCAAGAGTTCTATCAAACTCAAGCAGCCCCTATCGCTCGACTAGACGCAGACGGCTGGGATGTATTGGGTTGGGCTGCAGCAGGCGTGTACCTATTCCTGGTGCTAGGAGTGCGAGTCCTTGCCGTCAAAAAGGAAATGTTAACTTCCCTTTGGTACGGAGCGTGGCTGGGACTCAGTGCTTATGGCATTTATGAATTGACCAACTTAGCACTGGTTAAAGACTGGCCCATTGAGATGGCGCTCATGGATATTCTTTGGGGGCCGTTTCTTTGCGCAGCCGCTGCACTTGCGGGAAGCATCACGCTCAAACGCTTCAGTTAGCGAACCCGGTTCACAAAATCTGAACGCTTGTACCCTTGCGTCTCGGCAATCGCGAAGATCTCAGTCAAGACTTTCTCTGGCAAGGCCTTGCGGGCAAGCACCCATCCAAATTTACGTGAGGGAGATCCTACCAACGCCCAGCTGTATTTCCCGTCGATAACAGGTCCCAGACCCAGCACCCAGTAGTCTCCATCCCCGATTCCCATCCAGCGCAGCACGGCGAGCCCTGTGAAGTTTACCTTAAGCTTAGACCCTCCACTGCCATAGACAATCGTCGCGATGGCACGGGCTACTTCTTCTTTCGGTTGGTTCTGTGAGTTGAAACGAGAGCAAGTATTCTCCACCAGAACTTTATCTTCTTTGCTCGTGTACCTTGCGACCGTATTCATGCACTCGCCGTAATCCCCATCGCGATCGTCTTGAAACGAATTGGGGAGACGGTAGAGCTCTTGCCAGGCGCCTAAGTACTTCTCGAGATCCACAGAATCGACGGTCGTAACCTCTTTGGTCGGAGCCGCAAATGCGAAACCTGCAAGCAGTAGGAATAATGAATAAGCCCGGATCATTTTCCACTTTCAACGACTTCACCCGGGGGCGCTGCCGTTTCGACTGGGTGCGTTATTTTGAATTCCGAAGGCTGAAAGACCCCCATTTGGTAAGTATCTTACCGAAAAGACACCCCTGTTGTGTAAAGATTCCGCAAGGTTGTTCCGATAGGAAAGCATGAGTTCTCTGCCCATCGGTATCATTGGAATGTTTGCGATCGTGGCACTGAGCATGCTGGATGTCGAAGCACGCGTGTTCCTCAACTGGCACTCTATCGGGCTAGTCTGGGGAGGGACGATTGCAATTCTTTTGGCCTCGTCTCCGTGGCATATCATCGCTACGCTTTGGAAAAACATGCGGGGGTTGTTTTCAACGACCACTCAATTTGATGTCATCCACAGCAAACTCGTTGAGCTCTCCAAGGGCAGCCGCACCACAACAGGTGCGTCCCACCCGCTTATCCAGCGAGCCGCAAGTCTTTGGGAACAAGGCGTGGACCCCGAGCTATTTGAAACGCTCCTGCATCAATCGCTCGATGAAGCCAATCAGTCGTTGGAAGAAGCGGTTGCCGCATTGAGAAACCTGTCTAAGTATCCGCCCGCGCTGGGAATGACCGGAACGGTCATGGGTCTTGTCGTCATGTTTAGCAAACTCGGACCCGATCAAGCAGCAAACATGGGAGCGAGCCTTGCGCTTGCGATGACTGCCACTTTTTATGGTTTGATCCTTGCGAACGCGTTGATTCTCCCGCTAGCCGATCGTCTGGCTATGCAACAGATTTCAACGACACGATCCAACGACTTCGTATTCCGCTCTCTGATACTCATTCACCGAGGCGAAGCTTCTTCTGTCATCGAGGACAAAGTTCATGCCTTCGCCGCCTAGAACACGACGACGATTCGTTCCTACACGCAAGATTCGCGCAGAAGCGAGCGAAATGCACGGCTGGGCCGTGTCCTACTCCGATCTTCTGATGGTGTTACTTGCGTTCTTCGTGCTGTACTTCAATTTTGGGGAAAAGAGCACGGCGAACATTCTTCGCAGCGTGGTGACGGACTTGGATAAAAGCGGACACACCCAAGCCGAAAGCGCAGCCGGAACGCAGGCCCCCAAACGCGGCACTGCTGCCATTCCCGATATGCGAAATGAGATGTCCCTCTCCGGATTTGTCGTCGACAAGGCTTCTGTAAAAGGATCCATCACGGTGCACCTGCCCGACAACATCTACGGGCCCGGCGCCTACGAAGTAGGCAAAAAGCACCATGCACCGCTTAAAAAGCTACTCGAGATTCTATCTCCCTATAAGGACAGTGTGGAGTTGGTCTTCATCGGACACACGGATGCACAAGCCGTGCGCCAGGACAACCGGAAGGTAATCGACTCCAATCTCGTGCTATCGAATTTGCGAGGTGCCCGAGCGGCCGAGTTCGCGCTTCTGCGCGGTTATAACCCTGCGTTGGTGAGTTCTGAGGGAGTAGGTCAGTTCCGTCGACAAACTAGGTCATTAAGCGTTCGTATCAATGAACGCAAAGACTAAAATGACAAAGCGAACCTTCATTCTGTCTACGCTGCTACTGGTATTGGGGCAGGGCTGCTCGCAAGCACCCACAGACGATCCGGAAACTTGCCTGGCAGGGGCGACCTATCTGACCCATCTTCCCGTGGAGGCGCAGAGTGACTACCAAGGCGTCATCCCACAAGGGCTCATCGCGCCTGTGCTAGGGGATGTCTTTCCCTCTAATCGAATCTACTTTCATCCTTTTGTCGATGACGCTGGAGCTAATCCTGCCACGTTTTCTGAATTTGCAGTGACCGCCCCTGGCAACTTGGAAGTCAAAGCCGTGCGCATGCGCGAGTATGACTTGAGTGGCATTCGAGAGTACGCGATCTTTTTCAAACCCTGTTCCTCCATCCGCATTTACCTGGATCATCTTTCAAGCCTCTCGGCGGAGTTTCAAGACAAACTGAACGAGGCACGAGAGAGTTGGAACAGCGGGGATAGTTCTGAGTGCATTCCCGGCAATGACGCTTTCTTAGGAGACTACAACGAGTGCTTGGGACGCTTTTATCGAGTAACCGTCGACGCGCAAGACTTTCTGGGCACCGCTGGTAAATATCGCCCGCTTGCCCTGGGCGCGTACGATCAGGAAGAAGAAGTCCCCTACCTGACACCTGAGCATTACACCCAATCGCTGAGCGTCATCAGTGACACCGTTGGACTGGTGGTTTCTAGCCATAAAGTTTGGGAAGTGCTTTCCCCCACCTACCTTGACTACAAACATGCCGCTTGCCCCCTGAACTATTATGGTCTCGATCCCACAGCGGCCTCTTTCCCCACGGTGCATTTTGTGGACCTAGCAGGAAACGCTTTTGCTGACTGGGACGGCACAAACTGCGGCACTTTCTTAGAGCAAAGCGCTGCCCGTGCTACCGGAAACTGGTTCCTCGAAGAAGTGATGGATGAAGTCCTTCAAAGCGACGGCGTGGGCTTGTTCGGAGCGGATCGCTTTGGCCTTTCACTGGCGCATGACTATGTGAACGAAAATGCCGGAGGAGACAGAGGTTATCCGGCCTTCTCATTCGGCGAAGCGATTGCCATCACGGGGGGCGGCCTCGCCGAGTTCCCCATGGGGCGGTACGATTTTGTCGTCAATAGTGCGGGAACGGTCAACCGCGATTTCAATAGCCTCATACTCAATACTGCCTATTGCTGGGAAGGTCTGACGCGGCGAGACGGCGCTTCCAGTTTCGCAGGTGCTGTCTGGCTGAAAATGACCGACGCGCACACGCTCACTTTCCAAGCCTTTGATACGCCGGGGGATGACTGTAGTAACACCGCCCTCGATGGCTTCGCTCTCACCTTCATTCGCTAGCCCTGTAGTGGTACTGTTACCCCATGCAAGATCCACAACAGCAGCGACCCACGCGGCTTCGTCTGGCGGTGATTGCTCTGTCTTTTGCGTGCATCGCTCTTTCAAGACAATGGTTCATTATCGCGGCAGGAGACGGCTTCGTTTACCCGACGCTCCAGCCGTCCTGGTTCGGACTTCTTCACCCACTCCTTGCCTGCGCGATACTTGGCACTGGAGCCTATTTGCTGCTGCTTTTTGCGCGTAACGCTCGCTCAGGAGTCTGGTTAGTCGCCACGCATTTGCTACTCGTGGTATTGCTCGTCCCTTCACTGCTCTTTCTACGTGCCAATACCAACCTTGCGGTTCACGTTCCCGCTCTTTCAAAAGCGTTCTACCAAAACCTCTTAGGTCCGACAGGATTTGCCCTATTCACCTTCGCCACTTTGGCAGCAGCGGTGGGTATCTTATGGAAGTGGCCTCTGGCTATTTCCCGCGGCATCGCCGTCGCACTCACTTTGTTCCTGCCCTTCGCCGGCTTACAGATCATTAAACTGATTTGGTATCTCCACCAATCAGACACCCTGCCGACGTCTCGGGAATTTGCTTCGGTGCCCAACCACCTTCATAAAGTAGTCGTCGTGGTTTTTGACGAGTTTGACTACGCTCTCTACCAGTCGCACCGAGCTGCGGGTGCGCGGTTTCCTCATTTGGACGCCTTGGACCGAAACGCCATCGCGTCCGACCAAGCGTATGCACCGGCGATTCACACGACTGCAACCATCCCTTCCTATTTTCTCGGCAAAAGATTGAAGAACCTCTGTCGACTGCCCACCGACGACCTGCGTCTTACTTTCGAGGGTCAGGACAAACCCGTACTTTGGAGCGAACAACCCACTTGGGTTTCACAAAGCGCCGAAAGGCATATTCCGATGGGCCTTGTCGGTTGGTACCATCCTTACTGCAAACTCATGGGCAGCCATGCAAAGAGCTGTTTCGCCCTGGGTTCACCCTACATGCAGAGCCCCGCCTTCTCCGCCAAACGCGTGGGAGCCATACTCGCTTCTGCTTTTTCCCCCGGGACGCTGCCTATTTCGTACCATGCCCAAAGACATGAAATCGTGTTCAACCAAGCCAAAGGCGCTTTGGCCCGTGCTGATCTGAAACTAGTTTATCTCCACCTTTCCGTTCCGCACCTGCCGACCATTTTTGATCCAGCTACCCGTAGCGTCGTGGACGACCGCCAAGAAAATGAAGCGCAACAAAAGGTGGGGTACCTGGACAATCTCCACCTTGCCGATCAGGCGCTGGGGGAACTTATGGCAACCAGTTCTACCCAGACCCATTGGATCGTCACATCGGATCACTCTATCCATGCTTGGCGCTGGCTTCCCAAAGACACTCCTGAGTCCCAGATTGATAGACGTATTCCGTTTTGGGTGAAGCTTGCTGAGGAATCAAAGCCTCTGCGAATTCGATTGCCGTTCAACACACTCTTGCTCAAAGATTTGAGCTTGGAGTTGGCAGAAGGCAGGATTCGTACGGGAGCCGAAGTGGAACGGTTTATTCGCGTTAATGCCTCCACGAGTCGCCATGTACTGCCTGCTCAACCTGTTGACCTGTGCCCTCACAAAGACGAGATGCACTCTTCCAGCGAAAGAGCCGATGGCAGCGAGAAGCCGCATGGCAGTTAAGCGATGGTTGTTTAGCTTCAGTGCAATACTCACGCTGACCGGCTTCCACGGTTGCTTGAACGACAAGGTTCACCAACAGACGCACCCGTCGACAGACGGCAAGCTCATTCGCTTTGTAGATACGCGTGCGGGAACCGGAGGGGCTCAATGGATTGCTGGACACAATACTCCCGCCGTCCAAGTCCCTTGGGGCATGGTCAAGCTAGGACCTGACACCACTTCCTTCGGCAAGGTCATGGGCCTCGGCGGCTACAGCTATAGCGATGTCAATTTGCGTGGCTTTTCACACACCCGCTTTGTGGGTGCGGGAGTCTACGGAGGCGGTGTCCTTTCCATCGTGCCAGCGAATACGCCCCTAGAGTTTGGAGCACTTCGCAAGTATCAACCGACCTTTTCCCACAGAAATGAAACCGCTGTTCCTGGCTACTACTCCGTGGCCCTCGATCGACTCGGGATTCAAGCGGAACTGACAACCACGGCGCGCGTCGGACTGCATCGTTACACGTTCACACTGAGTTCAGAACCCGTTCTGTATCTGGATCTCGGCGGCATGCTGGCTAGTGATGGAAAGAACACGGAACTATCGATCACGCTCACCGGTGGGAACAAAATCGAGGGGCACTTCTTACAAAATGACGGCTTCTCTGGCCGTTACGGCGGACTGCACCACTATTTCGAAATGCACTTTCCGACCGGTTTCGTTTCACACCGCTACCTCACTGCTTCAGGGGCGTCGCTCACTTTGCCGGCGGGCGATCCCAAGCCGCTGTATCTTGAACTTCGGTTTGCAACAAGCGCACCGGTGGAGGTGCGCACAGCGCTTTCTTTCACAGGCGCGGCGGGAGCGGCAGCGAACTTTACTGCCGAAGCACCACTTGCCACTTCTTTCGATACCATTCAGGCAGCTACTCAAAACACGTGGGAAGCGTGGCTTGCACGCGTAGCCATCGCCACCTCACAAGAGGCCGAAGCTCAGAAGTTTTATACGGCGCTCTACAACTCCGCGCGCATGCCGACTCTTTTTGGGGACTACGATGGAGCACTGAACGAATCCTATCGTGGTTTCGACAATGCCAATCACATCACGACGGGCTTTTCGTACTACTCCGACTTTTCCCTTTGGGACACGTTTCGAACCGTGCATCCACTTTACAATCTATTGGCCCGCACCGAGCAGCTGCACATGATCCAAAGCATGCACCGAATGGCGGAGCAGAGCGGGCGTTTTCCCCGATGGGCCGCAGGCACGGGACACACTGATTCGATGCTGGGCTTTCCGGCAGCGATCACCCTTGCTGAGAGCTACCGCAAGGGAATCACGACTTTCGATGGTGCGGGCGCCTATGCACTTTTGAAAAATCAAATGACAGCAGGTAGTGGCATCAGCGGAACGGAGTGCCTCGATTCTTACTCTGAACTGGGTTTTTGCCCCTCAGACGATGGGGGCACGACCGTCAGTCGAACACTGGAGTACAGCTGGGCCGATACCGCAATGGCAGGCTTTGCCGCGGCGCTCGGAAACTCCGCAGATGCCGACTACTTTACGTCACGGGCAGAAAACTTTCGCAATGCTTGGAGTGCCGCGGATCAGGCGTTCATTCCGCGAAAGCGTGACGGCCAGTACTTCACAGGTTGTCGCCTGGATATGCTTTCCTACTTCTCCCCGACAGGGTGTGCCAGTCACTTTACTGAAGGAAGCCCGCTTCAGCACCGTTGGGCATTGCCCACTCAGGCCGCAGCGACGAGTGCGCTTTACGCGGTCAGCGCCTTAGCGGAATTGGAAACCTTCTTCTTGCGCGCACCGAAGGGAATCGCAGCTCCGGTTCCCAACGGCTACTACTGGCACGGCAATGAACCGGCTCTGTTTGCCGCGGTCTATTTTAATCATCTGGGGCGGCCGGATCGCGCGCAGTATTGGACGGACTGGATTCGCCGAACGAAATACGACAACACGTCTGTTGGAATCGACGGGAACGATGATGGGGGAACGCTGTCCGCCTGGTTCGTGCTTGCTTCCTTGGGATTTTTACCCGGGCCAGGAACCACGACCTACGAGATTGTATCGCCTGCGTTCGAAAGTGCTTCTGTGAATTTGGGGGGAAGCACTTTACTCATCGTTGCAACCGGCGCGACGCAGGGTAAACGCTTTGTGCGAGGCGTGACGATCAATGGCACCCCACTGACCGCACCCCGCTTTGACCATAGCTTGATTCAAGGCGGGGCTACGATGGAGTTTCAAATGGTAGAGGAGCCAGCCGCATGGCAGTAAGGCGTTTCATTTTGCTGGTGTTCGTCGTGGCCGCTTCCTGGTGTGAAGCAAGCGCCTTTAGGACCGAGCTCCAATTTGGTTTTCCTGGTCTATTTTCGATACGATTGGACCGGCCGGTCTCCGAACGGTTGCGGGTGGGGGCAAGCTTTGGCGCTTTGCCGATTTCCTTTGTGTTTCCCTTTTACCAACCCCAAGTCACTGGCGCAGATTTAAGTGACGAGTACGACTTGGTTTTGGAACCCACCTTGCACGCACTTTCAGCAGGCGTTTTTGTAGAATGGACGCCAGGTGCTCGCTCTTCTTTCTTTCGATTGGAACTACTGGCAAACGTGCTCGACGCTGCCGCCCACGTCGATATCTTAAACAAAGAAACGCGCGCTCAGGCGCCTTATATGGATGTGCAAATCACTGCAACCTTGCCGCGGGTCGCTCTGACTTATGGGGGACGCCTTACCAATGGCACCGGGATGAACTGGTACGGCGGAATCGGAGTGACGGGCCTCATCGGACAATCCGTTTTCGTGCAAACTTCGGGACCTGCTGCCGCTTACTGGAATGCGAATCCTTCCGGTCAAGCCAGCGTCCAAGATGGAATGGATGGACTTCGAAACGAGGTCACTGCGCAGCTTACTTCCAGTTTTGCTTCAATGAGAATACTCCCCGCTGCTTGGATTTCTGCGGTTTGGTAGTCAATGGTTGAGTCAGTCATTTCCTCAGGAAATGGCAATTGTTGCAGGTTATCGTCGACAGATATTTAACTCACTGGGCGATTTTCTGATTGCCAACCCCAAGGCAAATACATACATATGTATTTATCCGGAGGGCTCGCATGCAAACTTCAAATTCACTTCACCAACAGGCCGTCACGCTCGCAAAAGACTACTTGAGGACCGAAGCCAAACTACTCAAGGTACTCGTAGAGATCTACAAGCGACGGTCCTATTTGCCTCTCGGGTATAGAGACCTCTATGACTACAGTCAGCGTGCATTGAAGCTGAGCAAAGCGCAGTCCTATTATTTTTCAAAAGTTGCCGACAAATCCCAAGAGGTGCCGGCACTTCAGAAAGCTGTGGAGGCAGGTGAACTTAATATTTCTCAAGCGCGACGAATTGCACCGGTAGTCACAGTTGAAAATGTTCAGGAGTGGATTTCGAAGGCTACTTCTCTGCCTCAAAAGGATTTGGAACTTGCAGTAAAGAAGGAACACCCTGAAATGGCGGTTAGAGAGAGGGTTCGTCCCATTGCCGAGAACCGAATGGAATTGCGCTGCGGAATTTCCGCCAGCTTCGACAACGAGCTGGCGCGAATCAGGGATATTGTTTCCCAGATGAAACGCTCTCCCGCCTCCATCGAAGATGCCCTAGAGTTTATGAAGGAGGCTTTTCTAGACAGGCATGATCCTATCCGCAAGGCAGAGCGTTCAAAACAAAGGAGCACCAGGGACGAAGATACTACCCCTCCGCTTCTTCGCAGAGCGGCTCGCGTTTCTACCCCTATTCAGACTGGCAGGACCCCCATTCCCTCTGCGGTAAAGCATTCGGTCCGCTTGCGAGATGGGCAAAGGTGCGCTTTTAAATCTCTAGAAGGAATACGCTGCGAGCAATCCCGCTGGACCGAGATGCATCATCGCGTGCCCGTAAGCAGGGGCGGTCAGCACTCCCTATCAAACATCACTACTCTGTGTTCAAAGCACCATCGCTATTTACACGGGCACTAAAAGGCGAAGTTGAAACTCAAGGAATGTAAGAATGAGTTTACAAAGCGAACCGATCCCGCATGAAAGAGAATATTGCCGTGCAGTCCCACACTGATATCTTCGCGCACCCAGTAACGGGTACCTAAGTTTGCGGTCACAAACGGGAAGTGGCTGGCTGGATTTCCTTTGAAGTAAGAGGCGTCATACGTTCCCGGCCGAAGATTCAAAAGATAGAACTGGATACCCAAGAACGGCTCCCAGTTTCCCCACTTTGCGCTGACAGAGTGGCCGGCAAAAAAGGAAAATCCGCCGGCTAACCATGCCGCCCCTGCTTCTACCGATGCAAATCCAGTTCCCGCAGCGCTTTTCCAATAAGCGTGATGCAGCCCCAACCCCAAGGTGCGCATTTCAGTAGTGAGGGACAGCGTCGTGTTCTCGTCTGCTCCATAACGGACTTTACCGAGTGGAAAACCAATATAGTTTCCAGAAGCATCTGTGTACCCCGTCCATTGAACGGTGGTTTCCCACTGCCCTGCCCCCACGGGTCGGGCGGGAGCGCCACTCGTTAGAGGCGCAAGCGCGCAACCGACCAGCAACAGATTCAAGGTGCAGAACAGAGCTCGGTATAGAAAAACCATCGCTCTACTTTAGAGGGGCTTAGCGAAACTTCAAGAAAAGCCGCTTCCGGAATCAGTCGGCGGTCCAGGTAGCTGCGCTACCCGTGCACGCGGCTTCCTGCGCGGCCGCGTTGCCCGTGTACGTGCGGCTTTTCACTTCGGAAGCGGTACCTGCCTGGCTGACGCATACACCGAAGCTCAAATCAGTAGGACATGCTGCCTGCAACGTACCGCCCAGTGCTGTGCAGACGGTTTCGTACTGCCCTGCCCAAATCGCGCCCGTGTACTCGGTGCAGGCGACGTTGACGCTAGAGGCGACGATCAAACAACTCTTGTTGGCAGTGCCGCAGCTCGTCAACCCGACACCCAATAGTACGGTCAAACCCAATAGTAGTTTGTGCATTTTTTCTCCTGGCCCAATAGCTTAGCACCCTTGCAGTTTATTTGTCAGATCTGACGCAGACTTCTGCCAGACATGTCACTTTTGAAACAAGTGTTGCCCCAGCCGGCAGCAAACCAGTCGAAACCCAGTGGAACACCCTTTGCACTACAGTTGGAATGTGGACACACCAAGTGTCTCGGGGAGAGAAAAAAAAATGAAAAAGTGGTTATTGGTTTTAGCGTTGATTCCTTCGGCGGCGTTTTCTGCCGCTGGGATTTCTATTGGTGGCAGGGATTTTTTCCGCATCGAAGTGGACGATTCCCCCCTTCCCTCAGAAACGATTGTTCTATCGCAGCCCGATCTGTCGCGCGAAAACCATCGCTTGCGCCGTCGCTTGGCTCGCCTTGAACAGGCGGTTAGAGCGCTACAAGATCAGGTGTTTGTCATGAAGAGAACAACTCCTGTCGCACTGGTGGCAGAGAATCATGCCTGCTACATCGTCACTCCTTTTGATGGCACCATGACGGGTAAAGGTACATCCGAAGCAGAAGCACGCGGCAATGTCCTTAAAGCCTGTAGTCAGCAAGGTGGCGGGATGGCCTGTCGCGACTCAGAAGTGAAATGCGGAGGCGGTGCGTAGGCCCTTCGCGTTAGGAGCGATCTTGAACTAGCGAACCCGCTCGCGCGAACAGGCTGTAGACACAGGGGACAACGAACAGCGTCAGCGCCGTGGATACGATAACGCCCCCGATAAGCGCGAGCGCCATAGGAATTCGGCTTTCGGCTCCAGGACCGATGGCGAAGGCAGCGGGTAGAGCACCAACAACGGTCGCAATCGATGTCATTAAAATCGGGCGCAAACGCATGGGACAGGCCTCAACGAGCGCATCGTTGGCGGCCTTTCCCTTTTCACGCACTTGGTTAGTGAAATCGACGAGCAGAATGGAATTCTTCTTTACGATACCCATGAGCAAGATCAGTCCAATCATCGAGTAAATATTCAAAGAGCGATTGCCTAGATAAAGCGCAAGAAACGCCCCGGTCACACTAAACGGCAGCGCTATCAACACGGTGATCGGGTGAATGAAGCTGTTAAACTGAGAACCCAGAATCATATAGGAAACCACAAGCCCCAGAACGAGGGCAAACAGCAAACTTTGAGTGGATTCTTCCGAAGTCTTAGCACTCCCGCTCACGACCGCTCGATACCCTTCGGGAAGCACGCGTTTAGCAACGGCTTGTACGGCTTCCATCGCCTTACCCTGAGAACTTCCTGGAGCAATATTTCCATAAACACTGATGGCCCGCTCTCTATCTTCACGTGAAATGGCTTGTAGACTCGCTTTTTCCTGAATACTCACGACCTCAGAAAGACGAATCAATTCCCCGCGGTTGTTACGCACGAACAGGCGCTTTATGTCCTCAGGTTTATTGCGATCGCCCGACTCCAGTCGCACGCGCACATCGTATCGATGACCGCCTTTGGAATACTTTCCTGCCAGCACGCCGCCCATCATCGAATTAATGGTCTGCGCGATTTCATACACACTGACGCCGCGTTCTCGAGCTTTTTCTCGATTGGGGACGACTTGGATTTCAGGCATTCCCGTTCGGTAGTTTGAATCGACATCAACGACGGTTCCGGTTTTTTCCAACTCCTCTTGCATGGTTTGAGACAGCGCAATGAGCTTGTCGAACTCCGGGCCTCGGACGGCAAACTCGACGGGATAGCCACGTCGCGCTCCCAGCCCCGACAGTGAAGGATCTTGAACGAACCCCTTCACATCCGGAATCTTCTTCAGCTCTTCCCGGAAAACCCCTGCCAATTCCTGCTGGGTGTAAGGTCGCTTCGTTTTGGGGTTGATGCTTCGAGCCTTCCGGGCTTTAAGCGTGAGAAAAAGCATCCCTGAATTGACTTCCCCACCACCAAACCCTCCGATTGCCCCAAAATATTGTTCCACGTCGGGATGCTTCATAAACATGGCCTCGGCCAGCTTAAACTTCTCATCCGTATAACCCAGGGAAGAGCCCACGGGCGTTTGTAACCGCACCATGAGACGCGAGATATCCTGAGCCGGAACAAATTCTTTCGGAAGTAGCCGAATCAAACCAAAGCTTGCCGCGCACACGCCGATAGAGACAACCACCACTTTCCACCGATGCCGAAGAACCGCGCGTACCAGGCGCTGGTAAACCGCCGCAGAGGCAGTAAAGGCGTGTTCCACGAATTTGCCCAAGCGAGTCGTACGCTCTCCCGTGTCCATAAAGGAAGCGCAACGCATGGGAGTGAGTGTGAGCGCTTCTAAGAGCGATAGCGCCACTGCGACGGAAAGCGTGACTCCGAACTGGAAGAAGTACTGACCAATCACTCCGCTCATAAATGCGACAGGAAGGAAGATAGCGATAATGGCTGCCGTTGCTGCCATGGCGGCAAACGTAATTTCCCTGGCACCTTCCAGTGCCGCCTGTTCTCGCTTCTTTCCCATCTCCGCGTGACGAACGATGTTCTCAAGCACCATGATCGCGTCGTCCACGACAATCCCAATAGCAAGAGAGAGCGCGAGCAGCGTAAAGGTATTGAGCGTGAAACCCAGTGCATAAAGCACGATGAAGGTACCCACTACGGAAGTGGGAATCGCTAAAATGACGTTCAGAGTGGCAGACCACGAACCCAAGAAAAGCCAACAAACCAAGGCAGTCAGAATGGCGGATAGAACAAGCGTAAAATTGAGTTCATGGACCGCTTCTTCAATCGCTTGAGTCGAATCGAAACGTACCCCAATTTCAGTCCCCGCAGGTAAGTCCTTTTGGACCTCCTCCATACGCGCTTTCGCTGCATGGGCCACTGACACTGCATTGGAACCGGGTTGCTTTTTTATTCCCAGACCGACGGCAGGCTTGCCATTGGTTCTACTCTTGCGACGCACATCCGCGAGCCCTTCTTCGACGCGTGCGACCTGGCTCAGTGTGATGGGCCGATAATTGGGAGCACCTCCACGACGGGCAATGGAGATTTTTCCAAAATCTTCCACAGAAGGCGCCTCACCCATGGTGCGGATGTTGAATTCCTTATCCGCGGTTTCTATTCGACCCGCTGGCAGCTCGGCATGTTCTTGCTGAATGGTCGTCACGACGTCGCCAGCCGTCAAAGCGTACTGACTCAACTTGTCGGCGGACAACCAGACGCGCAAATTGGGATCGACATAACCGCCCATGAACACTTCGCCAACCCCTTCAATGGTCGCAAAGCGGTCCTTCACGCGATCCCGCACAAAGATCATGAGCTCCTGCTCAGTCATCTTATCCGAGCTAACGGCCATCCACAGAATCGGACTGTCTTCAGGATTCGATTTTCGAACCGTGGGCGGCTCCATCTCTTCGGGCAGCCGTCGCATGGCCTGCGCCATAGCGCTTTGCAGTTCTTGGACTGCTACATCGCTATCTTTCTTGAGGTCAAATTCAACGGTAACGTAGGCGCTCCCCGTTCGAGCCGTGGAGGTGATGCTAAGCACCCCCGGTACTGTCATAACGGCGGATTCGATAGGATCCACCACATCCACTTCCATCACTTCAGGGGCGGCGCCTTCTAGTTCAAGACTGATGGAGATAACGGGGAACGTGACATCGGGAAGATTGCTCACTCCCATTCGATTGAAGCTGATCCCGCCGAACACGATAAGTGCGGCCATTATCATCCAAGCAAACACCGGATTACGAATGGATATGTCGGAGAGTGTCATGGGTGCACCGTCTACTGAACGCGGCCCACAGCCGCTTGAAGCGCTGCCCAGGCCGAGAGGGTTTGAAATCGAACGGAATCTAGCTGCCTTAGCGTTTCGCGAAAGGTATCCATCGCGCTAATGACTTCCAAGTTGGTGACCAAGCCCAGACCGTAATCTCGGTTCTGGGTTTTATAATTTTTCTCGGCAAGCCCTGCAGCTTCACCCATCGTAAGAATCTGAGCAATGCCCGAACGAACCCTTTCGTACGCTACACGGATCTCGGTTTCGGCAGCGCGCCTCGTTTGCGCTAGCAGCAGTTCCTGTTCCTTCTTTAAATCCAAAGCAGCGCTTACTTGGCTGGAAACACTGCCGCCACGGAAAAGGGGAACGGTCAGTCGCAAACCCACATCCCACTTCACATCATCGAGAACGCCGGCGCGGCGCAAATAGTAGTTTGCCGTCGCATCAAGAGACGGGAAATGGCCCGCTCGAGCCACCACGACTCTTTCTTCGGCCGAGGTGACCCGTTCTTGCTGCGCGCGCAAATCGGGTCGTTCAGGAACTCTATCCAGAAAAGCCGTGAGCATTTCCATCTTGCCTGGCAACGCATTGGCCATATCGGCCGGGGCAAGTGGAGTATGAGGCGCAAGTCCCGTCACTAAACTAAATTGATCACGCGTTTGGTTGATGTCGCTCTGGGCGGCTTCTAGTTGAGAGTTGAGAATCGTCGCCTGGGCGCGCGCCGCAAGCACGTCCCCTTCTCGACTTCGCCCGATACGGCTGCGATCTTTCAACTCCTTGACTCGTCTCGAACTTAAGTCCACCAGGGTCTGTAGATTGCGGCGATCTTGCTCAGCTGCGAGCACTTTGAAATAGGCGTCCGCTACCCCCGCATACAATCTCAGGCGCTCGGCTGAAAGCACCGCTTCAGCTGCGCGCCTATCGGCTTTGACTGCCGCTAACCCGCCGTATTCTGCCATGCCCCTAAAAATGGGTTGAGTGAGTCCAAACCAGGCGTTGGTTTGTTCCGGCAAAGTGAAACGCCCACCCGCCACCGCGCTTCCCGAAGCACTATTGTCTTGGCGCTGGTAAGTACCGATGAGCGATACAGAAGGAAGTAGCGATCCCCATGCCTGGTCAACGAGTTCGGACGCTTGATCCACCCGCTTCTGACCAATTCCAATCGATTCATTTTTCTGTAACGCCGCCTGGTAGGCTTCGGCGAGGGAGAGCGGCGCCGCTTCCACAGTCAGGCAATAGACAAGCCCCGCAACAAAAACCAATGAGAATGAGCGCCCTAAGTTCATGAAAGTGCCATCACTTTATCACCGATCCTGCGTCTGTCGCAGGTCCATGCGACCGCCACTCCTTATTCACTATCAGCCGCGCTCCCCGAGAGAAGGCGAGATAGGCCCACGCCCAATCCAAGAGTACGAACAGGCGATTCTTAAATCCAATCAAATAATAGATATGAACAAACAACCACGCGATCCACGCTGCAAAACCGCCGAACTGGAAGTGCTTTGTTTGAGCGACTGCTTTCTTCCTACCAATCGTGGCCATCTGGCCCTTATCGAAATAGACGAACGGCTTGCGAGGTTTGCCACCGATATCTGCAAGAATATTTTGCGCAGCGCGATAACCCTGTTGAATCGCAACCGGTGCAAGGCCCGGCAGCGGATCCCCCTCAATCTGCGCCATGTCTCCGACAACGAAAATGTGGGGATGCCCCTTCAAACTTAAATCCGGCTGAACAACAACCCGGCCCACTTTGTCCAATCCGGTTCCCAGTGTCTTACCCAGCGAAGAGGGCTGCACACCCGCTGCCCAAAGCACGGTGGACGCGCGCACGGATTCTGACCCCAGTTGAACGCCTTCCCCGCTCACTCCTGTCACCCTACTCGACGTCCAGATTTGCACCCCCAAATTCTCCAAATCACGCGCCGCGCGCGCGGAGAGCTTTTCAGAGAACGAAGCCAAAATGCGGGGGCCGGCTTCAATGAGAATCACCCGCGTTCTTGCAGGATCGATACGCCTAAAATCTTTGGAGAGGGTAAAACGGCTAATCTCTCCCAAAGTTCCCGCAAGCTCGACACCCGTGGGCCCCGCGCCCACCACCACAAAGGTAAGCAGCTGCTTCTGGCGTTCCGTGTCGGTCTCGCGTTCAGCAAGTTCGAACGCGAGCAAAATGCGTCTTCGAATTTCAGTGGCTTGCTCTAAAGTCTTTAGCCCCGGGGCAAATTCCTCCCATTCGGGATGACCGAAGTAGCTGTGTTTGGAGCCACAAGCGAGAATCAAGTAATCAAACGGCAACAGCCCCATGTCTGTCTTGAGCTCACTCGAACTAACCTCCACCCCCGTTACGTTCGCCAGACGCACTTGCGTATTCGCACCCGATAAGATGGACCGAATCGGCATCGCAATTTCGGCGGGAGAAAGCCCGGCCGTCGCTACTTGATACAGCAGCGGCTGAAAGAGGTGATGGTTGCGGCGGTCCAGGACATCTACCACCAGTCCCTTTCGATTGCTCAAAGCCCGGGCCGCTGTAAGCCCGCCAAAGCCCGCACCCACGATGATCACACGCTTCACAATTCACCCTTGCCGTAGACTGACATGAATACGCTCCTAGCCTAACGAATTACACTCCTCAACTTGAAACAGATTGTAACCCCTGCGGCGCAAAACGTCGCCTCGTGCGGGACGGATTCCGTTCCCGCATGGCGCTTTCGTTGCACTACTGATGAGCCGTGCGGGTCGTTGGCTTTACATTACTCCTCTGGGTCCTTGTCGGTTGCGGCGGCAACAGCGTCGGCATTCGCTTTGATGCGACTGTGCCCGGCGATCAGCGCGCGCTCATGGAGCAGGATCTGCAACGTCTCGCTTCCATTCGCATGGCTCCTGGAACTGCTGCTGATTATGCCCAAATTGGCGTCGCAGACTTCTCTCCTAGTTCACTGACAAGCTGGCTGTCTGAACGCACTCGCTTCATCGTGGGCGAGGAATTCGATTGGAAGCAAAACGTCAAAATAGTGAAGCTGTCGACCAATCGCGTTCCAACGGTGATCGCGTCCCTTTTCAGTCCCTCGCAATTGGGGGCAACCACGGTGATGTGGAACTTGGGCTCTTATCTATACCTGGACGGCAAAGACAACGGCACCGCCTACACCTTGGATCTTTCCAACGAAGTCGTGCAGGTGCTCTCGCCCCGTGTAGGCGTGATTCAAATTGGTGAAGGACTCTTCACCGCAAACGCCATTGATGGTGTCCCAAAAGACGCTTATGCCAATTCACTTCAGCGCCTGGGTACGTATTTTCACGAGTCGCGGCACTCGGATTTCAATGGCTCAGATACGGGAGGCCCGCACGCGAAGTGCCCCTCAGGTGATTACAAAGACTTGTACGCGTGCGACCAATACTCCAACGGTCCCTACGCCATTCAGGTTACATTGCTTCGTTATTTTTATTCGGCCTGCACCGGCTGCTCCCAGACTGAGTTAGAGGGCTTAATGCTCACGCTTGCCGATTACCGAACACGCCTTTTGCCTTCGCCCAAAGCAGCAGATCCGCGGCCTGAGAGAATGGATTTATGAATTTCGAACGACGCCTCTATTTCTCTATCGGCCTAGTAATGGTGCTGCTCGTGCTTTTCTCGTGCACCATTCGCCAATATTCCCTGGACGAGCAAAATGGCGAGCCGGGTGAAGCACTTGCTCAGAACGAAGAACGGCTCCCTCTGCCTCCGATCCAGCGCGCAGGTCGCCGAACCTCGCCTACCTTGGATTCCCAAATAGACGCTCCGGGGCCACAGGGCCCGTTCTCCGAATTTCAGAAGGTCACCGCCGAGACCCTTGCCAGTTTGCCGAAAGTCGAAGACTTGCGAGGCAGGACCGACGCGGAAGTGCACCATTCTCCACCTGAACTGATGGCGGTTAGCCCTTCGTTAGGTCGCATTGCTCAAACGCTGCGAGAAGCTCCCGAGCTGATTCCCCAGGGAATTGAGTTCTATGATGCGTGCGCGCGCCGCGACGACATATTGACAGCCGTTCGCGTGCTTTGCCTACGCAACTTGAACTATTGGACTCGCCAAATGCCCGACGTGATGCAGCTCGAGGCAAATGACTATCCCGAAGACCTCTGGAAAATCGTCGAATCCCTCCCCCCCGTCACTCAGTAGGGGTCAGTCGGATCGCAGAAATGGACGCGGGTGACAGGCGCGTAGCGTCCCGCTGTCCATACTTTCAAGCTTAAAAGGTGCTTGGGCATCTCGGTGTTATACTTAAACCGTGACTAACGCCCACCCGACCAAGCAGATTTCTTTCTTTGATGGCGTTTGCCTCATCATCGGCATCATGGTGGGTGCCGGAATTTTCGAAAGCTCACCCGCAGTCGCTCAACACAGTCCGGGAGCCTCTTGGCTCATCGCGCTTTGGACCTTCGGCGGCGTTCTCTCTGTCCTCGGTGCGCTTACCTACGCAGGCCTCGCTACGGCTTTTCCTGAAACCGGCGGGGACTATGCGTTTCTCAAGCGCGCTTTCGGCCATCGCTTCAGCTTTTACTACGCGTGGAGCATGCTTACCGTCGTGCGCCCGGGGAGCATTGGCGCCATGGCCTATGTCTTTGCCCGGTATGCGAACCAGCTTTTCCCCCTAGGCCCCCACGGTTTGTTCCTCTACGCCTGTGGCTGTGTGGTCGCTGTCTCTGTTCTTAATATTTTGGGCACGAGAGAGAGCCGGGGCGTTCAAGATGTGCTGACTACTGCCAAGGTTTTGGGAATCACCTTTCTACTGCTAATTTGCCTCGGGATTTCTCACGGCGAGGTGTCGCTCGCCGCGACCGAACCCGGTACCCCGTCTCTTGCGCTCGCGCTCATTTTTGTTTTGTTCGCTTATGGAGGCTGGAACGAAATCGCGTTCGTTGCCTCGGAAGTGAAGGACCCGGAGCGGAACCTTTCGCGGGTGCTCATCACAGGTACCGTGCTGGTTACGATCCTTTACGTCGCGCTCAATCTGGGGTTTCTCAAAGCCGTAGGGTTCGAGGGTTTGCGGCAATCCGATGCAGTGGCCCACACCATCGCCCACCAAAGCCTGTCCCATTATGGAGCCATTTTCGTCAGCAGTCTCATTGCCGTTTCCGCTTTTGGCGCCGTACACGGAATGGTTTTTTCGGGGGCGCGCATTTACTACGCCATGGGACAGGACCACCGGCTTTTTCACAAGCTCGGGCAGTGGAGCAAACGGGGAACGCCGTTCTGGTCTATCCTCACTGAGTCCGTCATCACACTTGCCTTGATGACTTTCTTTTCCCGATCGAGCAGTGGCTTTGAAAGCCTCGTGCTCTACACGACTCCGCTTTTTTGGGTGTTCATGACGGCCGTGGGCGTCAGCGTCTTTCGCCTACTCGGCGCCGGAAAACCAGGCGGAAAAGCGCGCATTCTCTGGCATCCGTGGACGACGCTCCTTTTCATCTCGACTTGCCTGTTTATGCTGGTCATGTCACTTCAGTATGCGTACGCGAACGTGTCATCAGAAATTCTCTGGTCTCTTGCTATACTGGCTGTAGCGGTACCCTTGGGGATGCGCAAATAAAGGAACGCCCATGAAACACAAAGTACTACTTTTCCTCGTTGTCGCTTTTCTCGGAGCCTGCGCTTCAACGCCTGAAAGTAAAAAGGCGGAAGAGCAAGCAGGCGTCACGAGTGGCGGTGCTGCGACGTATAAACCCAACACGGTAGAGAACAACGCAGCCCCGGACCAGCCGTGTGTAGACAGCAATCAGTTTGGCGCTCACGCGAAGGGCGGCGGCTGCAATATGTATGGCTGCTGGCCAGCAGGCGGTTACTGCAATGGCTTTGGCTGTTCGCTTCAAGGAACCTGTACTAATAAGGGGTGCCCTCGCCCCATTGATAGTTATCGCTGCAGGGCAATGGATTAACCGGAGACCCTATGCGCATTCGACTCACACTTTTCGCCATGGCTTTAACACTGCTGACTTCTTGCGGCGTCGTTTGCGTCGGCCCCTACGGCGATTGCTGGCGCAATGTAAATGAAGGGGGAGGCGGCGGAACTACCGGCGCTCTGCGCGTGGTCATTCCAGACACGTGGACCAAAGGCTATTTGAGTCCCGGTGAACGGGTGACACTAACCGGCGCAGGCGGCACGGGAGGCTACCTTTGGCGCATTGTGAGCGGCGGGGGAACCATTACCGGTACACCAACAGCGATTGCAGGCACTTTCTCGGGTAATTCAATCGAATACGAGGCCCCTGCCACTGCTGGGGAAATCCTATTCGAAATTGAGGATAGCTCGGGGAAAGAGATTCCGTACTTCATCAGGGTCTATTAGGCGAGTTTCGAAAACTCTTTGAACTCGTACTTGCGCACCTGCATCGCAGCCTTTGTATAGACTTCGGCTACCTGCAATTTGGACCGCAGCTTGTTCAGCGCGATAGCAGCGGCCTGCTTCTCACCCAGAGATCCCGGACGATGGTACAGGGCTTCAATTCGCTCTAGCTTGCGCTTTAAATCATCCCGCTTCACTGCCACACCCCTACAACTGGTTCAACATTTCGATGCAATGCAGGTTCAGTATTGCAAGGCGGGCCACCGGTATTCGCGGCGAATGCGAAGGCAGGCGTGACGGATATTGTCACTCGACTGAAGGCTTTTTTCTCATCTGTCGTGTATTCCCGGAGTCTGCCAGAGGTCTCGTATTCGACCCGTCTTCGTGCTACCTTTTTTACCCATGAAGTACGCGGCTTTCTCGAAACGGTTTCTAGCGTTCCTAATCGACTGCATTGTCTTGGGCTTTGTGATGTTGCTTGCGCAGTTCACTATCCCCTATTTTGCGCCCCTTGCAGTTTGGCTGGCCTACAAGACGCTTTTTGAGGCCTCCCAGATTCAGGCCACTCCCGGCAAAAGAGCCATGGAGTTGATCGTGGTGGATGCTTTGGGGGAGCGCATCACGCTGAAGCATTCCGTCATTCGAACGGTCATTGCTTGGGCGTCGCTTTTCACAGGCTTCCTGCTCTACTTGGTTTGCCTTTTCACGGCACGTAAACAAACCGTGCACGACTTGGTGGCAAGCACGTTCGTCATCGAAGGACAGCGCGAAGGCGACCCTCTCAAAGCTTGGGTAGATGAGTGCAAAAAAGTGGTCGATGTAGTTCGCAGTGCGATTGGAAAACCGCGCTCACCTGAACGCGACCGAATCGAATTGCTCGAAAAGCTCGCTCGACTGCGCGATTCTGGGGCAATCACCGAATCAGAATTTAATGACCGCAAGGCAGCCGTGATTCAGGAAACGAAAGCTTGAAATTTACGCTCGGCGGATGTGTTCCAGGATCGCAAGAAAGCGTTCCAGCAGATTTCTTTGGTCGGTAGTCCCTGCAAAGCGTAGCAAATCTCCATTGCCGACTCTGTCGACTGCCCGAAAACCAGCCTTCTTGAAGACGGAAGAACCGCCTTTCAAATGAATCTGCCAGCCGGAATTCGAAGGCTCACTATAGGCGTGGTGAGGCAGGTCAGCCCAGTGACTTTCCAATAGACCAAGGCTCTGCTCGTTCAGGAATTTGCCGATGGTTTGCATCCGCCTAATTTACCGCAAAACGCAGTGCGAAAGCCATCATTCATCAACCCACGAACGTGCGCTCTTTGTAACGGCTTGCAATCACAACAAAAACCACTCCCACCACGCTCACTAATCCGGCGTAGAAGAGGAACTCAGCCGTAGCGGTTGAGAACGGATTTACTTGCGAAATAACCGCGGTAAGGAGGTTTCCTGCCGATACCGCAAGCAAATAGAAGCTCATAATCGTGCTCTTCAAACTCTTGGGAGCTTGGGTATAGGCAAATTCCAACCCCGAAATGGAAACCATGATTTCTCCGATGGACAGAAGCAACAAGGCGAAGACCTGCCAGCCCACATTCACCACAGCGCCTTGATCAATGAGCAACTGGCAAGCTGCTACCACGACGAAAGAGATCCCCGTCACGAACATGCCGGTGCCCATTTTACGCAGCGCCGTCACTTTCACTCCCAGGCGCCCGACCATTGGGTAGACCCAGAGACTAAAAATCGGAATCGCAATCAACACGAAGATCGCATTGAAGGACTGAACTTGCGAAGGCTCAAGCCGCCATCCGAAGAAGTTCAAATCCATTTTACCGGCTTGAATCACCCACGAACTTCCCTGCTGATCCCACAGCGCCCAAAACGCGGGGATAGGCAGGAAGATCGTGAAAACGCCCCACATCGCCTTGCGCTCTTCTGCTTTTTGCTTCGGGGTACGCTGCATGGCTTTGGAGTGCGCGGCAATGGGCGGCACATTCACGTAATGCTTACGTCCCATGTAGAACACGATGGTCGCGACACCCATTAAAATTCCTGGAATAGCAAACGCAAGACTGGGACCCGAACGAGCAAGCACCCACGGAATCAGCAGAATGGAAAAGAACGCACCGAAGTTAATCGAGTAATAAAACAGGTCGTATACTTTCGGGATCAAGTGCTTGTTCGATTCGTTGAACTGATCTCCCACGAAAGTAGTGACACACGGCTTGATTCCGCCCGAGCCGAACGCAATCAACCCCAGACCGAGGTACAATCCCCAATGCGTGCCCTCAAAGGCGGCAAGTGCCGCGTGCCCCGCACAGTAAACAATCGAGAGATAGAGAATCGTCTTATATTTGCCCCAATAGCGGTCCGCCAAAAAGGCTCCTACCAAAGGCAGAAAGTAGTTCGCACTAATAAAGTAGTGGTAAGTCGACTTCGCCATGGACTCTTCCATGGAAAGGAACTTCATCATGTAGACGACAAGGATCGCGCGCATCCCGTAATAACTAAAACGCTCACACGCTTCGTTACCGATGATGTTCGCAATCTGACGTGGAAAGCCCAGGATCGTTTTGGTTTTTTTCACATTTACCTTCTAGAAGACGACCATTGCGCGAAGGGCCGAGAATTCATAAGTGGTTTTCGCCGCAACGAAATTGAGGTCACGCTGGTACATGAAACTAAGCTGGATGAAACCGCGGTTGTAAACCACACCTCCCCCCACCATCGTAATGTCGTTCACACTGACGGTGCGACTGTCATTTTGCGCGGTTCCGCCGCGTACAAACACTTTTACACGCTGTGACAGCCGCTGAGAGCCCTCCAGGTAGGTACCCCCTTTACGAGCGGAGCGCTTTGAAGCCGCTGCGATAAGACCAATGTCTCCATACAAATACCCAAACTTAATATCGGTTCCCGTAGGCAGGCGCAGTTGCGCATCCAGCCCTATCAAGAACAACGACGCCCATTCATCCGTAGGGTCTGTATAGCGCCCCCAATAGCCCGAAGCACCCACACTGAGCACCCCAAACATCTGGGTGCTGATGCGCGCTCCCAAACTCTTTTCCGGGTTATTGTCGACGACCCCTGAGTTTTCAAAGTTGGGATACTTCGTCCCAATCTCTCCGGCGGGATCGCTTCCTCCCGCTTGGAATCCGTTGACGACAAAAGCTTCGATGTCCATTCGAAAGCGAGGACGGTCCAACGCGCGAAACTTCAGCGCTAAGCCGAGGTCCGTCCAGATGTCAGGCAAAAAGGCACTTCCGCCCGGCTGTCGGAATTGGCTGACATTCACCAACCCTCCGAAAAGATTGTGCGGCTGGGCAGGCCCTATCGTGTCAAACGGAATCCAAATGCGCCCCCCGCGCACTTCTAAGCGAGGCGTGAGTTTGTACGTGATCTCGTAAAAACGCGGCGTGGGAGCGAGTTCGAAAGCGAAAACCAATTCCGGCGAAGGTGTTACATCCACGAGCGCCAATGTATGAACATTTGAAAAGGTCAGGGGCGTCACACCGGGGCGATTGTAGAGCCAGAAATCAAACATGAATTTGAACATGGGGCCCGCGCCCGAAACGGTCGGGGCCACATAGGAAGGCGGACCTGCAGAGACGTGAGAAAGCGAAGGCGCTGCCGGCGCCGGCGCCACGGAGGGAGCGGTAGCCACTACTGGGGCCGAATTCAACTCCTCCAGATCGACCGATTCCTCGTTCCCGCGAGCAGTAGTCGGCGGGCTACCGGACGTTTTCCACACTCGACCAAACTCTCGACCGACAAAGATCTGGCGCTGCTTCTTGTTCTCCACAATTAGAAAGACAACGCCAGGTTCTTTCTTCGAAGGTTGCATGCGCAAGAAAGCAAAGCTGGAATCCGGGGTGATGCCAGTGACCTTCTTAAACGTCGTGCGATTAAACCGAGGTTCCCACTTCCCGCCCTTGCGGGTGTTCGCATTGAATTGCAGACCGCTTTTGTTCAGCAGCCATGCCTGTTCTGGTTTGAACGGGTCCGTTAAAAATTGAATAGTGTCGTCTGCCCGAAGCGGAGCCTGGAGCAAGACACAAAGAAGAAAAAAGCCAACCCTCATAAACCCTGTCCCAAAGATGAGCCCACATACTAGAGAGGCTTTTCGACATTGGCAATTTCCTAAAAGGCCGCTATTTTTCCATTTATGCGAAATACCAAAACATTCTTAGGATCATTCTTGGCATTGACACTGGCTGCTTCAGTTTACGGGGCGGCCACTCCAACAACGGACAAACTCCCCGGTGAGAAAGTGGACAAAGCTGCAAAGCCAGTAACTGTCGTCGAGGGGCTTGAGTTCTACACACTTAAAAAGGGGGCGGGCGCCGAGGCGAAAGAAGGCAAGGAAGTCATCGTGGATTACACGGGTTACCTTCTCGACAAGACGGAATTCGATTCCTCGAAAAAGCCGGGCCGCACACCTTTCAACTTCACACTGGGCCAGAATCGCGTGATTCAGGGGTGGGAAAAAGGCGTGAAGGGCATGAAGAAGGGCGAAAAACGTAAGCTCGTGATTCAACCCGCACTCGGTTATGGAGCAGGAGGCGCTGGCCCCATTCCACCCAATTCGATTCTCGTGTTCGACGTCGAACTCAAAGACATTAAGTAAAAGTGATAGCTGCCTTGAGGGTGTGCCCAGGCACACGCCTCAAGGCGGGTAACCAAGAAATCGAGGGCGTGGTAGGGTTGGGGAATGCAACGCCGAGCCCGAATCCCAGTTGCGGTCCTTTTTCTTGTATTTGCGTTGGGAATCTACGCTTTTTTCATTGAGCCCGACTGGCTGGAAATAACTCATCACAAAGTCCCTGCCCCCATGCCTCTTATCACAGTGGCACATCTTTCCGACCTCCACGTGTCCTCGATAGGCCAACTAGAAAACCGAGTCATGGAATCCCTGAGACGGCTATCGCCGGACTTGATTGCAATTACGGGTGACATGGCAGGTAGCGATTCATCTACAAATGCGGTTCTAGAACTCCTCGCTGGAATGGAAGCCCCGCTGGGAGTCTGGATGGTAGATGGCAATTGGGACCATTGGACCTTGCCCGCGCAGGGTCTGCGAACCATTGCGACTCAATCAAATGCAACGTTGCTTCGAAATGAAAACAAAATGGTAGCCGATGGCCTATGGATTGTTGGCATAGATGATTCGCATTCTGGAAGCCCCCAGCAACAACTTGCTTTCAGGGGGATGCCAAAAGATGGGGCCTGTATTGCACTCTTTCACAGCCCGGAGTACTTCGACGAAGTGAAAAACAAGTGTTTCCTAAATCTCGCGGGTCACACTCACGGGGGCCAAGTGAGACTTCCCTTCATTGGCCCGCTTTGGCTTCCGCCAGGTTCTGGGAAATATGTTGCAGGATGGTATGGCGGACCCACTTCCCAACTCTATGTAAACCGAGGGGTGGGCACTTCAATACTGAATGTCCGATTTATGGCTCGGCCTGAAATTGCTCTGCTATCCATTGGAGGTGAGAAGTGAGCTTAATTGGCGCGCTCCTTATTAACGCCGGCCTGTCCAGTGCGATTCTAGCCTCCCCCTCCCCAAATTGCATGAAGTGGTTCGCCGAAGCCAAGATTCCATTGGGTCCCGAGTGCGTTCTTAAATGCGGCCTTTCATCCACAGGGATGGACTCCTTTATGTGCCCCCAGACATGCCCAGAACTTTGCTCCCAAACTAAGAATACCGACACAATATTGGGTCGCCTGCTCTACTACCCAGGATTGACAGCCGAGGAGCGAAAACTAGTTCGGAAGCACCCCTCAGAGGCACTCACAGTCTTTCTCCAAAAACAAAAAGCAGAATCTGCCACGTTGAAACGTTTTGGGAGAGACGCACAGAACGATGAGAGCGATGCCTTTAGACATTTTCTCTGGGCCGGACTTCTTGCAAAAGAGATTGGACCGGAACTCGCCAAACAGTTTCTTGACGCCCATGAAGCAAGTGGACGGGCTGAAGACCCCAACCGAGCAATGGACCTAGCCAATAATCGAGCCGGCCTGCTTTCTGCAGAGTCACTAAGGAAGAGTGGCAAACTCTCGGAAGACGAGCTGGTTAAAATGGCGCTAGAGGGGATTGCAAACAAGAGCTTGATTATTTTGGAATCGCGAGAGGGTAATAAACAATGAAGTTTCTAGTGACTTTCGGCCTCCTACTAACCCTCATTGAAGGGGTGGGAGCCGCGATTCAGAAAGACCTGTATCTCTCCTCTCAAACCTTCATGAGACTACCAGTGGCGAAAGCGCGCTGGAAGGAGAGTCCTTTCAACGCTATGCAGTTTAAATCGGGCAATACGAAGGTCCGAGCATCCATGGCGGTCAATTTGATTCTTAAGAGGAAACTGATTGGTAAAACGCCAGAACAGGTTCGAGAGCTCCTCGGCAATTTCTCTGGTTTTTTTTGGAGCGATGCAATACCTGCCTACCTAGTTGAAGAGGGGTGGAACGAAAAGAAAGACACCTGGCAATTAGTCTTTCTCTTGGACGATGGTGGGCGGGTCAACGAGGTAAAGATTCATAAAAATTGTTGCAATTGAGCAACCAGCTTTCCACGGCGAGGCCCCCGTTACTCGTCTCTCACGAGCGCATGACGAGCTACTGTGCACGTGCACGTGCACAGTGAGTAAACAGCCTCACCCAAACTTATCTTTTCTGTCCCTCAGCTCAGCAAACTTCTGCGCACTTCCCGCTCGTAAGAAGGGATTCGTCATTTTTTCTTCATCTATTGTACCGGGAACCGTTGGCTCCCCTTCTGCCCTTCGATCATTTTCTTTTTTCATTCGCGAAAGCAGTCGCGTATCGCCTGGGTACACAGAAAGGGCGAACTGGCCATTTTGAAGTGTGTATTCGTGGCCGCAATAAACGCGGGTAGATCCTGGAAGGGCAGCAAGTTTTGAAAGACTGTCCCACATTTGCTGAGGCGTTCCTTCAAAGAGGCGCCCGCAACCCATCAGAAAAAGCGTATCACCCGTAAAAACCGCACCTTCTTTGAAATACAGAGCAACGTGATTGCGCGTGTGCCCCGGAATAGAGAGGACTTCGCATTCCAAATCGCCAATGCGCAGGGTTTGTCCGCCTACCAGGTCTCTATCCATCGCGGGAATGCGACCTTCGTCTCCTTCAGGACCATAAACCGAACACTCGTATTCTCGCTGCAAGGCAGCGTTTCCCCCGACATGATCCCAATGGTGGTGTGTATTCACAACAGCAGTAAGCTTCCACTTGCGCCGTCGTAGCAGCTCTAGGATCGGTTCTGCATCGGAGGGGTCTATCGCCAAAGTCGTTTGATTCCGGTGCACCAAATAGCCGTAATTATCAGCAAGCAGCGGCACGGGTATGACTTCCAGATCCATCTGTGATTGCTTATCGCACAATGGAAGTAGTTGGGAAGCTAAGCGAATGGTACGAGCGAGTGGCACGGCCTCTCCCCTGGAGGCAAACGCGCGATCCCTATGCGATTTGGATCTCCGAAGTCATGCTTCAGCAAACGCAAGTGATCACCGTTCTGCCTTACTACGCACGTTTTCTTGCGCGATTCCCCACCCTAGAATCCTTAGCCCAAGCTCCCGAGCAAGACGTTTTGAAACTCTGGGCGGGCCTGGGCTACTACTCTCGCGCACGCAACCTGCATCGTGGCGCTGACTACCTCGTAAAGAACCACGGCGGGAAATTCCCGAAAGACCGGCAAACGCTTCTGACAGTCCCTGGTATAGGCCCCTACACAGCGGGCGCGATCTTGAGTATTGCCTTCGACCTTCCTGAAGCGATTGTAGATGGGAACGTGCAACGCGTTTTCTCACGCTACTACCGATTGGAAGCCCAGCTCGAATCCAAGCAAGGGCGGGAATTTTTCTGGGAGACGGCGGCCAAATGGGTTGAGCGCGCCGCGTCACCTCGGCTTTTTAACCAAGCGCTGATGGAATTGGGCGCGACCCTTTGCTCGAAAGCCAACCCCCATTGCGCACTTTGCCCGCTCACGCTGTCGTGCAAAGCGAGAAAATCAGGTGTTCAAGCGCTCTATCCCATTCGTAAAGCTCGTCGACCGATGGAAACCTTGTGGTGGGGACCTTTGGTTTACCGAAAGGGCGAGAAAGTTCTACTCGAACTTAACGGACCAGGGGAGTGGTGGACCGGACTTTGGGATTTTCCTCATGTCGCCGCAAGCAGCGAGCCGGAACTCCGAACGCAAGTGCATCAACGCGCTAGCGAAGAACCAAGGGTGCGGTTAGAGGGGGAACTCGATCGACAGCAACACACCGTGACGCACCACCGCATTCATGTATCCCCATTTGTGCTACGCTGGAACGGAAAAACCAGCTCTTCCGGCAAGCGGGTTTGGGTATCTGCCGACGAGGCGAGAAAGCTCCCTCTCTCATCGCTTGCGGAAAAGGTTTTGCGCAGCTTGGCTGCCAACTAGGAGATGCTATGAAAAGCGCATGGGTGCTTTCTGGGTTGTTATTCTGGGGAAGCGGTACGCTCTTGATTGCCGCAAAACCTTCCCCCATTCCACGAACGGCAAGTAGTAATTTTCGCACGGAGGGCCTCTTTGAAGGCGGCTCTGGCAAATCAGCCAATCTTGAGGCATTGCGGCTGTCAGACCATGGCGAGTATGAGCGGTGGGTCGTTGACTTCTCCGGGGGCGCAAAACGCGAGCAAGGCAAAGTCGCTCCTCGCTTCCAAGTCCGTTACCTGCCCGGCGATAGAATCATAGGAGAATCGGGAGAAGCCATCTTGTCACGCCAACCCAAGTTCATTCTGACATTTCGGGCAGTTCGAAAGAACTTTCTCAGTCGGGCCGCTTTGCAAGAACTCGTCAAAAGAAGTCGGCATGTGAAAGATATTGTTGTTTATCCACCTGTTGAAGACGGTGATATGGCGATCGAGATGATTTTGCATGACAATGTGGCCTTTGAGCCCCATCAACCCGTCCAAAAGGAGGGCCGTCTGGTCCTCGACTTGAGAGATCACAAAGGATAGCGACGGTAGGGCTTTGCCAAATCGCATTGCCTTGATTAGGCTTTTCCCTTCGTGAGTGAACCCACAAATTTCGGCAAAGAATCGTTGGAATATCACCGGTCGGGGCGCCCGGGTAAGATTGAAGTCGTCCCCACCAAGTCTTGTAAAACTCAGAGAGATCTCTCTCTGGCCTACTCACCTGGAGTGGCACAGCCCTGCATTGAGATCTCTAAGAAACCCAGCGATGTTTACCAGTACACGGCCAAGGGCAACCTAGTCGCGGTCATCAGCAATGGGACCGCTGTTCTGGGACTGGGAAACTTGGGACCTCTCGCTGCAAAGCCTGTCATGGAAGGCAAAGGCGTTTTGTTTAAGCGTTTTGCCGACATTGATGTTTTCGATATCGAACTCAAGACCGAAGACCCCGAAGAGTTCATTAAGTGTGTGCAACTTCTAGAGCCTACCTTCGGGGGGATCAACTTAGAAGACATCAAGGCCCCCGAGTGCTTCATTATTGAAGAGCGCCTTAAGGCGACGATGGAAATCCCTGTTTTCCACGACGATCAACACGGAACCGCCATTATTTCTGCGGCCGCTCTTTTAAATGCTCTCGAACTCACGAAAAAGAACATCGCGAAAGTAAAAGTAGTTTTCAACGGTGCGGGTGCCGCGTCCGTTGCCTGCGCGAAACTTTACATCAGTCTGGGTGTCAAAAAAGAGAACCTCATCATGTGCGACAGCCAGGGGGTCATCTACCAAGGACGCAAAGAGGGCATGAACGAATACAAAGCCCTGTTTGCAACCAAAGCCAAAGCGCGCACCCTCGGCGAGGCTATGAATGGTGCGGATGTTTTTGTTGGCCTATCGGTCAAGGGTGCCGTAACCAAAGACATGATCAAATCGATGGCGAAGAAGGCCATTGTATTTGCGATGGCTAATCCGGATCCTGAAATCGATTACGACGAAGCGAAGTCGGTTCGCGACGACATTATCGTCGCAACAGGTCGTTCTGATTTTCCAAATCAAGTGAACAACGTTCTCGGCTTTCCTTTTTTGTTCCGAGGAGCACTCGACGTGCGAGCCAAAGCGATCAACGAAGAGATGAAAGTCGCTGCCGTGCACGCGCTGGCAAAACTGGCGCAGCAGGAAGTGCCTGACTACGTATCCAAGGCCTACGGCGGCACCGAATTTCGGTTCGGTACCGAGTACATTATTCCTAAGCCTTTCGACAGTCGCGTGCTGCTCTGGGTAGCACCCGCAGTGGCTAAAGCCGCCATGGAAAGTGGTGTTGCGCGCGAGAAGGTCGATTTAGCTGACTATGTTATCCAATTGGAAAAACGGCTGGGACTTCGCCAAAGTTTTGTTCGTGGAATCAAGGACAAGCTGTGCCTCGAATCCAACACCAAGAAGAAACTGGAACGCATTGTCTTCCCTGAAGGCTCCAATCACAAAATTCTCAGTGCCTGTGATTTGATTGTTCAAGAGGGTATCTGCAAACCGATTCTGCTAGGGAACGAAACTCGCATCCGGGAGGCCATTGCCGCTAGAGGCATTGAGTCACTTAAAGATGTAGAGATCATCACCCCGTCACTGTCGCCGCGACGCAAGGACTACGCAGAAAGCTTTTGGAAGTTGCGGCAACGCAAAGGGCTCGTTCGGGAGCAGGCTTTCTCGTTGATGAAGAACGAGAACTATTTTGGTTCGATGATGGTACAGCTCGGCGAAGCCGACGGTCTACTGAGCGGAGTGACACAGAGTTACCCTGACACCATTCGACCGTTTTTGCAGGTAGTGGGCAATCGCGAAGGCATTAAAATTGCTGGCGTCTATATGATGCTGTTTCGCGAGCGCATCTTGTTCTTTGCCGACACCACGGTGAACGTGGATCCCACAGCCAGCGATCTGGCAGATATTGCGATCTGTTGTTCGGATGAAGCTCGGTTTTTTGATATTGAGCCTAAAGTAGCGATGCTTTCCTTCAGCAATTTCGGCAGTAACAACCATCCTGCTGCGCTGAAAGTACGCGAGGCAGTGAGGCTCGTGAAACTACGCCGGCCAGACATTGTCGTGGACGGTGAGATGCAGGCCGACACCGCCTTGGTTCCCGAGATCATGAATACCGACTTTCCGTTCTGCGATCTCAAAGGCGGAGCCAATGTTCTGATTTTCCCAGACCTTCAGTCGGCTAATATTTGCTACAAACTCATGCAACGCATCGGGGGCGCCGAGGCGATAGGTCCTATTCTTTTAGGCATGAGTAAGCCGATTAACGTGCTTCAACGCACTGCCGATGTCGAAGAAATCGTAAACATGGCCATGATTACGGTCTTGGAAATTCGAGAGTTTAACAAAGACCGACGCGCCAAACCCATAGAATAACAGTCTTTTACCCCAACCTCGCTGCAGCTCAAGCCTTTGCTGACGCATGCCGATAAGTGCTGCAGAGGAGAGCGCTTTATGTTCGCAGCCACAGCCAAAATTCTAATCGTCGACGACATGAAGACCATGCGCAAGCTGCTGACTCGGCACCTGAACACCCTGGGCTTTTCCAACCTCACCGAGGCAGAAGACGGCGATAAAGCCCTGTCTTTGATACAAGATGCCTTCAAAGCAAATCAGCCCTTTGAACTGGTTATCTCCGATTGGAATATGCCCAAAATGAAAGGCATTTCCCTGCTTCGTAAATTGCGCTCCGACGCTAGAACGAAGAATCTTCCGTTCATTATGTGCACTGCCGAAGTGGAAGCCGGCTCCTTGAAGGAAGCAAGCGCTCCCGATGCCAATGCCTCTGGTTTCGTGAGTAAACCCTTTCGCCCGGATGAACTTAAAACCCAGCTCGCGCAGGCCTTTGCCGCGCACGCTGAAAAAGCGGCCTAGAACTCATGCGGCGCTCCGCATTTCTCCTCCTTCTCCTTACCACTGCGACGCGCCAGCCTGCCGTCGCCTGTGATCCCGAAACCTTGCGGGAGCTGCAGCTTCAGCGCAACTTCCAAGAAGCGTCTTTTGAAATCACCGACAAGCGTGGAAATGAAATCAACGCTCACTTATATAAAGGAAAGTTGCGCATTGAAGTGAGCGCCGGGTTGGGAGAGCGAGAAGTATCTACTACGGAGACCCTAGAGGGCTTCCTCAATCTCGTTCGGAACTCTGTGAAAGAGGTGGAAGTAACTTGGTCGAAAGCAAGTCTCAGCGAAGCTCAGGCTATGGAGATTCAAGGCCCTGGCCCCCAGAGGCTCGTCCCGCCCGATATGGTTTTATTGCGAGGAGGCTTGCGAGTGAACCGAGGCAATGTTGCTCGGGCAGCACTCTATACCGATATTGGTAGAACTCTAAATCACTACGGCTTCACGAAGGCCGTCTCCAAGAACGTTCCTGAGGCCCTACCGGAACAGGCCCCCTCTCTCACCGTCGTATTTGCTCGCCCCTAAAGGCTTTAAGTATGTCGCAGCCCTAGTTCAATGGTCATTTCACCCAGGTCAGACTCAAAAGGCAGAACTAGCGAAGGACTGGGTGTGAGTGGTCGAACCCGCAAGGCAGGTCCACTGAATATGGTGGGAAGCGTTTTTCCGAAAAGATGCCCTTTCTCGTTCAACGCTTTTTTGGCCTGACCGAAGATAATGTTGAGTAGCTCACCGCAACCATCCTCGACGTCCGTGGTGATGGAATCGTATTTCTCTCCCAGCATACGGTTCATAATTTCAAGAAACGTTTCTTCCTTGAATCCGAGAGCAACGGATCCACTCACCTTTTTGCTTAGCATGCCCATTGAAGCCGCAATGTCGTAACCAGGTTTCGCCTGGGCATTTTTGACACTGGCTTTTCCAGCCTTGAACTCCGTCGAGCACTGAATCCCCAGTGTGCGAATCGCTGCATCTTGAAAGATAGAGATCATCAGCTTGTCCAACTCCGCATCATCTACCCCGCGCTTCTTGGGAGCAGTGCTTTTTGCATTCCGCTTTTTGGTGGTTTGGAGAGTTTCGAAAACGGCTTCCAGCGACTGCACGGCCTGTGGCTTCGAACCGGGATCGAAGGACAGCACGCTCGATTTTGTTCCGTCTGCAATACGAATGAAAAAGAAAGTATGCCGACCGGCGATATCCAAAAGGTTCTGGCACAGTGCCTTCCAGGCGTCAGCACTCAGCTTCTGATCTTCCATGTCCACGACAATGGCCGACATACCGGGCGTTCCCGGGCTACCCAACTGGTCTGCCATTTGTTGTGGAATCGAACTGAACTCCGCCATGGACGACTTAGATGAAATGAGAAGAATCAGCATTCCTTGGCGTTGCACAAACTGGATGTTCGTAGACACAAATGGCTCCTTATGATGCCGCGCGGCGAGAGAGGTGGTGAGCGGGCGACCGCTCTTACTATTTTATTCGATCCCCCCTCATTTTACACCTTGACCACGCTTACATACATTTGTATGTTCTTCTACAGAAGGAGGCCATAGTAGTAGAAAAAACAATATAGGAATCAACGTTTACGTGCTTACCGGGGGATCGAATACCCAATACGTATCGCCTAAAAGCGTTTGCTCCAGGCGCGCGTTCGATCCCCCGTCCCCTCTCTCCAATCGGAAAGCAAGAAAGCGATGAGATCTTGCCGTTCCTCGTCAAGAAATCCCGCGCGCCGATCCACCCAATGTTCGTGTCCTGCGCCTTTGACATGTACCTGCCTCAAATCCGGATGAGAGCTATTGGCGAGAATCACTTGGCCGCGCAAGTCGCGATCGAAAAGAGCATGAAGACTTTGAACCGGATCCACCGGCCTTTGAGCAAGCAGTGTAAGTGGCAACCCGATTTCACCCCCTTCAAAGCCCATCGCCACTCCCCCATCCGTTAAATAAGGTGCACGCCAATACAAACCAAGAAGTCCGGGCCCTTTGCTTGATCCCAACGCAGGACCGGAATGACACTTCACGCACCCCGCCCTGAGAAAAACTTGCGCTCCCCCTTTGTGCCCCAACGTTGCTGTGGAAGGAGCCAGTCTGGGAGGAATCACGGCATTTTCCCAAGTAACAATCGCAAGCGCCTTTTCTTTCGTAACGAAAGCCCGGTGCGACTCGGGAAGTTCATGGTTCATCCCCGTCCAAACCGCAGGAATTTTTTCGGGAACACTTTCGATATCGGACGAGGCGCTGCCCGTTCCTGGTGGCCATTTCGAAAAGCGCTCACTCACTACTTCGTCTTTCTCCGAGCCCGTGAGGGCAAGTAGCAACCCAATATTTAGGTTGGAGTTCGGTGCTCCGTGCAAAACCCTTCCCTCTGCCGAGACGGTTGAGTGACAGAACGCGCACGTAACGCCCAGCTGAATTCGGCTGCCGAATTTACGAATGCGAATTCCCAGGGGAACGAAGCTCCCGCGAGGAACGTCCAGGCCCGTATCGATGGGCTGCCCTTTTACAAAGCGCTTCTTGCCTATCGTCACGTCCGAATCGAGTTCTACTTGAAGGTTCGAAGTACCGTGCCCGGCGAGTCGGAAAGAAGCGCGAGCAAAGGCCAAAATCGAGAGTGGCGAAGTCAGCAATCCAATGCGCTCTGCCAGATAGATTTCACTGCCATGCGTATCCGCATAAAAAGCTTGGCGCCCCTGTCGAAAGACCGTGTCGCCTAAAGCAGCATTTTCCGTGGGCTCCCAAACATAATCTACCCCCCACAGATACAGGGCGACTGCCAAAAGTGCAGCAAAAGCGCCCAAAAAGCCTATCTTCCTTCCCATTTTACGGGAAGCTGCAATCAGTATTCCAAACTAGGGCCGCTCGGTAGGGGCTCGCTGAAGAAATTCGCGCCGACTCATTCCCAAGCAAACGACTTCAGACTCAACACGTTTTACCCAATCGAGGGGAACCCAGCGGTATTTTCCATCTGGGAAGTCCACCCGCTCCAACTTCACGTAAGATCCATCGACAAAGTCCACGGTTCCGCAAACGGCGCCGCGGCTATCGAAAGCTTTCACGCGCCATCCCGGCTTGATTTGGTCAGCATCCATTCATTCACTCCTATAAGGCAGCAGCTTACAACTCCGCTGGGGATTAGGCTACAAGCCCTGCTCGCTAGGGCTCGGGTTCCACTACGTCGTATACGGCTGGCTTAATTGGCATTTCGTAAATGGAATAGCGCTTGTGCAACGTACCGCCCATCATTTGAATGCGACGAATAATCTCCGAGTTGTTCGCTTCAACCCAGGAGAGCTCCACCGAACTGAATTGCTGCCCACGACGCAACGTCTCGGCATAGAAAAGCGCGTCCAAACCACAATGCCGGCAATCCGGATGCACACCGAGCACTGCCAATCGCCCCTGGCGAGGCGTGCGCGTCAAGACTTGGGCCGCGACTCCTGCCATGCGCAACCAACCGAGCGCTCGCGGAATGCGGCGCACCCTAAGCATGAACTCATTTACATCGGGCAGGAGCAACGAGAATGCCACTGGTTTGCCGCGGTAATTCGCGATGAGCACCATACTAGGATCGACGATATCTTTAAGATCCTTTGCAGCGAACATGAGCTCTTCATGCGTGATCGGCACAAAGCCCCAATTGCGATTCATGGTCGCATTGAACAGGTCCGCGATAATCTGCATCTCGCTATCGAGATTTTCCACGTCCAGGGAACGCAGCTCGAAATTCCCATGGCGTTTCAGGCGCCCCTCAATCTTCTTCACCAAATCCGGCATCGGGAGTGCTGTGGTCGTGTAGGCGTGTAGTTCACGAATCGGTTTGAGCCCTAGCGATTCATAAACGTCGGCATAATACGCTGGATTGTACGGCATCAGTACGAGTGGGGGCGAATCGAAGCCTTCGATAAGCAATCCATTCTCGTCATTTACAGTTGGGTTGTACGGCCCTCGCATGGACGTCTTTGAGAAGCGTTCCAGCTGAAAGTGAACGGTATCAAGCAGAGCGTCAGCAACTCCCTCATCGTTGATGAAATCAAAAAAGCCGAAGAACCCAGTCTTATCGGAATAGTACTTGTTGTGCGCCGGGTTGATGATTGCGGCGATGCGCCCAACGATTTTTCCGTTCTTGTAAGCAACATAGGGAAAGATCGCTCCGCCCGAATGAACCAGAGGAGAGCGGTGATCAATGAGCTTTACTACGCTGCCCGGAAAGGGCGGGACAAACTGCGGATCGCGCTTGTGCAAGCGTTCCGGAACCGACTCAAACAGTTTCAACTCTTGCGCGGTGACGCACTGACGAACTTCGATGTTCCCCAATAGAGCGCCCGGACACGTGGCCCCGATAGCCGGAAAAAATGAAAGGCAGGCTACGACCAGCACTGCTCGCAAGAAAAGGGAAGTCATTCGCGCGCCACCTTTACCCGCCTGGCATTGGGATGCAACCGGATTCTTGTGCTGATTATTGCTAGGCAAAAATTCCCTCAGCGCCCCTCAAATATGGTATTTGAGCCCAGTTGATAGGGTTGTAGCACCAATGCCAAAAAGCCTTTCGAAGCGAACACTGCTATTGCAGCGACTCTTTTTTCTAGGCCTCAGTGTATCTAGTTCCGGTATGGCTCAGTCCGCCCCTGGTTCCAACTTTGAACTCGCCGACTGTGCGCGTGCACTGCTGGGTGAAAACGACGCTTTCGGGGATGCTGACACCGTTATCAGTTGGGACCCCTCCCGCACCGGCATTCCGGCCTCGCGTCTCCATATTGTTCGCAGCCCCGCACCGGAAGCTCAAAAGCGTCCCGTGCTTGTGCTTATCCCGGGCGGTCCGGGACTCAGTAGCGTGACGATTAAGCCCTTGGAAATTCTGAGCAGTCACTTCGATTTGATTTTTGTCGACCCACCGGGTGCGGGCCAAAGCCCTACCCACGTCCTAGGAAGGCCTGAGACCGATCCGTATGAAATGTATGAGTGGTTCATTCGCCACCTTCACAAAAACCTATCTCGCACGGTGGCACAGTTTTTTGGTGGGCGGTCGATAATCCTACTCGGCCACTCCTACGGTGGCGTCTTCGCGGCCGATCTGGCCGCCCGTTACGCGACTGCATCACCGCCGATCGTAGGCTTGATTCCCATTTCATCTTTCCTCTCGCGCTCGGCACACACCATTGCCGCCGACAACAGAGAGCATGCGCGTCGCAATGACCCCTCCTACGAAAAGTATAAGGCAATGGTCATGGATTGGACGCTGGATAGGGAGCGCGGGAACTTGGTGAAATGGGTTCGCGAACGCACAGGAATCGGTGGCGATGGGCCCATTCAGGAAGAGGATATTTTGAAGCTCGCGAAGGACTTTGACCGTGAGGCGTTTATTCGATGGGCCGTCGCCTACGGGGACCTGATCTGGAACAGTCGCGATGAGGCACAGGTACGAGCACTCCTAGAGGCGGATAGAACAACGTGCTCACCGGAGTCCGTTCGTGTGCTCCAGTTTCCATGGCGCCGAGACTACAACCGAAACGACTGGATGATTTCCCAACTCGCAACGCTGCCTCAGGTTCGTAAGCTCATCATCAGCGGTGGGAACGATAGAATGCTCCCTTCGGCCGTGCAGGCTCTCGATGCCGAACGCATGGGAGGCCGATCGATCATTATTAGCAAAGCCTCTCACTTCGTATTTACTTCGAATCTTACGGGTGTCGCGACAGCGATTCAAAACGAGTTTGGAGACATGGACGGAAGCGCGCACTTAAGCCCCGGTAGAGACTCCGACCAACACTGATCCTGAATCACGCTTTCCCGACCTGTCTTCGTCGGCCAATGCCTTCAACGTAGAAACCAAATGCAAGGGATTAACGGGCTTACTCAAGTAGTCATTGCAACCGGCAGCTAGACATTTCAAGCGCTCCTCGGTAAGCGCATGAGCCGTCAGTGCGACGATGGGATTGAAAAACCCCGCGGCTCGCAAACGCTTGGTCGCCTCATAGCCGTCGACAACCGGCATTTGAATATCCATCAAAACAACATCAACGGATTCAGTCTGCGCCATATGGATTCCCGACTGGCCATCTTCCGCCCGGAGCACTTGCGCTCCTGCACGAGTCAATAACCGACACAGCAGCATTTGAATGTCAGGATTATCTTCCACTACAAGGATGCGTTTACCCTTAAGGGGTTCCGTTTCCAGTAATGATGCCAAATCATTGCTTGCCGTGTGGTTCATCTTATTTCCTACTCCAGAAGGCAAAGGTATCGGTTTGCGCGGCAAAATTCCAAACGTAATGGAGAAGGTGCTTCCTATTCCAGGATCACTGCGCAGCAATCGAACGTCGCCGCCCATGAGTTGGGCGAGCCGTTGCGACACAATCAAGCCTAATCCGGTGCCACCGAATCGGCGGCTCATCGAACTGTCCCCTTGCGAAAAAGGTTTGAACAATCGGTGGGACGACTTGGCAGAAATACCCACTCCCCCATCTTCTACTAGAATCTGAATTAACCCCGCCTTGGGCGACGTGACGTGGATGTCAATCTTACCCCGGTTGGTGAACTTCAGTGCATTTCCAACAATATTTAGAAGGATCCGCCGCACAGCGACACTGTCTGCATAAATCCACTCAGGGAGTTTGTCGTCGATACGAACGTTAAACTCGAGTCCTTTAGCTTCGGCCGCGGCCTTTTGCGACTCGAGTGCCTCATTCAAACACCGACGGAGCAACACCCACTCGGAATGGAGGGTAAACATACCCGACTCGATTTTTGAAAGATCGAGGACCCCATCCACCAGACTAGAAAGGTGCTCCGCATTGCCCTGAATGCTTGAAATCCAAACTGCTCTATCTTCCGGAGTTTCTGGAGTGCCGTCGCTCAGCAACTCGGCAAATCCCAGAATAGCCGTCAAAGGCGTTCGGATTTCATGACTCATATTTGCCAAAAACTCTGTTTTCGCCCGGTTTGCAGCTTCGGCGGCTTCTTTAGCAGCGAGAAGCGCCTCTGCTCGCTGCTTTTCGGCGGTGATATCTCGAAACACCACGACCGCCATATCGGGGGGAATGGGATAGGCATTGGCGGAAATATTGCGCCCTTGTGGAAGGGCGGCGTTGCGAATCACCATTTCAAAATCCTTCACCGTCTTTCCGGCAAGGGCTTGAACCATCGCTAGCTCGTGAGGGGGAACCAAAGTGCGACCATCGGCGTAGAAAATACCGTAGTGCTCAGACCACTTTGCTTGGGCTTCTTTAGCGATACCAAAACCCATCAGCTCACGGGCGGCTGAGTTAAACAGCACAATTCCCCCGTTTTTATGGCCGACCGCGACACCTTCAGAAAGGGTATCGATAGTAAGTTCGAGCAGCCTGAGCTGTCGAAATACGGACTCGGAATATTCGAGACCTTTAAGCATTGGTCGGGCGTTCTAGCACGACCCAATGAGGGGGTGGGCGATAAATGCACACTCAACCGAAAACTTCATATTTTACATCGCGAGGTTTCGCAGAATAAAACTGGAATCACGTTATCATTATCTACTTATCCCCTTGGAGAAACCCCATGCGTCAATCCACCCTTGGACTAATCCTTTTGTTTTCAATTGTTTGGGCTGAAACAATCCCTGCTGCTTCCCTCTAACGGTAGCGATAAAGCTGGGGCTGATTCGCGCACGGTTGACACCCGCCCTACTGCCCTCTCAGCGGCCGCACAGGCAATCCTCAACAAGCGTTGGGCAATGGCCCAGACTGGTATGGAGGCTTATGTCTCGGCACTCACCTCCGAACTGGGTGGCTTCCCTTCCTGCGGGTTCGTGTACCAACAAGTGGATGTGCTTTTAAACAAGAACGGCTGCCCCACACTTTCGGCCCAATTGGCGCGCTCAGCGGGTCTTGTGTTCACCGGACGAGATGCCCGTTTGGTAGGGAAGGACTACGAAATGCTCGATGCCTTCAAAGACCCCGAAGGACATCAGCACAAGGGCGTTTTCTTACACGCCGAAGCGCTGGCCGCACTGCTCTATCTTTCTGAGCTCCCTGGCTCACAGCGCGATCTTCTCGACTCCATCGAAGTCGGAAATCCCATTAAGACGCCCTAGGGCCTCGCCACTCGACCTGATTCCTCCGCGAAACGGCGCAAGCGCTGTTCCACTTCAGGAGTCCACGCGTCGGCAGGTAAGCGCCACACCCAATTGTCCCTGCGTTGTTCAGGACGGGGCGCTGTGCTCCAAGTTCCGGGCACGTTCATTCGGTGTTCTTGACCAAGTCTTAAGACATCTTGCGCTTGGAGAAACACGAGGCCCGCATTGGAGTGGTAGATCGAGGCTATGGCCCCCCAGAATACTTTATCGGTGTTGCGCCCGTGCTCTTCCAGAAAGCCCGCGAGGGTATTCATATCATGCGTTGCAGGATAGGCGACATCTTCCGGCTGATAGTGGGCGGGGCGGTGTTTTCTCTTTCCGCCCCTTCCATACCCAAATTGCCAAATTTTCATTCCGGGAATGCCGTGCGCCTTTCGCATCTGAAGCACGGTGGGGGGCACCGTGGAGCCAAGGTCTTCTGCGATCAACCGATGCGGACCCAACGCTTTCGCGACGAAGTCGAGCATCTGCGCGCCGCCAGCTTTGATCCACTCTCCTCCAGCTGCTGTCTGCGCACCCGCATCGATGGCATAAAACGCATCTAGGCCAAGAAAATGATCCACTCGCACCACGTCGTAGAGTTCGTACATCCGTTGGAGCCGGGCCACCCAATAGCGATAGCCCGATGCTAGGAGTTTGCAGTAGTCGTACAGCAGCGTGTCCCAAAGCTGGCCGTCTTTGTAAACGTTACACGGCGGGTAACCGGAAACTTTAAGGGGGTTTCCATCACCATCGATGAGAAAGGCTTCCGGAAAAGCCGCCGCATCTACACTGCCTCGCGCCACATAAATCGGCAGATCGCCCACCAGCGCAATGCCTTTGCGATTGGCGTAAGCGCGCAGCACCTTAAGTTGCTCATCTAGAATGTACTGTCCAAAAACGGTTTGGGCGGCAGAAACGCCGGAGTGCTTAAGCTCCATCGCGACATGGAAGTCCAACCACTCGGCTTTTTGTTTCTGGAAGGCAGCCATCCCCATCCGCAATCCGCTGAATTTAGCGTCGGCAAGATTTCGTAGGGCTTCCCTAACACCTCGGTTACGAATTTTGCGCGCAAGAGGCAGATCAGCCGGCCCACCAGGATCCACTTTAAGTGACTCGGCGAATTCCCTGGAAATAAGGCCTTTGGCTACCAAACCATCGATACTTAAGTAGGCGACGTCGATCGCAAAGGAGTTGCTGGACTTGTAGGGAGATCCCACCTCGTCGGTGGGATTCAGAGGCAGAAGCGGCCACCAGCGCTGACCGCTCCTATAAAGGCTATCGATGTAAGCGTAAGCCTCGGCACCAAAATCTCCCCGCGCGTAGGGGCCGGGCAATGAGCTGATGGCGAGTTGCACGCCGGCAGAGCGGTCCCCCAGTGTAGGAGGCCCAAAAGCAGATGCAGCGGCATGGGCGCGCAATTCCAGGGAGCAGTGGTGACCGAGCGCTACTCCATTCCATAATAGTGAAAGTGCAAAAACGAGAAGCGGCATGACAGATTCCCCTCAAAACGAAGGGATCGGTATACCACAGGTCCCTTGATCCGACAGGCGCGTTCCGGTAGGTTGCGGCACATGTCAGTACCCTCCATTACCGAGCCTATCTGTCCCGTTAGCTTTGAAGTGACCAGCATTCTCTTGGGTGGGGGTCCCGACTCTCGGACCAGCTTTTGGAAGACCTACCGGCAGGAACTCGCGCTTAATCAGAAAACGGAGTTTCGCAATGAACATGTGCGCATCTGCGGTCGAATGCTTGCTGCCGCTTTTTCGCGCTTGAATGAGCCGTACTTCTATCGCAATGGACGCTTGGTTGTGGAAAAGCCGATTGATTCTTTGGTTACTGCACGCCGTCTCGAACGTGACGCAGCTCGCGAAGGTCGTTGATAGTCCACGCATCAAAGTCCGAGGGGTTTCCGGGCATCCCTACCGTCTGAGTTATCGATGGGGAGATCACCCCGGATGCCGTCGCCGTGAACCCCACCAGCGCTCCTCGACCGTTCACGTTATAAGTAGAAGGTTCACAAAAGCCCCACCCCACCCCGCCACGTTCTCGCACATAGAACGTTACGTCCCCCCCAAGAGCACCAAACTGGGGGAGGTCCTGTTTCAAGTCGATCCCTGCCGGGGTCAGTATGCCCGGATAACCGTTTGATGGCAGACACGGGTTTCCTTCAATGAACCCAACGGAATAGATGAGACCCGGAACGGGGGCGTAGGTTACCGGGTTGGGCGCGCTCTCCGGAACGTACCCAATCAACTTAAGCCGGGTCACATAGGTGTCGTACTCATTGAAAAAAGCGTTCTCCATCTTGTAAATGGCGGACAATGCAACTTTTGCCTCGGCTTGTTTTGCCTTCTGAATCATTCTGCGGAATGTCGGAACCCCCACCGTCGAGAGCACGCCTATGATCGCGACGACGATAAGCAGTTCAACCAGAGTAAAACCGGTAGATGTTCTAAAGCGACCCATCAAACAAGGATACTATAGCGAACCCGGCGTTGCCCTACTTTCACCCAAATAAGTTTTGAAAAATCGAATTGAAGTGTACAAACCGCCTAATCGGGAGGCTCGTATGCAAATGATTTTGACTCTGACTGCGTTACTTACTTGGTTACCGGTAGCAAATGCGGGGTGTTGGATTGTTTGGAAAGGAGCCAGCAGCCATCTGAAGTGCGATGGAGCAGGTGCAACGCCTACTTTCGAGAAGTTCAAAGATGCCATGGAGGAGATTCAGGGCCTTTCGCCTCAATGTATCGATGCAGTCGGCCGGCTCTACGGAACTTACTTCGAATGCGGAGTTGCTGTTTACGGCGCCGTGATGTCTGAAGGCGCTCTAATTGTTGGCGCTCAACAAGCTTGCAAGCATTTTACGAAAGAGTTGAATGACGCCCAGGACAAATGCGGCGAGCGTTTGAATGTCCGAACGCAGCAAGGCGCCGTAGTTCCACCGCCCGGGCAGCCCGCTCCGCCGAAACCTACGATCATGAAAGCGTGCAATCGCACATCGAAACTGCTCCAAGTTGGCGGTGCCGAGTACAACGGATTCAACAATACTTCAAAGGGCTGGGTCTCCCTTGCCTCAGGGCAATGTCAGGACATCATGTCGGTCAAGGCCCAGGGCTACCTTTACGCGACCGACAACCTGCTAGGCGGCAAGTTCTATAAGCCGCGGACGAATCCGCAGGGAGATGCTTTTATTTGCGTGGACCCGAAACGACATTTTCATATGCCGACTTTTATCGACAGTTCGGGCAAGTGCAAGCGCCTGGGCGCGGACGTGACTGGATTTCCGGCGAGCGTGCTAGTGAAAAGACTGGGTGTAGGTGGGGTGGAAACTTGGAACATCGTCGATGGGGACGGTTTCGAGTTGGACGGCACGGTGGTACGAATGAAGAATAACTCTCCGCTGACCCGGACCTTCTCGATGAGCTTCGCCTTTCAAACGCAACAGGGCACTAAGACCGGGATGACTCACCAGAGTAATGTTGAAACAGTGCCGAATGGGTTTGCCGACTTTTACGTCCCCACCTCAACGGGACGGATTTTGCACGATGAAGCGGGAAACGGACTTCTGCTAGCTTCATTTCGGCTGACCCTTCAAGATGGCCAAGTACTGTTGTGGGGAGAGAATGCGAAGGGCCTTCCCTACGGACTACCGTTCCTGGAGACGTTATTCACCAGCCCCAAAACGCATAAAGTCATTCGGCTGTACGAAGGGTCGGTGAATTAATGAAAAGTCTAATTTTGGTCCTCATTTTGGGCTTCGGCACGACCGCGTTTAGCACGGAAGTCGTCAATCGAGCTCCCTTTCAGGTTTTGATTGTCTCAGGCAGGTATCTGGAGTCCGCCCATAATCTGGGTCGGCCAGAAGGGCCCACTTACGTGTCTTCCAAAGGCTGGCTTCGGCTCAACCCGGGTGCTTCTGGAAAAATTGAGGGTAGCCATTTCGCGGCGTTTTATCGTCGCTTGGATGGCTCGCTTGCCACACTGAGACCTTCCGAGCTCAAGGAAGGTGCTCGACGCCCCATTCTGCCTGTGAATTCTGGAGGCGATTTTCAAACTCAAACTTTTACCGTAGTCGAACCGATGGCGATTCACATGCCGGGACAGTACCGCCAGGCGGGATATCAATACACCGCGTTTGAGGACGTGAACTCATTGCCTTGGGAGAATGGGAAGCCTGTCATTAAAGCTCCGCTCCTGGCCGATGCCGTGAGTGAGTATTGGACGTTTGGATTTTACAATCAAACAGGTGCGCCGATGTCCTACCGGATTATTCGAGACGGAGTTCCGGAACCTACTACCCAGTCGGTCGACGCCGCCCAACACCGATTCCATTGGGGCACCAGCAACTTTCGTTACGACATCGAATTTGATGAGTCTCCGGCATTGGGCTACCAACCCAAACGCTATCGCATGGAAACGCTGAAAGTGGTGATTCGCGGCACCGAAAATCGAACGCCGCGCTGGGAAGAATCCCGGCAATACGAATTTGTTTCGGTAGGCAATCTGTTCGACCTGAGAAAGGCGAGCCCTGGGTTGACCACGGCCCCCGCGGTAACAACCCCTGCCGTGAATCCCGGCATCGTCATGGATCCTCCACAGACTTTAGTTCGTATCGATTTGTCGGCGCGGGAACGCCGCCGAGTGGATGTCGATGGGATGCGTATTGTACGCATTCAGGGACGATGGGCGGTAGATGCGGCCAAAGCTCCAGTGGACCCCATGAATGGACACACGGGAGACGTCGAGCTGGAAAAGTACTCAAACTACAAGCTCAACCCCTCTTACCCGTTCGGATTGCTCATGGTTTTTCGAAGCGGAAGGTGGTCGCCGCTTCGCATTGGCGACTTTGTTTCAGCTGGCGACCAAATTCAGATCAACGATTCTTCGCTGCAAGACAACGCGGGCAGCATTCAGATCGAACTGCAGCGATAGTGTAAACTTCGATAATGAAAAACCTGCTGCTCGTTCTGCTTTGCTGCGCGTCTACCCGCGTTTTGGCGCCAGACTACACCCGGCTGGTGGATGATGAGCTAGAAGCCATGTGGGCCGATGCAAATAAGCATTTAACCCCTTCTGAGGTTCTTATTCGCAGCGCCAATCGGCTAGAAGGTGCATTCGACAAACTAGACGAGAGCACTAGAAAGCGCATCATGGAGAACTGGACCCGTTTCGCACGCACTGAGACAACACAGCTACTCAAGTGGGCAAGCCCAGCGATAGTCTTGCAAGAAATCAAACAAATTGTTCCGCTTTGCATCACGCCCTTCCGGCCGAAAAACCTCGTGGGTCCCATTCTGTTCAATGAAAGAATGCCGATGCTGGATTTTCTTCATCGCCGCGGTGGTTCAGGCTTCGCCCTGACAACAGAGGCGCAGATGTTCTATGACCTGCGCATCCAGCCATCGGGGCCTTCATCCCGATATAACTCTGAGGATGCAAGCAACACTGAATTTAGGGCGTTTCTTCTCGCCAGCTACTATGAAGGGACCACAAACACACTGGCCCATGCGGCTAAGCTCTCTGGGATCACCCCTGAAAATGAACTCATCGAATACGGAAGGTTAATTGCTGACCCCTACAAGAGGTCGCCGGAATTTAAACGCGCCCTAGAAGATCGCACGAGAGTTGTTTTCCGAGAAAACCCCGTCCTAAACCAAAAGTACAAAGCCTACGGGAGCATAGCGAACCGTCTAAAGAAGCTATTTTCTTCGGACTTGGATTTGCGCTGCAAGGTCGTCCTCGGTCAGATCGCTCGCAAACCGCTTACACTTTTTACCGGGGAGAAGTATTAAGAGAGGTAGGGTGTGATCAAGAAGCGATCTTCAAAATTTCCTTCTTCTTAAATCGGAAGTCCTTGTTATTAGGCTTTCGAAACTTCACTTTCCCTTCCTTGATCTTTCTTCGCATAGTGGACTCCTAGCGCCTAATCCAAAGACCCGATGTGAATGAGTCGGGCGAGGAAACGGGCCGTGGTTAGGTTGTAGTTTCGGAACACTCCGCCGACCAAGATCTTTTTGTCGACGGTCTCGACCGCCACGTAGGGTGTTGCCCCCAGCCCAATGCCAGTCTGGGAGAAGGTCGTGTCTCGGGTTCCGTCGTCGTTGAGTCTCACCAGGTACGGCGTGGCAATGCCGTCGTAGGCGGTAAAACTTCCGCACACCAAGATCTTATTGCTGGAACTTTGAGCCAGGCTGAAAACCGAGGAATTCAGACCGGTTCCGCTAGGTAAAAAAGAGGGATCGAGGCTTCCGTCTGCATTAACCCTTGCGATCCGCGACACGGGGGTACCGTTGTACGCTGTGAAGTAGCCACCAACGACGAGCTTGCCGTCGGTTTGAATGAGCACGGAAGTCACTGAACTGTCGAGACCCGTTCCCGACTGAGTGAAGGTCGCATCGAGGCTCCCATCTGGGTTAAGCCTAGCTAGGTACGGTCTGGGGGTTCCGTTGTAGGAAACGAAATCCCCTCCCACAATGATCTTACCATCGGGCTGTGGTGCTAAGGCCTCCACCTCATCATTGAGCCCCGTGCCCACTTGAGCAAAAGTCTCATCCAACGTCCCATCTGCTTGAATCCGGGCAATACGGCGCCGAGATGTGCCGTTGTAGGAGGTGAAATATCCCCCGACCATGATTTTCCCGTCTGCTTGCAGCGAAATAGAAGAGACTTCGTCGTTCAGGCCGGTCCCGCTCTGGACAAAGCTCCCATCGAGACTTCCATCAGAGTTCAGTCTCGCCACGCGTCTTCTCGACGTCCCATTATACGCCGTGAAGGCTCCCCCGGCGATGACTTTACCGTCGACTTGTACGGCGAGGGCCCCCACAACTGCACTGAAGCCAGAACCCGCCGCGACGAAAGTCGTGTCTAGACTGCCATTCAAGTTCATCCGCGCTATGTGAGGCGATGAGGCGCCATTGTGAAGTCGAAAATGGCCTCCCAATATAGCTTTGCCATCGGGCTGAAGGGCAATATCGACGACCGCATCATCCAGTCCGGTAGCTGTCGCCCCGGGGGTGGCGATGAGAATTCCATCGGCGCTAAGCCGAGCGAGATAGGGTGCGCTGCCACCGTTGAAACTAAGAAAATAACCGCCGGCGACGACTGTGCCGTCGTTCAACGCAGCAATTGCATAAACCCAAAGACTAGCCCCCGTTCCGACAGAGAAAGAAGAATCTAGGCTACCATCTGAATTGAGCCTCGCCACGTAAGGTGCTGAGGTTCCCTCGTAGGAAGTAAACTCCCCGCCCACTAAAATCTTGCCGTCAGCTTGGATAGACAATGACTGCGGCATGCCATCAAAACCTGTCCCTGGAACAAAGGTCGTGTCTAACGTACCGTTCGCATTGAGCCGCGCTATCTTAGGGCGTGAGGTGCCGTTATAGCCACTAAAGAAACCTCCGACGACGATCTTGCCATCGGCTTGTATCGCCAGAGCTCGAACATATCCACTCAGTCCGCTACCTACCGGAGCAAACGAGGTATCCAGGGTTCCGTTGGAATTGAGTCGGGCGACAAAATTTCGAGCAGTGCCATTGTAGGCGGTGAAAAGCCCTCCGACGACGATCTTTCCATCGGCCTGAAGGGCTCCGGCAAAAGCGCCATGGGTAAATCCACTCCCCGACAACGCGAAAGTCGCATCGGGGCCTCCGTCGGCGTTGAGCCGTGCGGCAGAGCGTGTGTTAACACCGTTTAGCTGCCAGAAAGCACCGAGGGCCACTACCTTGCCATTTGGCTGTACTACGACGGAATACACATCATTGTTGAATCCGGATCCCGGCAGCGCAAAATCGGTATCGAGACTTCCATCCGCGTTCAACATTGCCAGGCGTCCTCTTGTGGTGCCGTTGTAGGAAGAGAAGTTGCCACCGGCGACTACTTTTCCGCCGGGATAGGGCGCTATCGATTGAACGGTGCTGTTGAACCCCGAACCCGCCGTTGAGAAAGCAGAATCGAGTCCCCCGTCGGAATTTAGGCGCAAAATGCGCCCCCTCGCCGCATCGTCAAACGCGGTAAAGTCTCCTCCGAGGTAGATGTCGCCATTCGAATCTTGAGAAACCGCATAAACGGTATAATCAGGTCCGTTGGTTGTATCGAATGGTGCCTCCTGAACCTCGAGGGTTTGCTCCCCAGAAACGATCGCCAAAGCGCCTGAGGTTGAAGCCGTTAGCGAGGCCGGGCCTGTGGTGTCTGAACGAAGGTAAAGGACGACCTGCGAAGCCGTTGCGGCGAGGGTGAAGGTGTTTTGTTCCAGGGCGCTATCATAGGTCTGACATCCCAGCAAAGAGCTATAAAGGACGACGCCGCTCGAAGGCGACAGGGTAACGGAAGTGGAGGCGCCAGTGGCTGGGTTTCCCAGGGAATCGACGGCGCTTATAGTGATCGGGTAGCAATCGTTCTTCCGGATACTGAGCCCTTCCAATCCAGAAAGCATGAGACGGACTTCGACGCCTGCTTCGAGTGGGCAGCCACCTCGGCCAATACCGCCGCCACCAACACAAAGACCGATGCCGCAACTGGAGACCAGCAGCAAAGTCGTAATCAGCAATGGCAATTGGTAGATTTTGAGAGAATCCATGATAGACCTAAATTTTACTCCTAGATTGTGGGGCAAATATGGTGCTTTTAGATCAGTAAATTCAGTTGGATAGGCGTGATTCAAGGCTCGGAATTCCGCGTCCTTGAGGCCGATTGAGCGAGAGTTGTCTTCCGAGAAGTCGCCCTAGGTCAGATCGCTCGCAATCCGTTTACACACTTTACCGGGGAGAAGTAGCAAGGTCGCACGAGATCAAGAAGCGATCTTCAAAATTTCCTTCTTCTTAAATCGGAAGTCCTTGTTATTAGGCTTTCGAAACTTCATCTTCTCCTGAAAAGAACTGGGATGAGTCGGTAATGTCTAAACCAATGACATTTCCTTTCGCGTCCAAACGCACAATAATTCCATTTTCAAAATAGGACTTAGCTTCAATCCCCTCTTTGAAATCTATCGATACATAATCAATGTCCGCCTGATGAACGATTTTCATTTTCTCACCTCGAAATTAACCAAAACTGTAACCACTTCCAAAAGGTTGCCGGGCATTCGCTCTATAACGACTGCCGCACAAAGCCACAGACATTTAATTACTACCCTAACTCATAGAGAAAAACCCACCAGGCCGGCTACGCCGGTAAAGTTTAAACTTAAATTTAGGATTAAATTTAAAGTAAGTATGGGTGGGTGACGGGGTTCGAACCCGCGGCCCCCAGAGTCACAGTCTAGTGCTCTAACCAGCTGAGCTACACCCACCACACTTTAGAGGCTAAGTCGCCTAAAGTGGATGCAGCCAGGCTCGCAGTCAAGCTTCAGCTTTCGACTTTCTGATTTGACATCGAGAGCCGTAGCCCATACGACTCGCCGCACAACAACCAAAACAAACGAGGTCCTTATGTTTCTCCGATGTGTATTGGTGTTGGGGTGTCTCCATGGAATGGTCGGAATGGCCGACGATTCGCAAAAACAAACTGATCAACCTGTCGTTACTGCCCGATTCGGTGAGAAAGCAATGGACTCTGGCGCGCGCCAAGTTTTCGTTTCCTCCGATACGGAACTAAAAAATGTCGAGATCAAGTCAACCGATGTCGACGAAAGCCGCTGGACCGCGCTCCCCAAAGCATCGGGTAGCGATGCGGTTTACGCAACGGAACTGTGGTTGGAAGCCCGCCCCGGACGAAAGTTCATGGTTCGCGCTGTTCTTCCTGACGGATCGCGCTTTTACAATGCCGTCGAAACCTCTGACGTCGAAGAGCCCTTCGAAGTTGCCTTCGATTCATTGGAGTCCAAAGAGAAAGTGGACGCGGAACGCAAAGCTCCGATCGTCAGTCGTCCGGCTTCGCAATCCTCTGGAAGTAGCTACCCTTCGACTGCAGGCAACAGCCCGCAAGCCGTCGCTCAGTCGCGCGCCAATGAAATGGCACGACGCGGTCAAGGAGGCCATTTGAACGGCAACGGCGTCGTTCGAACGAGCCAGGGAACACTCTTCGAAGGCGTAGGCTGGGGCACGAGCAGTATGCCTGGCACGTGCGTTTCCAAAGATGGAAGCGCCCCTGTTGCCGATGCAGTCGCTCGAGGTGGGAACGGGATGACGTATCGGGTTAGACTGTACCGCACCGGTACGGTCAACCGAGGCGGCCGATAGCGCCCTTCTCGTTTCAGTCTCTTTGATGCAGCGGAGCGGTCTGGGGAACTGCTCCGCTGTGTTAAAATTGTTAAATGAAACTTTTTTCCTTATCGCTCATTCTTTTTTCTACTTCAGCCTTCGCGGGTCCGGCTCAACTAGCCGAAGCGCTCACCAAAAATCATGCGCTTCTGACTCGAATGGGCACCCCCGATCTCCAAGATGAGAAAGCCAAGAACGAGTTGAAACTTACTGTCGGACGTCAGCTCAAGACCGACGGCTCCAAACTGACGGTTCTCACCAATCCCGACAACAAAAGCGCTTGGTTCGGCGGAATAGTGATTTTTGTCGAGCCTTCCGGCAAAGCTTACTTCGTCGACAAAACGGGCAAGTTTTTCACCGAGCACCTAAAAGATCGAGTGATCGGCGGAACGCTGTCACGTGATGCCTCAGGGAGCGCTTTGCTCACCTTGTTCTACGGAGCGCCAGGGAGTCCGGAGTTCTACACCGCCTATTTGGGAACGACGAAACTCAAAGTGATTCAGTTCAATTTAGATCGGGAAACGGGCAACATAGAAGGCAATGTGAAGCTTCCCACCGGTCGTGTGCTAAAGATCACGCGCATCGGCAGGGACAACGCTGCTGTAAAGGTGAACAACCTCCCTTTGAACCCGCTCTTTCTTTAAGAAATAGTGCGACGCGTCGTCGCCATTCGCCGCGCATTGATGTCGACGGGTTTTTGCCTTAAACTAGAAGTATTCCAACCCTTTTTTCGGCGGCCACCCAAATGAGCAATCGTCCTGCGCTTCGGTTTGATACCCGAGAAATCGCTGTTCTCTTCAGTCTTTTCGTCTTCGTCTCCCTACTGATGTTTACGGTGGGAATTCTGGTGGGCAAAGGCCTCACTCAGGCTCGTTACGAGGGAAAGCTACCGGGCGCAATCAGCAGCAAGATGGGCGAGCCCTTGGTGAAGACCTTCCCCGAGCACCATGCAGGCGCTTCGGTTTCGTTGGGTGATGCCCACGACTCAAGGGCCAAACCCCAGGCTCACACTCAAAATCACACAGAGAATACGGATTCCGCGGCGCATGCCCCCGCGGCCCATGGCGCAGACACTGCCCATAAAGCGGAGGCTACCCCACCTACCGTCGCAGCAAAGCCTGAGGCGCCGTTGAAGCTCATCCCTTTAAAAACTCCCAGTGCGCAAACGAACGGAATTCAACTCAGCGATCCGATAAAAACCGAAGCTGCGGAGCTTCTTAAAAACCCCAAAATTCGATCACTCGTAGACACGGAACCCGAAGCCCGCACGCCCGCTTCCAAGGGCCCCGCGCAGAAGGAAAAATACACCGTTCAAGTGGGGAGCTATCCCAACGAACAGGCGGCTCAGGAGCGGGTTGAGGCGCTCAAACGTATTGGCTACTCATCGGCCTATTTCACCGCGAAAGAATTGGGTTCCACTGCTGGGACCTGGTACCGCGTGTGGCTAGGGCTCTACCCAGATTATACCGCCGCGAAAAAAATGGGAGATGAGCTCCAGACCAAGGGCGAAGTGAAGAACTACATTGTGCGTAAATCCGACTAGTGCCCCTGGGACAAATCTTTTGCCAATCTCCGATCCCCATGCCACCTTTTCCCCTCCAATGAACACGGCCAACATCCGTAAAGTCGACAAACCCTGGGGCTATGAGCTTATTTGGGCGGAAACCCAAGACTACGTCGCAAAAATGCTCTTCGTTCGCGCCGGTGAATCCCTTAGTCTTCAGTACCATCAGGTAAAGGAAGAAACGCTTTTTCTTGAATCCGGTGAGTGCAATCTCAGCGCGGGAAAGCACGAGTCGGCTATGGAGCGCGTCCACTTCACCAAGGGAACGTCTTTCCACATCCCCCCGGGTCTACGGCATAAAATTTCCGCGCTCTCCGATTGCCGCATCTTTGAAGTGTCTACCCCTCACCTGACTGACGTGGTACGTCTCGAAGACCGTTATGGCCGCAAGTAAATGTTCCATTATTCTGGCTGGCGGATCGGGTACCCGATTCTGGCCGCTGTCTCGCGCAGGGCAACCCAAACAGTATCTAACGCTGTTCGGAGATCGATCCCTCATCCAACACACATGGGATAGGGTTCTCACTCTCACGGACCCAACGGACACCTATATTTGCTCGGCTGCCTCTCACGTCAGTCGCATCAAACAGCAACTTCCCAATGCGGGATTGATGCTCGAACCTGAGCCACGCAACACGGGTCCCGCTGTCTTGTTTGCGATGCTCTCGCTGCTTGCGAAAGGCTACTCTCGAGATGCTGTTGTGGGAGTTTTCCCGGCCGACCATTTCATCACGGCCACAGAAGGCTTTACCCTGATTCTGGAAGAAGCGTTCGCCGTTGCGACAGCGTCCAAAGGCCTTGTCACCTTGGGTATCGTGCCCACTTCCCCGCACACCGGATACGGCTACATTGAAAAGGGACCTGCTTTTGACAGAGGAGCGTTTCGAGTCGCGCGTTTCGTCGAAAAACCCAGCGCAGCCACGGCCGTTTCTTTTTTGGGAACGGGTCGTTTCTTTTGGAATAGCGGGATTTTCGTTTGGACGCTCGGCGCCATATTGAACGCGTACGAGACCCACGCCCCGGAAGCCTTTCGATTGGCCAAAGAAACGAAGGATTGGGATGCAGTGTATCCCTCCCTACCAAGGGAACCGGTCGACAAAATGATCTTGGAGAAAGCCGAAGACGTATTTGTCGTTCCGGCCAACATGGGTTGGAGCGACGTGGGGAGCTGGAATGCCCTTTACGCGTTAAAAGCAGAGTCACCGGCCTCCAATGTGGTTGAAGCGCAAGCCTCTGCCGTTCTGAGTTCCACTAGCTGTCTCGTACATGCCCCTGGAAAAACGGTCTCCGTCATTGGCCTCGACAATGTCATCGTTGTAGCAGACGGAGACGCCATTTTGGTTTGCTCCCGTTCGAACGATCAACAAGTACGCGAAGCAGCGAACCTTCTGGATACCCCCTCTTAGATTTGCCGTTTTCCTTTCTACCAAGCTATGATTTCCACCATGGCTGTCCGCGTTGAAGTTCCCTACGAAAAGGCGATCCTTTGTAAGCACCCCCTAAAGGAAACCTTCGACTATTTCGCCAATGTGGAGAAGTCGGTGCCCGCCAACTTCCCCGGCGTAGAAGCGTTCGAATCGTTGGGCAAGGATACCTATCGCTGGGTTTTCGAATCGGTTGGATACAAGGGTTATGAACTCCAGATCAAATTAGTCACACGCTTCACCAAGACACCTGACGAATCCATTGAGGTAACCCCTGTGTCAGAACCGGGGACCTCTCTTTTCACAGGGTCTTGGAGGTTCACGCCCGAGGGAGCGAACACTCGCATGACCTTCAAAGCAAAGTTTGAAATTGAATTGCCCGTTCCCGGTTTTCTCAAAGCCGTGGCCGCGCCGCTCGCTCAAAGTGAGCTCACAAAACTCTTCGACAGGTACATCGCGCGTGTTGAAAAAAATTTCGGATAACGCCCTGGCTCTGGCTTTTCTGGCGGGCCTGGCTTGCGTGCTTGCCTTCCCCCCGATTCGCATTACCAGTGCGCTGGTCTTTAGCCCCTTTCTGCTGATGCTTGCCGTGGACCGTTCCCGCTCAATCAAAGAAGCCGCTTTTGCAGGGTTTATTACTTCCCTAGTTATCATGGCAGGCGGATTCTATTGGGTCGTCTACGTGCTGCACATTTTCGGGCATCTACCTTGGATAGTCGCTGCCTTGCTCTATCTCGTGTTTAGCGGCTTCGGCGCGCTTAACTTTCCTCTATTCTCGGCAGGTTTGTACGTTGCGCATCGACGTCATCCAAGCCTACGAGACTCTGCATGGTGGTGGGTACTTGGGGTGCCGGCACTTTTTACACTGCTCGAATACCTCATTCCAAAATTGTTTCCCTGGTACGTGGGACATGCTTTCTTCGAAACGCATTGGATTACGCAAGCTATTGAGTTCACCGGAAGCTCGTTTCTAACGTTTCTCATTTTCACGTGGGGCGGTTTGGGCGCCTACCTCTTCCACCAAAGAAAGACGGGGACCCCGGCCCTTGTCGGACCCGTGGTCTTTGCACCGCTGCTTACCCTCGCAGTCGTCAGCTTTAGTCTCTACCGCTTGTCCGTGCCGCTACCCGAAGGGCCCGTAAAAAATATCGCATTCATTCAGGCCAATATCGGATCGCTCGAAAAAATGAACGCCCGGAAAGGCATTTCAAACAAAGTCCAGTACACCATGGACAAGCATCGCCTGCTGACACAAACCGCGTTGAATGCCTCGCCCAAACCCGATCTGATCCTCTGGCCAGAAACTGCCATGCCCTTTTCACTCCACTCCGATATGGGTTGGGGAGGCTCCGTGCGCCGCTGGGTTCAAGAATGGAAAGTCCCGCTCATTTCCGGAGGCTATGCGCCCTCCCTGGGTCAACCAGGCCGAGACTATAATGCCGCTTTTTTGCTAGAACCTCGAACGGACACATCGCTCGGCACTACGATTTACAACAAGAATATCCTGCTCGCTTTTGGGGAGTACTTTCCAGGGGGCGAGCTCTTTCCGAAGATCTATGACTACTTGCCACAAGTATCGAATTTTAATCGTGGGACCGAACAGAACCTCTTCACTTTGGAGGATGGCACTCGGATTGGAGTCACCATCTGCTACGAAGACATTGTCCCTGCCTTTTTTCGAAGGGTCGCGGCCCAGGGCGCTCACCTGATCGTCAATCTCACCAACGACTCCTGGTTCGGGCCTACTTCGGAACCTTACCAGCACGCAGCCCTTTCTGTTTTTAGAGCCATTGAAACGCGCACCCCCATGGCAAGGGTTACCAACACCGGGATTTCATTTGCGGTGGACCGCTACGGTCGCATGAGTAAACGCACAGGCGTTTACAAAGAAGCCTGGCTCACGATTCCTGTAACCCTTTCCCCCGAGCCAGCAACGACTTTGTATGTCCGGTTTGGAGAATGGTTCCTAGGGCTTTTGCTCCTGGTGCTTCTATCCTTCTTCGTGAGGGCCAAGTATGTACCCTTACCTGCTTGAGAGCCTCCTCGGCGAATCGGTCATCATTCCTACCTACGGCCTTGCTTTGGCGTTAGCGTTTACGCTTGGGTACCTGGAAGCAATCCGTAGGAGCTTCAAGCAAGGGGTGGACCCCAAGCACATGGAACGGCTTTTTCTCATTGTTATCGTCGGCAGCCTATTTGGTGCTCGCCTGTTTCATGCCGCGTTCGAGGAATTTGCTTACTATCGGGACAATCCCGCTCGCCTGATTGCAGTATGGGAGGGCGGCTTCACTTTTTACGGTGGGCTCTTTGTTAGCATGGGGCTCGTTTTTGGTTACACGCGCTGGAAGCGCCTTTCATTCAAAGCCATCCTCGATATTTTAACGCCCTCCGTTTTACTGGGACTCAGCATTGGTCGGATCGGTTGTTTCCTTGCAGGCTGCTGCTGGGGTACCACCACCGCAATGCCATGGGGCGTGGAGTATTGGCACCGCCATACCCTTTCAGCGATTAAGTATGTTCCGGTGCACCCTGTGCAACTGTACGAATCCGTAGGCTGTCTCCTCCTATTTATACTGACGCTTCGGGTGTTTCGAACGAAGCCCGCCGAGGGAAGCATCTTTTTCTTAGGGCTGGGGGGATATGCTTGCTTGCGGTTTGTCGTCGAATTCTTCCGAGGCGATGAGTACCGAGGTTTTGTTTTGAATGGCTCACTGAGCTTTGCTCAGTTCTTGTCGCTTGCGATTCTCTTGTTGCTTGGCTTGGATTTAGCGCAACGCCGCCGACAAAGCGCTTTCTAAGTCTTTTCGCAAGTCATCCACATGTTCGATTCCAACGGAGAGCCGGATCATGCTGTCATTGATTCCAAGGGATTTACGCGTTTCGGCGGGTAAGGAAGCATGGGTCATAATGGCTGGGTGCTCTACGAGCGATTCCACACCCCCCAGGCTTTCCGCTAGCGCAAAAACCTGAACCGTTTCTAAGAATCGCCTGGCCTCGTTGATTCCACCCTTCATGAAGAAGGTAATCATTCCGCCAAAGCCCTTCATCTGCCTTTTGGCCACGTCGCTCTGCGGATGGGAAGGCAAGCCAGGATAAATGACTTTCTCCACCGCAGGGTGCTTCTCCAGCCAAGCAGCAATCTGTCGCCCATTCTCGTCGTGCCGCTGCATCCGCACTGCTAGCGTTTTGATTCCACGAAGCACCATCCAAGAATCAAACGCCCCAGCAATTGCGCCCGTGGAATTCTGAAGATGGTGGATGCGATCTTTAAGTTCTCGGCTCCCGACCACGATAGCGCCGCCAACCGTATCGCTGTGCCCGTTGATGTACTTGCTGGTGGAATGAAGAACGATGTCCGCTCCCAGTTCCAAAGGCCGTTGAAAAATCGGTGTCGCAAAAGTGTTATCTACCACCACGAGGGGCTTTGGATTCTGCTTTGCCGCCCACTCCGTGACCTTGCGAATATCAATCACCTTAAGCAAGGGATTCGTCGGAGTTTCAATCCAAATCATTCGGGTGTTGGGCTTTGCAAATTCAGAGACTGGCTTGTTCGTTAAGTCAGCAAAGGTGACTTCCATTCCATGGCGCGCCCAGACGGTCCGCAACAGTCGGCTACTTCCGCCGTAGACATCATCGACACAAAGGACGTGATCTCCTGCATTGAGTAAGTGCAAGAGGATATCGCTCGCTGCGCACCCGCTCGCGCAGGCAAACCCGTACCCACCGCCTTCAAGTGCCGCAAGGCTAGACTCAAGTGCCGCCCGCGTCGGATTCTGCGTGCGGGAATATTCGTACCCCTGGTGCACTCCGGGCGAGGTTTGAACGTAGGTGCTCGTCAAATACACGGGCGTCATAATCGCACCCGTCGAGGGATCGGGCTTTACGCCCGCATGGACTGCTACGGTCTCTAAATGCTTGGATAAGTCGCTCATCGATTGCCCGCCCGAAGACTTAAGAAACTAATCAAATCGATTTTTGTTAGCACGTGCGTGGTGTGGCCGTTCTCTTCCAAAAGCGCAATCTTGCCGGCGGTAAACACTTCCGTCAGGCGCTCGACTGGGTCTGTCAGACGCACTTGTTCGTAATTGTGCTCTACGAGTTTTTCGATCGGATCGCTATTTTTTGCCTGCCCCGAAAGCAAAGGTCGCAGCAGATCGGTTTCCGTGATGACACCTATCACCGAAGCCCCTCGGCGTACCGGAAGCTGCGAAACCCCTCCGTCTCGCATCTTGGCGACGACCGTATCCACGCGATCCGTGCTCTCCGCGTAGAACACTTCTGCCTTCTTGTTCAAGCCACGAATCAAATCACCGATGTTCGTTTCGATGGGGCGATCCATGAACGAGTTTTCAATCATCCAGGCATCGTTAAAAACTTTGCTGAGATAGCGATTTCCGGAATCCGGAACAATCACGATCACTTTCCCGGGGTTGGGAGTTTCCGCCATGTAGCGAAGCGCGCCCACGACCGCCGCCCCCGAAGACATTCCGCAGAACATGCCTTCTTTAGTCAGAAGCGTTCGAGTCATCATGAGAGACTCTTTATCTTCAATACGCACGATGTGATCGATCACTGAAAAATCTAAATTGTTCGGAACAATGTCCTCGCCGATACCTTCCACTTTGTAGGTGTGGGATTCGGTCATTTTGCCGGTTTCGAATAGATCTTTAAGAATGGAGCCCTTGGGATCCACTCCCACGATTTTTATCTTTGGATTTTTCTCTTTTAGATATTTGCCTAGTCCCGTGATGGTTCCGCAAGTTCCCATGCCGCAAACCAAAGCATCAAACTTCCCACCCGTCTGTTCCCAAATCTCAGGTCCCGTCGTGTGGTAGTGTGTGTCTCGATTGTCCGTGTTGTGATACTGGCCGACGTAATACGAACCAGGAGTTTCGTTCGCCAGCCGCTCGCCTGTTTTGTAGTGCGACTGAGGAGACTCCGGAGGCGCGCCCGTTGGGGTAATCACCACCCGCGCACCAAAGGCGCGCAGGTTCTGGCGTTTTTCTTCACTCATTTTGTCGGGCATCACAAAGATAGACTGGTACCCGCGCACTGCGGCCGTGATGGCGAGCCCCATTCCCGTATTGCCCGAAGTCGATTCAACGATCGTCCCGCCGGGTTGAATGAGACCTTTTGCTTCCGCACGGTCGATCATGAACCGACCAATCCGGTCTTTGATCGATCCGCCCGGATTCATGAATTCGCATTTTGCGTAAAGCTCGCCCGCAATGCCGCGCGTTACTTTATTCAAACGAACGAGAGGTGTGTTCCCAATCGCTTCCAAAATGTCTTTTTTAAACTGGCTTTGCGATGGATCCATTCCCACTTAGGCCCCCGTGAATGTTAGGGAAAAGGTACGTGGGTTTGAGCGAGGGTGTCAACCCGAGGTACAATGGAACTCACCCGCCCATGAAAGGCCTTATGAAGCACATCGCTCTGATGACTTTGACTTTAAGCGCCATCGCCCAATCTCACTTGATGCCGTTAGGGGATTCCACTGAATTTGAAATCGCCTGCGTACCTAGCGGCAGCCAAACTCAGCTTGTAAGACTCTCAGACGCCAAAGTGCTCGATACCCACGCAACCCTGGCCGACTGCGAAGAAGTCCGAAGCGCTGCCCATGGCGGTGTTGTCTGCGCCTTCTTCACGCCTTCCCGCCCCGTGGGGCCCGGTGCTTGGACGGAAACCGGATGGCGCGCGTTGGATATCGACTCAAACTTAGGCCTCGGCAGAAAGACCTATTCGAAATCAGATTGCCTGGAGACGACCCGAGCCGCCAATGGCGGCGTTGTCTGCATCAACACAGGTTTAGGCGCGAAAGCCGCGAATACCCGCACTAACCAATGGTGCGGCGCTTCGTCTTCACTCAGCTTCTGTTTGGAAGCGACGCGCGCCGCTTTCAACGAGGTGGTTTGCTCTTTCCCTAGCTCCGGTACCGGTGCCGAACCCGGTTGGACCCGAACTCGAGTGACCGACTCCTGCGAATACCAGGGCTCCCAACAGCTGCTCACAGACTGCAGCGCTTCCATCCCGCGCTAGGTTTTGCTATAGAAAGCCTCTACTTTGGAGCTTTCGTGCAAGACCTCGTACCTATCCGACATGCCCTTTTAAGTGTTTTCGATAAGACCGGGTTGGAACCTCTTGCGCGCGCACTGCACGCTCACCAAGTGGTGCTTTACTCCACGGGTGGCACGTACAAATACCTAACGGAAACCCTGAAGCTGCCGGCTCGCAAAGTCGACTCACTCACGGACTTTCCGGAAATGATGGATGGGCGAGTGAAAACGCTCCATCCGAAAGTTTTTGGCGGCATCCTGGCTCGACGAGACAACAACCAAGATCTCAAAGACGCAGAAAGCCAAGGCATTCCACTTTTTGATTTAATCGTGGTCAATCTCTACAACTTCGCATCCACTCTCGGAAAACCACGCGAAGAGCAAATTCGACTCATTGATATTGGCGGCCCTGCCATGCTGCGAGCCGCCTCGAAAAACCACGAAGCGGTTACGGTCTTATCTGATCCTTCAGACTATGCTGCGTTTCTGGAGCAGTTTGAAAAAACGGGTGGAAACACCGACTGCGCCTTCCGCTTTTCCCAAGCCGTCAGCACTTTTGAGCGCACCAGCAAATACGATGCGATGATTGTTCAAGAGTGGCGCGCCCGCGAGGGCTTTCCCGAAGTTTTGCCGCTCGTGCCGCAAACTCCGCTCCGCTACGGCGAGAATCCTCATCAAAAAGCTGCCTGGGCTGGCACGCCTGGGATGTGGCAGGTCATTCAGGGCAAAGAGCTTTCGTACAACAACTTGCTCGATACGGAAGCTGCTACCCGTCTCGCAGGCGAGTTCAGTGAACCCGCCCTGTCTATCGTCAAACACAATAGCCCGTGTGGAGTGGCAAGTGGGGAACTGTCCACGGCAGACCTTTTTGCGCGCGCTTTTGAAGCCGACTCCAAATCTGCTTTTGGTGGGATCGTTGCGTGCAACCGAGAAATCGATGGGCAAAGTGCGCATGCAATGGCAGAGATTTTTCTCGAGGTCGTTGCCGCTCCCTCTTTTACTCCAGAAGCGCTCGATATTTTTAGCCACAAGAAGAACTTAAGACTCGTCGCCTATCCCAAAATGGCCACGAGCCCTTTCGAAGTGCGCACGGCACTGGGCGGCTGGCTCATTCAGGACACGGACAAGGCTCTCGCACCGGAACTCCGCTGTGTCACACAAACGCCTCTCGATGCTTCGATGGAACGCGATCTGCGCTTTGCATGGAAGGTGGTCAAACATGTGCGCTCCAACGCCATCGTCATTGCAAAAATGGGCGTGAATCTAGGGATGGGTGGGGGACAAACCAACCGTGTCGATGCGGTCGCCATCGCGCTTTCGAAAACCTCTGCCGCAAACAGGCAGGGGGCCGTGTTAGCCAGCGATGCCTTCTTTCCCTTCCGAGACAATATTGATTTGCTGAAAGAATCTGGCATCCGCGCCATTATCCAACCCGGTGGCAGCAAACGTGATGCAGAGGTTATTCAAGCTTGTGATGAACTGGGGATCGCCATGGCCTTCACGGGCGCTCGCCACTTTCGTCACTAGAGACCGGTGTTGCCCATTGCAAAACACCATGCTAGCAAGACCCTTTCACAATCTTGTTATTGGAGTCTCGAGTGGTTCGCACATCTTGGATCGCAGTGGGAGCACTGTTCTGTAGTTCTACTTTTGCGGGATCCTCACCGCACCTACTTGCTCGCATTGGATGTGCGCAACACCTGGTCGACTCCAATTCCGATCCGTTCTTAAAACGCGATTCGGTTGGTACCCAGCAACTCAAAGACCTGCGCTACTTGCTTTCGCTGTCGGAGTTTGTGCGCAAGATCGAGTTCGACTTAAGTCACTCGCGTGCGTTTCGATTACCCACTCCTTCTCATGGAGACCGTCGCCTCCCAACCGCGCAAAAGCAGCTTTTGCGCTTCGTCGAAAATATCCGTAAGCAAGAAGGCGAAGAAGGGGTTGTGGCCTTGTACGGCGCTTTCTATCTGCACACCCTTATGGCGGATGATAGTGCGGCAACCGCGAGTGTCATTTACCTTGAATCCCTGCGCGATGCTTATAAAGAACTCGCTGCAATCACTCAGTACCTCTACCTCTGGCGTGAAAACTGGCTGAAGCACCAAGGGTACGACAGCAATAAATCCATAGCGCTTTGGAGCCGTAAGGGCCGCTTTGATAGCCAACTCGCGTTTGAAACCCAGAAAGATGAAATCTCCGCCCTGACGGAAAAGGCATTGAGCAAGAGCGGGTCTCGCGCTTATGCACCCCGTCGAGGCGAAACCTTGGTGAGCCTAGGCGATTGGAACAAACATTTTCTTACGGGACACCTTCCCAAATTGGGGAAACGAGCGTTGGACTACATTCAGGACAACCTAACGGCACTCCCCATCGTCTACACCCCCGTACTGGAAGGGGCTGTAGCGCGGGCCTGCTTACGCATTCGCGCACTGGACCGCGTTGCCCACGAGCCCTCTTCACACTAACGCGCTGCGCATCATCTTAAGCTCCTGTTTTTCCGATAATTCAGCATGGCTCTGCAGTCCCCCAAAGAATGGATGGTACGCACGCGCAACGGCGACGTGCTTGGCCCATTCACACAGCGCGAGCTGATGGATGAATTGAAAAAGAATTTGTTCACGACCGAGGACGAAATCTGTCCCAACGGGGGCTATTGGATTTCCGCGCAGGCGCTTTCGTACCACGACTCCGATGAGTTCACGAAAACCAGCACGCGTACACACCAGTCCTATTCGGGCTCGATTACCACCGATGTTCCCAACTCCGATCAGACCCCTACACCCGAAGCACGCGTGCATTTGAAGTCAGGCGATCAAAGTGGGAACGTGCATATTCCTGCGCACCTACTGCCCAAGCGCACTTCCCATTTCAGTCCGATCGTTCTCGTTGCCCTCGTTGTCGGCATGGCGATGTCTGGAATTGCGTATCTCAAAGTTCGCAAGGCGATTCAGACTGGAACGAGCGCTTCCAGTAGCAGTGCGACTTCTAGTGGCGAAGGCGAATCCCCTTTTGTTCGCCAAATTTACGGACTCATTCACGCCGGCAAAACCCAGTCGGCATTGCGACAGCTGACGCTCTATCACGAACGAGGCCCCTCTAAGAATGATGTGGAGTATCTGATCCCCTATGCGGCACTGCTCATTCTCGAAGGAGAGTCACCGAGTCGCGCCACCAAATTTCTTGATCAAGTCTTGGAGTCCGAGGCGAGCGCTTATCTAAAATCGCGTGCGCACCTTTGGCTCGGCTACTTGGCTTTGTCGACGGATAAGCCCGATCAAGCAGAAAGCCATTTTCTAGAATGCCTACAGCTTACCCCCAAAGACGCAGCTTCGCGCTTCAACCTAGGCCGAACGTATTTGAAGCAGGAAAAGTACTCCCTGGCTCTGGACTACCTTCAACTTGCAGAACTCGAAGCCCCTGACCTGTGGCTGGTTCAGATTTACAAGGGACGTGCGAAGTTCGCTCTCGATCAGCCCGCCGAAGCAAAGGTCGCTTTCAAAGCAGCGGTCGAAGGCGCACCCGACCGCTGGATCACTTACATTTACTACGCCCTGTTTCTTGCCCAGAATCAGAACCTAGCCGAGGCGCAGAAGGTTCTAAAAACCATGCTCACTCGCGATCCCCACTACGAATTGCACAACCCTCCCCCGTTTGGATTCTTCCAGGAAAAGCTTAACTACACCGAATACCTCAACGCTTACTCGCACGTGATGGAAAAGTACTCGGGAGAAGAGAAAGAGGTCGGCAAACGTTTCGTGCAATACCTCATCTCGAACTCAGACGAAAATCGCCGTCTAGAAGCGTTCGCTGCTAACGGAGGCCTCACCTCCAAAGTACTCGCACTGAAAGTGACTTTGGACCGAGAATCCACCGCTGCAGAAATCAAAAAAGCGCTCCAACGCTTGCCTGAAAACCTCGATGCTTTTGGATACTATGCGTACGTTCTCCGAGGGGAAGCGCAAGGCCGATTGGGACTTTTCGATGAGGCGAAGAAAGATTTTCGCAAGGCGATTGAGCTTTCTCCCCAGTCTGCTGTGGCTCGCTGGGCCTATTCCGCCCTGCTCCAAAAACTCCAAGAGAATCCGGAAGCGCAGCGCCAAGTACGCGATTTGTTGAAGTTTCACCCCGGTTACATCCCCGCTATAGTATGGACCCAGAACTTGTAGTAAACCCTTCGCCTAATGACTCGCCTTAAAGCTCTGATTTTGGGATCTGGTGGCCGTGAACATGCCCTTGCCTGGCGTTTGTCCCAGGACGCAGAAGTGGAAAAAGTCTACTTACACCCCGGCAATGCCGGCACTCAAACCATGGGACTCGCTACTTTGGGGGATATCTCCACCTCCAACAAGGAGGGCCTGGCCCAGGCCGCGCGCGATCAGGGTGTTTCGCTCGTCGTCATTGGTCCTGAGAATCTTCTGGATCAGGGCTATGCGGATTTTTTCCGCTCAAAGGGATTTCTCGTAGTAGGCCCCGGAGCCGATGGAGCTCGTCTAGAAACCAGTAAGGCTTTTGCCAAGCGCTTCATGCAAGACGCCGGCATTCCGACTGCCAGCTACCATGTGGAGACATCTGCCGAAGGTATCCGCAATCGAGTCGGAGGCACTTTCCCCATCGTCTTAAAACTCGACGGCTTGGCCGCGGGCAAGGGCGTTGTGGTCGCCACCTGCGCGCAAGAGATGGAAGACTTCATCCATCGGGTTTGGTCAGAAGGCGAATTCGGAGAAGACCCCCATTCCATCGTGGTGGAATCGTTTCTCGCGGGCAAAGAACTGAGTTACATCGGCGTCTGTGATGGCGAGCGCTTTGTCGCTCTAAGCAGCGCGTCAGACTTCAAACGCGTAGGCGAAGGGAACACGGGCCCCAATACAGGCGGTATGGGCGTGGTCTCGCCTTCTCCCGTGGCGAACGCGCAGCTGGAAGCGGTCATTCAAGAGCAAATCGTTACGCCCACGCTCGCTCAACTCAAGAAACTGGGAATCGATTACCGCGGTGCCCTTTACTTTGGTCTGATGGTTAGCGCAGATGGTAAACCGTTTGTACTGGAGTTCAACGCTCGTTTTGGCGATCCGGAAACGCAGGCACTGATGCTTCGCTTAGAAAGCAGCTTTTCACGATTGCTGCTCGCTACAGCGGAAAAACGGCTAGCCTCTATCCAGCCCCCTGCCTTCACGCACCGAACGGCCATTTACGTTGTGGGTTGCGCACTGAATTACCCAGCCGCCCCTCGCACGGGAGACGTCATCAAAGGCTTAGATCACCTCGACCCTTACGTCCCTTTGTTTTTCTCCGGCGTAGCCGCTTGCGCAGAAGGTGGACTCGAGACGCAGGGCGGCCGCGTTTTGGGAGTCGGTGGGCTAGGGCACGACGCTGCCAGCGCCCGAGATACCGCCTACAGCACGCTGTCTCGGATTCAATGGGACGGAATGCATTTTCGACGCGACATTGGCGAAGTTTGACTTGAAGGCATGGCCCGTTTGCGGTTTCATGTGAGCCTTCATGGCAGACATATTTCCATTCCGCGGTTTTCACTACAACACTAAAACCATTGGGAGTCTGACAGACGTCATAACCCCGCCTTACGATAATATACCGGCAGGAGAAGAGCAGAAGTTCTGGAATCGAAGTCCCTACAACTTCGCGCACGTCGATTTGCCTCTCAAAGAAGAGGATGACTACTCCACCGCGCAACAAACGCTTACCAAATGGCTGGAGCACAAGATTCTCGTCGGTGACAACACACCGAGTTACTACTGGTACCGTCAGACTTTTAAACTGGATGGCAACACCCATGTTCGTGACGCCATGATGGCTTCGGTCAAACTGACGGACTTCTCGGAAGGCGTAGTGCGGCCTCACGAGAACACCCACGGAAAAGCGAAGAAAGATCGTCTGCAAAGCATTCGTAAAACGGGCTTCAATCTCAGCCACATTTTTGGAATGGTGAAAGATCCGGATGGGTTTTTGAGTTCCCTGATGGAACGGTTCGAGTTTCAGGCACCGCTCTTAGATGGCACTACCGATGACGGCGCGGAGCACGCGGTTTGGAAGCTCGAAGCGGAGAAAGTACCCGAACTGGCCACCTTCTTTAAGACTCAGCCCATTTATATTGTGGATGGACACCACCGCTATGAAAGCGCTCTTGCGTACGCGCGCGAGATGGGTGCCTACGGTTCAGATACCCATCCAGCCGCTCGGACGCTTTTCACTATCTGTAATGCTTTTGAGCCGGGCCTGATCGTTTTGCCTACCCACCGTGGAGTGAAAACGCTGGGCGAAGCGCGCACGATGCTGGAAACGTTACATGAGCGCTACACGCTCACACCCAGCACACCGGAAGCGTTAAAGGCTTTTACGTCAAAACCAACCGCAACCCCCAGTTTCTTTGTCGGGTTTGACGGGGCTTTGTATTCCTGCACGCCCAAGAACTGGGAACGCGAGGCCACCAATATGGGAAAAGCTCTTTACAAGCTTCCCATGCACTGGTCAGACCGAAAAATTCTCGTTGAGATGATGGGAATTCCTGAGTCGGAGTTTCAGAGTCGCATTCAGTATGAAAAAGATGCGATGAAACTTTGGGAAGATCGTTCGAAATACGAATTCTCCATCTTCCACGCGCAACCCAAAATCACGGATGTTACCGACGTAGCGGACGACAAGGCGTTCATGCCGCCGAAGTCGACCTACTTCTACCCGAAGCTCGCTTCGGGGTTAGTGCTGCGGCAGCTCTCGTAAGCGTCTCCCGGTTAAGGAGACGGGCTATCTACTGCCGGAAAGCCCCGTAAACCTCGATCAATCAGTCGAAAAACTTCTCGGCTTTTTGCATTTCAATAAGCTCGGCACGGAGCGATTCCGTCGACTGGGTGTCGGGAAGCAAGAACTCTATGATCAGGGGAATGGTATCGAGATCGACGGTTTCTGGCAGACCGCTCCCTTCGAACTCGGTCCGACGAAAGCGCTGAAAACCAGGTATCTTCGTAAGGCGCGCAAGCGCTTCTTCGTTCAAGGTCATCCCTGAACGAGGGGTATGGATCATATAGCGAAACACATGGCTCTTTAACGTGTAAACATCAGGCCGTGCGCGAAACTCTTCCGGAAAATAAACGGATTCCACCAGCAGGTCCGCATCCGAGTAGCCGACGGCGTCTCCCAAAAGCAGGGGCAATTTGCTTCCGACAATTCGAGAATTCAATTCGATTCCCACCGGTAGCCGCGTCATTGCGTGAATCTTCACTTCCCAATGAAACGCGCCTTCATACATCTGGGTCGCACGATTGGCACCGATCACATAAGCAATGAGTAGCTTAGCTTCTTCTGAATCACCGGGAATCGCCCACTCGGATCGATAAAGCTCTCCGTGTCCTTCCACCGGAATTTTGTCGTATTGGAGGATGCTGGAAATCTTCACCACACCGTTCGAGACGACCCCTTGAACAGCGTACTCCAAGCCAGGGACATAGGCCTCAACCCGGACCTTCTCGTTCCCTTTTCCGGTAGTGACATTAAATCCTTCGCGGACGTTCTTAAAGGCGTCCCGAAGCGCAGAGGCGTCAAACACCTTAAAACAAAACGCACTACCGCCGTCGTCATTCGGCTTTACGTACAGGGGATAGCCAGCCGCCAGGCCAAACTCAATGGCGGTTTCCACATCACTGGTGGTGACCCCACGAATATGCGCGAGTTCCGCATTGCCGAGCGCATTCTGCGTACTGCCTTTGAAGCGCCGAGCTGCTGTCGTCGAGCTAGGATTACCGGGCAATCCCAATTGTTCGTTCAGCTGGTCAATAATAAATGCGGCATTCGAGTCTGCGCCCTGGAAAATCGCTCCGATATTGAGTTTCTTCAAACGAGTGACCAATTCATCGTCGACAGAGAAGGCTTCTATTACCGCGCGACCCGGTACCGACTTGAACGAAGGCGCTCCCCACTCTGGCAACGGCAGCGTACCGCCGACTTCCACGGGGATCCCCCGTGCTTCCAAAGCCCGCATGATCAAGGGGCCGGAGGAGTAGTTTTCCAGAATCAGGGCTGCGCGCGGCAGCAGAGCCTTGGCGCAAACTGAGCGAGGCTCAGTGACTGGCGCAATTGCCGCTTCGGCTGTTCCCAGCAGACAAACAAATGTCAGAAGAAGTGCTTTCATCAACCCACAAAGGAGCTGTTTATAGCACACCGCGTTGGCTAGCCCAACCGTAAATTTACGCGATAGGTACTTGAACCTATTGGTAAAACTTTTTCCCACTTGCAGCGAGTTGCTGGAGGTAGGGCGAGGGCTCAAATCTGGCACCGTGATTACGCTTCAAAAGCTCCAGATCCGAGACAATGCTTTCGGCCCCGACCTGATCTGCGTAGCGCAGCAACCCACCCCGGAAAGGGGCAAACCCTGTACCGAAAATCATGCCGATATCGATATCCGAGACGTCACGGACCAATTGGTCCTCCACACAGCGGGCCGCCTCGTTGATCATGACGTAAATGCAGCGCTTCTGGATCATTTCCTCGGAAACTGCCCCATTGTTTTCCTGCACTCCGATGCGACCAAACAGACCGGAGTCGACTTGTTGCTTTCCGCCCGGATAGTTGTAGATGCCTTTACCGGTTTTCTTCCCGTAGCGCTTGTCCTGGCTGACTTTTTCCATGAGCGCAGGAGGCTGCATTCGGGCGCCAAACGCCTCGAAGAGAATTTTGGAGACCTTGGCTCCCACATCCAGTCCGATTTCATCTAATAGCGTGCAGGGACCCATCGGCATGCCGAAGCCTTCAATCACCTTGTCCATTTTGGAGGGAGAGATCCCTTCCGAAAGCAGGTAAACGGCCTCGTTCAAATAGGGCGCAAGGATGCGGTTCACCACAAATCCGGGGCCGTCATTCACGACAATCGGCGTTTTCCCCAGTTTCTTGGAGAGCGCAAACACCGTTGCAACCGCTTCATCCGAAGTTTCTTTGCCACGTATCACTTCAATGAGTGGCATTTTGTCGACGGGATTGAAGAAGTGCATCCCCACCACTCGCTTGGGATCTTTGGCAGCAGATGCAATCTGCGTCACGCTAAGGCTTGAAGTATTTGTCGCCAAGATCGCGTCCGCGCGCGTGTGCCCTTCCAATTCTTGGAAAACGAGGCGCTTCACATCCAAATTTTCAACGACCGCTTCCACCACGAGATCGAGCTGCTGGAAACCTGAGTAAGTGGTTGTTCCTTCAATCCGTGCCATCGCGTTGTCGAACTCGAATTTGCGCATCTTCTTGCGCTCAACCTGCTTTCTAAAGATCTTAGTCGCCGCCTGATAGCCCTTCGCAATGGCGTCCCACGTAATATCTTTCATCCTGACGGGGATATTTTTTGCAGCAAACAGCTGGGCCACTCCGCCGCCCATCACACCTGCACCCAAGACGCCTGCCCGTTTCACTTCTTTCCCAGCAACACCGCTGGCCGTGCCTTTGTCCTTCTTCGTTCGCTCCTGGAGATAGTAGACGTGAATGAGGTTCGCCGACTCGGGCGTGGTCACGAGCTCGACAAAAGCATTAGCTTCTTTTTTCAAGCCCGCTTCGAGGCTCCCGCCGTACGTTTTCTTCAACGTTTCAATGATTTTCAAAGGAGCGGGGTAATTGCCCTTGGTCTTGGACATCACTTGCTTGCGCGCCTGATCAAAAATCAGCCACTTTCCGCCAGGGATCTTGCTCAACAAACTCTTAGGGCCACTTTTGGCTGATTTGCGTTTTGTCTTGGCAAGCTCGGTTGCCCAAGCAATCGCCTTGGCTTCCAGGTTTTCTTTGGGAACCACTTTGTCGGCGAGTCCCATCTTCTTGGCCTTTTTGCCATCGACAGTTTTACCGGTGAGAATCATGTCCAGCGCCGTCTCAAGACCGACCAGCTTCGGGAGCCGCTGCGTTCCACCCCACCCTGGCAACACTCCCAGGAGCACTTCCGGCAAACCAATCTTGGTTTCCGGACCATCGCTCACCATTCGGTAGTCACACGCAAGAGAAAGCTCGGTACCACCTCCCATGCAAGCGCCATGAATCGCTGCAATAGAGGGAATAGGGAGCTGCTCCAAATAGGTAAACACGGCCTGAAGTTTCATCAAGGCTTCGGCCGTTTGATTGCCCGACTGCATTTTCTGAATCTCAGAAATGTCGGCTCCCGCGATAAAGATCGTCGGCTTTCTGCTGATGAGAACCAACGCTTGAATACTCTGATCTTTTTCTATTTCAAGAAGCAGCTCAAATAGGCGAAGCATGTTCGGAGTGCTCAACTTATTGGCTTTTTCTTGAAACTGGTCGAAGACCAACAAACCCACCGGACCACGCTTCTCCAGCGTCAGAGATTTCTCTGCGGTGGTAAAAGCATCTTCCTTGAAGCTGGAACGAAACTGAGCGACATCCTCGCGAAAACTCTCTCTGGTCAGCTGCATCTAATTAGTCTCCAAAACAAAGGCACCACCCTGTCCGCCGCCGATACACAAAGTAGCAAGGGCACGGTGCGCGCCTCGCCGGCGCAATTCCATGAGCGCAGTAATAATCAACCGCACTCCCGTGGCTCCGACGGGATGCCCCAAAGCAATGGCTCCCCCATTCACGTTCAAAATATCGTCTCGAATTTCCCCCAGCGCTTCTGAACGACCCAGTTTATCCTGCGCGTACTGTTTCGAAGCAAAGGCCTTCTGATTGGCGATGACTTGGGCAGCAAAGGCCTCGTTCAACTCAATGAGGTCAATTTCTTTGAGATTCATGCCTAAGTCGCCCAAGACCTTAGCGGTTGAATAGACGGGGCCGAGCCCCATCCGCTTGGGTTCACAGCCGGAGAAGGCAAATGCTTCAATCGTTCCCAAAATCGGACGCCCCTCGGCTTTGGCCTTTTCCTCATTCATCAGCACCACGGCACCCGCCCCATCGGTAATGGGACAGGAGTTGCCGGCGGTAATCGTGCCGTTTTCCCGGTCGAAGAACGGTCGCAGTTTCGCCAACTGTTCCATGCTCTGCCCTTCGCGCGGGCCAACGTCTTTCGCAAGTGGCTCGGAGAATTTGGGCTCGACCATCACGGGGATGATTTCGTCATTGAGGCGGCCCGCTTTTTGGGCCTCGACGGTTCGAAGGTGAGAACGCACTGCAAAACTATCCTGGTCCTTGCGAGTGATTCCAAAGTCCCGGGCCAGCACTTCCGCTGTCATACCCATATTCAAGCCGGATATCGGATCGGTTAGCCCCTCCATGACGGCGACAATCGGATTCAGCACCATCGCTGGCCGGAGTTTCGCGAGCGCACTGATCTTCGCGCCAGCGGACTTCGCGGTCGCAAGTTTGGTGAGCAAAGCGGTCATCTGCCGGTTGTTGATGAGCGGCAAGTTGCTCATGCTCTCTGTTCCGCCCACCAGCATGGTATCTGCCAAGCCAGCGCCAATCTTGATACAACCTTGCGCAACCGCTTCCATTGCGGAGGCGCAATTGCGATGGACGGTAAAAGCGGAAGTAGACTCTGGCAGGCCCGCGCGAAGGGCAATGACGCGGCTGATATTCGCCGCATCGGCGGGGGTGCCTGCGTTACCAAAAACCACTTCGTCGATAGAGCTGAAATCCCCTTCAAACCGGGCCAGCGCCTCTCTTGCCGCGGCCACCCCAAGATGGACAGCCGAAGAATCTTTAAGCGCCGTTCCAGCCTTGGCAAACGGGGTGCGCGCCGCGGAAACGATAGCCACCCGGCGACTTTGTTTCTTGGCAATCCAAGCATTTAGCATCTTTTGCAGCTCCTCTAGATGATGCACGAAGTGTAGAGGTCGAGGATTGAAACTTCAACCTGCAACGGGTGAGTTAACCGCGCAGAAGTCTTCCATTCACTTTCACGTAGTGAGATAATCAGGGCGATTCGTAGTTCTTTCGCAACCAGCAGTCTTTGCAAAAAGGGAATTCGTAATGGGGCATTGCCACTATTGTCGTCTTTCCTTGAATCTTGACATGCAGCGCAAGCACCAGCTTTGCCCTGGCTGTGGGAGCGATATTCACTCCTGTCGCAACTGCATCAACTTCCGCGAAGCCGCAAGCGATCCATGCAGCGAAGCCAATAGCCCTTGGGTTGCGGACCGCGCCGTCACTAACGAATGTCCCTTCTTCGAATTTCGTCCTGTCGGGACCTCGCCTAGTGAGGCCACCACGTCTGATGCCAGTGCAGAAGCAGAGAAAGCCAAAGAAGCCTTCCGGGCGCTGTTCCGCACTCCTTAGTTGACTTTGTTTCGTCCCACCGTTAACTAGCGGGTTTCAATTGCATTTGACAGCAGTAGGACGAAAACGTGACCCCAAAAAAATCTGACAGCAAAACGACGACGAAGAGCAAAGCCTCCTCCTCCAAAAAAGCCTCTAAAAAGCCAGCCAAAGCAGCAAAGGCAGCAAAAAAACCCGCCATTGAGGTAGCTGATCAAGAGGGCAAGCCGAAGAAAAAGGCGGCCCCTACGGTAAAGCGCAACCCCATGGTGGAACAGACTTATTTCGCTAAACCCCATGAAGTACACGCTTCTTGGCGTTTGGTAGACGCTGAAGGCTTAACCCTAGGGCGTTTGAGCACCTACATCGCAACGGCTTTGATGGGCAAAGACAAGCCCACTTACACCCGCTCGTCAGACACAGGCGACTTCATCGTCGTCGTGAATGCCGAAAAGGTCGTTCTGACCGGGAACAAGTGGCAGCAGAAGGTTTACAAGCACCACACGAATTATCCGGGCGGTTTGAAAGAGTACACCGCGCAATACATTCTCGATCATCATCCTCAGCGCTTGATTGAGAAGGCCGTCTGGCGCATGCTGCCCCACGGACACATGGGCCGTCGTTGGTTCAGCAAATTGAAAGTTTACGCGGGTACACAACACCCGCACACGGCTCAGCAACCTAAGCCGGTTAAAGTCGCGTAAAGAAAGGCACACGGAAACACTCGAGATGGCGAAAGAAATGCTTCAAGCAACAGGTCGACGAAAAACAGCGATAGCGCGAGTGCGCTTGCTCTCCGGAGGAGACGGCTCAATCAAAGTAAACGGCCGAGCCATCGAAGAATATTTTCCGCGGGACACCCTGCGGGCACTGGTCCTTCGCCCTTTGATGCTGACCGAAAAAACACGCGACTTCGCAGTGGATACCCTCGTAGATGGGGGTGGTTTGGCTGCTCAAGCAGGAGCCATTGCTCACGGCATTAGCCGCTGCTTGCTCAAGGTCGACACGGCTATGCGCCCCGTACTCAAAGCGGATGGCCGCCTAACGCGTGACCCTCGCATGAAAGAACGTAAGAAGTACGGCCAAAAAGGCGCACGTAAACGCTTCCAGTTCTCGAAACGATAGCAGTTTTCCGCCCACGGATTCCGATGCTCTCGGACCCTTGTGCGGAAAACAACAAGGAAGCCTTCTTTACAAGGTTCTTCCTAATTCAAAAAAGCGTATCGCAGGGTCATGCCTGCCCCAAAATTGTCGGCGATAACGCCGGGCGTGTACTGCGCACCGTGCACCTGGTGGTACGCCATCACGAGGCCAACGTCCGCGAGCTTCCAGCGTCGGTTTACCGCGAGCGAAACGCCATACCGGGTTTCGGTCGCTAAGCCGGCCCCTGGGTGGATCTGTCTGGCTTCATAGAGAAGTCCCACTTCCGAACGCCACCACTTGGCGATGGGCGGAAGCCCAATATCCAAGTAAGCGCCTTCCCCATCTGGCCCTAGCACGTGGCCCAAGGGGCCCCCTCGGTATGTCATGCCTTGGGTCCAAATAGGGTGCTGGTAGGCGGTAACCGCCGTATGCACGTATTCAAAGCGCGCGTCCCAACCCGTGAGTTTTGGAAACCAAACTCCCCCGAGATACGAAGGCGTGGATCCGGAAACGTCTCCGGCCCGACTCCACAAAATCTGCCCATAGAGTTTGGTAAAACGAGCGGGCGCCCAAAAAGCCATGTTGAGGATGAGGCTTGCGTTGCGACGACCGGAAAGCGACGTCCCTCCCCCTGCCAGGGCCATTTGCGCTACTTCGCCGAGCGCCAAAGAGGGAGAACCGACTCCTCCGAATTGGAACACTTCAGCAAAGGCAATCTCCCACCAGTGGAAGGGTCGAAGCCCGATTTCAACTCCCCAGAGTTTTGAGTAGGGCATACTCACGTCTGCGCCGTAGCCGGTCAGAAAGGTGCGCACGCTAAAAGGACCCAGGCCTGAAAAAGCGCCACCTAGGACGACGGGTCGCAACGCATACTCCACTAAATCTAAAGGCGCAGACGCCCCGGAGAAAAGTAGAGAACCATGTTTAGTTTCTCCAAACCGAAGACCATAGCGCCCGACCGTCATTTCCGAGAAACCAAAGCCGACTTTGAAATAGGCTTCCTGCAAGTACAGTCGGGCTCTGAGTGCGGTGTCAAAACCCATCGCCCACCCGGGAGTCGCCGACATCGCGTAGCCCAACGTTTCGCCGCCGCCTCGACCAGAAAGATGGACTTCCGTATTCATCGTCACGCCGCTGTAGAGTGCCCGATTCTCGCGTTGGGGAAACAAGGGCCAGACGGTTGCGGGAAGATTTCTGAGCAAAACGGCGTCCGCCGGAATCGCGTTCACTGAGACGTCTAGTTGCGGCAAGTAGCTTGGTTGGATCAGAAGCTGCCGCTCATCCAGTAGCCACTCTGGGGCTTCGCACCCGGTAGTATCCGGATTCCAATCGAGTGCAGCTCGAACGTCCGCGTAAGACTGGGGACCCAAGGATCGAAACGTGGGATAGGCACATCCTAAAGCTTCTAGTTTGTCGACGAATTCGCCCGCGCGCGATCCGGAGGGAACATTCGGAGTAATCGAAGCCCATCCTGCCGAAGCCACTAAAAGAATGAGTAAGAGAGCGTATTTCAATTTTTGCGGAACTCCAGTTAGGGACCGAAGTGAACGACTTGCGCTTCGCTTGTCGTCGAAAGCCAATCGCCCAACAAAGCTAAACCTGCGCCCACTCGATCCGTGGTGAAGAGTTTAACCGAACCCGGGATGGATTCACTAGCTTGGAGATTGCGTTCGGCAAGACAGTCCTTGAGATCTTGCGCGAGCAAGTTTGCCCCATGGGCTATTTGAACGCTCGCTGGGAGAACCCGTCGGAAGCTCGGCTCCAAGAGAGGAAAATGTGTGCAACCGAGCAACACGGTATCGAACCGCGACCAATCCACATCAGAAACATAATGCTCGATCACTTGGCGGGTGATCGGGTGATCGAACCAGCCTTCCTCGGCCAAAGATACCAATAGGGGACAGGCCCTTGCTTCCAACCGAATGTCGGGAGCTAGAATCGCAAAGGCCCTCTGATAAGCCTCACTGCGAACCGTGGAGCCGGTTCCCAATACCAGGACGCTCTTGATCTGGGTCGCCCCAATCGCCGAACGCGCGCCCGGCCCAATGACGCCAAACACAGGTACCGGGCTCTCTTTATCCAGGACATCCAGAGCCATGGCACTCGCTGTGTTGCAAGCGATCACAACCGCTTTCACCTGTTGAGCGAGAAGGAAACTCAAGCATTGGCGAGCATAATCTCGGACCACAGCCTGAGATTTGGTCCCGTAAGGCAAACGAGCGACGTCTCCCAGATAAAGAAAAGACTCTTTAGGCAGTTTCATCTTTAACGCTCGGAGAACCGTGAGGCCCCCAAGCCCCGAATCAAAAACGCCGATGGGCAGTGAACTATGGCTGGGCTCCATACCGAAATCACTACCGGAACCAGCGCAAAGATCAATCCCCAGTCGCCCGATCAAAAGCCCAACAGCTCTGGTATTCGGTGAACGCGCCAGCTATATTCTGCAGCATGTTAGACACCCCTAAGCCCTCTGATGAAGGTACCCCATGACGTCACCTATGCAGCGATGGCGAATGCTGGGACAGGCGCTTCTGGGGTTGGGCCTGACTTTCCTTTTCTTTTATACAATGGCGCCTTTCATGATCGCCATGGTTCTCGGAGCCGTCATTGCGATCATCTGCCACCCGATCTATCGACGACTTTGCCAAACTCTCCCACGCCATATTTCGAGCAGCATCGTGACTTTGGGAGTGACGTTGTTGATTCTGGCGCCGCTTACTTTTGTGGGAATTAGTGCCGCCTACCGACTGACCGCAGTGATTGGAACCATTCAGGTTCCTACGATTGGTTCCATTTCCGATATTGCTGATCTCCCCTTCTTCGTTCGTCTCCTGGCGAAGATTCCGACTTGGCTACCCATCGATACGAACTGGATACAAGAACAAGGACTGGCTTTGGCGCAGCTGGTGCTTGCCCGCTCCTCCAAACTGCTCGCCCTCTTTTTGGCCGAGTTACCGGGACTGTTGCTCGCCTTCGTGATCGTCATCATCTCTACTTACTTTATGCTCGTGGATGGAAAGAAGTTTGCTCGCTTCCTCTCCGGTATTTCCCCTCTTCCTCCGGATCAATCCGCAGAACTCTTCGATGCATTCTCAGGAACCTGTCGCGGCGTGGTCCTTGGAATGTTTCTATCGTCTGCAGCGCAAGGTGCACTCATCACGCTTTTCTTTGCAGTTACAGGAATCCCTAATCCCGTACTCTGGGGTTGCATTGGTGTGCTTATCGGCATGGTCCCTGTGATCGGAGTGGCCCCTATCACGTTAGGAGGCATCATCTATCAGATTGCGATGGGGAGCACCTTCGGCATTGTTGGAACGGTTATCGGGCTAGTGGTCATCGGCACCGCTGACAATGTCGTTCGGCCGTGGGTTTTGAAAGGACAAGGCGAAATGCATCCGCTCCTCGGCCTGGTGAGTGCTTTTGGAGCAGTTTCGGTTTTGGGTCCCATGGGGGTCATTCTCGGTCCGGTCATTGCGGCGGTCTTCGTCGCGTTTCTTCAGATACTGTCCTCTGACCTGAAACCCAAAACCCCCGAAGCGAAGATTGTGGTTCCAGGATCATGATGTCGCGACTTCTCCGAAAATTCCGTCATGTCATTGAACGCACCATTCCTTTCGTGCGCGTTTGCTTAGGTCCGGACGGCCTCATTGCGCACGAGGGAAGGCTCCACATATGGGGAAAGTTTCGCAGGCTCGTTCAAAGTGCCATTCCGGGGTACCCCCAGTATTTGCGACGCAAGCACGGGATTACCGGTGGGTGCACTAGCTGTGGCGCCAGCTGCAATTTGATGTTTCGTTGTCCCCACTGGGATTCAAACACGCGCCTTTGCACTGTTTACGAAGACCGTCCAAAAATCTGCAAAACCTTTCCGATGACGCCTGCTGATATACGCGACCGGAATATGGTTCTAAAGAATGTGCCCTGCGGCTTCCAGGTCAAATAGCCCACGGAGCAATCCGAAAAAACGAATTCCCCACATCGAGTTGAAAACTATAAACGAAACGCACTCGCCCTTCTTTGTCTTTCAACTGCTTTGGCGGATTGCGAAACGGTTCCTTTTCCCAGAACACGTCTTTGCTCGCATCATCTAGACGCGAAACACCACTGCTCTTAACTGTCTCAATGGAAACGATTCGCCCGTCATCATCCATCGAGATAGCAAGTTCCGTAACATACAGACCATCTGGAAGTTCGCCACCTCGGAACTGAAGCTCATCGACATATTGCAGAATATTGCGGCGCCAAGGCCCATAAATTTCTTCAATCAGTCGATTGAAGAAAGCCGCATGCTGCACCTTGGTCGAGTTGAGAATGGTTTCGTCGCCCTGAGCAATATCATCGGGCAAGGCTTGCGGACTAGCCCCCAGATTGAGCAGTTGCTTTAAAGAGTGATCGAGACTGAAATCCGTCGGCTGGTCGTCAGGAACGCCACCGGGGGTTAAATCGCCCTTGTGCTTCGCGCGGGTTTGCTTCTCAACATTCTGACTCGCCTCCAAATCGAGGCGCTTCCCGTTTCGGTGCCTGCTTTTCGACTTGTAACGTCTGAACCGCCGGGAGGTCCTTCCACTTTTCCACCGTAATGGGGGACTGAGCTGCGATCTGCAAAAACTCAGAAGGGGATCGAAAGTGGAGTTGAAGCACCATCCCATGCAGAAGCACAGCGACCACCAGATAAAACGGTAAGTTGCTGTACTGCGCAGGGGCAAGTGTCATCGAGAACTACTCTCCTGGGTAATACACCCGGATCAAAGTAAGACCGCAACCGGGAGCGGTATGTCCTGCCTGCTTGCGATCTTTTGAGCGCAAGATGCGCTCAATGTCCCCAATATCCCTCTTTCCAAGCCCAATCTCAACTAGCGTCCCCGCCATTGCCCGAACCTGCTGCTTGAGAAAGCCATTCCCTACCACGCGAAAAGCGTAGTACCCGTCACCGCGCTGAACGAGCGTAAAGCTTGAGATCGTACGTACGGTGTTCAGGACGGTCGCTCGAGCGCCTTGGAAGGCCTTAAAGTCGTGCTCACCCAAGAACTGCGGGAGGGCTTCCCCGACGCGGGCCCAATTTATCGGACGGGGGACAAAGTACACGCGAGGGTTAAGTGCGCCTGCTACGGGGCGATTCAAAATGAGATACTCGTATTCTTTAGCAACCGCGTGCTTTTGCGGATGGAAGTTCTGTGCGACTTCATCCGATTTCACAATGCGAATGGTTCGAGGAAGGTGGTCGTTCAGCACGTGTGACCAGCGGTGCGCCGCGATATTGGAATCGACGATAAAACTGGCGACTTGCCCCCGAGCGTGGACACCCGCATCGGTACGCCCGGCTCCCTGAATGGGAATCGCTCGACCCGTCACCCGTTCGATAACCCGCTCAATTTCTGCTTGAATGGAAGGGCCGTTGCTCTGCCTCTGCCAGCCGCAGAAAGATGCCCCGTCGTATTCGATCAGCAGCCGAATATTCATAAAAGCTTAAGCCCTAGTTAATTCTATGAACGGTGGCTGTACAAGCTGTCGAGCGACTCGAGCACATTCAAAGCCGCTCCTTTTCTCAAGTTGTCTGTAATGACCCAGAAGTTCAGGCCCGACGCAACGGACTCATCTCGCCGCAAGCGCCCGACAAAGGTGTGGTCGCTCCCAGCTGCTTCCCGATTCGTCGGATAGATGTGGCTCTTGGGATTATCGAGCACTCGGATACCTGGAAAGCTTTCCAGCATTTCTCGAACTTGCTCCACACTCTCAAAATCGCGCTGGAACTGTACGTTCACCGTCAGGGCGTGCGCGTAAAAAGTAGGAACGCGGACGCAACTCGCAGAAACCCCTAAATCCGGAAGCTCGAGAATCTTCTTGAGCTCATTCTCAAGTTTACGTTCCTCTTCTGAAACGCCGTCTTCATCGGCATCTCCCACGAGCGGAAGACAGTTGAATGCGACAGGATGCGGAAACACTTCCCCCTCTTCGTTGCCGCCATTGAGTAGCGACGCGGTTTGATGTGCCAATTCATCGTAAGCACGCTTGCCCGCACCCGAAACCGATTGATAGGTCGAAACTACGACACGCTCGAGTCCAAAAGCGTCGGACAAAGGTTTGAGCGCCATCGCGAGCGGGGTCACCGTACAGTTGGGAGTCGCGAGCACTTTTCCGCGAAAGTCTTCGAGACGATGTCCATTTACCTGTGGAATGACCAACGGGACGTCCGGAATCATGCGGTACGCGCTGGAATCGTCGATCACAATAGCGCCCGACTCAACAGCCTTCGGAACATACTTTCGAGTGATATCGACGGGAACGGAGAAAAAAGCGACATCCACATCTCTAAAGCTATCAGGCCCGAGCACTTCTACCGGTGCACTGTATTCACCCACTTCAAGAATATCGCCTGCCGACTCTTCCGAAGCGAGCAAGCGCAGCTTTCCAAACTTGACCTTGTGCTCCGCCAGCAGCTCCAAAAACTCCAGCCCCACCAGGCCTGTGGCTCCTACAACCGCTACCGATCCAATTTTATCCAGGTTCTTAAACACAGCTTACAACTCTCCCGTTCGAGGATCTGTCTCAGGATATTTCTGAGCCCGGGGTCGACGCAGCACCCAGGAGATTCCCTCCCGAACCGGACCCCACAAAACGTAACTGGACAAGATCACCAAGGTGGCCACCTCTGGCCAGATAATCATAAAGGCCAAACCGGTCACAAGAAGCACCAACATCACAAAGCTCCGTCGGTGCCTGAGATCAAAATCCTTAAAGCTGCGATAGCGGATATTGCTCACCATCAATGCACCGCCTGAGATCAGTGCAATAAAGAGCAAGATATCGGGCCGCGCGAACTTGAGTTCCAGGTTGGCAATCGCTAGGGAAGCTACAAATAGTGCCGCTGCCGGCGAAGGAAGCCCCAGAAAATAGCTTCTCGGAATCTCTTCCGACATCGTATTAAATCGGGCCAGACGAAGCGCTCCACAAGCGGAGAAGAAAAAGGCAATGGCTACCCCGACCCGTCCATACGGGAGCAACGCCCAGAGATAGGCGAGTATCGCCGGCGCCAATGCGAAGGACACAACGTCAGCGATGGAGTCGTACTCGAAGCCAAAGCGAGTCTGAGTCCGAGTCATGCGGGCCACTCGGCCATCTAGGATATCAAAAACTCCCGCAGCAAATATAAGCAGAGCAGCCGATAGATAATCCCCATGAATGGAGCGCAAGATGGAATAGAAACCGCAGAAAAGGTTTCCCGTAGTGAAAAGACTCGGCAGAATAAGGATGTAGGCCTTCCGATCCGGGCGAGGCATGTTACTTCCCTTCCCGATTAAGTTTGGCCATCAAGGTTTCGCCCCCCATGACACGATCACCCACTTTAACCAGGGCTTCTGCACCTGCAGGCAAGTAAACGTCGACACGGGAACCAAACTGGATCAAACCCAAGCGCTGGCCCTTCATGACAAAAGTGCCCTTACCCGGATAGCAAACAATGCGACGCGCCACTAAGCCCGCGATCTGCACCAGCACCATGGTCTCGCCGCGCGTGCTTTCCAGCAGAATCACGTTGCGTTCGTTCTCCTCTGAGGCGCGATCATCAAAGGCAGCTAAAAAACGGCCGGGGTAATACTTCAAATCACGAACGGTCCCATCGAAAGGCACTCGATTGATGTGCACATCAAAAAGCGACATGAAGATGCTGATCTTCACCCTTTCCTCGTTCAGAAAGTCTTTCTCTAGGGCTTGTCCGACGAAAATGACTTTTCCGTCGGCAGGACTGGCCAGCTGATCGACACCGGCCGGCGCAATCCGCTCCGGATTGCGAAAAAAGAAGAGAATGTACCCCGAGACTACCAAACCCACGACGGTCCCCTGCCATAATCCGCCAATAGCGAAAAGCAGACTAACGCCCAAGGTTACGAGCAAGAAGGCGAAGCCTTCCTGCGCAACGGGAAAGTTCTCGTTGGTTCCTCTCAATGCGTGCCTTCAGAGTCGGAGCCGTCAGAGGCTTCCGTGTCATGAACATCCATCTGCACAAAGCTTGCTGCAGTTTCATCATCTGGAAGTGCTTTCAAATGAGCGTCGAGATCCTTTTGAGTAAGAATCCCCTTCTTTACGTAACGTTCGTTCGTACGGCGGTCATAATATTTCTTATCGTTTGCTGGCATAGTGCCTCCTCAATGCATTTAGATTTGCGCTTCCGGTGGAGGCGCAATTACGTTCTTGGCTAACTCAGGAATCTCAATCTTGTTCATGGCCTCGTCCTCAATGGCCTGCTTCATGGCAGCCACTTCTTCCGGAGGAGGCGGGCAACCGCCACCGGTCCGATCGTAATACTCGATCATTTGCTCGAGTTCCTTACCCTCAATGACTTCTTTTTCGGTAAGCACGGCAGCGAACTTCTGCAACATGTCTTTCTTGCTGGTGATGAGGTCTTTTACTCGCGCATAGGACTTGTCGAGGATCGCTTTCACTTCGGCATCAATCTGATTCGCCGTCGCGTCACTAAACTCGCGCGAACCGCTGTAAGGACCGCCCGGACCCTGCAAAAAGGTGGATCGCTCCGGCGAGAACGTGCGGGGCCCGCATGATTCGCTCATCCCGTACTCCATCACCATGCGCTTAGCAGTGTCGGTGGCTTTCTGCAGATCATCTGAAGCTCCGGTGGAAATCTCTTCATAAACGACCTGCTCTGCAACACGCCCGCCGAAAAGGATATCAATGCGCGCTAGCAATTCCTGCCGGGTCAAAAGATACCGATCTTCCTTCGGCAAATTCATGGTGAAGCCGAGCGCACCAAAACCACGTGGGATCACAGAAATCTTATGAACGGGATCCGATCCAGGAGTGAAATAAGTCACCAGCGCGTGACCCATTTCATGATGCGCCACGATGCCCTTTTCTTTCACGTTAATCAGCCGTGTCTTCTTCTGAAGGCCCGCGATCACGCGATCAATGGCATCGTCAAACTCGCTCAACGCCACTTCTTGCTTGCCCTTTCGAACAGCGAGAAGCGCCGCTTCGTTCACGACGTTGGCCAAATCCGCGCCAACAAATCCAGGTGTACGAGCCGCAACGACTCGCAAATTAACCGATGCTTTCATCTTCACGTTTTTCGCATGAATTTTGAGAATGGCTTCGCGACCATTGATGTCCGGGCGATCTACTAGGACCTGGCGATCAAAACGACCCGCACGCAAGAGTGCAGGATCCAAAGTCTCGGGACGGTTAGTTGCCGCCATGATGATGACGCCTGTGCGCGTATCAAATCCGTCCATCTCGACCAACAACTGATTGAGCGTCTGCTCGCGTTCGTCGTGGCCGCCCATCGGAGAAACGGCACTTCGCACTTTTCCGATCGCATCCAACTCGTCGATAAAAATAATGCAGGGTGATTTCTCAACCGCTTGACTGAAGAGGTCGCGCACACGGGCAGCGCCCACGCCGACGAACATCTCCACGAATTCAGACCCGCTCAAACTAAAGAAAGGCACTCCCGCTTCGCCTGCTACGGCTTTAGCGAGCAAAGTCTTACCCGTTCCTGGAGGTCCGACCAAAAGGATCCCTTTGGGAATCTTTCCGCCGATAGCGCGGAACTTTTGCGGAGTCTTCAGAAACTCGATAATCTCCACGAGTTCTTCTTTGGCTTCTTCGACACCGGCGACATCCGAGAACGTCACCTTCTTGGAATCGTCGACAACCAGCTTCGCACGGTTCTTACCGAAGCTCATGATGCCAGCGCCGGGCCCCATTCGAAATGCGCGCGAAAATAAAACTCTCCACAACACAAGCAGCATCAGAAAGGGCAAGATCCAGTGCAAGAAGAAGTTTTTTACGGCGACATTTTCTTGTTCGTACTCAATTCCTTTTTCATTCAATAGGTCGGTAAGTGCTGAATCGCCCACTACTCGCATCGCAATGAAATAGGGAGTGGGACTGCGAGTCATAGCAGGCGACGATGGCGTCGCCGTTTCGGTGTACCCTTTAACAACCGTTTCCGACAAAACAACGCGCTTGAACTCACCCGACCGCACTTTTCCTAAAAACTCGCTATACGGAATCTCTTTCGAGGCGAGCTCAGGCCGCGCGTAAACCGAGAGAAGCAAAAGCAAACCCACTCCCAAAAGGACCCAAGTCCACACCCCGTTTTTTGGGGAAAACTGCGGGATCTTTTTTCGGTTTTGTTTGCTTTTTGAATCTTGCGGATCGGTTATTTCCGGAGTCCGATCTTGGTCATTTCCCATAAGTCTCAACGAACTAACATAAAGGGCATGGCAACGCAACGAGCGCACCCGCACAACCAATGAATTCGAAGAGTTAGTTTGAAGCGGTAGCGGCAGGATAGGACGAGCCGGAACGTACCGGCTTTGCAGGTTGAGTGGCTGTTTGCTGAGAGGTGGTAAAAAGCCGCTCCTGGAGCCCCTGAATCCAACGCGGATCCGTGGCTTCTTTGGGAAGCATCGAAGCAGTTTCAACCGCGGGGCTACGTCCCGCGCGAGCGAACGCAGACAGCAATCGAATCAACCACCTTCCTCCCCGGTGCACAAAAAAGCGCAGCTCGAAAGGCCCTGGTGCGTGCGCAAACCAAGGAAGGTGCGTGTTCCATAGATGCAGGAAGCTCATAAAATCGCTTAAATCATTCCAGAAAGTCTGTTGCTGGCGAAGCGTCCACTGTGCGTGCGAGGTTTTCGCTCCGCTGACAGGCAACCCCGCGTAAAAGTGTGCCAGCTGATCCCATACGACTTTGAGTGCGTACATTCCCGCTGCGTCCGCTTGATCCAGAAGCGTGCTTCTCACCGGGAGCCCGTCCCTTAAGGTCCACAGTTCGCCATCCCACGCAGGCAGATTCAACTGAAGAGCCCGTTCAGCGCATTGGCCCACGACGTGGTCGGCGCGCGGATAAACCTCTATCCCCTTAAAAAGCACGGGCGAAAGGTTCAACAAAGCCGGCGCCTGGGGGGGGGCTGCCGTCGGGCTGTTTTCCAAACACTCAAGCGAGGTCCTAGCCCACCATTGAAGAAACGGTTGGCTGCCGCTGGAGACGACCAAAGCTTCGGCGTGAAAAAGCCCGCTGGCTTCCGGCCAGGGCGGGGCATCTTGCCATCGGGGGAACAAGAGCGTGTGTCCCGAACCGATAGCTTCCAACCAATGAGCCGGCGACTGCGTAAAATGTATTCTCGGCGAGCAGAATAGGACGCTTTCCCCCTTCGAAGCTAAAACGGAGAGGAAACGGGGCGTAAGGAGAAATTTTCGCTGAGACTCAGGTCCTAGCAGTCCAGAAATATCCGTCTCTTGCCACACCTCCGAAGGGCGATAGAGGTACACGTGCTGATTAACGAAAACTTTCTCGACGTTGATCTCGGTCTGACGATCGAGTGCCAAGACGTGGTGATGGACTTCAAGCGCATTAAACTCGCGCAGGTTCTCATAGAGCCCTAGAAATGCCGGAAGATCATCGGACCCCAGAATAGAAGCGATGTGAATCGTTTGCTTCGGTTCTGCACTCGGCCCTGTTCGCCGCTTCGTTTCGCGAGGCCGCAGTCCCAGCTCTTTCAGCTGAGCAACCATTGCTTCGCGAAGTCGCCCACTTTTTTCTTTCACTGTTTCCCAAGGGTATTTGCGAATCACTTCCTCGGCACGATGCTCGAGTTCACCTGGATCTGTATTAGGATTGATCTCAAGAAACGGAACCCCCGCACTTTCCGCTAGATTCTTTGAGGCTTTAAAGTTTCCAACAAGCACCGCAGGAACCCCACTCGAAATCGCAACCATTAACGAAGTAGGATGAGCGCCGACGACAGCGCTAGCAGAAGCGAGCGCCTTCAAGTGCAGAGCAGGATGCCTCGGCTCGAAGAGCGTCTCACGCCCCGGAACGGCGCCGAAGTCAAATTCACTCATATTGTGAACGAAGAAAAGCGAACGGTGTTTGCGATTCATGCGACGAAATACGCGGCGCTGAAGACGTCGAAACGCCGCCCGATGTTTGCCGGTGAAAGCAGGATCCCAACTTGCGGGAATAAACAGGGTCGTCGCTTTGGACAATGCAAATTTCTCGGCATTTGCAAAGAGCCCGATATTTCCACTGAGGTAAATCGAGGTGGAGTGGATCGCTTCTTTTACTTTCCTCTGAGTGACCTCGTCGGCAACACCGATTCCGCCCGACTTCGCAAGGGTTCGCAATTTCTCGACGTGACGTGAAGTGAGTTTAAAATCCGGCTCAAGATTCAGCCCCATTACTGCGGTCTTGCACTGTTTGCCGAGGATCCATTCGTCCCAGAAACCATCTTCAAGAAATCGGTTTCCGAAGCAGATTCTTAGGTCGCATTCAAGAGCAAGGGGATCGGCACTTTGAAACCGAACTAGCTCGTGCTCAGACAACAGCACTTCCAACGCATGTAAGTGAAAGTAGTTTTCCAAAGCAGTCCCGTAGCCGTCGACGACGGGGGGAAGCACAGCGATTCGCATGGGGAGTAACTCCGAGTGGGATGGGGGCGCCCTATCGGATGAAGTCCGGGGCTTATTTCTATTATAGACGGTTGCTTGCCATTTTTCATGCGTACTGAATCAAAGCCGCGACTTTGCCGATAAGTCTTCAAGGAGCCTAAATGCCACGTCTCTTGATGTGTCTTGCGGTTGTCTTTGTTGCGTTTCAACGCAGTGCGTTTGCCGAAGACGTTGTTGCACTGGGCCAAATTCGACTGGAGCTACCCGCGGGTTGGACGTTGGCTCAGACCGCGGACAACGCGGGGACCCGGATCATTGTCCTTCAGAAGGGCCTAGAGTTCGTCACCTTCTACAAGCAGGCGGTCACGGGCCTTTCGTTGTCTCAGTTCGCATCCAGCGAAGCCGCCACAGTTCAAGCGGAAGCTTCGAGCGACATCAACGACCTTACCTGGAAGCGAATGGCCTTTTCGATGAACCCGCGCAGCGGAGCATCGAAAGTTTTCACTTCGAGCTTCCTGATGGAGTTTCGTGGCACCACCTATTGGGGAGCTAGCCACGCTCCCTCTCTGGCAGGGGCAAACAGCAACGCGGAGTTATTCCTCAGCAAGGCCGAACTCGTCTCTAACCTCGCAACGCGCTCGCTCACCGATATCGGTTTCAAAGGAAAAAAATACTACTTCGGTTGGGGCGCTGCTGCCGCTGGAGACTCGCAAAATATGCACAATGAAGTGAAATACGATGTGCTCCACACCCACCAAATCTTCTCAAAAGACGTGGGAGGGAATTACGAAACGGCGGCCACACTGTTTGGACCCCAGGCCGCCACCGCTTCTGCAATCCGCAACCACTGGAAAGAAATTGGAAACAAAATCACCTCCCGCGACATGTTCATGCAGTACTCGAGCGGACACGGATTCGCTTCAGGATTGGCCGTAGGAGTGAACTTCAATGAGATGAGAGACACCCTACTTGCTTACCCTGCGAAAGAAGTAGTGATCTTCACAATGGCATGTGAATCCGGTGGACTCGTGGACTCCTTCAATAAAAAGAAGTCGACTTGGGAGAATTGGCCAGCCGAGGGCCGATCTTTGCTGGTGCTGGTCTCGAGCAAGACGAACGAAAATTCATCCACCGGCCCCGGGAAGGATCCTTCCGAACCAGGAGGGGGAGTAGGCAGCGCGGGAAGCGCTTTCGGACATGCGCTTTGGAAGGCACTCGCAGGAGCCGCTGATGGATTCGTCGATGGCTTCAAGGACGGATTCGTATCGCTAGGAGAACTGCGCGATTACACGATCTTTCGGACCAAACAAATAGCGCCCCACACGCCCGTGCAAACGGGCGCCTATGTTCCCTATGTCATTATGAATCGCGTTCCGTCTGCGTCTTTCCTCGCCTCCTTGCCCAATGGCACTGAAGGCTTGAGCGACGCACAAATCGAAGAAGAAGTTCGGAAACTCAATCAAGAATGGTCCGTAAGTCAGGGCCGGATCTAGAGCGCCTGTCGATAGGCCGCAAGCAACTGTGCCGCGCTATTCGACCAGCTGAAAGAGCGGGCCCGCAACAGTCCCTTGCTTTTCCAATCTTGCGGAGCGGACTCTGAGCGGTAAGCGGTATCTAGCGCTTCGACTATGGCATCTCGACTTCGCGGATCGAAGTACCGAACCGCGTCCCCGCCTACCTCACGCAACGCTTTATCTGTCGACGATAAAACAGGCACTCCGCACTGCATCGCCTCCAGGATAGGAAGCCCAAACCCTTCATAGAAAGAAGGGTAAACGAAAGCAGTCGCCCCTGAATACAGCGGCGCAAGCTCAGAATCATCCAGGTAACCGGTGACGGCCACTCTTCCCACCAGCTGTGTCTGCGCAATCCGCCGATGCAAATCTAGTGTCGACTCGCCCAGAGAACCTGCAAGCACCAGCTGCGTTTGCGCCTTAGGGTTTGCCTTCGTCCACTCGGCAAATGCATCCACTAACCCTTCCAGGTTCTTCCGCTTATCGAGCGTGCAGAGACTTAAAAAGTAGTCCGACCGAATCCCCAGCCGACGCTTCACCTTTGCAACCGACTGCGTGTCTGCCGGATGAAACATATCCGACGCAGCCAGCGGGACCGTTAGCACACGCTTCGGATCAATATCTCGCCGATACTCGCAAAGTGCCTCCCGAGTAGTTTCTGAAATAGTAATGAACCAATCGTCGGCATCTGCACTGGCCAGAATGTGTCGCATGTACGCTCCCCCGTCTCGACTCACTTCGGGGTGCTGAATGTTGATCAAATCGCAGACACTTAAAAATCGCTTCAAATGCTTTTGTTTAGTAAGGGCAGGAAGCGGGTAGAACGGAGAATGGTAAATGTCTCTGTCGACGAGCATGGCCGGCTCTAAGACACTCACCCGAGAGTCGATGCGGCGTAGCACTTCCCCAAGAGCTTTGCGAATCGCACGGGTTGGCAGTGCCACTTCTCGGCTACAGGCCATCTCGCGGAAGAACCCATCTAGAAAGCGGTAGACACGTGCCGGACTTCCGCATTGCGCAATTTTCGCCGTCTTTAGTTTGGGATGCGACCGAATGAACGCGTGGGCGTGAACCCACATTCTTAAGTCTTCGCCTCCGCAAAAGAGCAGATCGCATTGATCAGAAGCAGCGAGCCCTTCAACAAGACCTTCCACCATTCGGTACACGCCAGTACGTCCGCCCGCGCCATAGCGCGCATAGCCAAGAACACTGGTATCGAACGCAACCCGTGGAAAAGACGTGGAATTGTTTTGGGTCACCACGGATGGTACCATAGCACAAATGACACCTTTGATGCGCAAGCTGACTTATTGGGGACGTCAGGTTTTGAGCAGTTCCAACGACCTGAAAACCAAACCAACACCCGTAAAAGATCTCGTGGCTGGAATTCTGGGACCTTACGGAACAAGTGTGCTCGATGTCGGCGCACGATGGGGCGTTGCCGATAGTTGGTGGCGACTCGATCCGGTGGCAAGCCTCGTCGGTTTCGAACCGGACGCGCAGGAGTGCGAAAGACTCAACCAGCTTTCCCCTTCCTTGCGCACTGAACGCTATCTCCCATTCGCTCTCGGCGCGGAAAAGCGCCAGGCAACCCTTTACCAAACGAAAGAACCAGCGTGTGCTTCGGTCTATCCTCCTATTGCTGATATCGGCGATAGATACCCTCAGCTCCAAGTTACCCAGCAGGTGGGAACAGTGAAGGTAGACATGATCCCACTTGATCACTGGTGGGAGTCAGAAGAGCGCCCTCACGTCAGCTTCATAAAGCTAGACACTCAAGGATCCGAATTCGACATATTGAAAGGAGCCCGCCAGTTGCTTGGCGAGTGCGTCGGACTTGAAGTGGAAGCAGAATTTTCGCCCATCTATCAAGGACAGCCGCTCTTTACTGACATCGACACCTTTTTGCGCGCTGAGGGATTTGTCCTCTGGGGCCTGAGGGATCTTTGCCATTATTCCGAAAGCCCTGACGAAAAGAGCGCAGGCCGTCTTTACTGGGGCAACGCAGTCTATTTCCGCGACTATCGCGCGCTCTCCAATGCCGACACTCAATGGCGTCAGAAACTGATCTTGGCGGCGCTGTTAGAATCCTACGGTGATACCGTGAGCGCCCGCTCGTGCCTGAAATCAGCACTTCACGATCTAGGAGAGCAGGCCCCTGCGCCTAGCGCATCTTCCGCGCTCATTTTGGGCGAAACCACCGCATGAACACGGCTTTGGATCTGCTGGGACGGATCCTTTCCGCGTGGGACAAGTTCTATGGAAAGGCTCGCAACGCACTCAATCACTTCACCGAGTTTCTTGCGCGAACCAGCTATTGCCTTGGCAATCAAGGCCCAGGTCGAGGCTACGATGCTTTCCGCAAAAGCCAAATCCTGCGCGCTATCGAAACTCGGGCCCTGGGGCAAGCGCGTTTACCCCCGAAGTTCGGTATTGGCCTGGATGAACGTATTCTCGAATACCCTTGGCTGTTCAGCCGCCTCGACTCCCGGGCCGGCCGCTTATTGGACGCCGGAAGCGTCTTGAACTTTGACTACCTCCTGCGACGCCCCGAACTTACTTCCAAACAGATTACGATTTCTACTTTGGCACCGGAGAGTGAGTGCTTCTGGTGGAGAGGTGTTTCTTATACTTACGAAGACCTGCGCCACTCCGCCTTTCGGGATGAAACGTTTGATTGGATTGTTTGTCTGTCGACGATTGAACACGTCGGCATGAACAATACGATTTATACAAAAGACAGCTCGAAGAATGAAACCAATTCGGAAGATGCGTTTGAATTTTTAAAGCAGCTTCACCGAATGCTGAAGCCGGGAGGCACACTTTATCTGTCCTTCCCCTTCGGCAAGCGGGGCTTAAGAGACTGGTATCAAATCTTCGACCTACAGGCGGTCGAGAAAATGATCGATGTCTTTCAGCCCCGAATGGAAAGCCAGACTTACTTTCGTTATGAAGCCAATGGCTGGCGCGTCTGCGCACCCACAGAAGCGGCAAATGCGAAATACGGTGGCGAAAGCGAGACATCGGCCATTGCCGCCGAAGCAGTTGCTTGCCTGGAGCTGGTAAAATAGAAAATGGAACACCCTAGTTTCCTCAAAGACACGGCCATCTATCTAGGCGCTGCGGTAGTCGCCGTGCCGATCTTCAAAAGACTCGGACTGGGCTCCGTGTTGGGCTACCTCGCTGCGGGTTCAGCGCTCGGCCCCTGGGGCTTCGGTCTCGTCCACGATCCAAAGAGCATTCTAGAATTCTCTGAGCTTGGCGTGGTGCTGCTACTCTTTCTCATTGGACTGGAACTCAAACCCAGTCGCCTGTGGAATATGCGCGGTGCTGTGTTCGGGCTAGGCGGCGCACAAGTCTTGTTCTGCACGTTGGCTCTTGGCATAGTGTCCTACCACTTCGGACTCTCGCTCGCTGCTTCCTTTGTCGTCGGTTTCAGCCTTTCGCTTTCATCGACTGCGTTTGCGATTCAAATTCTTTCGGAGCGCAAGCAACTCAACACGGCCTATGGCCGATCGGCTTTCGCCGTCTTACTGTTTCAGGATATGGTCGCCATCCCGGTCTTGGCGCTGCTTCCGCTTTTCAGCTCCGCAGTGGATGCCCCTTCTCCATCGATTGGGGGAGTCGTGAGAGTCCTACTTTCCATCGGACTCGTCGCTGCTATCGGCAAAATCGCGTTACGCCCTCTACTGAGTATGGTCAGCCGTGCGGACAGTCGCGAAGTTTTTTCTGCAGCCGCTCTTTTGCTCGTCATCGGAGTGGGACTCGTCATGCAGAGCATGGGGCTTTCGATGGCGCTAGGTGCATTTTTGGCAGGAGTGTTGCTCTCTGATTCGGAGTACCGTCACCTACTCGAAGCGGACATTGAACCCTTCAAAGGCATGCTGCTGGGGCTTTTCTTTATCTCGGTGGGAACATCGGTAGATTATGGATTAGTCCTCAACCACCCTTCGACTATTGCATTGGGGCTAGCGTGCTTACTCTTCACCAAGTACGCCGTTGTTTTCGTTTTGGGAAAATGGGCGGGGTTACCCGTCGCCGCTGCTCGGCAAATGGCCGCTATCTTGCCTCAGGGCGGGGAGTTTGCGTTTGTGATTTTCGGAGTAGCGACCGCAAATTACATTCTCACACCGGAACAAACCAACCTTCTGATTGTCATCGTGATCGCATCAATGGTGGCTACCCCGCTACTCGGAGTCGCCGAGGAGCGCTTGATGGGTCGCCTCTTTCAGCCGACCGAGGCTGCTTTCGATTCTATGTCGGATGATCACAACCCTGTGATCATCGCTGGCTTTGGGCGCGTAGGGCAATTGGTCGCGCGCATCTTACGCCTACAGAACATTGGATTCACCACCCTTGAGAAAGACGCCGAGCAAGTGAAGACCGTCCGCAAATTCGGATCAAAGGTCTATTACGGAGACGCCTCTCGACTTGATCTATTGGAGGCGGCCGGAGCTCGCTCTGCCAAGTTTTTTGTGCTCGCGATTGATGATGTGGAGACTTCAGTCAAAACCGCCGAGAAGATCAAGAAACACTTTCCTCACTTGCGCATCTTTGCGCGGGCTCGCAATCGGCAGCATGCTTTTGAGCTGATGGATTTGGGGATCACTGAGTTTTGGCGAGAGACTTTCTCGTCGACGATGGAGATGTCTAAGGCGCTACTGCTCGAAATGGGCACCTCGCTAGACGATGCCGACCATATTATCCGCAAGTTCCGCGAACATGACGAAAATGCGATGCTGCATCAGCATAAGATTCACCAAGATGAAACCGCGCTCATTCAGTACTCCAAGCAATCGGTCCAGCAGCTGCTCGACTCCGTCGCCGCCGATCAGGCCAGCCAAAAACGCTAAACCCAAAAGGTGCCCGCCTACGGCCACCCTGAAGCGGCCTGACGCCGTCACCTTTTGGCGTAGGCACTGATCCCAGGATCAGTGCGTAGAGCTGATGGTGGGGTCACTAACTTCATGCTGAAAGTCTTACGCGGGCAAGAGGAACAAGCTTCGAAGATCCTAAATAAACTCAAGTAGACGGGCACTTTATCGCGTTTCCTCAGGAAACACCCCCACCGGATCTTGTGCTTTTCATCTGGGACCGCTTCCCCTATATTCGGCTTCGTTCGAATACTCCGCCTATTGCGGGTCTGTAGCTCAGTTGGTTAGAGCGCTACCTTGACATGGTAGAGGTCCACGGTTCGACCCCGTGCAGACCCACCAAGATATAGGGCTCTACCCCATCCGAGGGGGCATGGTCCCTGGGTGGTTAATTTCTGATAGCGAATACCCCGTCCCAACCGCAGTGGGCAAGCACCCGGTTTCGATAGTTTTGAAAGTTTCTGAACCCGAAGGCTCTTCGGGAGATCATCTCCATTTTGGTGTGGAAGCCTTCGGTGATGCCGTTGCTTCTGGAGAAGCGCAGCATGCGGCCTATTTCTTCCTGCCAGCGTTCTAAAGTTAGTCCAAGTGTTTTTAAGGCCTCCAGTGAGGTTGCTTTGAGCTGTGCGACCATCTCCACGAGTTCGTGGATACGAGGCCGTAAGCTTCTTTTGTTCTGCCCCTTGAGCAGCAGGATCTGAACGAGGCGCTGTTTGAAGGCGTAGATTTCAGACAGAACAGGGCGGCGGTCTAAGTACTGCTTGAGGCGAATCTTTTGGTCGGGATCCAAGTTGT
>JBGTAN010000035.1:0-32347 GCA_041749855.1 Bdellovibrionota bacterium
CTCATAAACTTCCAAACGAAAGGTCTCCGTCGCTTGCCGGCGGGGCAATACCCCAGGCACCCTCAAGTTGAAATACCGCCGGCAAACCAAGCAAACAAACTTATGCGACTTGAGCCAAATCTCCATCACCCGGTTGCCTTGGCGGGTGTGCTTTAGTTTGCGGGTGAATGTCGACTTAATGCGATAACGCTTTGCTTCGCAGTGGGAACAGGACGTTCGCCCTACGAATTTGGCTTCTACTACGATGGAATGATTCCCACCAACAGTTTCGATCTGAACACCAGGCAGACCAATGATATCGTTTATGCAAGGCATGAGGCTTCTCCAGGTTGTCGATTAGTGCGTAGAACACACCAATCTTAACCCAGGGACCTCATGCCCCCTTTAACGATGTAGAGCCAGATATAGCCTCTGGCTCTACTCCATCGCGCTCCCAATTCTCGTCGCGACAAGCTTTAAGGCGCAAGGATCGTTTTGAGTGACTCCAGTTTAGTCTTCAGCGCGATGTTTTCTTGGTCGTTGTCGGTTACATCTTTCAGACTTTCGGCAGCAGTTCTAAAAGCGCTCAGGTAGTTGTTAACTAAGTACTCCTGGGACTCGAAACGGTGTTCCTTGCGGTAAGCCAGATAAACGTCCGGATCCACCGTATTCGCTGCTGTGAATACAATCCCGATCGTCTTCAGTTGCGTTTCCGCGGCCGTTACAGAATCGCGTTTTGCCTGGAGTTCTTGCGCAGTATTGAGCGCTTTGAGCTCGGAACGATAGGCCTCTAGGTCCGATTCCTTAGTAACTCGTTGCAGAAGAGTTTCCACGAGTTCGATTTTTGACTTAACCTCGTCCGCGAAAGCCGGTTCCACGTACTTTCCGTGTTTGGATGCGAAGGTTTCTTTTGGCGGGGAAGATGTGCCGTAAGACAAGCTCGGCGGAGTGTACGGAGTGTAAGTTCCATCCGAATCGGATTCGAAACTCTTGCGCACTAGTAGTTCCAGGGGAAAGTACCCTGTAAACTCTTTGTAGTGCGCTAAGCTGGACTCAACATACTCTCGATTTTCGAAGAGGTTGGGTTCAGTGGACTCTAGGGGAAGGAGGATCCATTTTTTTCCCATCGGGGTGAAACTCAGTTTGAAACCCATGGTTCCGACCGCCGAATCTAGCCCTTCATCCACATTCTTAAGAATCGGAAGAAAGACTCTCATTCCATGCTGAAATACTAGGTTTTGTTTTAGTTGGTAGGCCGAGGCTTCGTCCCCCGAAGCAAGTCCCGTCTTCAAGAGTTCTCCAGACGCCTTGTAAAACGCGCTGTAAGCCGAAAGCATTTCGCCGACCGTGACCCCATCCCGTTTGTCCGCAAGTTTGGGATCGCTGTCCATTTGCACAGAAACGGAATGACGCGTCTGAGTGTATCCTCCCGAGCTGTATGTGGGTACGGTCGAATCGCTGATGCTCACCTTGAACGCGACTCCGAGCCGATCCAGGTCTGCTTCGGCGGCTTTTGTCTTCGCCAAAGCAGCGTCGTAGGCGGCTCGATTGGCGGTATCTACCGGATCGGTCGGACCCGATTGCGAGCACCCTCCCAAGAACAGACCGGCACCAAGAACGAAGGACAATACAACAAGCTTCATACTTCTCTCCAATGGGCGCGTTGTATAGCACGAGCGGAGAGTTATTTGGGTGACAAAGATTGTCGGTTTCTGAGGGCGGGGACATTAGGCTTCTTCCAAATCCTCGTTTGTCTCTTTGTGACTTCAGATACTGGGAGTGATCAGGAGGCTAGTTATCAGGGATAGCGTTAAGTAGGAGATCCCAGTTTCCGATATCTGCCGCATCTCGGCTTCTATGTAAAATGCGACAGCTCCCCGAATCACACACCACCACTCCACCTAACTGGAATCCGTCTCCGGAAAGAGAACCCACTCCATGGCCTTTGAAAACGCCTGCGACCAAGCCGCGCCACCAGACTTGCGGACCAAAAAGCTGTCCCCACCTACCTCTTTGGAACCCGAAGTACCGATACCATCGGCGCTCGGGATCCGAAACCCAGTCCACTTCGTGTAGGCGATACTTCTGGCTTAGCAAAGGCTCTTCTTCGCTCGGGCCCATATGAACCACCGTGATGCGAAACCCACTCGAGATAATGGCCTTTTGATGATGGGAAAGTAGCTCCAGCGTTTCGCGGCAAAAAGTACAACCGCTGTGGCGAACGAGCACTATCCAGTGACGGCCCTCTAAGAAGCGAGCACTGGGTCGAGCTAGGGGATCAGCACCCCTTGCTTCGCTCATAAAGTCCGCTTCCAAACCCTGTTTCACGGTCAGGAAGAACGGAATCCACCAAATCAAGTCATTCGTCAGAATGGTCAATCCAAACTTCCAGTTGAACACACCAGCGACCAAGGGCTGCACAAAACCCAAAGGTCCGAAAATTTTTCCCAATAAGCCTACGAGCACTATGGGCCAATGCCGCTCTGAATTGTAAGAAGCTATCCAATAGCCAATGCCGTAGACGCCCACAATCATTCCGACGCATTGCCAAATTTCTGGGTAGTTGGGTCGGGGGAGCCCAGCAAGATCAAATAGAGCATGCGGCCAAAAGACGATAAGCGCACCCCAAACAAGATTGTAGTAAGCCGCCGCTGTTAACCACGCAGAAGAAGCACGTGCACTGAGCTTCATTAGCAACCTCCAATTTCACAAGGCCCGGTAGCGAACTTAAGAAAAACGCGTCGACCGAAGTTACCTCGGTTTTCTGCCTCGGGCCACCATGCACTGGGCGAGTTTCTGATCGAGGGCTCGCGCGTGACATCCGCTTTTACTGCGCTTTCAGTGGGGTGCCTGGCTAGCAGGTCGCGTTGCTGGTCGATCTCTTTTCTCCAGTTCAACTGCCCCTCGCTAAAGACGCGGTCAAACATGTTCCAACGCTGGTTCGGTCAGGGTATCTGCAGTAAACTGGGAAGCTATGCGAGCCTTCGCCAAGATTCTCAAGCGGTCTTCTGGCTATGAAACCATCAGCGTAGTCCTTGTCATGGGGCTTGTAGGTTTTTTGGCGCTCACCGTGGCCATCGGAGCCGCCTCTGCTTACCGAACCCTCAAAGAGAGAAAGCTTCAGGTCCAGCGAATGTATATCCGGCACTGGGCGATTACCCAGCTCGACTGCCCCCTCACCTTAGGCTGGATCGGGCCGGACTTTTCCATTGGTGCCGAAGTTTCGGGGCGAGGCCTTGGAACTCGGAGCGCGGTAAACGACGCTGACTTGAGCTTGGAGGCTTTCCCTCGAGGACCCGCCTACCGGACCATCGAAGGCCACGAAGTTCGAGTGGTATATGAGGGGGGGCCTTCGCCAGTCCAACTTCGTTTGCAGGCCCGCCCCGTGGGAAACCCAAATTGGGTTGACCTCATTGAGCCGCCCTACTGGATTTGCGAGTACGGCCCAGGAGTTCGGGAGTTCATGCTTTCGCGCTCCTTGGTGTGGGGGCCAAGATGAAACGTCTGCGTGGTTTTACATTAATTGAACTCGTAGTGGCTGCTGCGCTCATCGGAATTCTCATGCTTGCGGTCGGGCGGTTTTCGGCAATGGGGTTCAATACGCTCAAGAAATTGAGGTACGAACATGCCAAACTCGATGTCCTTATTGATGTGATGTACGAGCTGGATTGTTCAGCCACTCTCGAAGGCGCCTTTCCCCGATACACCGGCGTACCCTGTGCAGGGACGCGCTGCGATTGCCCCGCGGCAGAAGCACCTATTGCGCTCCGGGGAGGGACCGGCAAACTTATCCTAGCTGCTGCTGGGCAGGTAAAGTCGGGATACAGTGTGCGCGCTTATTGCCGATCGCAGCGGCGGCCTGACAGTGAATTGGCCAATATGATTCAAATTAAAATCACGCGCGGTGGGATTCCCGAGAATGTAGGCGCACCACTCGCCTGTCCGATCCGCTACTTTAGGTTGAATGCGGCAAATCAATCTTACCACCAACGCGTCGGCCATGTGTATTCGGGGGTTTGGACCAGCCCATCAAGGGGGCCGAACTGGATGATGAACTGCAATCGATTGCTCGGGAATCAGGTGCCACCGGAGTGTCCCTCCCACAGTCACGAACTAGCAGGATTCGGGGCGACCGCTGTGCCGACCGTGCGAGTTGGGTGCCGTGCCTTAGGTGCAGGCTATGATCCGAACTCGACCACAACGGTGGGGGCCCACGTCAATAATTCCTCGGGTAATAATTCCGTGCGGCTTTGGAATTCTGCTTTGGAACGGTGGCAAGGTGAAGGCGCAGGTATTTCCCAAGCCGAAAATATCAACTGCTTTTTCAGGTAGAAGCATGCTTCTGAGATCTAGAATTGTAGACAATCGTAGTGGTCAGTCTCTGCTCATCGGAGTCGGAGCGATTTTTATTTTTTCGCTGATCATAGCGGAGCTATTGCGATTTCGGGTCGACCATAAGATTTTCAGCACGGCACGCAAGTTAGCCACTCGCCTAGCCGTAGAGCGCAGCATCCGCTATGGGATCAGCTGTGCCACCACGACCCTACCCGCTAACCTTCCGGCCGGTATCTGCAACGGCGTCAACAGGGTCAATATCCGTCGTTGGGAACCCTATACTCGTGTGAATGCGATCTTGCCGCAGCCCGGAGGCACCGGATTTTACATTGGTGGAGACTTCACCCGCTTCAATGGCATTTCCGGGGTCAACCGACTAGTGCGCCTTCAGGCCAATGGCTCCGTGGATGCCGGGTTCAACACGGGCACGGGATTTAATGGCGCAGTGAGGGCGATCGCAAGCGCGGGCGCCACGAATCAAATCTACGTCGGAGGAGAGTTCACTCAATATCAAGGAAGAGCGGCCAACTACCTGGTGCGGCTCAATCCGGACGGATCACGCGACCCCGCGTTTAACAATTCGGGGGCGGGAGTGGTGCTTCGGATAGCGTCGGTTCCGGGATTGGTTCCGCAGGAAGTGATCACCGCCACCTTCGATCCCCTCTTGCCACTGATCACCGTGACAACGATTCCCCCGATTCTTCCTCCTCCGTCTCGAACCGGTTCTCAAGTTTACCGACTTGGAAACACCGGCGCTGTTGCTAATGCTGTGGCGACTGACGGCGCCGTACTCGCGATCTTACCCTTGGCAAGCGGCGAAATCGTCTTTGGTGGATCCTTTACGAGTTTTGGCGGGACGGCCGCAAATCGAATCGTCCGGCGGAGTTCATCCCTTGGACATGTCAGTAGTTATGGGGCGGGTGCGAACCAACCGGTTTTCGCGCTCGCCGCGGCCACCGACGCGTCGGGGGATTTTTTTGCGGGTGGGGCATTCACCTCCTACCAGGGAACAGGGGTTGCACCCGTCATCCGACTCCAAGCCGGTGGAGCACGAGTCGGAACTTTTCCCTTCCCAGCTAGTCCGAGCATTGCTCACGAACACCATCCTGCGCGGACTTACCCCCCGTCCGTTTTTGCACTCAGTACCTTCTCGCCTGCGGTTAACCAGCACCGCCTTTTCGTAGCGGGAAACTTCGCCCGTGGGCTCCACTATTTCGACGTCAGCCCGCCACCGCCCGCGAATCCGGTCGCAGTACCTATTACCTCCCCCGCGCCGGATTATCCGGTGCATGCCGTGGTGCCACAGGGCGCTTCCGGCGCTCTCATGGGCGGAGAATTTCTAACGGCGGCCGGCACTCCATCCAATCGCCTGATCGCCTTAACGGCGACGGGGACACTTGATCCCAGCTTCAATCCAGGAACCGCTTTCGACGATCAGATCATGATTGGAGCGAATGGCACCCGGATTGGCTATCAGCCTCCCTTCTTCGAAATGGAAGCGACTTGCACTCAAACCGGCGGGATTACGACTTTCAACGTAAGCTCTCCAGATCCGGAAGACCCGATGAACAAGCGCATCGTCTTTTTCAAAGATCGCCCCCTGACCTGCCCTGAATAATCTTCCTCATGCGTGCCAAACTTGGCAGGGAATGTGCTAGTTATCCGCTCGCAATGCGGATGTGGCTCCTTTCATATATAGCGGTCGCGACCTTAACGCTCCAGCCGGCACAAGCTGCAAAGATTACCGAGCTCTGCCCCTGGCTGACTTTGCGCGGTCCTGAATCGTTGAGCTTTACAGACTCAGAGAAGTTGCTTGCGTGTGGCGATCCCAAGTCACGCGCCTGGCGAAGCGTGCCTGAGTCACAGGCCCTTTTTCACGTTCGCACTTTTCTCCAAGATCGCGGCTACTACTTCAGCAAAGTGGAGCGCCAAGGGGAGAGTGTCGTCCTCGAGCTAGGCAAGCGAAGCTTCATCAAAGGGATGGAGCTTATCGACGAGCCACCCCAGCTTCGCAACTGGAATCGCAATGCATATAACGGTGAATTGCTAACGCCCAATCGCTTGACCGAAATCACGAATTCTATCGAGGCGAAACTGGGAACGGTCGGCTACGCGTGTCCCAAAGTCGATGTTAAAGCCAATGCGGAAACGGGAATGTTATCCATTCGCATCCAGGCCGGCCCCCAACAGCCCTTTTTCAGTGTAGATGAAGAAAAAATAAAAGGCCTCGCTCCGGGCGTCTTGCGTCGCTACGACGCTTTTGTCCTGGGAAGTACGTTCAATCAGATCCTCATACCCCTGACGGTTAGCCGAACGCTTAGCGACGGCATAGTGCGCAACACCTACTTCAACACTCGCTGTGGCGAAAAAGGGGTTGAGTTGGAGCAAAAGGTTTTTGCCGGGGCGCCCCGTCAGGTGACCTGGGGTATTGGCGTCAACACCGACCAAGGTGCGCTGACGCGCGCTTCGTGGAAACACGGCCGGCTAGGTCCCATGGGGTCATCGCTCTACACCCAGGTAAAACTCACCTACAAACCAGCCCACCCCTACTCTTTTAATACCCAGGAAGGCCGCATCGAAGGCGCTTGGTACGTGCTAGAAAGTCCAAGCCGCTTCCATTTGCGACCTCTGTTTGTCATTGCGCACCAAGCAGATAATCGCCAAGACCTTGTTACCAGCACCCTCCAACTTTCTCCGGCGACCACCTGGGATCGAAGCGACACCGGCGGCTTCATTTCTCTGGGCCCCGCTTTAACCGGAACCATGAAGTTTCGCGGTGAGGGACGAGACCGTTTGTTCTTCTTAGCTCTGATAGCGGACGCCCGGCTGACAAGCCACGACTTCGAATGGTTTCGATCGACTCCCAAGTCTGGCTTTGAGATCCTCTTCACGGGTATCGTGAGTCGTAAAGGTTGGCTCGCAGATTTCACTTCGGAAGTGCTTCGAGGCCGCTACACCCACCTATGGAACTTTCCTGCGGATGGCAGGAGTCAACTCATTTTGGGCTTTCGGACAGGCCTTTCAATGACCTTCGCTCGACAAAATGAAGGTGGGTTGGACGCCCTCACTCCCGACTTACGCAATTATGCGGGGGGCTCTAGTACCCTGCGGGGCTTCAACTACAAGGAGCTACCGGATGATCGTGGGGCTTTGACGACTTTCTTTTCGGGTGTGGAGGCTCGCGGCACCGGTATCCTGCCGCTCGATCTTCAGCCGTTTCTCTTTCTGGATGTGGGACTTATCTCACGCGACACCTTCGACCTGACGGATACTTGGGTAGCGTCACCGGGCTTGGGGTTGCGGTGGGGCTCTCCCGTGGGTGTTTTTAGAACTTCGCTTGGGTATGGCGTTGGATTGAATGCTAAATTGCCTGAAGTGCATAAACACGCTCAGTTTCACTTCAGCTACGGGGAAGAATTTTGATGAAACGTTTTGCTCATTTTTTCGTTCGCTGGCTGAAGCGGCTCGTCTATTTGATCCTCGGCTTGCTGGGGGTCACCTTGGCCGCCGCGCTCTTCCTTTTCTTCTTTCCTGGCTCACTTATCCAACCACGTACTCTGCCCCTGGTGGAGGGCGTGTTTGAGACGCTGGATTTGCCAGTAGAATGGGAATCGGGCACGTGGAGTGCGCGCAGCGTGTCGTTACTCACCAAGGAACTCACGCTCTCCTTGGAAAAGCCCTGCTACCGACAGGCCGATCCTTTTACTTTGGTTTGTCTTGAGCGCCTTGACGCTCGCATCAGCTTCAACCTGCTTCGAAGAAAATTTCATATCGCTCGGCTCGAGATCCCCTCAGGTAAAGTGCAAATGGAAATCAAGCAGACAATGGGACCCGAGCCTCTGCCGGAAGCCAGTGCCACGCCGACGCCGCTTCGAGCGATACGCGCTATGCGCAAAGCGGTACTTTCCAAAGTAACCTGGGACAAGATTCACATCGGAAACATTGCAGTCAGCGTCGTGATGCCATCGAGCTCCGTTCGAGGCGCCCTCTCGGCAGATGCCACTTCCTCCGACGGACGGCGCGACCTCGATGTGCGCGCCAACGGAACTCTGATTCAAAAGGGAAAAGCCAAACAGAAGCTCATCGCCAGCCTTAAGCTGGGTGTGCCTCGCCGCAAGCCGCTTGAATATGAGATCGTCGCGCGCACCGCAGGGAGTAAACCGTGGCTGGAGGTCTCAACGCACGGAACGGCTGCTTCCGACAAGTTAGAAGGCTCATTGAAAGCCCTTCTGCGCGCACCTATTCAAGGCGTTCACGAAGCAGGCGTGAAATCTTGCCACTACACTTGGCTTGAAGCCGAAGCCAATCTATCCGTGCAGTGCGAAGTGGGAATCAGGCCCTCGACCTCTCCCTGGACGCCTATTTCTATTGCGCTCAATGGAACGTTGGATCTCTCGGATCCCGCCAATCGGGAGGCGCTCAAGGTAGACGCCAAAACAAAGGTCGCAAACTTCCAAAGACTCGTGCGAGCCATGAAAGCAACCGGATGGGCCATACCCGCACCTTTCAATCAATTGGGCGGCGAGTTTAGCTTCAATGCCACCTTGGTTTCGGGCCCTTCTTTCGAAGAACCCCGAATCGCGTTTGACGTCGATTCTGCGCTGGATTCGAAGAACCAACATTTACATTTTGACGGCAACGGCAAACTGACGACCGACGCCACGAGACGAGCTACCACTTTTGAAGCGGAAGTGGCTTTCACCAACACCCGACTCATTCTACCCAATGTGAGCCCCACAGAAATGCCGCGACTTGTTCCAGATTCTTCCATTGTCTTGTCGTCCAAAGAGATGAATCGGAAGCCATCGACCGACGACAGCGTGTTTCACTACAAAATCGCGATTCGAGCACCCAAGGAGCAACCCGTTCGTCTCTACTCTCCCCAGCTTCGGCAGGACGTTCCCATCTCCATCGACTTGGTGGCAGCTGATACGGGAGTGAGCGGGACCGTCCGCGTGGAACCTTTTCCGGTCGAGTTGTTCCGGCGCAAAGCCCAGGTGAAAAAGATCAACCTCGATTTTGATCCCAATGGCGCAACGGAACTCAGTGGGCGGATTGATATTTCATACGCGAGCTACGACTTAAAATTAGCCGCCTACGGCACTTTGGAGGAACCTAAGTTTTCGATCACCAGTAATCCGCCTCTATCGGAAAGCAGCGCGCTTTCATTACTCTTGTTCGGACGCCCGCTAGAAGAACTAAGCACCGGCGAGGATGAGTCTCTGGGCAATGCCAAAGCGGCACTGGCCAATGGCGCGGTAAGCGCTATGTCGATGTACCTGCTGGCTTCCACCCCCATAGAAAGTATCGGCTATGACCCCACTCGTGGACAGTTTCAAGCAACTATCCGCTTGATGGAGGGCACTTCGCTTCAGGTCTCTAGCAGTGCACAAGGCCCCACAGGGGTGGGGATTCGCAAGCGCTTAGGCAGAAACTGGGTTTTTAACACCTTCGTGGAGCGAGCACCGCTCTCCCAGGACAAATCGGTTTCCACCCTTTTGGAGTGGAGTAAGGTGTATTAGAAAGGTCTTGATAGAAACAAGGGGTCAGCCGTACCCTCATCAAAACTGGAGAAAAGCGCGTGAGCAACGTGACACATCTGAACGAAGCCAATTTCAGCGATACAGTCGAAAAAGATAACGCCCCTATCCTCGTGGATTTTTGGGCGGAGTGGTGCATGCCCTGCCGAGCGCTTGCCCCCGTCATTGAAGAACTCTCTCAGGAGTTTCAGGGCAAAGTTCGCTTCGCTAAAGTGAATGTGGATGAAGCCCGCTCGGTTGCGCAACAATTCGGCATTCGCGGCATCCCTACGCTGATTCTGTTTCAGAACGGAAAAAAAGTGAACGAACTGGTCGGCAACCAGCCGAAAGAAAAGATCAAGAATTTGCTGACGTCGATTTCTTAAAGCTCAACTCGACTTCAGAGTCGGCCAAGCCAATCTTAGGTAGGGTTCCCAAAGCTCAGGATGTCCTGTTGCCTTCACGGTGACGGCCATTCCAGGCAGCAGTTTGGGCACTTGAGGGAGTCGGAGCAAGCGTAGACCCACTTCTTCCGGACGCCTATCGCCTTTGCGTTGGTTGCAACGAATACAAGCAGTGACAATGTTTTCCCAGGTCTTTCGCCCACCACGTACGACGGGAAGCACATGATCTAAAGTGAGTTCTCTGTCATTGAATTTCAGGTAGCAATACTGGCAGCGATTATCGTCGCGCAAATAGACATTTGCGCGAGAGAAACGAATCACCGGTGATTGGCGTTTAAGGTTCACCCAACGATTGAGACGAACGACAGCAGGAACCGGAAACTCGGCCGAAACGGTACGAATACACGCTTCATACTTTTCTAGAATCTCGACCTTGCCTTGAAAGAGAAGGACGAACGCGCGTTGCCATCCAATGATACGCAAAGGCTCGTAGCCTGCATTTAGGAGCAAAGTGTTATTCATTCCCGATGTATTCATTCTATGGAATGGGAGGTGCCGAAGGCAAATCGGTTTTGGCAAAAGTCTTCGGAAGCACTTCGTCGCCGATCATCACCCCGGGGTACTGCAACGAAGCAAGAGGCGCGTTGATAGTGCCTTCGACTTGAGCCAGTGAGACATTCTCCCCTACTGCAACCACTTTCAAATAACCCAGCGGAATCGAGATGAGGTGAATCGACGCATCGCTGTGCCCATTGCGCACTGCGAACGGGCGATGCACCGCAAGTACATCTCCCACCATCACACCCTGTCGGGTACCCACATTCAGTGAGTAGTCTTTTAGGGGGACTGCGTCGTGGTTCGACAAGCGCAACTTGCGAGCGGCGTTGACGACGACTCCAAAGGCGTCTGCCTGTGCGTTAGTAGAAAAAAAAGCCAGAAGAACTAGTAGCGATAGGGATCTCACGTAGATCTCATCGACGCAAAAGCGACTTTTCTAAAGGGGCTTTGCTCTTGCGTGCTGAAGCGCGTTATACATTTCCTTTGCCGCAACGCCGTATCGCGAAGCAACCGCTTTTGACCAATCCCGATCGCTTCCCACACGCAGGGCAATCTCTTCCTCCCAAGGTACTTGGATGCGAGGGGCTCCTGGGAATAGCAGAACACTATACTCCCCCTGTTCGGGTAAGACGGTCGCCGTCACCTGCGTGAGAGGCACTCGAACGTACTCCTCGTGCAATTTGGTCATTTCCCGACCAATCAAGACCTCGCCGCTAGGGAACGCGGTTTTAAGTTCTTCCATGGTTTCGCGGATGCGGCGTGGCGATTCGTAAAAGCATGAAACCGCCCCCCACTGGGCGACTCGAGCAAACAACTCCTCCCGCTTTTTCAACTCCTTTGGGAGAAATCCCAGAAAGATGAATTCTGATTCCGTTACGCCACTCACAGAAAGCAGTGTTGTCACGGCAGACGCCCCAGGAATAGGCACCACGCGGATGCCGGCATCCCGTGCGGCCGCCACTAGGAGTGCGCCCGGATCGGAAATCCCTGGGGTGCCGCGATCGGTCGCAAGGACCACTGACTCGCCTTCTTGCAGAAGCCTCACTGCCTGTTCGGTCGCTCGCTTCAGGTTATGACTCGCGTAGGACTGAATCTTCTTTCCCTGCGCAGGCACACCGCACAGTTCCAACAGCTTCAAAGCTTCTCTCGTGTCTTCAGCGAAAATCCATTTGTTTCGACGCAAGGTCTCAATGGCGCGAAGCGTGATGTCTTCGCGATTTCCTAGTGGGGTGGCCACTACGTACAGTTCTGCTCTAGTCATTCTTGGGCTATAATGGAAAGAAGCCCCCCAAACATCAAAAAAAGGTGGATCCCATGAAAATCCAATCACGCCTGCAAGGCGATATCACGGTGATCGATCTCGAAGGCCACCTCGACTTCGAAGCGACCCGCACTTTTCTCGATACCGCTCTGGGACTTCTGCAAGAAGCGCAGACAGGACAGGTGGTCTTTAACTTGGCAAAACTTCGATTCGTTGGCTCAAGCGGAATCAGTCAATTCATCAAGGTTTTGAAAAAGCTCAATGCTTCCCCAGCCAAACCCAAGTTCTGCAATCTATCGTCGGAATTTACGAAAATGTTCAAAGCTTTTCAGACCGCTCGGAACCCTTTCCAGATTTTCGACGACGAAGATCAAGCGGTCGCGAGCTTTTCGGACGAAGCCATCGCTGCGGCTGCAAAAACCTTGCGCGCGCGTAAACCGCTTTCCAACTAACCCACATCATCAATTTCGAAAATGCGCCAACGGGGTTTCTCGGGGGAGCCAACGAGCTCGACTAGTTGCGCTCTCACTTGCTTGCCATGGGTTTGCATCAGCCACGAAGCCAAGCGACGGATATGAGCCAGCTTCTTCGGGTGGATCATCTGAGACGGAAGGTATTTCTCGTGCCGTCGCCCCCGCACCTCCCACAACATCAGTAGCTTGGGGTTTACTTCCAACAGTAAATCCCCTTCCAGGTGATGGAATCGAAAACCCTGCGCAAGGACTCTGTAACCTAGTTTACTTGCGAGTTCAGAGGCGAAGGCCTCATACTGGCGTCCACGAGAAAGTTTTTCGGTGGAGCGGGCTGCGTCCGAGTTTGTCGAGGGCCTGTCGATGAACCACGCTGCCATAGCCCTTGTGAGATGCAAACTCGTAGCCAGGAAATTGCTGGTCGTATCGCGCCATCCAGCTATCTCGAAACACCTTCGCAAGGATGCTTGCCGCACCAATCGAGACCGATAGATGGTCTCCTCCTACAATCCACTTCTGCGGGCAACGCACTCCCAACTTCCCTCGCCCATCCACCAGCAAAAAATCGGGCGCCTGACTCAGGCCCTCAATCGCTCGGCGCATCGCCAAACGAGAGGCCTGCAAAATATTGATCGTATCGATTTCTTCTACTGTGGCATGAGCAATCGAGAAGCAAATGGCTGCCTCGCGAATTTGCAAGTCGAGTTCCGCCCGTTTTTTAGGAGAGAGTTTTTTCGAATCATCGATGCCTACCGGGATTCCACTCAACGGGAGAATAACAGCAGCGGCAACGACCGGGCCGGCTAAGCACCCCATCCCCACTTCATCTACGCCTGCCACAAACTGGTACCCCAGATCGCGGCACTCCCTTTCGAATTTGCTTTTGTCGGACACGTTGTTAGGGACGAAAATTATTTCTTGGATTTGTCCTTGGCCTTGGCTTCTTCCGTGCTTGGCGCTTCGGAAGCGCCTTCAGCAGCAGATGCCTGGACATCTTCGGGACCTGGGGCCGCTTCAGCCGCTACGAAATCGCCAAAACGTTCGGCTTCTTTCAAGCGAGCCTTTTTACCCGTCAAACTGCGCAAGAAGTACAAACGTGAACGTCGCACTTCACTGGAGGACTCCACTTCGATTTTATCGATCGACGGTGAGTGAATCGGAAAGATTCTCTCCACCCCAACACCGGCCGAAATTTTTCGTACGGTAAAGGTCGCGCCAGGGCCTTTTCCTGATTTAGGGCTTTTGAGCACCACAATGCCGCGGAAAACCTGAATACGTTCCTTATCGCCTTCTTTGAGACGAACGGAGACACCCACTTTATCGCCCACGGCGAAGGACGGGCGCTTCTTTTCCTGGTCCTTGTTAATCTTCGAGATAATGGAGTTCTGCATGCTTAGCTTGTAAGGAAATCAGGGCCTTAACGTCAAGCAAAAGCCACTCGAACCGCATTGAGAAGGACCTCTATTGTGCTAAGATGCCGCCCTTGACGCCTAAGGAGCGAAATCTTGTCCTCAATCTCTTACCAACAAGCAGGAGTGGACCCCGAAAAGGCCGCTAAAATCCTGAGCGACTTTGCGGGTTTTGTTCGCACACGTCCTCGGGACCCCGCACTGCTCTCAGGTATCGGGCCTTTTGCTTCTTGCTACTCAATCAAGGACCTAGTCAATCGATTCGAAGATCCGGTCCTGGTTACCTGCTGCGATGGCGTAGGAACCAAGGCTATGCTCGCTTGCCAGTGGGATACTTTGGGTGGCTTGGGTGCCGATCTGGTAGCGATGAATGTGAACGACCTGCTTTGTGTCGGTGCCACTCCGCTCTTGTTTTTGGATTACTATGCCTGCGGTGAACTGGGTGCAGAACAGCTCACTACTTTACTGAAAAGCATTCAGCTCGCCTGCGAGGACGCTGGATGTACCCTTGCGGGGGGCGAAACCGCTGAAATGCCGGGGCTGTACCGGGAGCGGGAGTTCGACCTAGCTGGATTCTCCGTGGGAATGGTCGATAGAGCGCAGGTTCTCGGCGCGGAGCGGGTTCAAGTCGGCGATGTCATTGTCGCCCTAGGATCCTCAGGGCTGCATTCCAATGGCTATTCCTTAGTGCGAAAATTGGTCGAAAAGGCCGGAGTAAAGCCTGACGACAAAGCGCCTTTTAGTGATTCGACCTGGAAGTCCGTGCTACTTGCTCCCACCACTATTTATGTTTCGGCGTTGAAGCCGTGGTTACCGCGCTTACATGCTCTGGCCCACCTGACTGGCGGCGGCTTGTTTGAAAACTTGCCGCGTGTTCTGCCCAAGGGTGTACGTGCCTCTATTGGAGCTTGGGAATTCCCGCCCCTTTTTAAGTGGCTCCAAGAGACATCAAACCTCTCTACTGCGCAAATGCTATCCACCTTTAACTGTGGTGTCGGCATGTGCGCTATTTGCCCGTCCGATGTCGCTCCGCAGTTGGTGCAACAGATGGCAGCGCAGGCAATACCGGCCTGGATTTCTGGGCGTATTGAATCTGGCGCGCAATCAACGGCGCCTGCGGAAGTGATTTGGAAATGAAAAAACCTCGCATTGTGTTCCTCGCATCGGGTCGTGGCAGCTGCTTCGAAGCCATCGTTAAAGCCATTCATGCGGAGGAGCTTCAAGCCGACGCTGTCGGACTCATCAGCAATAAACAAGATGCACCCGCCTTGGATCGCGCTCGACGCTACGGGGTGCCCTGCACGGTGCTCGAGGCTCGATCCTACCGAACTCCCGACTGGAAGTGGGACCGGGCCGCCTATGACACGGCTCTGATGAGCGCTGTGAGGAAATTCAACCCAGATTGGGTTTGCCTGGCGGGATATATGTTGCTGCTCGCGCCTGGTCTCGTGAAAAAATACGAAGGCAAAATTATCAATATTCATCCCTCCCTGTTGCCGGCTTTTCCCGGTTTGAACGCGATTGGCCAGGCCATTAAAGCCGGAGTGCGTGAAACAGGCTGCACGGTTCACTTTGTGACCGAAAAGCTCGATGCAGGTCCCATCATTCTTCAAACGAAAATGGCGATCAAGGCGGGGGACTCAGCGGAGAGCGTCGCGGAAAGACTCCTTCCGCTGGAACACAAGACCTACGTGGAAGCGATGCGTAAAGTGCTTCAACCGTAGAGATAATACAAAATCGCCCCTATCAGCACGACCTTGGTACTTAAGAAGAGATAAAGCCGCCCATTGGAAGGGTGCGAGAAGCGATCACGCAGTCCCAAACGGGAAATAGGCCCAAGCTGGCCAGCTCCACCACGAATCAAAACGAGATTTGGTTTTCCATTCTGTCGCATGGGACGCCGTATAGCACAGTGCGTTACACCGTTCCAAGTCTGATGGAGGAAAAGATCCTAAGTGATTAGGATTCTGAGACTTCTGCTTCGCCTTCAGTAGTAATTTCGCCCCGCTGATTGCGGGTATGAAGGGAAACGAGCAAAGTGCCATCTGGCTCAACTCGGCGAATGCGCCCCTCGCAACTGAGCACATCTCCTGGAAACGTCACTTTTTTAAAGCGGGTCCGCAAACGCTTCACCTGAAAGGTCTCAGGAGGAAAGTTAAACCGCAAATGGTCCCCCAGAAACGCCATCGAAAGCATCCCGTGAACAATGACAGAAGGAAAGCCTGCTTCCTGAGCAAAGGTCTCATCAAGATGAATAGGGTTGTTGTCGCCGGAAGCCGCGGCGTAATCGCGCAATTGCTCGCGCGTAATGGGAGGCTTCGTCAAAATTCGAAGGGGTTGGCCCGAAATCCAGCTCACGTGTTGGCCTCACCCTGACTGCGGACCACAAACGAAGAGCGGGTGATCAAGGTTAGGACCTCTCCCATACGCACCTCAGACTCAAGACACACGAATGTGATCCCGCGGCGCTCTCGCAACTCTTTGATCTTCGTATATATCGTCGGAATGTCGCCTTCTTTCACCGGTGCCAGATACTCATACTCTTGGTCGGTATGAAGCAGCTCACGTAGGTCGAAATTCAGCCGATCGAGCCATTGGAACTCAGGCGCGCGCCAGACCGTCGGAAAAGTAAGCGGATTACCGGCGTGGTACTCGCTACCCGTTGCCGAAATAAACCGCTTCACCTGTTCCCGGGTGATTGGTTCTGCACGTAAAACTATGGGAGTATCGCTAAACGACTTTTGCAGCATGGTGCTTCTCGGTTCTGGCCTTTCGTACACCCATTCGATAAAATCCGAAACTGGTTATCCGTGTCAAAGAGAAAGGGCTCCGATGTTGCTTGCCACCTATCTTCGTTGGTTGGCGTTTGCTGGCTACACCGTGCTGCTTTTTTCGGGGCCGCCTGCAACGCTTTGGGGTTTACCGGGCTTTCTGACCGGCGCTTCAGCCGCCTGCATTTTTCTCATCGCGTTGCGCTACAAGGGCTCTGACGCAATACTAGGGATTCTGACTGCAAAGCCCCTAACGGCTGCCCAAGCTCCCCGAGAACATGCCCTCGTTGAAGAATACTGTCGGCGCCTCAAAATCGGCTTACCCGGAATTCACGTCATCGAAGTGGCGGGCCTCAATGTCGCAGTTCTAGGATTCTCGGCTCAAGCAACTCACCTGGTTTTCACCCGGGGCCTACTAGAGCAACTCACTCGGCCACAACTTGCTGCTGTCATAGCCCATTCGCTTTGCCGGATTCGAAATTCGGATGTTGCTAACGAAACGTGGCTGGCCCGTTTTTTTGGGCTGGTTTATAGCCTCATCCACACGGGAAAAAGCCGAAAAGTAAGAACCGATGTCCTTTCGGTGCAAGTCATCCTCCGACAACTCATCCTCTACCCCCTGACCTTGTTCCCTACTTTAGTTCTTAAGGGAATGCGTGATGAAACGGCCCTGGACTTGCGGTCGATCGAAATTACGCGAGATGCGCAAAGCCTTGCCGAGGCGTTCCGCCGGATGGAAGCGCTGGCAGAGCGCACGCCTTTTCGAGCCCCGTTTGCGACGCGCCATCTTTTTCTGGCCTCGCCTCCCTCAGCCGATCCACTCACCCGTGTGCTTTTTGATCATTCCGGGCTTGGCAATCGGGTGCGGGTCGTTGAGAGTCGCCTCCGCACGGTTCCGATGACATGATTTCGACTGCATTATTTTATGCGCTACTTATTTTTCTCGCGGCCCTAACCGGCGGCCTTCTTCCGCTTTTCATCTCGAAAACACGTGAAGAACCCATGCGCCTCGCTATCACCTTTGGTGCAGGCCTTCTGCTTGGCATGGCTTTCATGCACATGATCCCCGAAGCCGCGGAGATCGCACCTGCAAGCTTCGGGTATTGGTTCATGGGTGGCTTCGTTCTCTTACTCATCCTCGAGCGATTTATTATGGTGCATGCGTGTGAAGAACACGGGTGCCACTACCACACGGTCGGCGTTGCCGCATTTGCTGGTCTGACCATTCACGGTATTTTGGAAGGCTTTGCGCTGGGCTCCACCCTGTCGATGACGACCAAGGACTTGGGCCCCCTCGTACTGGTTGCGATTCTATCCCACAAAGTCCCGGCTGGATTTGCGCTCACCGCCATACTTCGCATGGCGAAACTCTCCCGCACACGCATCGTTTTGTTTGTCATCGGCGTCGCACTTTCCGGCCCTATTGGAATCGCCTTATCACTCGGGCTGATTGAACAGAATCTCCCTGGGATCACAGGGAACCTTCTTGCCTTTTCGGCGGGAAGCTTCCTCTACATCGGAGCCTGCGATCTACTTCCGGAAATGCACCACAAAGAAGGCGGCAAGCTACGGAGGCTCGCCTTTTTTCTCATTGGCGTAGCCCTGAGCGCACTCAGTGGATTGGTGATTTAAGAGAGGCACTTACTTGATTGTCGTAGTGGTAGGTGTCCGACTGCCTTCGGGAAGCGTTGCGAGTTTCGCTTCTACTTTTTTGGCAAGGTCCTTGTCCTTCGACTTACTAAACTCGTACGCTTTTTGATAAGCCTGAGCTGCTTTAGTGAAGGCTTTTTGCTGAAGATAGATATCGCCGAGGTGCTCCCAAATGACGGCTTCTTCGGGCTGTTTAGATGCGGCTTTCTCTAAGTGGGTAAGCGCCTCTTCGACTTTACCCCGTTTGAACAACACCCAACCGAGAGAATCCTGGATAAAGCCGTCGTCCGGACGAAGTTCCAACGCCCTACGAATATAGTCTTCAGCCTGGTCCAAGTTTTCATTCATCTCAGTGAACGTGTATCCCAGAAAATTTAATGCGTGCGCATTCTTGGGGTTCACTTCAATCAGGCTTTTCATGATGGAAATCGCCTTCGTGCGCTCCCCGAGGCGCTCAGACATCGCTCCCTGGAAATAGAGAAGCTTCTCATCCTTGGGAAAGCGTTTCAGCCCTTCTACCAAAGCCCTCATCGCTTCTTTGTATTTCTTTTGAGACTCAAAGAAGGAAGCCTGCATGTCATAGAACTCGACGACATCCGGTGTGTTCTTTAGAAGACCTGCAACAAAGAGCCCCCCTTCCGCATGCTTTGCCTGATTGCGATAGATGAACCCAACATGGAGCATGGCTTCTTTATAGAAGCTAGAGTCCTTGGACACCTTGCGGAAGTTTTTTGAAGCCGCGTCCCACTCCTTCAGCTCTTCAAGCACCGCGCCCAGATAAAAGCGGACGTTGTCCGCTTCAGGGTGCGCCTTTAGTATCGCTTGAAAGCGCTCACGCGCATCATCGAATCGCTTCAACTCAAAGAACAGCAGACCAATCTTTACACGGGTGGTCTCGTCGTCGGATTCAATCTGCTCGTACTCAAGTAGCTCAGAGAGCGCCTTGTCGAATTCATTTTTTTGAAGGTAAAGCTGCGCAAGACGTTTGCGAAAGCGGCCGTTACCTCGAATCTGGCCGTAGGCCTTGATGGCTTCATCTACTTCACCAAGGCGCTCATATAACAATCCCAACGCAGTTCCCGCCTCTACAAAGGAAGGACGCAGCTTTAAGCACTGCGCCAGATCCTCTTTCGCGCGGTTGATATCTTCGAGTTCCAGGTAGATCTTGGCCCGGTAAAAGTAGGCCATGAAATTATCTTCGTCTTCCTTGATTGCCTTTGAAAGTGTCTTGGCACCTTGCTCTAAATTGCCTGCTTCTGCTTCGAGAATGCCAATGAGCAAACCTGCCTTTTGATTGCCAGGCTCGAGCTCCCCAACCTTTTTGTATTGCTCTTTTGCATCTTCAAATTTCCGATTTGCGGCGAGGATACCACCCAGGGTCGCACGGTATTCCGCGTTCTCCGGTTCTTTCTCTACTGCTTTGCGACCGAGCTTTTCTGCGTCTTCAAGTTTCCCTGTCCGCAAGTAAAGCTCACTGAGCTGATGGTTGATAAAGGCGTTATCGGGATCCCCTAAGATCGCTTTCTCCAGAAGCGGAATGGCCTTATCAAATTCGCCGTCCATGACCATCTGGCGACCCTTCATGTACAGAAGGTTTGCTTCAGAGGGACTTGGAGTTTTGGGCGTCGCCTTGGTTGCGAACGCAGGCGCCAAAAAGAACAAACCGACTAAGAGTAGATAGAGGGGTTTCACTAGACCTCTTGTCGGTAGATTTGCGACCCGGACTTAGCCCAAAGAATGAGTCGTATTTCGTTATGGTTACGGGGATTTGGCGCCCACTACTTCTTCCAAAAGAAGGACAGGGGGTTGTATGACCGCATGAGGCTTTTGGCGACGATGGGAGTCGCCACCTGAAAAACGGAGATACCAGGATTCAGTGACTTGGCCACACCCTCAATCACCAAGCAGCTTCGAATCATCATCACGTAACGGTTCGGTATGTGAAGGTGGTTCTTTCTCGCAATCGCAAGCAACCTAGAAACCATCTGATCCAGTCTCGCATTTTGAACGCCTTGCGCTGCGACTTCATCCAGCATTGCCTTTATTTCTTTATCAAACCTCTTGAAGTCTGTTTTCTTACTCGCCACTCCGAGGGCAAATAGACTCGTCGCAAGTTTCGAACGATCCCGCTTGAGAATAGCTAGGATTACTTTGAGAAATCGCTTTTTATCTTCGGGCTCCAACTGCCCCACCAAGCCCAGATCGATGAAGCCGACCGTACCGGCATCCTCCTGAAAGAAAAGATTTCCTGCATGTGGATCCGCATGGAAAAAACCATGGTCGAAAATCTGCTCTAGTATCGCTGCCAAACTTTGCTCCGCCGCTACTCGCGCAACGGTACTCCCCTTCTTCAGCTGATTCATGGGTCGGCCGCGCATCGGCTCAAGCGCCAGCACACGTTCTGTAAGGAGCTCTTTGTAATACTTCGGGAATAGAACCTCTGATGAAGAAAGAATCTTTCGATAATTTTTTCTAAAGCGGTCAATATTCTTCGCTTCCTGGAAGTAATCAATCTCGCTCAGAGTCGCTTCTTTAAAGTCCCGGAACATGGCAAGTAGCTGAAGCTTCGGATACACCAGATCGATGCTGCGAACGAATCCCTCGAGTAAAATGAGATCGAGTCGGACGGTTCTCCCCACCCCAGGCTTTTGAATTTTTAGAATAACCGGTGTTCCATCTGCCAAGAGGGCCTTGTGTGTTTGGCTTATGCTGGCGCTAGCCAGCGGTTGCGGATCGATAGACTTGAAGGCTTTTGCGAACTTTTCGGCCCCCAGTTCAGACTGAAGAATTTTGCGAATCGTGGCAAAGGGCACGAAAGGAGCGCGATCAAAAAGAACTCGAAGCTCCTCCGATACAGGCTCCCCCACCACATCCGGTCTTGAGGCGAGCACCTGCCCTAGCTTGATGAAGGTAGGACCCAACTTTGCAAAAGTGAGCGCGAGGTTGCGGCCGAACGCAGAATCGAAGCCTTTGGGACTCACCGGTCCTAGCCCGGCAAAACTCAGACCGCGCCGCCCCGCCTCGACCCCGAGAGCCGCCAAAGATCCGGCAACCCCGTAACGAGAAAGGACAAATCCGATTTGCTGAGAACGCAGCGCGACTTGAGCCGGCTGCGTGATTTTCTGAAACCAAGAACTCATGCCCCCTCTTATCGAACGATCCGGCCAAAAGCGTAAGGAAACTGGGGAAATAAGCCGAAATAGCCGTTATGAAGGTCTATGGTCAGAACAAGGTTGGAATGTGGACAGTTCTTCTGTCCGTCCTACTCCACGTTCTGATCTTGTGGAGCCGTAAGACCGAGCACGAGCCTTACCACTTTTCTGATCTGGGCCCGATCGAAGTCGTCGACATGCCTCAAAGCAAACGCCCCCTAGATGCCGCCAAGAAGACACTCAAGAAGGAACCTGAAATCGCTGAAACAGAAGACGCGAAGAATCGCGAACTGGATCCGAACGCGGTTTTCCTAAGTGATCGTAATCAGACAGCGCAAAAGCAGATGAAGGCGGATCAAACAGACGACTTCCGCGCCAAACAGGGAACCGGTCTTAAAAACTCCCTCTCAAAGACCCCCACGTTACCTTCCACTGGAACTCCCGAGGCTCGCCCTCAAACCGGGGACATGGGTGAGTCTGCGGAAAGCGCGAAGAAGACCGCCGGAGTAAAGCGAAACTGGAAAACGCTTTCACTCAAAGACTTGGGAATTGGCGGAGATGGCGGCCCACTCGCTGCTACGGATGATCGATTGGAAGGGGTCGACCGCGGCGATAAGACTGTCTTGAGCACAAGAGAGTTTCGTTATTACTCGTACTACCACCGCATCAAGGAAACGCTTCGCCAGTATTGGAAACCCAATGTGGAACGCAAACTTGCCGTTCTTTGGAGTCGCGGCGCAAAAATGAAGGAAACCGAAGTCGTCACCCAGGTACTCGTGACACTCAATCGCAGTGGCAGCGTGGCCCAGATTTCTCGAGTCGTTTCGAGCGGATTCTCCGACCTCGATGAAGCGGCAATGGAAGCCTTTAGAGAAGCGGCCCCCTTTCCCAATCCCCCTAGCGGAATGGTGGATCCCGATGGTCTAGTTCGTATTCGATGGGACTTCATTCTGAAGACGGAAGCCTCCCCGCAAATCACTTTCCGCGGCGCTCGTCGTGGACCCGGCAACCGGTAACGTTCCTTACTCCCCCAGCTCCAGACGCATGGGTGGGATGTCCAGCGCTATCCGACTACGCACCCTCTCTTCGCCGCTCGCATTGAAAACCCGCACGGCCGGTGCCGCATCACTGCGATCTGCCACAAACAACAGACGGCGATTTTCATCCCATAGCAAGTCCGCAAATTGGTACCCCACTCCTTGAACGAGACTGCCTTCCAACTCGCCACGAGTGGGATTGAAGCGCACCAGATGGGTCGCCCCGTTTTGGACGATTGCAAAACCAAGCGAAGGCGAAACGATGACAAAATCCAGCAAGTCTCCCCCCAAAACTGCTTCCGTAATCACTATCCCCCTACTCTCCAATGAAACGGGATTGAGTTGCTCTATGCCCCCATCAGGCACTGGCTCACCCATTCCCACTACGCCCGCTTCACCGATGTAAATGGCGTCGGACAATATCGAACTTTCCGTAGAGGGATTGGTATAGATTAGCTCCGTCTCAGCCACTATGGAATGGGACGCGGGATCCACTAGCAACGCGTAAGATTTATCTTCAGCCTTGAAGCTCCTATTCAGTCGCTGAAGCGTGACCAAAAGTTTTCCATCGACCCACTGTAAATAGGTCGCTTCCGGACTCCCCGAGGAGTCCGACCATCGGGATAGGTCGACTTCTGCCTGCTTGACCCCCTCTCGATTTAGAAGATCCAAATGCTCCAGACCCAAGTAGGAAACATAGGCAAGGTGCGCATTTAAAAATGCGATGTCCTGCGGATTGGAAGCAGGGGCAAGGGCGACTTCTTTCCGAAAGCCTGAGAGATCGGGGCTCGCGAATGTAAGCCTATCGACTCCGTAGCGCCCAATAACCGCAAGCTCTTTACCGTAGGGGTCAAAGCGCAATTGCAGATCTATTCCCCCGGGCAAGACGTTCTGCGAAATTGTCCCCGCAGTGAGATCGACTTTTCTTACACCGCTAGCTCCTGCCCCCACCACGGAAACGTAGAGAGTGGCTGCCCCACCGCGCGTCAGAGGATCCCCTGCCTCCGGAATGACAGGGGCCTGTCGTGAACAAGCTAAAAGGAGTAGCGCGCTTAAGAAAAATCGTAGCGCCATGAAAGATAGGCCCTCCGGCCTGGGGACGGAAATCCCGCAAGCCCGGTTGTGTTCTGGTTGAGTAACATTCCCCAATCGGACCCACCGACTACCATAGTGTCGGTGAGGTTGCGAAGTTCCAAAAGCCAGCTTCCCCAATGCCGCGTCTTCCACGCAAAAGTGAGATCGTGTTGCCACACAGCAGTGAGAGATCGCGTATTGGCGGTGTCCAAGAAAACCGAGCTACTGAGAGATGTGGAATAGATGGCAGATAGGCGTCCGTTACGCCACTCAAAGTCCGCGTTGGATCGGACACGCGGCCTAACTGGCAGTTCCTTTCCGCGAGTGGCAGAAAAGGGGGAAAGATTTTCCGTCCATAGGTAGGTCCCATTGGCACGTACGATCCAATCCGTTCCCCATCTCACTTCGGTTCCTGCCTCAAGGGAGGCAATGCGGTGACTTCCGATGTTTTGAGCCGTGAACAGTGTCTGACTATTGGGCAATACGAGAATGAGGTTTGACCCTTCTGAAAGCGATGCCGTCGCCGAGACACTCCATTCCCTTGGGCCCGACACTGGAAACCAGCGACCATCCCATCCCGCCTCCGCCTTAAAACTTGCCTCATCTTTTAGTCCGACGTTGGGCGAAAGCCGCGAAGGGATTCCGAACCGCTCAGAGAGCGACGGCACTCTGAAATAACGACCCGCGACGACTCGCAGTCTCTGGTGATGATTGACCGCCCACTGCATCCCCACCCGCGGGGATGCGTTGAGAGAGCGATACGGTTGCAAACCTTGATCATCACTTTGATCCACCCATTGCGTAGCGATGGCGGGACTGATGTCGACCGCACCTAGTCGTAGGGTCGTGCTCACTCCAACAGGCAATGCGATCTGTCGCACCACTGTCTGCCCGCTATTGGAAGAGACGAGTTGCGCCCAATCGTGGGCAAAGCCAGAGGATAGTTGAATACCCCGCGACTGAAACAAATAGCGCCCCCCCAAGGCGCGAGAGGCACTCGATCGAAGCTGCAGTGCTGCCATCGATGCAGGAGAATCAATGGTTTGGTCTAAATTGGACCCGTAGAGGGTGAGGGCGTGGGAATTCCATCCAACGCGTGCCGATACCAGCTGATACCCACTCCGCAACTCCGATTGGAGCGGTTGCCCCAAGGCGCCGGGGAGCTCATTGCTTCGCCAGCTTAGAAATGAAAAGGCAGACACGTGCCAGTCCCCCCGTTTCCATTGGGAAAGCTGGGGTAACAAAGAAAGAGACCGAAAGCCGTTGTGGTGACGACGGGCCAAAAAGTCATCCCCCGGGGTAAACGGCGTACCCGCATCATCCCGATACGTGAAATCTTCTCTCGATTCCTGCCACTCCACTTGCAGAGAAAGGCGCTGGTGGGATCCGCTCCCCGATAGGCGGCGACTTCCAAAAGACCCCACTCGAAAACCAAGGGATTCGCGCGTCAGCTGCTTCAAATGCATCAGGACCGCACCACCCATTCCCTCGCCGCCCAGCACGGCAGGATTTCCTTCAGGGAACAAATCCACCCGATCCAACGCGCTTACGGGCAACCAATAGAAAGGTGCATTCTGAAAAAGCGCATCGGAAAGTGGAACGCCTTCCAAGTAAAACCGCGTCTGAATCGGATCTTGACCGCGCATTTGCAGAAAAGGTTGAGCTCCCTCACCCCCCGCTTGGGAAGTTTGGATAGCCGCCTGACGCCCTAATACCTGGCTGAGGGATGATTCCGAATCCGCATCCCAAAGCACTTCCTGGCCAACGAACTCAGTGGCTAGGCCGGAAGGACGCCCCACTGCCGCCCTTGGTTCACGAACTTCAATGGCAGGTAGGCGTGCTGTGTCGCTACTCGTGGAGGCAAATGCAGGGGGGGTAAACCCCAAAAGTAAAAGCACTGTGATGCGTGGATTCATGCGGCGCACCCTGCTCTAACCCACCCCCTGTGCCCGGGCAAATCTTTGTGGTAGAAGACCTGCCAAGAGGTGGTCTCATGTCGGAGCCGGTAACAGTCCATTTAGAATTTACCCCCAATCCCAATAGCCTGAAATTCGTCGTGAATCGGACGCTGGTAGAAAAAGGGGCCGCTAATTTCACACGCCCCGATGCGGCTCAAAAGTCCCCCCTCGCGGCCAAGCTTTTCACCGTTCCTGGCGTCGAAGCGGTTATGCTTGGCACCCAGTTTGTGACCATTACGAAAAGCACCGAGGGCGACTGGGATACCCTCGCCGAGAAAGTGCCCGCCACTTTAGAAGAGCATCTGAATGCGGGCCTTCGTGTTCTAGATGAGGACTACGTCCAAGAGACAGCCCCCGTGGGAACCCATTCTGAAGTTGAAAAGCGCATCCGTGAAGTTTTGGATACGGACATCCGACCCGCAGTCGCCATGGATGGCGGCGATATTATCTTCAATAAGTTTGAAGATGGGATTGTTTACTTGGAGATGCACGGCGCTTGCAACAGCTGCATGCATTCTACAGCCACTCTCAAGATGGGCGTTGAAACGCGTTTGAAAGATGCGGTTCCCGAAGTCAAAGAAGTGGTTCAGATCTGACCCGCCTGAAGTGGCGCCCCAGACCGACATTCAGAAGCATGAGCAGACCTAGCCAAATTCCCGAGCCGCTCGTCACAGGCCGGGGTACTGCCGCGCATCCGTAAGGCCCCGCTGCAAACTCATTGCGTGGATATAGAAACGCAAGTCCGTCGCTATCGTCTGTTGCGATGACAGGAACCTCTTTTTCCGAAATGCTGTAGTACATCAAGGCCAGTGTGTCGCTGCTATGGCCAAGTCCTAGGACGTGTCCCAACTCGTGGGCGATGGCGACGGTCAACTCTCCCAAACTCAAAAGCCCGATGTGCGCGTTCGTCGAAGTTTCATTGTTCAACACCACCCCAGCGTAACTAATGCGCCCACTGCTTGCGCCCAAGCGCGTAAGGGCCGGAACAAAATCGCCATCCGTCTCTTGGTTCAGGGTGAAATCTGAATCGCAAACGACCAGCGGAGTCAGAGGCGCTGTACCGGCTTTGAGCTCCAATGCCGTTGCAATCACCGGGGCGGATGCCCGCTGGAGACGCAATGCCGATCGAGGGGCCCGGTTCCATGTTTCCAAAGCCGCATCCAGAACGCGTACTAAGTCAGCCTCGGGCACGACACAACCGGTGAAATTGTATTGAACCGTTAGCACAGGAGCGCTCCACCCCCCGATGCCCGAAGCAACGACGGTCCACGCAAAACCAGGTGTCGCCTGGAGGAAGAATATCGATGCCAGCAGCAGCTTCATAGATAGACTCCTAGAAAGAGACTCGCGGCAAAACGTCTACGCTGGTTACTAGCGACTTCGGAGATCCAGGCCTCCGCGCCGAATGAAATGGACTTCGTGATACTGAATTCAAGACCCGTTTCGACGAGCAATTGAAAACTGTGCGAACTCCCACCGGGAATAAAAAAGGTACTGGTTCCCGTACCGTTATTAAGGTCCACGGCCTGTGGTTGTGTCAAAGTGGCATCCCACTGCAGGCCGGTTCCGAATCTCCAGTTCAATCTGGAAAACAGATTCCAACCAAAATCAAAGGTGTAGAACGACGTAATGGTTTTCGAGAACCCGTTGGCACCGTTGCGCCACGGCACGAGCACTGCAACCCCCGGCTCGAAACTCACGCCCTTCGCGACTTCGACAATCGGACGCGCGCGCAATAGGCCAGTCATCGTACTCACTTGGCTGGTAAAGCCGCCAGGCGCACTGATTCTTTGGGAGAGGTTATCGGCGTAAACACCCAGATCGAGAGCGAACTGACTGCCACCAAGAGCGCGCCGCGGCGCGCTAAGCATCAGGACGAATGCGGCCATTAACAACGTAAGTGGCGAGAAGAGGCGCATTCGCAGCAAGACTATCATGGACACATCGTTGCGTGGATCATGCTTTGCTTTGATCCCCGAATTCATTCGGGATATCCTTAACGAATGGCACCTTTGATTCGACTACTCGTGTTGTCCTTTACTCTTTCATTACTGACACCCAGCGTTGCATTTGCTGAATCGTCAGACTACCTCGAAGAGGATCCCTACTCAGATCCCCAGGGAAAGAAAAAAGAGGAGACTAGAAATCCGCCACCCCAACAGCCCGCCGAAGGGGCGAAGGCACAATCCTCCCGGACAAAACCAGGAAATAGAAAGTTTTTTACAGACGATAGTCCGCGCACCGATGCCGGGGTGTTCCATGTTGGTTTCGCATTCGGTGGAAACTTTTACTTCGAGCCAGAATACGATCAGACGACAACACCCCCTGTCCCCAACGGAAACTTTTACAAGGACTTCGGGTTTCAGGCAGGCGTCTACTTCGACCACGACTACTCAGAACTCGATGAAAATATTCCGCTGATGCTGCGCGGTATGGTGGGCTACAAGTACGTTCTCGCAACCACTCACGTCTTCAGTTTCGACGGAATGGTGCGCCGCATGTTTCGCTTCTCTGAAAAAGCTTCGTTTGGCGTAGGAGTCGGTGCCAGCGCCGCCATGTGGTATCGGGCGCTGACCGCCACCTCTACGGAACAGATCATCTTTCTCCCCACGGTGCTCATTGGAGCAGGATTCGAATTCGACCCCTTCATGGTGGATCTCAAATGGTCTATCAACCGCTTAGGCGGAGACGACACGATCACAGGCGTGGAGCTCTACTTCGGATTTCGACTTTAGGTCCCTGTCGATTTAAGAGGTTGGACTAGACTGTGGAGTACTGCTCGGATCTTAGATTCTGATATCGGCTTTACCAGATATTCAGAGGCGCCCGCCTCCAACGCACGCAGCACGATATTCTCATCCGTCAGCGCGCTCAGAATCACTACCCGCGAAGTACATTGAGGCAAGGCCATAATCGCCTTCGTGGCATCAATACCCGACATTTGGGGCATCACCAAGTCCATCAAAATGAGCTGCGGGGACGACTTTTCAACAAATCGAATAGCTTCGACTGCGTTGCCAGCCACGCCTACTACTTCAAATTCATTCTCCAAAATCTGGCGCAGTTTATCCCGCACGCTTTGGACATCATCGACGATGAGCAGAGTTGGTTTCATGCTTCCTTCAGTATAAGCTGCCGGCCCGATGCCCAGACTATCGCTCATTCTTCGAATCGGCTTTTGCGCCGCCCTGGCTTTCGTGCCGATGGACGGGCTAAATCTAACCCTATCTGAATTACTTTATCCTCTAAGGGCTGACCCGGAAACTTTTTTTGGTGGGGCCACTATTCGATTCGTCCCCCATTGGCTGGCAACTACTTTATCTGTTCTCACGGTATTGCTCGCGGCCTATTTGGTCCTTCGCATTCCCTTGAAGTTTGCTTGGTTGGCCCTCGCTGCCTTGGCCGCTTGCTGGATCCTAGTCGGCATTGTTTTATTCTCCCTTCACTGGCTTGTTCCGCTTGCGACTCCTTTACTATGCATTCTGCTGACCTACTTGGTTCTACTAGGACACAAAGTTCGGCGACAAGAAGCCGACCAGTGGCGTTTGCATCAAGATGCCGCCAATGCCCGGCAAATCGACGAGTTCAAAAACAATTTTGTCTCCCTTTTTAGCCACGACCTAAAAACGCCCATTGCGCGCATAAAGGCAGTGGTGCAGGTGGCACTTGCTGACTCCCATGAAGTGCCCGCAAAACTTCAAGACGCCTTGAAAAACATTGATCGCGCAAGCGACGACCTCGGAAGACTCATTGGCGACATATTAAAAGTTACCAAAATGGAGTCCATGGCACTTGAGCTGCAGCAAGACTCCGTCGACCTCAATCGAACGGTCGAACTTGCCGTTGCGCGACTCAAGTATGCAGGGGAAGAGAAAAAAATACGTTTCGTTCTGGATTTGGAACCTCTCTTTCCCATTGAAGGAGACCCCCAACTCATCCAAGAAATTGTCATCAACCTCGCTGAAAATGGCGTGAAATACGGCAAGCCGGGTTCGAACGTTACCATTCGAACCGCCGAAGAGGCGGGTCGCGTGCGCGTCACCGTAACGGACGAGGGACAAGGCATCCCTGCCGAGGAATTGCCCCGCGTCACTGGAAAATTCTTTCGTGGCAAGGCGGCAGCTAAGAATTCCAGCGGCTCCGGTCTAGGACTATACCTGGCTAAGTACTTCGTTGAAATGCACCAGGGCGGGCTCGACATTCAAAGTCAGGAAGGTCGAGGGACACAGGTAACTTTCTGGCTTCCTTCGCCTAGCTGAGCCCCATTGCCCGCTCCGAACCTCTTTGGTATGACCAAGCCTGTTTTTCCCCCTCAATAGGGAACAGGCTGTGTATTCCATTTTAGTAGTAGATGACGCTCCCGAGCTGAGAGAACAGCTGGTGAAAGTGCTGACCGTGCGCGGCTACAAGGTCGACGAGGCCACGAACGGTGTGGAGGCACTCCAATGTCTTTCACAAGAGGAGTACCCGCTCGTTCTGTGCGACGTCAAAATGCCGCAGATGGATGGGCTCACTTTCTTGCGTCAAGTGCGCGAACGACAACACTCAACGGCTGTTATCCTCGTAACCGCTCATGGCAATATTCGCGACGCCATTGAAGCGATTCGCGAAGGCGCTTTCGACTACGTCGAAAAACCCATCGACGAACACCTTCTCATGCAGGTGGTTGAAAAAGCGGAACGCGCCTATCACATGATCACCAAGATCAGTTACTCCGCACCCCAACTTCCAGGAGACGAACAAGAGTTTGTTGGCAAGAGTCGCGGCATGAAACGGGTTTTCAGAGTGGTGGATAGGCTCACTGCCGTAAACACGTCCGTCCTAATCCGTGGCGAAAATGGCACGGGTAAAGAGCTCGTCGCCAAGGCGATTCACTTTAACAGCCCCCGCAAAGATGGGCCGTTTGTGGCGATTAACTGTGCCGCGATTCCCGAAGCCCTCATTGAGAGTGAATTGTTCGGCCACGAAAAAGGTGCATTCACGGGTGCCGAGCAACGCAAGATTGGCAAGTTTCAGTTTGCCCACAAGGGGACTCTCTTCTTAGACGAAATTGGGGACACCAGCCTCGCGACTCAAGTGAAGCTATTGCGCGTACTGCAAGATCATGCGTTTACTCCCGTGGGCGCAAACCGCGAGATCAAATCGGATGTACGGGTCATTGCGGCCACCAATCGCGATCTTGAGAAAGCTGTCCGCGAGGGTAAGTTCCGCGAGGACCTTTACTATCGCTTAAACGTCATGCCGATTTTCCTGCCGCCACTTCGGGAACGCACTGAAGACATTCCCGCTCTCGTGCACCATTTCATCGATAAGTTTAACTTAGAACACGGATCTCACATTCAAGGCATTACCAGCGAAGCGTTGGAAGCGCTCGAATCCTTCCACTGGCCCGGCAACATCCGTGAGCTTGAAAATGCAATAGAGCATGCTTTTGTCGTCGAGACGCGAGAGCAAGTAAGCTACTTCAGCTTACCGGAGTACATTCGGCGCATGGCTCGACGCTCAGGTAAACTTCTGGGAGCATCGGCCACCGCACCTACTTATCCAACGGGTGAGATGAATTGGGAACGCGGCAAAGAAGCTTTTGAGCGTGACTTCATTGTTCGAGCACTGAAAAACCACAAGGGACGCATCAACCTCACTGCGGAGATTGCAAACATCCCAAAGAATACGCTCTTGCGTAAGATTAAGAAGTACAATATCAATCCAAGAGAGTACGGCGCTGGCGACAGCGATTTGTACTAGCAGTTACTTCCCTCGCCTGAAGTAACTCTATCCGGGGGATTCTTGGGGGACTTATCTAAAGATCGGCTGAGCTACTCCAGCTATTTAAAAGTCGATGCCCTTCTTGCGCTTCAAGAACCTGTTTCGAACCCCGTCGCACACGATGAATTGCTCTTCATCGTCATTCACCAAGTCTACGAACTTTGGTTTAAGCAGATTATTTTCGAACTCGATTCTCTGACCGGTGATTTACAGAACGCGGACTTCATCAAAAGTTCGCGTCGCCTAGAACGCGTGAGTGAAATCATGCGAGTTCTCATTCAGCAAGTCGACATCCTAGAAACGATGACCCCCGTGGAGTTCAATCGCTTTCGATCCAACCTTAATCCCGCGAGCGGCTTTCAAAGCCTTCAGTTTCGAGAATTGGAATTGCTCTTGGGTGGCGACCCTGCGGATTACGACAAGTTTAAAGAACTCAATCCGGAGTGGAAGAACCGCTTGGAAGGCAGGCTGCAAAAGCCCACGATTCGCAAATCCTTCTTCGCGCTGTTAAAGCGCGAAGGACTCACGCAAACGGACGACCTAGTTCCCAAAGCGCTGCTTGAAATCTACTTGGATTCTGCTGCTGATTCTGCGGTTCGCACTTTGTGTGAATCGCTCATCAAACTCGATGAGCAAATCGCGCTTTGGCGCTTCCGACATGTGCAGATGGTGGAGCGCATGATTGGAATGAAGGGCGGCACGGGCGGCTCCATGGGCGTTGCCTACCTGAAGACCACGCTGCGCAAGCGCTTCTTCCCCGAGCTTTGGGAAGCCCGGACGCATATGGGCGGAACTTATTAGACCGGGTGCTCTCTAGGCACTGATCCTAGGATCAGTGCGTGCCAGCTTTTCCAACGCTCGAGACTGTGCACGTGCCTCAAGATCCCACACATCTTTGTAGCCGGATCTGGGAAGGTATGATCTAAGCTAAGGATGGAAGATAAGAACGGTTTTGGGGTTGGTGATGAGTATAGCCGTGCCGAATTTGGAGATGCGCGGTTAAC
>JBGTAN010000036.1:0-35659 GCA_041749855.1 Bdellovibrionota bacterium
TGCAAACGCCTCTCTAAAATTGGCGGATTAGGTCTTATATCCACGACAGCGATTGTCGCCTCCCATTCACAGCTCGCAAGAGCAGTGAAAAATGGTCGCCAATTTTCCGCAGCCCTCGGTCTTGTTCCTAGGCAAAATTCAAGCGGCAAGAAAGTTCAACTTCTCTCAATTACAAAAAAGGGAGATCCCTACACGAGAACTCTATTGGTGCATGGTGCCAGAGCCTTTATCCGTGTAGCAAAGAACAAACCGGATAGAACGAGTCTTTGGGTCACTGAAAAAGTTCGAACTCGGGGACACAATCGCGCTTGTGTGGCGCTGGCGAACAAAAATGCCCGAACAATTTGGTCGATGATCAACAAAGGAACCGAATACACGGCTCCGTAAACGATTTTTCCGAAAGGAAAATAATAAGTCTCGAATTGCAAAAAGAAAGTCAGTGATGGCTCATGGCAAAGACCAGCTCTTGTAAAACCTGTCATCTCGTGAGGACGTAACAGTCCGCTCTCGCGTTTAGGAACAAGAGCCGCAAATTCCATCAAGGTTCAAGCGAAAGCCCAAAACCGGATATACGCAAGCAGTCTAGCCCGCCCATCTACTGAACTTTCCTCTTGCATGCGGGGCGGGTCCATATACGCGAGAGGTTAGCCACTTGCGGTGTTATCGGCCTATAGGCTCGTTGAGGCACTTACTGATAGTTATCGAGCTTGCGATTGACCTTATCGAAGTAGTCATCGCCTTCGCGGACGTAGTTCTTAGCACGGTTCCAGTACTGCTTGGCTTCTTCAATGCGATTCATGCTCTCAAGGATGTAACCGTGAGTGTAAGCCTCTTTGGCAAGGCGGTGTAGATTCTTGCGGGCCTTGGTCAAAAGATCGCGCGCTTCTTGGTAAGAGGGATCTTTCTTGAGCATCTCCTCACAGAGATTTCGCGTCTCATTGAAGTCTCCTTGAGCGAAGAGCTCTTTTGCGTTGATGAGAAATGGCTCAAACTCATCTTTCTGCATGATACGAGCTTGGTCGATAATCTGTTTCGCTTCGTTTAGATACTGCGTGTCGCCCTTCAGCTCGATGCGACGCGCTTGCTCCGCGTTATTTATTGCTTCTTGGTACTGCTTCTCCTGAAGTGCGGTAACGGCTTTTTGAAACAGTTCCAACACCGCCTTCTTCTTCTCCATCTCCGGATCCACTTCAGGCGGGAGTTTCTCAATATCGCGAATCTTAGAGTCAGCGGCACGCAGACCTTTTGCGGCGATGACGTTCGCTGGATCAATTACAATGGCCGAATTGAACGCCTCCCCCGCCTTTTGAAAATCCCCCTCTTTCAGATACTCAATCCCATCTTGTAGATACATGGCCAGGTCTTGCTTCTCGTCATTTTGAGCCTTGGCTTGTGCTTCCGCCACCTGCTTCTCTTTGACCTTCTTGCCGTACCTGTCCATCAGGTCCCGAGATTTTCGATAAAAGGGCAAGAGCTCGTGAATGGCTCTTAGGTGGGCAACTGCCGCTTCAAAGTCCTGCGCATCGGCCGCCTTCAGAGCGGAGTTGTAGTGGCCTTCGATAGTACGCTGAGTTTCTTCGGTCAATTCAGCGTACTCTTTCGGCATGGCCGGCGGAATTTTTACGTCGGCAAGCTTGTCAGTCCCTGCGACATCCGCGCCTTTGCCCGTTTCCGGAGGATTGGGCAGAAGCAAGAAAACGAATAGCAATCCCGCTACGATCCCCAGCAAAATCTGGTTTCTACGACTGAGTTTTCCAAGCCGTTTGATAACTTCGGGAGGTTCATAGTTCGTGGGAAAGGATAAGATCTTGGCTCCGCCCGCTCGTGGATCGTGGAGCTCTTTCAACTGGCGAGGATCAATCGCACCCAGGGCGACAGACTCAGTTTGACCGATGGGTGAGCCATCGGCTGCGACCAGACTCGTATTCTGAGCTCGATCAATACCGCCACCCATCATCACATCATGAATCAAGAACTTGATCTTGGTCCCGCCGATTTGAATTTCATCAAAGCTAGAGAGCGGATGCTCCAACACCCGCATGCCATTGACGAAGGTTCCGTTGCGGCTTTCCAAATCAAAAAGACGATAGCCCATCCCTACCCGTGCGATCTTACAGTGCACGCGAGACAGTCGTTCATCGTCGACAAATATATCGGCTTTTTTGCTTCGACCAAAAGTCACTTCGTAAGCTTCAAGGGGTATTTCTTCGCCCTTTTTCGCGCCTTCCGTGAAGAGAAGCTTGGCAACGACAGGCTTAACCTCTACGTCCGTATCTAGTGCGCCAATCGATGCACTGGACCCGTGATTCGAAACCTCTTTGAGCTTTACGCTAAATCCATCTGGGCTCTGCAGCTCTGGGCTCGCATTAAAGCCTCCCCCATCTGCCCCCTCATCGGGCGCACCAAATCCGCCGCCCATGCCTTCAGCACCCACCGCTTCACTCATGGGCATTTCCGCAGCCGCCTGCTGAGCAACTTCTGCAGCATCCCCAAATAGCATCAAAATTCGATACGGCCCCACTTGAAGCTCATCCCCATCGGCGATCTCGCCAGTCTCTTTGGGCCTGCCATTGAGTTTTACTTGGCCGGGGCTGCTCATGTTGGTGAAGTACGCAGCCGCTTCATTAATTCGGATCTCTACATGACTGCGACTTACTTTGTCCGAAGGGAGAATGATGTCGGAGAAGTCGGAGCGACCGACGCGAAACACACCTTCGCCGAGAGTCTTTACGACCATTTCTGCGGAGTTGTCGAAGACTTTTAGGGTGATCTTCATGGGAACAACTCCGCCGCTTGAAGCCGGAGTTCCGCTTGCTTGATGTAGCGGCCAGCTTCCTTCACGATCGGCTCTGTGGGTCGATGGGCCATCAGAGAGATCACCTCGTTAAAATGGTGTATGGCGCGCGCGTACTGGAGCGATTCGTAATACTGAACGGCGGCGGCCATGTTGATTTTTGCTTGAACTTCCGCCTCATAGATTGCCCGGCGTAAGTATCGATCTGCCAATAAGTGACCGCCGTACAACTCTAACGCCGCTGAGAACGAAGCAATGGCGCGGTGGTAGTTGCGGTTTAAGTACTCCCGCTGGCCGCGTCGGAACGCTTGCTCCGCCTCACGCAAGCTCATATTGGACCAATCGAGCTTACTCATCTCCTGCTCCGCCTTCTTAAGAAGCGGATCTTCCATGCCCATAGGAACCTGATTCGGGTTTCCCAATTGAAAGCTGGGCTTATCAGCCATTTTGAAATCGCGGCTCAAACCACTCTCACCTGAAGTGAGTGCTTCTCCCTCCGCCGGAGTTTGCTCCGACGGGGATCCCGAAAACAAGAAGTAGAGGCCGAATACGAGGATCAATCCAATGTAGATCTTAGTGCGCGAGTTCCCTGATTTCTTCCGGGGTGCGCCGCTCATCATATCGGGCGCAATCCCGACCTCTAAACCGCCGTCCATCGCCACAGGCAACGCCCCCGCTTCGTAGCTATCGGCTACTTGAACGCCTGCATCGAAACGAAAAACGAAGTGCCCGAGTTGAACAAGGTCGCCCGTCTCCAACCAGCTTTCCTTCATGACCTGGCCATTTACCGCAAGGCCATTTTTGCTGTTGTTGTCCCGTATGAACCAATGGCCCTCGCTCTTGACCAACAAAGCATGCACACGCGAGACACCCTCGGCCGAAGCCACGATGTCGTTTTCGCTCGAACGCCCAATGGTAAGGCGGGCGGCCGTCAATTCAAACACGCGTCCCGCTTCAGAGCCGCTCACTTGCTCCAAATGGGGTACGGACGTGACTTTGTTTTTGACCTGAACGCTCACTTGCGTTTACCCGCCATTCCATCCAGTGAACGAGCGAGGCACTCTCGTGCGGGCGCATACGCCGGATCCATCTTCAACATTTCTTCACATAGGGCGGCACTGGCTCGAAAATCGCCCTGTGCGATCTTTTGCTGTGCCGACCGAAGGAAAGGCTCGAAATCCTCTTTTTGCTTCAGACGAGCACGATCAATGATCTGCTTCGCCTCGTTCAAATACTCGGTCTCTCCCCGTATCTCTATTCGGCGGGCAGACTCCGCTTTGTCGATCGCCTCTTGATAGCTACGACGCCCAAAGGCATCCACGGCAGCTTTCAGCAGCTGCGAGACTCTGGCGCGGTTGCGAACGACAACGCTTGCCTGGCGATCTTCTTTGGGAGCGGGTGTAGGCGCAGGAGCTTTTGGCGTCTCGACTTTTACCCCTGCTGATCTCAATCCCTCTATGGCTTCAGAATTCTTGGGGTCGAGCACTAAAGCGAAACGGAACGCGATGGCAGCGCTATCCTTATCGCCCTCTTTCAAGTACGCCTTGCCTTCACGCAAGTAGACTTTCAAATCTCGAATGTCGCTCTTCGGCTTCGTCGATTTAACCACCGCCAAATCTTCTCTAGTGATCTCGCTGGCAAACGTCGCTGGAGCCTGCTGTTCGGTTTCCGCAACCGACGCCTGAGGCTTTGGTGTCGCCACCTGATTGGTGGTCTTAGAGGCAACCATAGTTCCCGGGCGAGTACTCGGGGTTCTGGTGGACTTCAGCCACAGCCCACCTCCGAGCGTGATACCAGCAATCAAGCCGGCAACCCAAGAATTGCGCTCCAGGAACGGCAGAATCTTCTGAGAAACTGCCCCCACTTTGCCCAAATAACCGGGTGCCTTAGCCACAAAAAGGGAGACCCCTTTTTTCAGCGTATCGAAAAAAGTCACGCTTGGGTGCGGAGGCGGAAATAGGGGTCGAATGGAAGCGGGAATCTCCGTGCCGGCCGTTGTCGCTTCGGAACGAACAGCAACAACCTCTTCCGGTTCAAAAAACCGGAAGGTAAAGTCCCCTATTCCGACGGAATCACCGTGCTGCAACTGCGCTTCAGGAACCTTTTTTCCGTTTATGCGGACACCGTTCTTGCTGTTGTTGTCGGCAATATGCCATCCACCGCCTGGCAACTTCTTCAAATGCGCGTGGCAACGCGAAACGGAATCACTCTTCATGATGATTTCGTTGTCCTCGGTGCGACCAATGGTCATTACTTCGCGAGAGAGCTCAAAGGTTCGCCCTTTGCCTGCTCCCCCGGTCTGTTCCAACCAAGGTCGGTCTCGTCGGACCGAAGTTTGTTGTTTCGCAGTCGACATCTCTTATCCTGCCGCCATCTTCACGGTCACAAGAATGAACCGAATATCTCCGTTTTCATTCTTCTGACCAACGCCCACTATGGTTCTAGAAATTCCATTAATATCGAGTTGTGCACTTTGGACCTCGCCCAGCGAACGCACCACACTATTTGCCAAATCGATGACCGTGCCCGCAAAAGACTGGTCTCGACAGGCATCGCTGACGTTCTGACCTTGGGCGTACTGATTGCGCATCCCGATCAGGTCTTCGAGGATCTTGCCAACAAACTTCACTTTGTTATCGCTATCCAAAAGCAATAGGCCATCTGAGCTACCCTTCTCGAAATTCTGAACGGCCGCAAAATAGAGGTCATCCGAGCCGCTTTCCTCTGTAACGGCAATCTTGCCCGCCATGCTCGATATGCCGCCCTTCGCGCGACTCAATGAGAAATTCATGACTTGGGCTAGTGCTTCCATTTCAGGAAATTTCACTCCCGCATCGATGGATCCCCCTTCGCCTTTGAGTGCTGCATCGAGCTGCTCCTGCATCTGGCCCAAGGGATGTGTAACCATTTTGTAGATCAGGAAGAAGGCGAGAAGGGACATCAATACCGAGAACAATGCCGCTTCAACCAAGGGCTCAAACGTCGAGGTGATTCCACTATTGAGCTGGAAGATCCCGAGTACAGTCACTTGCAGAATGCGCTCGTTCGCCTCCTGGGAGTAGAGATAAACCGGTTGAGCCACCACATAAACGTCATCCGACTTTTCGACCGAGATCTGTTCTTCCTTGCCCTCTAACACTTTCTTCAACGCAACCAACGTGTAGACGTCAGTGACACTTTTGTTGAAGTACTTTGCAGGGGCCAAAATTCCGTTTGTCTTCGGATCGATCACGTAAGCAGCAAGAATACCGGCCTCCGCTTCCATCGTCTCCACAGTCAGTCGAGTAAAATCATTCGACTTGCTCAAAATGCGATAGTTCTCACGTACCGCTTGCGCGAGCACCGAGTGGGCACGTGCCAAAGCTTCTTTCCGCGTCACGGCCTTACCCCAGCGCACAATGGGAATGACCGAGAGCAACGTTGAAAGCACTAAGCTTCCCACCAAAATTGAAGCAAGCACCCACCGCCAATCGAAACGCTTGAGCATCTCGTAAAACGGCATCAAAACTTTCTCATCCACCAGCGTTAGTACGCGCTGCTGGGGAGTGGGTTCTGGCTCGCTTTCAGGAAGGCCCATAGCCAGAGCGGCATTTCCATCGAATCCACCCATCTGGGCAGCACCGCCACCTCTGCGAGCCGGACGCCCTGTCACGATAGTGAGCTTGAAGCCCGCGATATCGATATCGTCACCGATCTCGATACGCTGCTTCTTCACCATCACACCGTTCACAAATATTCCATTGGCCGAGCCAAGGTCCACCAACGCCGCTTGCTTTCCTTTGATCACGAGCGTCGCGTGCTTCTTCGATATTTTCGAAGACTTCAGGCGGATCTCACACTCTGTCGCACGCCCTATGGTGTACGATCCTTCTCCGAGCTCTTTCTCGAAGGCGAGTTCGCCGTTATGGTGGATCTCTATTTTCAACCCCAAACTCCATTCACTTTAAGTTGTGTTCCCGTTCCAATCCCGAGCTCCTGACTTCGGGCCTCACGCATTTCAATAATGTGCTTGGTGGCCAAATGCGGCATCATCATGCGCCACGGTCGCACCACCTTGACATCGATCACCTTCCCATTCGCATCCACTCGCACTACGTCGATTGGAAAGCGCATGAAAAACGTATGGATCGAATTACACTTCGGAAACAAAATGGCTTCGTCATCCGGCAAACCCTTCTTGCCCATCAAGCCCATGAACCGCGCGAAAAAATCACGGGCAATCCAAAGACGAGGAACCAGTGTGCGCTCTCCCGTTTTCAACGCTTCAGTCTTCACGGACCACCCCCACCTAAGAAGCCAAGAATGACGGGTCCGAAAATCATGATGAACACCGCTGGCATAATGAAAAAGATCAGAGGGAAGAGGAGCTTTTGAGAAGCCGCAGCCCCTTTTTTCTCCGCGTTCGTGAAGCGTTGTGTGCGAATCAGATCCGATTGCACGCGGAGCACGGCACCCAAAGGACTACCCATTTGATCGGCCGTTACAAGAACAGCAACCAATGAAGCAATTTCCTGTAGGTCGACACGCCATCCAAACTCACGAAGCGAATCTGCGCGAGAAGTACCCAACTGAATCTGCTGGAGCATGCGCTCGATCTCTTGCACGAGCGGACCCGAGCGGGTTTTTTCCACGACTTTCTGAAGCGCTCCGATGAAATCCAACCCCGCTTCGGTAGACAGAGTGAGCAAGTCGATCACAAAAGGCAGCTGCAACTGAATCTCAAACTGGCGGCGCGAGCGCGTTCCCGTAACCCAGAAGGAGGGATAGAAGTAACCGCCGACCATCATGAAAAGGATGACCCACCAGTTGATACCCGCTCCGGTGAGCAAGAAGTAAATCAACAAGAACGCAGGCACGACTAACCCTAAGTGAACTTTGAACGCGGCGAGATCGTCGACGTCCATTTCATCTTCAAGGCCCGCAGAAATGATCGCGCGCTTCCACTTCTTACGCCACTCCTCGAGCTTAAGAGGAGCCGTGTAAGGCATGACCAGCGCTGTGTACAACGGGCGATTAATGCGCAGGAGCGCATTGTTTGTTTTCTTCTTTTGGGCGTCGAGACGACTGGCAGCAGCGCCTTCTAGTTCACCGGAAAAGATATTCCGGCCTAGATAGAACGCGGCACCCCCCGCGACTAAGATTCCAATGTAGGCCAGCATGAGCAGACCCCCTCGAATCAATTTCGGTAAAATCGCGAAAGAACTTCAGCAGTTAGTAAAAATACGATCTCCCCGAAACTCCTTAAATTATAACATGCTGCGTTATCGCTATTGAAGCGCTCGCTTCGGTAAAGTTTCGTTTAGATTTCATTAGGTTATGACCAGGTGTCTACTTCTTGTAAGGAGCGCTTGCGTGCCAAGCACAGGGACCTGCTAAAATAAGAGGCAGAGGCATACCCGCCTCAAGGGCTATATGCCCTGAGATAGGGGGTGGTACTGTGGCAACCATGCATAGTACGGAGGTGGGTTCAGCTTAGGCGAACCCTCCTACTGTAAGAAAGGCGCTAGCTCGCAAGGGCTAGCGCTTTTTTTATTCTTGGGAGCTTCTATAAAGCGGGTGTGGAGCAACGTGGCGAGATCCTGTTTATGAGCTGAGTCTACGACGACGCAAAGCGACAGAGAATTTGAGGCCATTGCAATCAGGGGCGCTCCCGAAAGTTCCACCGCTTCGAGAAGATCCTCCATCACCTCTCTTGCATCCGCGATACTCTCGCCCACCAAAGAGACCATGCAAGCCCTGGAGACTTCGTCGAACGTAATCTCTTGCTTCGACAAACTGCTTCGCAATTTTCCTGCGGAAGAGGTGTCTGTCAGCCAACTGCATTCGCTATCGCCCACTTGAAAGTGCCGACAAGTAATTCGAACCTCTTTTAAAATCTTGCGAATAACTTTTAGATTTCCCTTGGCTCGGAAGAAACTCAAATTATCTCGAGTTGCGATGCCGCGAATCACGGAACGCTCTAAATCGGTGTGGGTTGCCTGAGAAATTAAAGTACCCGTACGCTGGGGATCCAAACTATGGGACACCCGCACCGGCACAGAAAAACGCTTTGCCACTTCCACACTACGCGCCTGAAGTTTTGCGCCGCGATTGGCGAGTTCCAATGCCTCATCATAAGTGCACGCTTCGATGCGCTCGGCACCAGGGACAAATCGAGGGTCGGCCGTGAAGATTCCGTCGACATCCGTCAAAATCTCACAACACTCAGCGCCCAATTCCGCCGCGAGCGCAACAGCGGTCGTATCCGATCCGCCTCGGCCGAGTGTCGTAATTTCTTTGGATTCGCTGACCCCTTGGAATCCGGCGATGATAACTACTTTGCTTTTTGCGAGTTCCTCGCGAATGCGATGGGCGCGAATCGCAATGATCCGCGCATTGGTATGATCCGAAGTGGTAACGATGCCACTCTGTGATCCAGTAAACGAAATCGCAGGAATCCCCATTTCGTGCAGGACCATGGCGAGCAACGACATCGACACCCGTTCGCCCGCGCTGAGGAGCATGTCCATCTCGCGGTCGCACGGTTCATTCACCGTTTTGTGGGCGAGTCGGACCAACCGATCGGTAAACTTTCCCATGGCAGAGACCACGACGACGACCTCTTTGCCCTCACGCTTAACCTGCGCAATGCGTTCCGCCGCCCGCCGAATATGCTTGGGAGTCGCAAGCGAGCTACCGCCGTATTTTTGAACGATAAGAGCCACGGCTCTTCTTACCTCAAATCACGGAGAAAGGGAGTGGCTGTCGAGCCAAAGCTGGAGAGTCATCATGGTGTAGAGCTTCGTGCAATGGTCCGCTTTAAGCTCACGGTGCTCGCGCAACCATTGGGAGGGCTTTTCGGAGTCAAAAAGCCCCTGGCGCTTCAACCGGTCAGAAGCCAATAAATCCGAGGCCATAGGCTGCAGGTCCTTTACGAACCAATCTCGCAGGGGCAGTCCAAACCCCGCCTTCCTGCGCCGCACAATCTGCTTTGGTAGCGTCCGCTCGGCCACCGATTTTAGCAGTACTTTGGACCCGGTCAGAGTGGCCTTGTACTTCGTGGGCAAGGACTCTGCGAAGCTCACCATTTCCTGATCCAGGAAAGGCACTCGGAGTTCCACGGAATGAGCCATGCTGGTCTTGTCGCTGTAAGCGAGATTCAAAGCCGGAAGGTACGTCTTCGTGTCCAAATAGAGCATCTGATCGTACAAGTCCCAACCCTTCGCTCGCTGGAAAAACTCTAGATGTCGACCATAAGGCGAAAGCTGATGGGTCACCAGTTCGGGCGCTAGCAGATCCTCTAGCTCTCCCTTGCGGAAAGGACTTCTTAAAAACAAAAAAGGATCGGGCCAAGTTTCCTGCATGGCCGCCGCGATCTTTTTCAACCGGTGCACCGATTGAATCTGCCTGCCCCCCAGGGAGTAGGGGAGCAACCGCGATGAAAACTTCATCAATCCGCTCATTGCCGGCATCGCATTCAGCTTCGAAGCAACATACCCCGCTTGGTAAATGGGATAGCCACCGAACAATTCATCCGCCCCCTGCCCGCTCACGAGCACTTTCACTTGGGACTTCGCTGCTTCACAGATTAGATAACTGCACAGTGCGGCCGCATCTGCGATGGGCTCTTCCAAGACGTGTGTCACTTTGGGCAACAGATCCACAATGCGAGGTTCGACGAGAATCTCACGACGATTTAGTGAAAAGTGACTGCCCAATAGGCGGCTCGCGCGCATGTCCTCACCGGGAGAGGGATCTCCCTTCCATTGAAAACCCACGCTAAATGCAAGCGGGCGATGGCGCGTAATCTTTGCGGCGCGAACGGTCAGCAAGGAAGAATCGACTCCCCCACTCAAAAAGAAACCGAGGGGTACGTCGCTTCGCATTTGTCGACGGAGAGAATCATCCAACACAGTTTCCAAACGATCTTTCCACTGCCGTTTGGTGAGATCCGTTCGAGCTTTTGCCTCAAATTCCCAGAATTGCGTTTCTGCCACTTCGCCGTCACGTTTCACCAGCAAAAAATGGCCCGGATTCACTCGATAGATTCCCTCGAACAAAGTATCCGGATCGGGAATCCATCCGTTGGCCAGATAGCGAGTGAGCAATTCTTTACGGACACTCGGTTTTTCCCGCCGAGCTTTAAGCAACGCCCGAATTTCTGAGGCAAAGAATAGGCCTCGGTCGTCTGAGAAGTAGTAGAGCGGCTTAATTCCAATTGGGTCCCGAGCGAGAAGCATTTCTCCGGTCTGCGAGTCGAAAAAAGCAAAGGCATACATGCCGTTGAGTTTGGAAAGTGCATGAATACCCATGCGGGCAAGCAGATGCAGCAGCACTTCGCTATCCGAGTGAGAGCGCCACTTCACATCAGGTAGCTGAGCGCGCAACTCCTCGTGATTGTAGATCTGCCCGTTGAACACGAGCGTGAACCGACCATCGGGTGTGGCCATCGGCTGAGCGCCATTTCTTGAAAGGTCCAGAATGGAAAGGCGCCGAAAGCCTAGCCCGACTTTATAAATCTGCGCGGGCGGAGTTTCTCGAAACAAGGTGCCTTTGCCCGTGTCCCATCCATAGTAGCCGAAATCGTCCGGCCCTCGGTGAGCAATGGATTCGGTCATAGGCAAAAGGGTTTGCGCTGCATGCAAACCTAGTCTGGTAGAAAACCCTGCGAAGCCGCACATAGGGTAATGGTACGCCAGACGTCCTCGTGGCGATAGCGTTGTCATGTTGCAGGGTTTAGGCGAGGATAAACGCTTTTGCAGGAGCCCCCATCGAAGCCATCCGCAAAAACTGGGTCAAACTGACACTTTCGACTCTGGTCGTCATTGGGGTCGGTCTTTGGCTGGCTGCCCGATCCGGCCTCAATCCAGGGGAGATCTGGAGGTCGATTTTGCAGCTCGGTTGGCAAACCGCGCTGGCAGCTGCCCTAGGTCATTTTGTTCAGATTTTCTTCATCGTTTGGCGCACGAGTCTTCTTATCCCCAGGGAGATACACCCGGGAATTCGGCAAGTGACCTATGCGATCACCATGGGGCACGCGCTCAATTTGTTCTTCCCCGCCCGGGCATGGGACGTCCTGAAGTGCTTCTTGTTATCGAAAGGCAAAGGCCGCGGCGGGGCAATGACGGTCCTTTCTGCAGCGGGCGTCATGGTCGCCGATCGCATCGTGGACATTACTGCACTACTGGCAATTGCCGGAATTTGGGGCGCCTATCGACACCCCGTCGTCCAACAATGGCTAGGAAAAGTGGACACCACTTCGATGGTCTCCCTTCTCACGGGGGCAGCCATCCTCGCCGTCCTGGCTCTCACTTTGTTGAAATACCAGGCGAGTCGCGCCTCGAAGTGGGGCGCTGAGTTTAAGATGGGGTTTCGGGTCCTGCGTCGTCCGCAACTCCTTGGTCTAGCATTTGTCTTCGCTCTGATTGCCTGGGCCGGTGAAGCCTATTCGATTCAGGTCCTCGCCGGAGCCCTGGGGCTAGACCTAGACTTCGCTGGGGCGATCTTTGTGCTTTTCGCCCTCAACCTCGCGATTTCGGTCCCACTTTCTTTTGCCAACCTGGGACCGTTTGAAGCGGCTATCGCCATTTCACTGACTAGTTTTGGTATGGATTCTTCGCCGGCCTTTGCGGCAGCAGCTCTGCACCATGGGCTTCAATTGCTAGTAGTGCTTCTATGGGCAATGATAGGTTTGGTAGCGCGAGTGAGAGTGCCGGCGTCATTACCGCGCCAATGACGGTCGCCGGAGCGTTTGGCAAGCCACCGGGCCCTTTTGCTACTTCTCCACGTTGGAAAAGTACTGTGGCTTGGACGGCGTGATGGGCTCCAACGAAGCGGGATCCGCCGGATCGCCTACGAGCACCTTGCTTTCGATATATTCAATCGTAGTCGATACGTCCGCGTACACCTCCTCCCAGTCGATCTCTAAGGGGGAGAGTCCTGCGTTGTTCTGAGTCAAAGCGGCATTATAAACTTCGCCGAAGTACGTTCGATCGGAGCCTGAATCGCAACCGAAGCTGGAACGATCATAACGAGCGGCTGTCAACGCGGTCAGGTTCGGAACGTCCTGCAGAGTGTCCGCTTTATATTTTGCCTCGGGTGATTCAAGAAACCCACCTGAGTAGCACGCCTGGATAGACACGAACTTCGGGGTTTCCTCGGGAAGTTCCTTGAGCGCCTCTTTCAAATAACGCGGAGTAAAGAGATGGTCTTCCGGCGTATCTCCGTTGTGCAAACCGTCCAGACGCGCGACGAGGTTTCCCGTTTTGCCATCGGGCAAAACGTCCATAGCCACAAAGTATTGGCCTAGCGCTGGGAAGATCTCTACGAGGTATAGCTGCTCCAGCAGCGTCATGATGCTCAAACCGCTTTTGCGAAGTACGTCAGAATCAAGTGGAGGACTTCCGTGAGCTGTCACATAGAGATACAGAAAGTCCGGTTTGGACTTGGCGGCTTCACTCAGATGCTCCCAAACCAATTTAGGGCTTGCGGGGTAGCAACCTGCGAGATCCGAGGCTAAAGCCCGATACTGAGTTTCATCTTCTTCAAAATGTTCCTTCAGAGGAGCCGCGTAGTAGCACGCGATATCCTCCTCTGCGAAGCCGGCTTTCAGCCAGTGCGCCTTTTGGTCGACCACTTCCTGGGCGAAGTTCGCATTCTCCATGCCGCCGGCGACGAGAAAGATTTTAGGCGATGACGCCTTGGCGTCGTATTTGAAAAGATCGGAGTAAGCCAGTTCCGGCTCAGGCAAACCAGCCATCGCCGGCTGTTGCAGCAAAGACACTGCCGGTTGAATGTGTAGGGTGGGTTTTCCGCATCCGACCACCGCTGAAAGCGAAACCCCTAGAAAGAATTCGAACCCTGTTAAACCCTTCACCCCAACCCCCATGCTATCGGCGTAACACGTCGCCAATTTCCGAACAATGGGAATTTCGCTCAAAGACCCTTCGCTTTGGCGCGATTCCAAGCGTCGTCCCACTCCCTAAATTTTAGACTTGAGAGTTTGCGGCCCGCCTTGGCCATTTCTTTTTCCATCGCTTGAAAGCGACGGGCGAACTTTGCAGCGGCATCTCGAGCCGCGACCTCCGCGTTGATCTTAAGATGCCGGGCTAAGTTGGCGGTCGCGTCGACCACATCGCCCAATTCCGAAGCCACCCGTTTCTTGTTTGGCTTCTTAGCACGCATCTCGGCTCTGAGTTCGCGAACCTCCTCTTCTAATTTCTTCAAAGCACCGTCAGCGTTCTTCCAATCAAAACCCACACTCGCCGCGATTTCGCCGTACCGCTGACAAAGCTGCAAGGCGGGCATGGACCTGGGAGTCCCATCGAAAATCGACTTCTTGGGTTTCTCCAATTGCTTCAGTTCAGTCCACCGCAAGCTATGCTTCCTGCCGGACTTTTGGTCTTCGTCCCCATAAACATGGGGGTGCCGGCGAACCATCTTTTCGCCAATCCCTTGGGCGACTTCTTCAAAGGTAAACTTCCCCTTCTCGGAAGCGATCTCCGAATGCAGCACGATCTGCAATAGCAAATCGCCCAGTTCTTCTCGCAAGCTTTGGGGGTCGCCGTCGCGAATGGCCTCGGCGGTCTCGTAGGCTTCTTCCAAGAGGTAGGGCAGAAGGGTGCGGTGGGTTTGCTTTCGATCCCACGGGCATTGTTTGCGTAGCGTGGCTACGATTTTGAGCAGCTTTTGGGTCTGGGGAGTGTTTTCCATCGAGCCAAGTTACAGCCCGAAGGGAGAAAGGAAAAGCAGCCTGCTTAAGCTTGGTCGTTTTTCAGCACAGCAAGCTTGAGCATGACGAAATCAGAGATTCCAGCGGTGTAAATGATCTTCTTCAGGATGTTGAAGGTGAGGCCCTTGTCGGCCTGCATCACAATGGTTCCTGAGAAAGACTTGGGATCGATGGGCTTCCCGTTTTCATCCGTAGGCGGTGGACCGCCCTTAATCTGTTGGTACATTTGCGCGCGTTCGCGCTGAAGCTTCAATTCCTGCGCAAGCTTCAAGACAGTCGTACGATCGCCAGGCCACAGGTCACCCGGGGCAATGTCGCCATCTACAATTTTGCAAATTTCTTTATCATCAAGCATGACCACCTTTTGGGTCACCACCAGCTGAAGCGCCGGCATAGGCGGAATCAAAGCGGAACTCTGAGGGAGTGAAATATCCTTCCCCAATGCAAAGTCCGAAACGGTTGCGGAGTAGTTCTTCAGGAGGAAGAACAAAATGGCCATGAGAATATCCAACATGCTCGCGAGCATGAGGATGTCTCCACCGCCATGGGGCTTACGACGTCCCAGGCGCCCTTTTTTTCCACGACCTCCGCCTCGAGGAGCGGCAGCACCACTCATATTCATTAGACGCCTCCGAGGCTCACGTCGGGGAAGAGACGGTTGAAGTTCATACTTTCAACGGTTCCTTGCGACCCGGGCGGCAGTTCTTGATACCCTTCGTCCCCCTTAACGAGCTCACGGGCCGAATCCATCAAGTGAATGATGGTGTCGTAGGTGACCGCGTTCTGGGGGACAATAGTGATTTCGTGCGATTTTGGACGCTTCTTGTGAAGCGCAGAGAAGTACGAGTGCATCTCTTTCCAATCAAAATCGCCTTTTTCGTTCGCTGCAAAAGACTTCGAACCGCCACCATCATCGCGAATAGAGATGTTGGTCTGGCTGATCTCGGCCGTTACTTCGAACTTATTGTCTTTTTCCTTAGCGAGCTTCACTTCTTCAGCGGTCGAAGCAATCTTAGGCAAAGGTGCATCGATCATGGCAATGGGAATAATCCCGGCAAAGGCTAGGAGGAAGAACAACAGACACGTAACCATGTCGATCATCGCTGCTAAATTCAACGACTCTTCAGGGCGGATTCGGTTGTTTCTTAAACTAGGCCTTTTTGCCATGGTCGATTCGAGCCTCTAGCTATTCGAAATTAATCGTTCGCTGCTTCTTCATCGCGGTGACTGCTACCCTTGGTGCCCGACTTCTGCGCAGCACTCAGGAGGTTGATCAGCTTTACGGAGTACTGATCGATGTCCGAGATGATCGCGTTGATTTTGGAACTCAACACGGTGTGAACGAGCATGGAAGGAATCGCAACCGCTAGACCCAGTACCGTCGTGTGCATCGCAAGTGCGATAGCTTTCTGGAGGTAAGACTGACGAGTCACAGCGTCGACTTGTTCACCGGAGGCATCGAAAGCCATAACCAGACCAAGCACCGTTGCAAGCAATCCGACCAACGTCGAGATATTTGCAAGAGTCGGTAAGTACAGCGCGCGGGCTTCGAGTTTGGGAAGCACTTCTAAAGTCGCTTCATCAACCGCATTTTGAATGTCTTCCGGTGTGTCCTTGGCGCGGGTTAGCCCGGCTTTGAGCACTCGAGGAAGAAGTGCGTTCGGCTTGCTGTTACACAAGCTGATTGCGCGATCAATGTTGTCGCTCAAGATATATTTTTTCAGCTTTGCCATGAAGGCCCGGCTGTTGATCGAGTACTGAAACTGAATGCGCAGCCAGCGCTCGACGCCGATTGCGCTCGCCATGACGGCAACAATCAGAATGACGACGCCGCCCCACTCGGCTTCTTTCATGAAGTGCAAAATTGATCCAAGGAAACCCATGCGATCCTCCATAGAGAGTGGCAACACGGTGGTCACCGTGGCCCTCGATCGTAAAACTTATCGGATAAAAATTCGGATAGATAAAGACGGTATGCTTTATTTTACGACGATTTCCCGTCGGAAACCACGGCTAAAACAGAACGAACAGTCCGCTCGCGTAACGCACAGCGAAAGGATTCGCCTGATATTCAATGATCGGAAAGTTCGCCGCCGTGCCTTGTCTGAGTTCCCCGGTCGGTAGCATCCACATCATCCCCGATGCCTCGAGTCGTATGCCGGCGCGCGCCGAAATGAAAAACTCAACACCTACCGTCGCTTGCGCCGTTGGTACGGTGTTAAATTTGTCGTTCGCCAGTGCGGAGTAATCATATCCACCTCGACGATGGACATAGGCGGCGCCCACACCCAATCCGACGTAGGGCACGATATCTGTGCGGCCAAATCGGTGCCTAACTCCCAGCGTTACGGGAATCGCACTCATCTCGAAGGTATGAAAGAGCGGAGTGCCCGCCAGAGCATTGACATCGGGATCAGTATTGGTCTCCCCGTTTTGACGACGCGTTTCAAAACTGTAGTAGCCCATATTTAGGAAAAGTTCCCAGTTGTAAGCCAGTGTGAAAAAGAGCGACCCTTCGGCGTTAAAGTAAGTGGAAAAAGCCATGGGCGTTGCTGCAACGCTAGTGCTTTCCGTGCTGTTCGCGAGTGAGCCCAGTGGCATCGCCGTGGATAGCATGAGATCAAAGCCCCAGTCGCTGGCGTTACCTTCGTTTTCGGTAAACCGTTCTCGACGATAGGAACCGAAAAGCCCTTTGAAATCCTTCTTGGCCGCGCAAACTTCACCGGCGAGGAAGAGGGCGAGCAGGCAGAACGCCCTACTTCTTAAGCTGGCTCTCATGACTTCTCCCGTGGGGTGGAAACTATCTTTGGTTGGATGACTTCCCCAATTATACACCATCCTCTATCGATATCTGCGTTTGAGCTGCTTATAATAAACGTCTCGTGACAACACCGCGCTTCCTCTTTTTTGCTTTCGTAAGTCCCCTACTAGTCTTCGCCGTGATCGTCGCAGCGCTCCACGTCAACGTTATCTTCCGAGAATCGCGCGAGCCGCGTCAAACCGCGCCTGGAGAGGGGAAATTCATTCGACTAGGCACGGCCGAACTTTTTGTGCAGGAAAAGGGGACAAGGAACCTCGCGCTACCCTCTCTCGTTTTTTTGCACGGGGCTGGGACTTGGAGTCAGGTCTGGAAGCCAACGATGGAAGCAGTCGCCAACCTAGGATTCCATGCGCTGGCGATCGATTTACCCCCTTTTGGTTTTTCAACGGTAAAGGATCATTCTTACGATCCGGTTTCGCAATCGAATTTGATTTTGGGTGTACTGGACCAGCTGCAACTTTCTGATGCCGTGTTAGTTGGCCATTCTTTCGGGACATCCGCCACCTTGACTGCTGCCAATCGATTGGCAAAGCGGCTGAGAGGTCTGATCCTCGTGGACATCGGCATCGGGCTACCCTCCGAAGAGGATGCGGACTTGGAACCGCCTTCTGAAATGGCACAGTGGATCGCCTCTCGGCGTTTTGCCTGCGAAACCGTAGCAGCGCTGGCCACTTACCCGGGGCTGACCTCCCCGTTTTTCAAACTGGCTTTGTACAATGAAGATGCGGCCACACCCCGGCAGATACTTTTTCTGCAGCAACCCAACTACAATCGGGGTCGCTCCAAGCAAATTGCAGATTGGCTCCCAACCTTCCTCGGAGAACCAGATGAAGGCTTGTTTAGGGCAACGTTCTATCAGGACATCAAAGTACCCACTCTGGTGATCTGGGGAGAAGAAGATGAAATCACTCCGGTTTGGCAGGGACGCAAAATGGCGAAACTGATAAAGGGTGCCCAATTGAAAGTGCTTCCGGAATCAGGCCACTTCCCCTACCTGGAGTCGCCAGCGTTATTCCAAGCTTCCCTTTCTGAGTTTCTGAAGGCGAACTTCCCCGCCCCCCCACAGCGTGCAAATACAAGCTTGAAAGTCGACTGACCCCTTCTAAGATGAGTTATGGCGCAAAAGATTTTAGGCATCGATCCAGGCTCGCACCACCTCGGTGTGGGATGCCTTGAAAAAACGGGCAACAAACTTCGCCTCATCTACTGCGAAATCATCCATGCAAAGAAGACCGACAAACTCTATGACCGTCTGCAAGTGATCGGAAAGCGTTTTCAAGCAGTGCTTGAAGAACTCAATCCCGATGAAGTTGCCGTGGAAGACCTCTTCTTTGCAAAGAACGTTCGAAGCGCCATCTACCTCGGAACGGCGCGCGGGGTGGCCATCGGCGCCTGCATTCAACGAGGCCTCACAATCAGTGAATACGCCGCTACCCAGGTGAAATCGGTTGTGACAGGATACGGCCGATCGGACAAAGCCCATGTCCAGAAAATGGTTGAGATGATCTTAGGAGCCAAGATCGACCTGGGCTTTGATGCCACCGACGCAGTGGCGGTGGCTATTTGCCACGCCAACCATCTGGATCAGAAAGTCCAGAAGGCCCAGATGAATCGGAGAATTCCTACTTGATTGGGTACCTCAAAGGAAAAGTCCTCGCGAAAAACCCCGACTCCGCTTCGGCTGTCTTGCTCACTCATCGGGTCGGCTATGAACTTAGTTTGCCTCTTCCGGTGTTCGACCAACTCGCCGTCGGCGAAACCGCCACACTTTGGGTTTATACGCACGTGCGTGAAGACATTCTTGCGCTCTATGGCTTCACTACGGAAAGCGAGAAAAACTTCTTTCGCATGCTCCTGAGCGTCAGTGGACTGGGTCCCCGAAGCAGCTTAGCTCTGCTCTCCGAACACGGCAGTGAAAAACTGGCGAGCTACCTCCGGTCTGGCGATGCGGTGTCGATTGCAACCGCGCCAGGCATCGGCAAGAAGCTCGCTCAAAAGATGCTTTTGGAACTCCAACCCAAAGTAGAGAAACTAGGGTGGTTGGCGCTGGCCAGTCGGCCGCTCGATGGCCTTCGAAGTTCCGCCGAAGTTGCTGCGCAGCCTCTGCGCGAAGACGTGGCTTCCGCTCTTCTCAATCTCGGCTTCGCTCCGCAAGTGGTTAAACCCACAGTGGAACGCATCTTTGATAAAGGCGATGCAGAAAAAGCCGGGTTTGAAGCCTGTTTGAAATCGGCTCTGAAGGAACTCAACACACGCCCTCCGACTGCCACGGAAGGAGCCGCACGTGGATGAATCAACAAATCTGCTCGACTTGCGACAAAGTGCTGAGGAAAGTCCGGCGGAGAATTCGCTGCGCCCCAAAACGCTTTCCGACTTTATTGGACAGAGTGACTTAAAAAAGAAGCTCGATATTTTTCTCTCGGCCGCAAAAGGTCGGAACGAAGCTCTAGACCACACGCTCTTCTGTGGGCCCCCCGGCCTCGGAAAAACTTCCCTTGCACATGTGATGGCGCGCGAGATGGGCGCACAACTCGTTTCGACTTCAGGTCCCGCTCTGGAGAAGTCGGGTGATCTGGCAGCCATTCTCACGAGCCTCAACCCGCGCGATATCTTGTTCATTGATGAAATTCATCGGTTGAACCGCATGGTTGAAGAGTCGCTCTATCCCGCGCTTGAAGATTTCCATCTCGATATTATTCTCGGGCAAGGGCCCAGCGCACGAGTGATGAAGCTCAATTTGCCACCGTTCACACTCATTGGCGCGACCACTCGTGCGGGACTACTCACTTCTCCGCTCATGGGCCGATTTGGAATGGTGCTCCGCTTGGATCACTATAGCCCTGAAGAACTGCAGATGGTCGTTGTCCGTTCTGCGGGCATCTTGAAGTGCCGCATCGAAATGGATGGCGCCTTGGAAGTGGCACGTCGCGCACGCGGAACACCTCGCATCGCAAATCGACTTCTGCGACGCGTACGTGATTTCGCTGAGATCAAAGCGGATGGTGTCATCACCGGACCCGTTGCCTCTGCCGCCTTAGAAATGCTCGATGTCGACAAGCGCGGACTAGACGCCATGGACCGCCTTTTTCTGTCCACTATCATCAAAAACTTTGGTGGCGGTCCCGTGGGCATCGAAACGCTTTGCTCCGCGATCGGCGAAGAGCGAGAGACGCTCGAAGATGTGTACGAGCCCTACTTGCTCCAGATTGGTTTTTTAAATCGCACCCGCCAAGGCCGCGTCGCCACGGAACTCGCCCACAAACATCTAGGACTTCCGTTCGCCAAAACCTCCGCTTCCAGCGAGCCACAACTCAGCATTTTTTAGACTGTGCACGTGCACAGTTCCGTGAATGGGGTCCTTGTCATGCGCTGCTCGATACTTCTGACTTTTGTTTTATATACCTGCGTCTTTCCCTCTTGGGCTTTCGCCTGGAACAAACCGCAGTACACAGTTGTTTCTGAGACCAACGACGGAAAAGTTCTAAAATCAATTGCATACTGCCCGGGGGAAGGTAGCTGCACTTTTAAGTACGGCATTTTCGACGGAAGCGGAGCACCCTTGAAAGAGCTCACCTTATCCGACAATTTCTCGTCACAGGGAACTGGGGGAAGTGGACCGGAAAAAGTTTCAGTTGCTGTATGCGAGACGCGTTTAGTTCAGCTGCGCGATGAATTGAAGCAGCACAAGTTCACCGGGATAAAAATTGATGTGTCAGCCTGCAAAGGGAACCGAAAGCTCTCCGTATCCCTAGAAAAAAGATAGGCTTGCACGCCCTTGATTGTTTCCTTGAAAGTCGACTGACCCCTTTCAAGGAGAATTAATGACTTCAGCGAGGTACTCGACGGCTGCATTGGCAGATTCCGGCGAATCGATCACCCGCAAGAAATCGGCACCGTAGATCTGCTGCATCCCTTCAAAAGCTTCCGCAGGGGTGATCTGAAGTTTGGACAAAGCAGGCAGTTCGTTCCACCACGCAGGAACCGAAATCGTTCCAGCCCGTAAAGGCTCCGGAGCGGGAAACGCAATCGGCCACCAGCTAGGACGCTTCCACTGATGTACGCCGTGCTCTGTGGGACGCCCCTGCGGACCGTCGACGACCAAACTCCCTGCAGCGGCTGCGTTGTTATAAACGGATGCAATGCTGGCTTCAATGCCACGCAGCTCCTCGGGATCGAGGGCGGCGCTGTCCACTGCGTTGTAGAACATGGTCGTGACGCGAATCGGGAATCGGGGATCGCGTTCGATGGCCAAACCATCCATTTCTGTAAACGGCCCCTCAACCTTGCCGAAACTCACTGCGGCTTTTTCCATTCCGGAACCCCGCACCGACCGGCTTCCAAATGAAAGCATTTCCAGTCCGCCCCAAACCATTCCAACTGTAGGAGTATGCTTCAAAGGCACTTGAATCAGCGTCACGACATCCGCTCCAGAGGCCTGGTTTGCGCCGATAGAAGGCGCATCCACGTTGCCACCTGCCGCTGCGTGCGCTGACAGTCGCTGCCCCACAAAAGCCGCGCGTTCGCCCTTTTGATTGTGAAAGAGCTGCTGCCCCGGAGAATGGCTACGGCCATTCTGAAACACGTCGCGCGTATTATCGATAATAGTGGCGCTCGTCCCCTTCGCCGTCGCTACAATCGCAAGCACCGCAGGATTTTCCTTAGACGACTGATAATTAAAAATCACAGGATTGAATTCAACCGTGGCTGCACTTCCACGAGGGATGGGAAGCAGGCTCGCTTGGGCGCTCACCAAGACATGCGAGTCGCGAGGCACCCAAAGGCTCTTTCGCGTCTTGCCCGCACCGTCGGCCCAGCTGCTCTCATCGGAAAGATAGTTCGGAAGATTGTCGAGATACTCAGTCAGACTTACGGGTTTAAGTTCGGCACCCTTCTCGTTGCCGACCAACACATGAAAGGCAGAGGGCGGGAGATCGACCGTGCGATCGATGAAATTATTTGCCCTGATGACTGGCATCGTTTCGACCGCTTCTACTTCACCCGCATCGTTCTTGATTCGTACCTGCAGGCGAACATCGCTAATGTTCGGGCCCACCGACGACCCGTGCGCGCGTGCGGTGTCTTCCCAAGCCACCGATTGAATCGATAGACCCGCGTCCGTCGCGAGCTTCACCGCGCAAGTATCGGACTGCATGCCCTGAACCGCCGCAACCACTTTCTTAAATTCTTCCGGAGAGTAGGTGTCGGCAGTGGCGATAGAGGCGAAGAGTAAAAGCGCAGCGGCTGAGAAGATGCGGGGCATTTGAGGCGCGTCCTTTCGAGTTAAGTCTCGAAGACTTATACTCCTGACGGACGGGGAATCAAGTCTCCCCTCAAGACTAGTCGCGGACGAATTCTATGAAACGACCCTGATTGTCTCGCACCCGAACCAACTCGTTTTGCGTGGATTCGCCCGATTCATAGATGCCCGACACGTTGCGAGGGCGATAAGTCGTTCCGGAAGAGCGAGGTGCTCCCAGCTCGCGCGCCTTGCTCCGAGCACCCAAGCCATTGCCATCCAAGCTACCTGCTGCCGAGAGTTTGGGCGGAGGAGGAGGCGGCGGCGGCGGTGGAGGAGGCGGAAGTTGCGCCGCAAAAGGGGAAGGAGGCTGATTAAACCCACCGCCGGACCCGTTTGAGCTGCCAAATCCCGAACCGCCATCGCCTATGGAAGTGTTGTGCGTATGCCCCCCACCCGAGGCATGGCCCCAGGCAGGCGCCTGAAAAATTAGCTGGCTTAGGCTCAAGCTCAGTATGAGCAGGTTACGCACGAAATCACCCCTACCCCAGCGAAGATGCATAAGACTAGCCAGGTCCAAAACCATATAACTATATGAATTTGCTAATCTCTCATCGTATTCCCACCACCGCAAAGTGAGTTTCCTTCAGGCTCACGACGTTTTGCTAGACAGTCGGTCGATTGGGCCAAATACTGTCCCTAGTTTGTGGGCCCGCGGATCGGTATAATGCGGCGTTTCCAAACACTTGAGACTCTGGTGGGGGATTTTCGTTTGAACCGCGTGAAGTATTTCGCCATCGCGTTGCTGCTGCTGGCGGTCCCGCACTCCAGCTTTGCGGAGGAGTCGGACGAGCAAATCACCCTTCCCGTTCCTCGTTCCGTTCCCCGCCGATTCGAATTCTCTCCGCGCCTTTCCGTGGTTTCGATCACTTCTTTGGGACTTCCGTCGTCCGGTTACCAAATAGACTACAAGGGTAAGAACGAGGGCCTACCCGCGATCCAGCTCGTTCTCACCCGCCCTCTTGGCGAGTGGCGCGGCTTGACCGCCGCACTGGAGGCGTCGGTGGGCTATGGGAGTCGCACCGGTAACTACGACGTGCTTTTTCAAGAAACCCCGACTGCAAACACGACGGAGAAAGTAACCCTGCACTGGCTCCCCTTCTCGTTTGCTTCGAAGGTAGAGTACCGACACGCTACTTTCCCCTACGTCCGCCCCAGCCTTTCTTTGGGAATTGGTTCTCTTGGTCTGCTCCAACGATCTCAGAACAAGGCCCTGAACGAATCCTACGGCATTCCGTTTGTGATGTTTTCGCCTCGCCTGAATTTCATGGATTCGACCAATGTGCATTGGCTCGGCGGCTTTTCCTTTGGCGCCACCATTTTGCAAAGTGTCAGCCCCACGCAAGCGCTCCGAGCAACCTCTCTAGATTTGAGCATCCAGATCCTCATGTAGCGCTCAAAGGTGCCCGGCTCAGCCCGTCACTTACGAACCTTTCTCTGCGTCAGTAAAGGGGCTAGATTCAGTAGCGCCGCTAAATTTGAACTTAGGCAAAACATACCTATAATAGGGCAATCTTCGGAGGCTGAGCTTGGGCAAACGCATTATTCTTTTCATTGTTACTAACCTGTTGGTCGTAATCACTATTTCGATCACCTTGAACCTTCTGGGTGTTCGACCGTATTTGGACGCCAATGGCATCGACTACACGTCACTGCTGATTTTCTGCGGCGCTTTCGGTTTTGGGGGAGCCTTCATTTCCCTCGGACTTTCCCGAATCATCGCGAAAATGATGATGGGCGTCCAAGTGATCGACCCCACGAACCCAGGTTCTCCCGCTGCACGCGACCTGCTCGCGAAGGTACACCGATTGGCCCAAAAGGCCGGCCTTCCCGCCATGCCGGAAGTCGGGATTTATCAAAGCCCTGAAGTGAACGCTTTCGCTACCGGTCCCACGAAGGCGCGCGCCCTCGTTGCGGTTTCCTCAGGCCTCTTGCAGCAAATGGATGATGCCGCGGTAGAAGGCGTACTCGCCCATGAAGTGGCGCACGTTGCCAACGGCGACATGGTCACCATGACGCTCTTGCAAGGCATCGTGAACACCTTTGTGATGTTCTTTGCACGCATTGCCGCTTGGGCCGTTTCTCAAGCGATGTCGAGCCGTGACAACGACGGGCCTTCGCCGATTGTGCATTTTGTGGCCGTCATGGTTTTTGAAATTCTCTTTAGTTTGCTCGGCGCGATTGTTGTCGCGTTTTACTCGCGACGCCGCGAGTTCCGCGCAGACAAGGGTGGCGCTTGGCTTGCCGGCCGAGACAAAATGGCGCACGCGCTCCAATCGCTAAAGAACACGATTGGGCAATACGACAATCGCACGCAGTCTGTGGCGGCCCTGAAGATCAGCGGAAAATCCGGTGGCCTCATGTCGCTGCTCGCATCGCACCCTGACCTAGACGTGCGCATCGCGGCCCTGAAGAACTCGGCCACCTAATGGCGAAGTTTCCTGAGCGCATCGTCAGCGGTATGCGCCCTACTGGCCGGTTACACATCGGTCATTTCTGGGGTGTCCTCGTCAATTGGCTGAAGCTTCAGGAAACGCATCAATGCTTTTTCATGATCGCCGACTTGCACGCGTTGACCACGGGCGATCTCTCCAAGATTCAGCTCGGGCAGAACACACGCGAGGTTTTGCTCGACTGGTTATCCGTCGGAATTAATCCAGAGAAGGCCACGGTGTTCGTTCAATCCGCCGTGCCTGAACATGCCGAGCTAGCACAATTGATGGCGATGCTAACCAGTGTCGGATGGTTGGAGCGCAATCCCACCTATAAGGAAATGCGCGAGAACCTCGGCGATAAAAACACGGCAAGTTTTGGCCTGCTGGGTTACCCCGTCCTGCAAGCGGTCGACGTTTGTATCTACAAGGGCACTAAAGTGCCCGTAGGCGAAGATCAAAAACCGCACCTTGAAATGGGCCGTGAATTGATTCGTCGTTTCAACTCGACTTACAAGAAAACAGTCTTTCCGGAATTCGAAGCACTCACCACCCCCACCCCCAAACTGGTGGGATTGGATGGGCGCAAGATGAGCAAGAGCTACGGCAATGCCATCGAACTCGCGGACGATCCAGCTACCCTCCGGAAGCGCGTGAAAAGCATGCTCACCGATCCTCAGCGCGTGCGACGTGAAGACCCAGGCCGTCCCGAAATTTGCCCTGTGTTTGCCTACCACCACCTTTTTACGGATGCGACCAAACGCACCGAAATCGAACGGGATTGTCGAAGTGCCGCCTTAGGGTGTGGCGACGATAAGAATTTCCTCGCCGACCAGATCATCGCGTGGCAGGCGCCGATTCTGAAACGGCGCAAAGAACTTGAAAAAGATCCCGCCTATCTCCTTGAAGTCCTCAAAAAGGGGACTGAAAAAGCCCGAGTCGTTGCCCGCCAGACGTTGAACGAAGTCTGGGAGACAATGGGCCTCTGGCCACCCCGTTCGTAAAGCGGCACGGCTTTTGAAGGACATTCCCCAAAGAGTTGGTATGTGGAATGAACCCCAAATTGCGTTTGCCCTTTTAGAAAACGCCTCGCGCTACGCGATTGTGCTGCTCGATCGACACGGCAAAGTGAGCAACATCAATCGAGGAGCAACCCGAATTCTCGGCTTTCAACCCGACGACCTTATCGGTTCAACCATTGATCAGTTTTTTACTCCGGAAGATCGCTTCGCAGGCGTGCCCAAGCAGGAAGTTCGAACGGCCATTGCCGATGGACAAGCCGAAGACGAGCGCTGGCACATACGTAAAGACGGTACCCGCTTCTGGGCAACTGGCGTCTTGACTTGCATTCGAACGCCGGAAGGGGAAGTCCAGGGGTTTGCAAAAATGTTCCGCGATGGGACAACACGCAAAGAGACGGAGGATGAACTGATTCGTATCAACTTCCGTCTCGCGCAATTTGCCCATACCACTTCTCACGACTTAAAAGAGCCACTACGCACCATCGCGATGCACTTGCAGCTGATAGCCCATTTACTGGGGGACTCTGTCGACGGTAAAATGAAAGAATCTCTCGAGTTTGTCGTCAACAGCGCCAAACGGATGCAAAAGCTGGTAGACGAGGCCCTCGATTCCCAACTCTCTTTGGAAGGCAAAGGGTCTCAAGAAGAAGTGGACTGCAGCGCCATTGTGGACGTCTCTCGTTCCCTGCTGGGAGCGCTGCTTGAGGAGAATCAGGCGATGGTCACTCGAGATGCGCTGCCGATCCTTAGAGCGCCTGCTTGGCAAATCGAACGCCTATTTAGAAATATTATCTCCAACGCCGTCAAGCACCGAAGTCAGCACCCTCCGGTGGTACACATAGGCGCCGAACGTAAAGAAAGCCATTGGGTGTTTTGTATCCGCGACAATGGGAAGGGAATCGCGAAGCAAGACCACCAAAGGATCTTTGGGGATTACGAGCGAGGCACCGAGAGCGGGGCTCCTGGAACCGGTCTTGGGCTCGCCATTTCTCAGCGCATTGTCCAGGCGAATGGGGGCACCATCTGGGTGGAGTCCGAGCCCGGGAAGGGGTCTGCGTTCTTTTTTACTCTGCCCTACCGCCCTTGAGAAATGATGAGAAATGCAGCGCTCGGTGGTATAAATGTCCCGATGGATCTGGACGCGGTACCCAACTCAGCACCGCTCCCGCTAATCGCTACGGAAGCTGTTATTGAAAAAGCCCTGGCTGCGGACCCCGCAGCGCAGACTACGGCTTCAGCTTCAAACGAAGCCGATTACCGAGTGAGCCTCCCCTGTTTCGAGGGGCCCCTTGATTTGCTCCTGCACCTTATTCGCCGGGAACAGGTCAACATCTACGATATTCCGATCACGCGCATCTGCCGAAGTTACCTGGAGCACATGGAAATTCTCCAGCAGCTCGACTTTAACTTGGCAGGCGAATTTATGGTCATGGCGTCCACGCTCATGTACCTCAAATCTGTGACCCTGCTTCCCTCAGAAGAAGCAGACAAAGAAGACGATCCACGCCTACCTCTGGTCGCGCAGCTCATCGAGTATGAAAAGTTTAAGTTAGCCGCCCACGCCATCGACTCCATGCCGTGGTTGGGACGCGACATTTACGCCCGCCCCGCAGGCGCCCTGGCGGACATCATTCCGGTGGAATCATTAATCAACGTGCCCATCGAATCGGTGGATCCCTTCGCGTTGCTGAAGGGCCTAAAGTCAGCCACCGACCGAACACGCAAACCGCCCATTGAGTTTGAAGTGGACCGCGTTTCCATTAAGGAAAAAGTCACCCAGATTCGGGAATTGCTCATGGCAGCGCAGATAGTGGAGTTTGCCAAGCTACTGCCCGCTGAGCTGCTCACACATGAAGTCATTATTAGCTTCTTGGCTGTGTTAGAGCTGACAAAACTCAAATTTATCGAAATTATTCAAACTGAGAACTTTGGACCGATGCAGATCCGAGCCCAGCGCCCCATGGAGGAGCTGAACTTCGGACTACTCGATCAGTACTAGAGGAAAATACGGTGCAAATCCAAGAAATCGACGTCGACTCTCCGGTCACTGAGGAGAAACTCGAAGAAGCCCTCGCCGCAGCCGAAGCCAAGCCGGTCAAAAAGGAAACTCCCTCCGAGCCTTTTGTGATGGAAGCGGTAGCCTTTGCCTCTGCGGTGGAAGCCGTGCTTTTCGCGGCAGAACGTCCGGCTAGCTTTGATCGTATTCGCGATGCTTTCGGCTCGTGCTGTCCGAACAACGAGCAGCTAACAGAAGTGATTGCCACCATAGCGGAGCGCTACCAAGGTCCCGAACGTGGTTTCACGCTTCGTAAAGCTCAAGGCGGCTACCACTTCGTCACGAAGATGGAGAACGCGGAGTACATCCGCCGCTTCCAGGCAGCCAAGCCCTTTCGCCTGGGACGATCCGCTCTCGAAGTTTTGGCTATCATTGCGTACCGACAGCCCATCACTCGGGCAGAAATCGATCAGGTCCGCGGCATCGATAGTTCACACCTTTTGCGCACGCTCATTGAGCGCGGACTGGTTCGCATGGCCGGCAAGGCCGAAGTTCCCGGACGCCCCGTGCAATACGGCACTACTGAGCGTTTCTTGGAAGTGATTGGCTTGACGGATCCTTCCATGCTTCCGCCTTTGTCTGAATTGCAACAATTGCAGGGTGATACAGAAGACCCGCAAAAGCGCATGGATGAAGGTTTGGATAAGTTCATGAGGCCAGCGTTGAGCGATGCGGAAGCGAACGAAGAAGTGGTGGTTGTCGGCGAAGACGGCAATGACCCCTTGATGAACGAAATCGAATCGCTCATCTCAACGGCCGAAGGGGCGCCAAAGGAAGTTTACGCTTCGCCCATCCACCGGGATGTCGCAGAAGCCAATCGCGAAGCGCTCGAAGCGTTCCAATCCGCGAGTCGCAGACGGCCGCGTAAGCCGAAGGATTCGTCTAAGTCGGTGACTTTCGAAGATCTCGTCGGCGCCGATGGCACACCACCCGTCGAATCCTAAACGCTTTCGGGAGGTGGAACCGGCGTTGTCGGGTACCGTCGAAATAGCGGCAGGGATTCGGGGTGCCGTTCTCCCCAAACCACCAAAACCGCTGTAGCCAGAATGGTCAGTGGAATGGCCGCAAAAGCAATCGACTGAATGAGCGCGCCTTCGGGGATCCCGCGTTGCAAGGGTAAGCTCGCCACCACCGCACAGGCCAAACCTCTTGGGCCCATCGCAAACACGGTAATCGCGTCCAATCGACCTTCTCGGTGTGGCACAACGCCCAGAGTAACGAAATAACGCGACAAAAAGATTCCAAGAGTCATGATAGCGCCAACGAGAGTTATCCAAATGCTTTGCCACTGAATCATTGTCCCCAGATAGATGAAGAAGAAGACCTTCAGCAGAAACGCCATTTCGGAAAGCAAGTCGAGCTCGCGGGAGCGCATCGCCGCTCGGACTTTCTCGCCACCGGGAAGCAGCGCGAAATTTCCCATGATGAGCCCCATCGCTAACACCGCCACCGGACCATTCAACCCGGCGTAGCCAACCACGCCATAGAGAATACAAACAGCGGCTTCCGTTGAAAATTTAATTGTCGCCAAACCCGGAAACCGGGCCTTCCCCATGGTTAGCGCTACCCCAGCTGCGGCCCCCAGCGCCACGGCGGTGAGCGTAGTGGGAATGACCCCTAGTAGAGCCATTCCGATATCGAGATTGGGATTGTACAGCCCTTCTAGGAGCATCAGCCCCAGCACAATCACGAGAATGTCGTTGAAGGACGACTCCAGCATAAGCACCGTTTTGGTCTTTTCCCCTACACTTAGGAATTTCACCATGGGAATGACCACTGCCGAACTAGTGGAGCTTGTTGCGATACCCACATATAGAGCGAGCAGCCACGTAAGAGGCGTCATGAGATGCACGACTCCGGTGCACACGGCTACGCTCAGAACGAAACCTAAAACCGTTAACTTGGTAGCACCCCATGAAGACCGTTTAAGAATCTCAAACTCCAGGCCCAGGCCGCCCTCGAACAGAATAACCACGAGGGCCATCTCAGAAAGTAGCCGACCGGCAAGACCTACCTGCTCGGGCTTCACCCAACCCGTCAAAGGTCCCAGAATCTGGCCGATGATCACAAGGATGAGCAGGTCGGGAATTTTCGTTTGATTGAAAAACCATTTGAGGAAGTGTCCCGTAAAAAACAGAACACCCAATACGATGAAGACTTGTGGCATGAAGCGATTCTATCGCTCAAAGGGTCGAACAGCGCGTTTATTTTAACTACTCAAGCTGACCCGTTGCGGAGAGCCGGGCGACCCCGTCAACCATGACCCCACCGAAAGCGGTGAAGGCGCCCCCCACATAAATGTCTCCGCTCCCGTCCGGAGCGACAACGATGGTATTTACTGATCCACCACTGAATCCGCCGCTCACTCCCGCTACCGCGAAGTCGGGATTCACAGCCCCACTACTAGTAAGTCGCACAATGCGATTGACCATTGTACCGTTAAAACTCGTAAAATCTCCTCCGACGTAAATATCCCCTGTACCGTCTTGAGCAAATGCCAAGGCTTTTACCGTTGAACTAAATCCGTTCGTTCCGCCTTCGATACTGAACTCCGTATCACGCGATCCATCTGAGTTGAGCCGTACGATACGATTGACGGTTTCCGCACCAAGAGTGGTAAAAGTTCCTCCGATGACAATTTCGCCACCATCGTCGAGCGCTATAGCGGAAACGGAGCCGTTCATCGTGTTTGGCGCAAAAGTGTTATCTTGGTTACCGTTAGCGTCGATCCGGCGAATGACATGGGAACTGGCACCCTTGTATGCGGAAAAATTAGCACCCACATAAATAGAAGTATCAGGCGTTTCCACAATCGCGTTTACAATCGAGCCGAAGCCCGTTCCTGTTGCAAATGTAGTGTCCAAGAAACCCGCAGAATCAAGTCGGGCAATTCGCCCCGCTAAACTTCCATCGTAGCTGCTGAAATTTCCGCCAGCGTAGACCCCTCCGGATGCAGACGGTGCTATCGCCAGAACTGACCCGTTGAAGCCAGTTCCTATGGCAAAGGGAATCAGCTCCGCGTCGCGATTGAGTCTGGCAAGGCGTGGCGCACTTTCAGTTCCCTGGAAAGTAAAGCTTCCCCCTACGAAAATATCGCTCCCATCCAATGCGGGAGCGATAGCCGTTACCTCCCCATTTAAACCCGGTGGCGTGGGGGAAACCGGCATCCCATTAAACAGGACTTGAGAAAAATGGTCAGCAGCGATTGCGCCACCTAGACTGAAGAAATTGCCACCAATGTGCAGTCTATCCTTTCGGCTTGGATCGACAACTAGCGCGTTCACCCGAAGGCTCCCTGTTATGCCGCCCACTCCTGATCCATTCTCTACTTGCCGATTGAAGGAACCATCGGATTTCAGGCAAGCCATTCGTTTGGCACCCTCATCATTGAAATTGTTGAAGCGCCCACCAATACATAGGCTTTCGTCGATTACCACAGCCGTGTTTACCTCTTGGTCGCTAATTAAGTCGGCATTTGCTCCGCTGCCCACGCTGAAGCTTTCGTCGAACGAACCATCGAACTTGATTCGAACGACACCGAGCGAAGCGGTGCGCCGATACTCTTGAAAATTTCCGACGGCGTATAGCCCAGAGGCGTCGGGCAGAATGCGGTAGACTGCGCCATTCGTCAGGCCCACAAAGTCGCCGAACCCATCGCCATCGACATCGCTTACTTTGAAAGTGGGATCGATGGCTCCATTCCAATGCACTCGGACAATCCCTTTTTCGGGAGAAGTAAATTGGCCCCCCACGTACACACGGCCATCGGACAAAGGAGCAACCGCCTCTACAAAACCAAAGGTTCCTCCCGAGAGACTTGCATCGAAAGTAGTATCGACTTCCCCATCGTATTTTAGCCGAATAAGGGACTCACGATTGGTCACCCCTGCTGCATCTGTCGTGTAGTCTGAAAAATTCCCCGCCACGTAGAAGCAAGGGGTTGCGGCAGTTTCGCAAGGGGCGGAACCCACCACTTCAACCAGCGTATTCACACGGGGCGAAGCCCCAAAACCCGTACCGTTCGGCCAAGTGTCTTGGCTCCCATCGGAGTTGAGTCGGGCAATGCCCTGTGTGAACTCACCCCCTACATACACTTTTCCATCAGATCCTACGGAAACGAAATTGACTTGCTTGTTGAAAGCCGGAGGAACAAACGTCGTATCTAAGGCCCCGTCTGGGTGAATGCGGGCAATGCCGTATCTCACTATGCCGTCATATCGCGTAAAATTCCCGCCGAGATACAAGCGCCCCGAGCTGTCTTCGGCCATCGAAAAAATCATGAGGAGTCCCGAGAAGGGAGTGCTTATGCCCATACCAGGATCGAAAGTGGCGTCTAGGGTAGTCGGTAACCCTGACAGGAATTTCGCTATCCCCGGAGCGAACTGTGAATGGTAACGAGAGAAAGCTCCAGCTACGTAGAGTGCGCCTGTAGAGCTCTTTAGCATCGTTCGCACGGTTTGATCGAACCCGCGAACGCGATTGAACTTACCGTCATCCACTTTTTCCGTGAAAGTAGCTTTGACTGAATTCCGGACCTGCCCACTTAGGAAACTCAGTGTGAGACTTCCCTCGTAGTTCCCCAGATTGGGCGCGGCGAGTTCAATGACGACGAGGCAACTCGACAACCCTTTCAGCGTCGCGGGGCAAGTGCCGCCGGTTCCAGGAAAGCTTCCCCCTTTAAAGGCAAAAGGAGACGAAAGCTGCGCTTGAAGGGCTTTAGCGGGAACCCCACCGGTATTGGACAGCACGAGTACGCGTTCGGAAGTTTGGTAGCGCTCTACAGCGCCGAACTCGGGAACCTCAATCGACAAAGAGGTGTAAGGGTGGAGAAAGGACGGGTCGATGAAACCTGCTCCAAACGGATTGGCGCATCCGCAAAGCAAAACTAGGCCTGCCAGCCACCGTAATTTAAGAAGTGAGTGCAAGTACCTAGTATATTGAGCAAAAGTGAACGAATTATGTCGCTCTTACACGGGGAAATAGCTAGAAGTTTCAGCTACTTAATAAGCCGAAAATCCCCAGTTTCAAATGGTCGCCGCATCGATGACAAATCGGTACCGAACATCCGCTCTGAGCATTCGCTCGTAAGCCGTGTTGATGTCTTTCATCGCGATGGTCTCGACATCGGAAACGATGTCGTTCTCCCCGCAATAGTTCAGCATCTCTTGCGTCTCGCGGATACCACCAATGAGTGACCCACCTAAACTGCGTCGTTTCATGATGAAGTTGAAAGCGTGAATCTGTGTGCTGTCCGGCGGAACACCGACGATGATCATCGTTCCGTCGCGCTTTAACAGATTCATCAGGCCGTTCAGATCATGCGGAGCTGAAACCGTATTGAGCAAAAAATCAAAACTGCCGGCGGCTTCCGTCAGCTCCTTTTGCTCTTTGGTCACAATGAAATCGGTTGCTCCCAAACGGCGTGCATCCGCTTCTTTCGAGCGCGAGGTTGAAAGCACCGTCACTTGCGCCCCGAAGGCCGCGCCAAACTTCACTGCCATATGGCCCAAGCCACCGAGTCCGACGACTCCTAGGCGATGCCCCTTACCCACTTTCCAGTGACGCAAGGGAGAGTAGGTCGTGATGCCCGCGCACAGCAGCGGTGCTACTGCTTTCAGATCCAGGTTCTGGGGAACATGCAGCGTGTACTTCTGATCCACTACGATGGCCGTGGAGTACCCGCCGTAGGTAGTCTTCCCATCCTTATCGACGGAGTTGTAAGTGGCGGTAAAACCTCGGTCACAATAGTTCTCTTCGCCCTGCTCGCAACTCAAGCAGGTACGGCAAGAATCCACGAAGCAACCCACTCCCGCAAAATGCCCCTCTTTGAACGCCTTGACGTTTTTGCCGACGCGCGTGACTCGCCCGACAATCTCGTGTCCGGGGACCAGCGGGTAAACCGCCCCACCCCACTCGTTGCGGGCGGAGTGAATGTCGCTATGGCAAACGCCCGACCAGAGAATTTCAATTTGAACGTCATCGGGTCCGACTTCTCGGCGTTTAAAATCGAACGGCTCTAGTAGGGAGCTAGCACTCTTTGCGGCGTAACCTTTGACATCCATTTGATTTTCTCCTGAGACGGATCTCGACCCAAACAGAAGCGATGTAAAGCCGAATTGCGTCGAAGCGTGTGATGGAGGGGCGACGTGCTAGGGCTTGATATAGCCCGGCAGGTGAGCGGCTTCGGGGGAAGCGGCAAGCTCCAACCCTTCTTTGATGCTTTTTTTGAAGTCTTCGTCGGTATCGACCAAACGCATACGCGTGCGAAAGAACTGCGCCCAGTGCCACTCGGCGTAGGGCACTTTGGTTTTCTTAAAGCCACCGGCTTCGCGTACAAAATACGCAAGACTGCGATAGAGATCATTGCCTAGAAACTTCAAACTCGTTGGCAACTCTGAGGCGAGTCGCTCTTCACCCATTTCATCGAACAGGAACACGTGGTTGTCGGAATGCATGCGCATCCAGAAGGCGCCCGACTCTAAGCCCGACCAGTCTTCAATCACATCGAGATAAACTTCTTTAACGCCTCGACGCATCAGCGCTTTGCCCAAGTGGTGCCTATCGACGATATAGATGCTTCCACCCGGCCCCAGTACCGCCGGGAACTCGCGGTCTCTGAGGTACTTATCCAAGGCCTTAGCGTCGGTATCGGGCAGCTTGCCCAGCTTTTCTTCTTTGTCGTCGACTTCACGTAAGCCCACAGCAAACTGGGTGGGAAGCAGGAGATCCAAACACGCCTTTTTAGGAGCCGCCATAGACTGTTCTGAATGGGTAAGGAAAGTACCTAGAATAGCTGCAAGGCATAGATAGCGCACGCAACTATTGTAACCCCAATCCTTAGGCACTTTAACAGCCTATTCGAACGTTGTGGCCAGGAGGCAATAGGCTGCATTGACATGGCTCAGCCAAAAGCTTACCTTGCCCGCCAGTTGGTAAATGTCGCGGGGTGGAGCAGCCTGGTAGCTCGTCGGGCTCAATACTCGCGGAATCAATGGAGCGCATAAGTCCTCCGCAGGACTTAGCGTGATGAAGTTGGTTCTTCATGGGGCTGCATATCGGGAAACTGATATGCGAACTCCTGTCAAACTCGGGGAACGCGCTTGCGGGCCAATCCCGAGCCAAGCTTCAGAAGAGAAATCTTTTGAAGAAGGTGTAGAGACTTTATGGCAGGTATCCTAACGGTTCGGCCGAGGATAAAGAGAAAGTCCAGACTACAAACCAGTTTAACTGGGCGGCGAAAGCCGAAGTAGTATGCATAACCCGAAGGTCGTAGGTTCAAATCCTACCCCCGCTACCAATTAGAAGACCCCAGAATTGAGAAATCGATTCTGGGGTTTTTCGTTTCCTGAGGAAACAACTGGTCCTAAGACCAGTTCAAGCTGTTGCGGGAACATAAGATCCCGCACATCTTTGTTGTCACAAGCTGGTGGCTATGATCAAAGCTAGAGATGGATGTATTTTCTGCGGAAGCAGGGTTATCGGGTGGGGATTTTGGCGATCGGCGTTTGAATAAGCGGCTTAGTAAGTC
>JBGTAN010000037.1:0-148368 GCA_041749855.1 Bdellovibrionota bacterium
ACCGGCTGTAACGCTTCTGCAACAGATGTCCATTTTTCGGGGACGGTTAACGGCGGAAGTGGAGTAGGGGGCATTACTGGAAATGGAGCAACCGCGCTGAAGCGGGGCTCCGTTCAGGGAACGGTTCAAGGAACGACTCAAGTTGGCGGTGCGGTGGGTTACCACGAAGCTTTCAGCGAGATCGCAGAAATTAATGTGAACGCAACCGTAATGGGTACTGGGCCGTACGTCGGAGGGATTGCAGGTTGGTTGCGGAGCCCTGTTCGAAACTGCCGGTCGAGCGGCTCCGTGTCGGGCACCAGCAACGTGGGTGGGATTGGAGGCAGGTTGGCCTTCTCTAGTTCTAGAATCGAGACGAGTTATACGACGATGGCCGTTACGGGAACCACAACGGATATTGGTCCTTTGATCGGGGTTGTCGTTGGCGGCAGCCAATCCAACAACTACTTTGCATCCGCTTCCAGCTGTGTGGGGTGCACCAATGCTTTGGGAAGCGGCTTAAATGCGACTCAGCTTTTGCAACAGGCTAGTTTCACTGGCTTTGCTTTTCCTTCTGTTTGGACTCTTCAGGAAGGGGTTTCCGCTCCCAAGCTTGCGTGGGAGTAGCCGCTTTTCGTCAGAGTTTGTCGATGATGCAGGAGTCAGCGCTGACCGAAAAGTACCCGTCGCGTCGGACGAATTTGTCGTAGGTGATCGTCTTCACGTACCGACGACGCAGGGATTTAAGGTAGTCGCCTTTGTCTGAAAAGCTGTGGACGTAGCTTCCGGGCTTGCAAAGGATTTGGTACACGCCTTCACGTTTGACGACTTCCCAGGCGTTCCAAGGAGCAGTGCCCCAACTCCCCCCGGACTCGTAAGCGAAGGTGCAGGCCGAGTCGGAGACGGTGGCCCTTACCAGTTCGATAGGGGTGAACTTTACTTCGTAGTAGACTCCTCCCGAGGCGTCGATACGGGTAACGTCGTCGGTGAGGATGCCTTCCACCGCTCTCACGTCACTTCCGGTCTTCCCGGTGTGGCAGCCGATGGAAGCGTAATCGCCTGCCTTTGCGAAACTTAAGACACTGACTGAAACTGCTGCTAGAAGAACGATCGCCTTAGTACCCATGAAGCCCCCCGTCTCCTTCGAAGATGGTTCGAGGATGAAGCGGAGTCACGACGCAAGCGGTCGTTGAGCCCTGGCTAGGCGAACGCGATCCGATAAGCTAGAATCTTGAAATGAAAACGGTAGGAAAAAGAACTCCAGCAACGGGATGGCCAGCCTTTGACGAACTACAACGCCTGGCGATGAAGTTGACTAAGGGCAAGGCTGGCATTCCTCGGGGAATCTACCGTTTTAAAAGCCATGAGGAAGCGCAGGAATGGACTCTGAAGAAGATTACCCGTCCCAAGCCCGCATCCCGACGCTAGAAGATCTCACCCGACTTTGTTCTGATCTGAACGCACGGGGAGCAAAGTATATTGTTATCGGTGGAATGGCGGTTTTACAGCATGGGTTCGTTCGAGCAACCGAAGACATCGATTTGCTTTTGGAGTCGTCCCGCGAGAATGAACGCAAAGTTATCGATGCCCTCTGTCAACTGGAAGACCAGGCAGCCAAAGAAATTGAGCCAGGCGATATCGAGAAGTATCAAGTCATTCGGGTTGCCGATGAAATTGTGGTGGACCTGATGAAAGTGGCTACAGGTATTGAATACGCCGAAGCTTCGAAAAACATCCTTAGAATAAAGATCAATGGAGTGGAGATTCCGTTTGCGGACATCGAACTCATGATCAAACTCAAACAAGGCGCACGTCCGAAAGACAAAATGGACCTTGAGTTCTTTCAAGCTCTAAAGAAGAAAAAAAAGGTATAGCCTTTGGTATCTTAAAGCGGTGAAGTGACCAAGCGTTTGCGCTAGGCAGCCTTCTTGGCGGCTTTCTCCAAAAGTTCATGGATAAGCGTTTGATAGGGCTTGTCTTGTTCAGACGCGATCCTGCGCAGGGCTGCTAAGAGCTTAGGGTCGATACGAATAGCTATAAGTTGTTTGGCTTTGCCTGTCAGAGGACGTCCCACACGCTTCGCACGACTCAACTCTTCATCCGTAGACTCAGGAATATCGGAAAAATCAATTTGGTCATCCGGCATAGGTTTTACGCTCTTTGCGACTCGCTTGGCGCGCACTGATAAGGCGGATCGTTTCTTTGCCATCTTTTGTTCTCCTCGTCGTGTAAACGACCAATAAAAACCTTCCCTCGATCGATTTTCCAAGGCGCTTATATCGAACTTCAGACTGTGAATGCGACAAATCCTCCCAGTCTAGAGCATCCGGATCAGCGAAGATCGTCGTAGCTTCCTCAAATGAGATCCCATGTTTCTCATAGTTGATGATCGCTTTCTGAGTATCCCAAGAAAACACATAACTGTATATACACTAATTAGGAATAGGTGGGAAGATTTTTGTAAGTCAAAACTAAAGCGGTGAGGTGACCAAGCGTTCGCCGCGCACTGCGGTGACTTTGGAGAGCACGGTTTGTTGGGTGCTGCGGCCGCCCGGTTCGGAAAGTGTGGCGCAGTAGTTGGCCGTATGCCCTTGCCATTGTCCGGGAAACTTTTCTGAAGGTTTTTCTAGAATCACTTCATGCAGTGTGCCGATTTGAGAATGGAGAAAAGCGGCCAGGCGTTCGTCGCTCATCGCCCGCAGGATGCGCGACCGCTCAGCGATAGTGGCAGCAGGCACTTTGCCCTCCAGCGTTTCTGCGCGTGTGCCTCGGCGGACGCTAAAAGGAAAAACGTGAAGCTTGGTCCAGTAAGACTTCTCAAGGCACTTCACGGTAGCTTCAAAGGCTTCCTCAGTTTCCCCTGGAAACCCGACGATGACATCCACCCCAACGAAAGTATGGGGGGCAATCGCGCGAACTTTGTTGGTTACGTCGACAAACTCCTGCGACTTGTAAATACGACGCATCCCTTTGAGCACGGCGTCGTCCCCGCTTTGCAGTGCAATGTGGAAGTGCGGGCAAAGACGTTTTTCTGTTTTTAAAAGTGCAATCAGAGCATCCGGAATCTCAAACGGATCGAGCGTGCTCAATCGAATGCGAGGCCCCCCGGGGCGCGCGAAAAGGGTTTGTAGCAGCGCCATGAGGTCGGTGCCTTTGTCCCAGCCGTAGTGCGCCAAGTGAATGCCCGTTAGTACGACTTCTTCAAACCCCTGCGCCTGTGCCGTTTCTATTTGTTTGACGACGGTATCCAAGTCGAGACTCCGACTTCGGCCGCGGGCTTCGGGAATGATGCAAAAACTACATTTGAAGTTGCAGCCGTCTTGAATCTTGATAGACGCGCGGGCGTTGCGACTGCCAGGGTAACTGAGCGGCAAATAACCCGCGCTGCTCTCAACCTTATCTCGTGAAGTAAGGCGACCCATCACCGCTTCTTCTAGGTGGTCGAAAACTCGGTCCTTGTTTGCGGTACCCACCACGACATCAATCTCTCCGACTTCCAGGAGTTCTTCCTTCCCCACTTGCCCATAGCAGCCCACCACACTGACGACCCCCGTCGGGTTGCGGCGTTTGAAACGCACGGCTGAAAGCCGCGCGTCGCGATCGGCTTGATGGGTAACGGTACAACTATTGATGACGTAGGCGTCAGCGGGGTCAAACTCAGGGACCACTTGATGGCCACGGGAAATGGCGGCTGCAAGCAGCGCATCGGTATCTAGGCTATTGGCCTTGCAGCCGTAAGTTTTAAAAGCAATTCTCATGCGCCTAACGAAAGCGATTCAATCCAACCGCCACCCACTACCGTGTCACCACGATAAAAAACCATCGCCTGTCCGGGAGTAATCGCTCGCTGCGGTTCCAGGAAGTTTACTTGAACGCGGTTGTCGATAAGCGGCAAGACGTCGACCGGACTTTCCTTAGAGCGGTAACGAATCTTTGCATCAAAAGCGCGATTGCGATTGAGCTCGGGTGGCAAAATCCAGTGCACATTCGAAACAACGGCGCTCTTTCTAAAGAGATAACTTTCTGGCCCGACGACGACGTCTCCTGACGAAGGTCTGAGTTCCAACACGTACAGAGGATCGGGCGAAGAGATGCCGAGGCCTTTGCGCTGCCCGACGGTAAACTGGTGAAGCCCCGTGTGCGTTCCCAGCTCCTTACCCTGTGGATCGATCATGCGACCCGGCTTAAGCAAGGGAGCCGGTACGCGTTCTTCAATAAAGTCGCGATAACTTCGGCCCTGAACAAAACAGATTTCCTGGCTGTCTGGCTTCTTGGCGACATTGAGAAGCCCTAGCTTTTCGGCCATCTCTCGCACCTGATTCTTTTCCAAGCCACCGACAGGGAAAAGCGTGCGCGACAGGTCTTCGTTGCGCATCGTAAAAAGGAAGTAGGACTGGTCTTTAGCGGGGTCGAGTCCTTTGGCTAGTTCGTGGCGGTCTGCCTCGGGATCAAACTGGATGCGGGCGTAGTGACCGGTGGCAAGATAGTCCGCGCCCAGGTCCATGGCCCAATCCATCAGTTTTGAAAACTTTACCTTCTCATTGCACTTCACGCAGGGGTTGGGCGTGCGGCCGTTCAGGTACTCGGTAACGAAATCATCGATCACCGATTCTTCAAACTGGGTTTCCATGTTTGCTACATAGAAGGGGATGCCCATTTTCTCCGCCACCTGCCGGGCATCTTGGATATCGGAGAGTGAGCAGCAGGTTCCAAACTTGTTATCGGCTTTCTCAGCCTGATCGTGCAGCTGGAGCGAGATGCCGATGACATCGTAGCCCTGCTGTTTGAGCCAGCCGGCCGCGACGGAGCTATCCACACCGCCGCTCATGGCGACGACGATACGAGAATTCTTGGGTGGGCTTTGCTGCGGGTACATCTAAAAAACTACCTCTTGCGGGAACGGATCCGCTCTACGTGCTGTATCACTAGATGAGCGGCGGAGTCGATATCGCTCTCCGTCGTATCTCGACCCCAGCTAAAGCGCACGCATTCACGCGCTTCGTCACGTGTCAGACCCATCGCAAGAAGAACAGGGCTAGGAAGAATCGACCCCGAAGAGCAGGCGCTTCCGGCGGAAACGCAGACGCCCTCCAAGTCGAGGATGCTGAGCAGGACTTCAGAAATAATTCCGGGAAAACGGACATTTGACGTGTTGCACACTCGCACCGCCTGGGCACCGTTTACCGTCACCCCGGGTAGTTGTTCGGCGAGTTTGGTCTCAAATCGGTTTCGCAAAGCGGACATGCGCTCACCGGCGAGGCCATCGGCAATCTCACTGGCGGCAGCACCGAAACCAATGATGCCGACCATGTTTTGCGTGCCGCCGCGGCGCTTTACTTCCTGCGTTCCCCCGAATGGGAGTGGCACAAGCGCAATGCCGTTGCGCACGATGAGGGCACCGACCCCCTTGGGGCCATAAATCTTGTGCGAACTCACCGAAATCAGATCGGCGGTGTTCCACTGGTCGGCCGGCACTTTGCCAAACGCTTGGACCGCATCGCAGTGGTAGACGCTGCCATACTGCGTGCACAGCTGGCGGATTCGTAAGGTTGGGTTCGTTACCCCCGTCTCGTTATTCGCGGCCATTAGGCTGACGAGTTGGGGCTTTTTTTCCGCCAAAAGCGCTTCAAAATGCTCCATGTCCAGGTCGCCTGAAGGGAGAATTCGGACCTTTTCGACCTTGGCGCCACGCTTAACCAAGAAGGCAATGCTGTCACGCACCGAGGAGTGTTCGGTGTCTGCGGTAACGACTCGAAGCTCTTCAATGAGAAAGTGCATGCCCAAAATAGCTTGGGCATTGGATTCGCTGCCCCCGGAAGTAAACACCACTTCTTTTCCTGGGACTCCACAGGCGCCGGCCACTTGCTTGCGAGCCTGTTCCAAAAGACCGTTCGCCCGTCGACCAATCCCGTGCGATGACGAGGGGTTACCCCATGCGTCGAGTGCGTCAATCATGGCGGCTTTAGCCGCCGGACCGACCGGGGTTGTCGCGTTATGGTCCGCGTATATGAGCTTTTCGAGTGCCATGGTCATCTCAGGCTAACGGAAAAAGCCCCTTTTTTCCAGGCATTGCGTGTGAAACAATGGCGCGCCCCTATGGAGATTGCCGTCGACACAACCGAGGCGAGGCGCCGGCGCAGAGAGCGCATCACGGTGGTCGCGCTGTTTTTGATTCTGACCCTCTTTACTGCGGTCGAAGTGCATTTGCTGCGCCTTTCCGCCCAGCTCCCGTTTGTGAACAGCATTTTTTTCTTCGGGCTGATGAATTTAAACATCGTGCTGATCATGCTGATGGTGTTTCTGGTTTTCAGAAATGCCGTGAAGCTGATTCTCGATGAGAGGCGGGGTAAACTGGGTTCGCGCCTCAAGACGCGTTTGGTTTTTTGTTTTATTCTCTTTGCGATTATTCCGACCATCCTGCTTTTTGCTATTTCGGCGCTCTACATCAAAAGCAGCTTTGATCAATGGTTCAGTGTGCGAGTGGGTGGGACGCTTCAAAAAAGTATCGATGTTGTTCGCAACTACTATCAAAACACGCAATCCAGCGCGAGTGACTTTGCTCGCAAGATCGCTCTGCGGGTAGAACCCGAAAAAGATTTAGCGGCGCAGCTCCAGGCCTATCGCCTGGAGTACGGGTTAGACGGGTTGGAATATTACAGCACGCCCTTTAATCCTCGAGTGAGTTCCGTGCATCCGGAGCGAAGCGAATCTATTCCGCCCGCTTCAATGGAAACCCTCCAAGCCGTTTTTGGGGGGCGCAACGAGTGCAAGATTCAAAACGTGGGTACCGGCGAGTTGGTGCGGTGTGGGTACTTTATGGGCATCGGCAAGGGAGCCCTTTTCGCCGACTTCTTTATTCCCATTGCCTTGGCGGAGCAGCTTTCGGAGATCACGCTGACCTACGATGATTATCGGTCAGGGAACCCGCTCAACTATCCTATCAAGTCGACGTATTTTGCGATTCTCACGATGGTGACGTTGCTCATTCTTTTCGCGGCTACTTGGACGGGTTTCTACGTGGCCAAACGGCTGACGGGCCCCCTGGAGGCACTCTCTCGAGCGACCGAGCAGGTGGCGCACGGGAACCTGGACTACGTGATTCCCACTTCGGGAAGCGACGAGATGTTCAAGCTTATAGAGTCCTTCAATCGCATGACCCGCGATCTAAAAAAGACGGATGAGGAGCTCAACCATCGCCGTCGGTACATCGAAGTGCTTTTGGAAAGCGTTCATTCTGGAGTGATCTCCTTGGATCAGCGGGGACGTATCAATATGGTGAATCCGGCTGCCATGGAATTGCTCAAGGTGAAATCTGAGCAGATTCAAGGGCGGCCGTACTGGGTCATCATTCCCGAAGAGCATCGAGAAGAGTTTGCGGAAATTATTTCTACCCTCGCTACGCGGCACACGCCTGTAAGGCATGAGCTAAAAGTTCGGCGCGCAGACGGAGAGTGGGTGGCGCTGCTGGTGACCGCCAGTGCGCTGCGCGATGGAGATAAAAAGCAAATTGGCCTCGTTGCCGTCATTGATGATGTCACGGAAATTCAAAAGATGGAGCGAATGACGGCCTGGCGAGAAGTCGCTAAGCGTATCGCCCATGAAATTAAGAATCCCCTGACGCCTATTCAACTGGCCGTTCAACGATTGCGGCGCCGCTATCTAGACAAGATCAACGATGATGGCACTTTCGGTCAAAGCACAGAAATCATTTTGAACGAAGTGGCTGCCATCAAGGCATTGGTAAGCGAATTTTCCTCCTTCGCCAGGCTGCCCGAGGTTCAACTCACTCCCGCCGATCTCAACGCCATTGCGCTAGAAGCGGTGAACCTTTTTCGAGCAGCGCACGAGTCGATTATTTTTGACCTCCGTCTTGCCGACAACCTGCCTTGCCTCAAGCTGGATCGCTCGCAGCTTAAACGGGCACTGATCAATCTTTTTGATAATGCGGTAGCCGCGATGGATGGGCAGGGGCGGATTGAAGTCACCACGGTTTTGGAGCCTGAACGGGGAATCATTCGACTCTCCGTGGCGGATGAAGGCTGCGGTATTCAGGAAACCGCCTACGGGCAGCTTTTTGAGCCCTATTTTTCCACCAAAGTGGAGGGTACGGGTCTTGGGCTTGCTATTGTGCAGAGAATTGTAACGGATCACGGGGGGCTTGTGCGGGTCGCGGGGAATGTGCCTCGGGGCACCCGTTTTTCGATTGAGTTCCCTGAACACCTTGCGGTAACCGATAAGGCGCTGCCTGTCCGAGCGGAAGGGTCTTCGCCGGAGGAAACCGCATAATTATGGTCCTAAGAAAATGCCTTATTATCGATGACGAGCAAAACATCCGCCTCACTTTGCGCGGTGTTTTGGAGGACGAAAAGATTGTCGTTGAAACGGCCCGCAACGGAGCGGAGGGCCTCGACCTCATTCGCTCGTTTCGCCCCGATGTCGTATTGCTAGACATCTGGATGGAAGGCGACGACGGGATCACGGTTCTAGAAAAAATTCGAAAACTCGATCCCGATATAGAAGTCGTCATGATGTCTGGGCACGGCACGGTTGAAACCGCCGTGAAGGCTATCAAGCTCGGAGCTTTCGATTTTTTAGAGAAGCCTTTGCACTTCGACAAAGTCTTAGTGCTGCTCGAGCATGTTTTCGCTTTCAGAAAGCTTCGCGACGAAAATCGTAGCTTACGCGAAGCGCTCCACGATGAAGAGCCACTGTTAGGCACCGGTTCCAAGATCAAGCGTTTGAGAGACCTCATCTCGGTGACCGCCCCCTCAAACGGTTGGGCGCTGATTCAGGGGGAGAACGGAACGGGGAAGGAACTCGTCGCCCGAGCGCTGCATCGCAAGAGCCCCCGTGCTGCAAATCGTTTCGTTGCCGTCAACTGCGCAGCCATTCCCGATGAACTCATTGAGAGCGAGTTGTTTGGTCACGAGAAGGGTAGCTTCACGGGAGCGTTTGAGCGCAAGATTGGAAAGTTTGAACAAGCCGATGGCGGAACCCTCTTCCTAGATGAAGTCGGCGACATGGGCCTTAAGATGCAATCCAAGGTCTTGCGGGTGCTTCAGGAGTGCGTCATCCAACGCGTGGGAGGGGCAACGAGCATCGAGCTCGATGTGCGCGTGATTGCGGCCACCAACAAAGACCTGATGAAGAGCATCGAGAAAGGGGAGTTTCGAGAAGACCTTTTCTACCGTCTCAACGTGATTCCGATTCGGGTTCCCCCCTTGCGTGAGCGCAGTGAGGACATCCCTGCTTTGGTCGAGCACTTCATCCATCGTTACTCAGGAAGTCGCCCCAGGCACGTGACCCCTGCGACGATGCGAGTGTTGAAAAGCTATCCCTGGCCAGGCAATGTTCGGGAGTTGAAGAACTGGGTAGAGCGAGCCTGCATTCTCTCTCCCACGGACGCAATAGAGAGTATCGAATTCGAAGGGCCGGGGTTACTCTCGGAGCTCGATGCCGGGGACGAAACGCTTCGCCGAGCGCGCGCTTCGTTCGAGAAAGATTTTATTGTTCGTGTTTTGAACGAGAACGGTGGCAACATTTCCAAAACCGCGCAGAAGATCGGTGTGGAGCGAAGCCACTTACATAAGAAAATGAAAAGCTATGGAATTGAACCCACAGGCCTCTAATACAAACGGGATCGTTCGACGCCGCACGAGAGAGATCTCACTCGGTCCGATTAAGCTCGGTGGAAATAATCCGGTTCGGGTGCAGTCGATGACGACGCCGAAGACCGAGAATGCGGATGCTGTCGTTAAACAGGTAGAGGCCCTTGAAGCAGCAGGCTGCGAGATTGTGCGCATCACGGTAAACAACCTAGGGGCTGCCAATGCACTTCCCTCGATTTTGAAGCGAGTAAAGATTCCCGTCATTGCTGACATCCACTTCGACTATAAAATGGCTTTGGAAGCATTGAAGTACGATGTGGTTTGTGTGCGGATTAATCCGGGCAACATTGGCCCCGAATGGAAAACACTCGAAGTGGTTAAAGCCGCGCGCGACGCGGGTAAAGCGATTCGTATCGGTGTCAATGCGGGGTCCTTAGAGAAGCCGCTGTTGAAGAAGTACGGCCATCCCACCCCCGAGGCCCTGGTTGAAAGTGCGTTGGCGAGCATCGCGCTATTTGAAGCACAGGGCTTTTTCAATTTCAAAGTGTCCATCAAATCGTCGGACGTACTTTCGAATTATAAAGCCTACACCCTGCTTTCAGCAGCGACCGAGGCGCCTTTGCATTTGGGTGTCACGGAAGCCGGCACCAAGAACTACGGGGCGGTGAAGTCTTCGGTGGGTATCGGAAGTTTGTTGCTCGCGGGTATCGGCGACACCATTCGTGTTTCTCTAAGCACCGACCCGGTGGAAGAAGTCAAAACGGGGGTCTACATCTTGAAGTCCCTGGGCTTGAAGAACGACGCCCCCGAGATCATTTCCTGCCCCAGCTGCGGTCGGGCCGATATCGATGTGTATGCCCTTGCTGAGGAAGTGGAGCGTCGCGCGTTAGGTCTGAAGAAGAATATTAAAATCGCTGTCATGGGCTGTGTCGTAAACGGGCCGGGCGAATCGATGGAAGCCGATATCGGCATTGCAGGCGGTAAGGGCGAAGGCCTTGTCTATAAAAAAGGCAAACCCATTGGAAAAGTACCCGAAGCCCAGATGCTCGAATTTCTCATGGCCGAAATTGAGCGGATGTAAAGCCAACCCGTGCGCAGGGCTGGCTTGAGAACGCGGACACCCGTGCACGCGTTTTCAAGAGAGCCCAGTAAAGTCAGTTTAGTAGCGCCCGCATCTTTTCCACCAGCTGATTGGCATACGAGTTTGTATTCTTCCAAACTCGACCACAGCTTGCTTCTTCAATTCCCAATGTAACGTCCGTATTGAAGGCGTAGTAACTGCGCCGCTCGGTCGGTGCTGCTAGGCACTGAATCGGTTGCGAGGCATCATACAAGTAAGCGTTGGAAATCTGGCTCGCCTGTAGCTGCAGCGTCTGAAATTCGGTCGCCGAAATCGTCTTGAAGGCGGTTTCCGCTGCGCACACACCATTCGTGCAAACTTGTTTCATGATCTGATAGGTCGCCGGAGGTGTCGGATAAATCATAATGACTGCACTGGAAGTCGAAAGTAGGCGGTAACCCGTCACTACATCCGAGGAAAGACTCTGAATTTTGAGTCGCAAGAGATCCTTGCCCGAGTTAACCGGGTATTGAGGGTATTGCGGGTACTGCGGATATTGTGGGTACATTTGAGGGATCGGGTAGGGATACCAAGGTGCAGGCACCGTAGGGGTCCAAGTCCAAGTGTTACCGCAGCCGTACTGAATAAAGTTCTGGTGGTATTCGAATCCAAACCAATGCACCTCACAGGTGTTCTGCTTCGGGTATTCGTAAACCGGAGTCTGGGGCTGTTGATCTAAGCCAAAGAAGGTCAAGCATTTGGATTTGGATCCAATTCGGCCGAAGACATCGCAAACTTTGTCAGAGTCAAAGCCCATGAGGTCCCAAATGACGAAAGATTTTCCGAAGCGCTTAGATTTTGAGCCGAACAGTCCGCGTTGATTCCGAGTGGGTTCACCCGCAATGACTTCGCATTCTTCGACATCATAGAAATCGCCGTCTTTTAGGCATTTGGTGGAGTAGAGGTTTCCGTCGGCCGCTCGCACGACAGAAAGCCTTCCGCCCTGACCTTGTTGCAGGGCCGGACCGCCGCAAGCTGAAACAAGAAGAACTCCCAAGATGGCGCTCGTTTTGCGAATCATGCTGTTGCTCCCGATAAAAAGTATTGCAAGGTGTTGCCAGGCCTGTTTCGTGCCTAAGCAGGACTCTGTTGCCGTCTACGGGGAATCGAGCGGACTAGCTAACCCCTCAGGATGAGAGGGCTTTGCGGACTGCCATTGCATTTCGCCAAGTGTCAGATTTGCAGTCACCATAACTACATGGAATCTCATGGGTTTCTCGGATATTCTTAATGCATGGGAAATCGGGGAACGATTTTGACAGGGGCTCAAACGCTCTTTGTGGTGCTTATTGCCGCCTTCATGGGGATACCTGGATACGCTGAGGATCCCCCACCTTCCACGACCGAAACTCCAGCCGCTGCCTCGGGAAAAAAAGAAGGCGATCCTGATTTCGAGAACGAAGACACCTATATCGATTTGTCGGATGCGGTTCGCAGCAAACAGTACGTGCATCGAGCGATTCTGACGTCCCTTGTCCGCGATACGAACCGGTTTGCGGTGGGAAGATTCTACTTGAGCCACATGATGGGATTCAACCAAGTGTGGCAACGTGGGGATGTTTATTCAAAGTTTTCGAGTGGTCTCCAAGGTCTCGTCTTTGGATATGTCACTCCCTGGGGGCACGGGTTAGAGGTGGGCGCAGAACTTTCCGCGGTCTCCAATGTTTTTGTCGGGTATCGGTACTACATTCGTCCCGAAAACTTCTCTCTCTGGGGCTTCTTGGGTGGCGGCTTAGGAACCGAAATTTCGCAGATAAATTTTGCAGAGGGTCCACCGGAAGCACAGCTTTACACCGGGATGAACCAGATGGGATTTCTCACTTTGGGAGTCTTGGTTCCCACTCTCGATGTAGGGTTTAAAGGCGAAATTCGTTTGAACTTCTACGGCGTGGATCGAGTCGTCTTCACGTCCGGGGTGGGCGTGATCATTTTCATCTAAAAGTGTACTTGGATTCCCGGCATGAACGTCCAAATGAACTTATTCAATCCTGGAGACACAAACACTTGTGTCTCCAACTTCAGATAAACCTCTCCAATCGGGAACAGAACCGCGGCACTCGGTACTATGTAGTAGGAGTAGCGACCCATTCCGACCGTCTGATCTAGATTCCACACTTTATCGCGCGTTACGAAGGCGCCACCCAGGCCCACGTTGATCCGGAACGGACTGTCCCGGTTGATGAACTGATAGCGGATGCTTCCCACGAATGCGTTATAAGAGAAGGACGAGAACTGTCCTTCCAGGAAGAACTTGTCCCAGAGCCGCACTCCCGCCTGCAGACCGATCAGGTTTGAGTTCCACAGCTGACGACTGGGTGGCATGTTGATCGCAGCACCCAGCGATGCACTGAGATAGAAGCGACTGGTGATCTCACGATTCACTAGATTCAATGACTCGGGACTCGCAATCCATTGGGGAATCTCCGCCTGGAGAACAGGCAAGCTTTCCTCGCGAGGCAATTCGAAATATTGATTGTTCAAGTACCTAAACAGAAGGCGCTTGATGAGTACGCGGGTGAGAGTGGTCGCTACCGTTTGCGGGTCTACAGCAGAACCTCCTGTTGCTACAAACTCAGGCGGAACTTCTTCGCTATGAGCGTAGAGGTTGTACGGGGTGCGTTTGTCGAACAAGAACAAGTCGACCGCATCCGGTCGCACGACCGGCACAATGAGAATGTCGGCCGCGTATCGTGCCATCGCGAATCGGATTTCTTCCATCGTCATCGCAGGTAGCGCGTATTCCTCGCGATGCACATCGCCTTTGCCGTAGCTCTTCACAGCGACTTCGACCGCCTTAGATATTTCCAGGCCCAGCCTGCTTGCGGTTGTTTCTGTCGCATTCATGACGACTACGTTTGCAGGTGTGCCGTCGCGCTTAACCAGTTTCTCTGTGAGCTTCTCTCGCAAGGACTTCTTCCTAGATGGAACCGAATCTGTTGGCGGAGTTGCGGACGAAGACGAAGGAGTTGCAGAAGTGGGAGTTGTAGAAACTCGTGCAGAAGAATTCGGATCACCTGCAGGAATTGCAGGCACGTCAGCGCACACGATCGCACTCGTGATCCAAATTAAAATAAAAAATGAAATGCGTCCGAGCAAAAAACTTTCCCTTCCTTGGGAAAATCAAACGGAGTTCTTCACTAAACTTTTCGGACGTTTGGCTCATTTAGGTGAGGATAAACTGCTGTTTTTGCTTGGGATTGCTCATGGCGGCTTGAGCGGGTTGAGTTCGTGAAAATAGGCATTACAATGCGCGGCAACAACAAGAATTCTTGACAGGGAACTGCGTGCACAATTTCAAGAATTTAACCGGATGCTCTCTGCGTCATTTTAATGTTGATGCGGCGCGCGTAGCGTCTGACCTTGGCGGTTGGTGCGATGTGCCAGAAAGCATTTATACGGCGCATCCGACGCGCCGATCGGAGTGGTTTGCCGCACGTTTTGCTCTGCGCACGCTTTTGTCTCAAATGGGATCGACCTCGCGATTGGTCATGCACCCTGTGCACGGTTATCCGGAACTTCGGGATGGAGATGGGAAAGTAAATATGAATATGTTTACTTCTTGGTCTCACTCTGAGGATTTTGTCGCTGTTATCGTCGGTAAATCGCCGGTGGGGATAGATGTAGAGCCGTTGAATCGCGTGGTGGAGAAAGTTCGGGAGCGCATTGCTACGGATGAGGAGTATCGGCGATTCGAGGGTCAGGCGCCCCTTGAGAATGCTCCCCCCATTTCAACCTCGCTTGCTTTGTGGTGCGCCAAAGAGGCAGTTGCCAAAGCGACGGGCCTTGGGATGCGTTGGGGCCTGAAGAATTTCGAATTGAACGAACGGGAGGGTGACCTGTGGTCGGTTACCATTCAAACACCGGGGCCACGGCCCCTGACAGACCCGGTCATACGGTATGAGGTTCGAGAGGGCTTCCTGGTAGCCGTTTGCGGGCATCGGACTGAGCTTTTGGCCCCCCCGAGCTGGGCCTAGCAGGAGGGCACTTGGCATGTTATCGATGAGTCGAAGAAAGAAGTGACATGAGTAGAACGATTTTGGTGAATGCGAGCCACTACGAGACCCGGGTGGCGACTCTAGAAGACGGCGAAATCCGGCAGCTCCACATTGAGCGCGAGGAAGACCGAAACGTCGTCGGGAATATTTATAAGGGTGTGGTTAAACGGGTTTTGCCCGGAATGCAGGCCGCTTTCCTTGAGCTGGGACTCGAACGCACCGCCTTTTTGTACGTCGACGACATCATCGATGAACCTTTCGGAACCGACTTTGAGGTTATCGAAGAGGAAGAAACAGAGCCCGGTGAAGAGCAAGAAGATAGCGCTTTCGATCCTGAAAACTATCGGTACGAAGAAAAGAAACCTGCTGCGCCTCGGGGGCGTGGAAGGACGGCGCGCGGTCCCGAACGAGATTCGGAAGATAAAGAGGGCGGCGAAGGTGAGGCGGATCGGCGCCCGGCCGCTCGTCGTGGCGGGGGCCGCGAAGTCGAGGGCGATAGGGATCAAGAACAGGATACGGATAGAGACCGAGATTACGACAGAGACTATGACGATCGAGAGGATCGCGATCGGGATTACGACGAAGACCGCGACCACGATCACGATCGTGGCCCTCGTCATGATGAAGACGACTATGATCGCGATGGAGACCGGGGTCCCGACAGGGAGCCGGTACGTGAGCGCGAGCCGGAACGCAACCGCCCACCCGCGCAAGGAAGGGGCCGAGGCCCTGCACCGAGCCGAAACCCAAGAAGCGATCGGCCTCGCGACGAAGGACGGTCGGAGGGCCGCGAGGACGAAGGGGATCGAGATCGCGACGAGACCGACAATGACGACGATGGTCGTGGCAACCGTGGCGGTCCCAAACCGCAACGAGGACGGCAAGTTCGGGGGCGCTCTCCGCGAGGTAGCAGCAGTGCAGGTGGCGGCGGCGGTGGTCGACGCCCACAAGGCCGTGGAGGCCGACCCGGAGGGCGAGGAAGATTCTCCAACCGACGTCCCCGTGGCAGCGCCAATATCCAGGATTTACTGAAAGAGGGCCAAGAGATTTTGGTGCAAGTCGCCAAGGCGCCCATCGGAACGAAGGGTGCGCGCTTGACGACGCACATCAGTCTTCCCGGTCGCAACCTCGTGCTAATGCCCACGGTAAAGCACTTGGGTATTTCTCGTCGCATTAGCAACGAGCGGGAACGTAGGCGCCTAAGAGACATCTTCACCAAAAAGATTCGGCCAAAGGATGTAGGATTTATTATTCGCACGGTTGCCGACGGTAAAAGCTACCGCGACATTCGCGCGGACGCGGATTATCTGATTCGATCCTGGGATCAGATCAACCAAGATTCGAAGACCAAAAGGGCACCTGCTCTGATTCACGAAGATCTTTCTTTGGGGATGCGAGCGGTTCGCGACTTTTTTACCGAAGATGTTGATTCCTTTATTATCGATAATCCGGAAGAGTACGAAAACGTTCTGGATTTCGTGACCGAGTTCATGCCCAAGCTGAAAAGCCGGGTGAAACTCTTTAAAGGGCCTTCTCAGCTTTTCGAGCATTACGGAATCGAAGCCGAGATTTCTCGCGCCCTGGGTAAGAAGGTTTGGCTGAAGTCCGGCGGATACCTACTGATTGACCAGAGCGAGGCGCTTACGGCTATCGACGTCAATACGGGTCGGTACGTCGGCACGAAAAGTCTTGAAGAGACGATTCTAAAAACCAACCTGGAAGCGGTCAAAGAAGTTGCCTATCAGCTTCGCATTCGCAATGTCGGCGGGATCATTATTATTGATCTGATCGACATGGAGAATCTGGAGAATCGAGAGAAAGTCTATCGGGCGCTTTCTGAAGCTCTAGGTGAGGATCGGGCGAAGACCAACATTCTAAAGATCTCCGAGCTGGGCTTGGTCGAAATGACTCGCAAGCGTACGCACGAAGATTTGGTTCGCTACCTGACGGAGGCTTGTGCCGCTTGTGATGGGCGTGGCTACCATAAGAGTCGTCGTACTGTTTGCTTTGAGATCTTCCGCGAGATCGAAAAAGAAGGTGCTTCGAACAACAAGAACATTATGGTGTTTGCGCATCCGAATGTGGTGACGCGCATGATTCGCGAAGAGCAAGAGCACGTGAAGCTTTTGGAAAAGCGATTCGACAAGAACATCATTGTGAAAATCGATCCTGACTTTCACATGGAGCAGTACGAAGTATACGGAAGGGCCTAAACGGGCGTGGGGTAGTCGCCTGAGAAACAGGCATGGCAGAATCCCGGGCCCGAGGCACTTTCGGTTACTTTCATGAGCCCCTCTAGGCTCAAATAGCCCAAAGTATCAGCGCCGATTTGTCGGCTGATGGCTTCGATATCGTAGCGTGAGGCTAATAGCTCGTTACGGGTAGGGGTATCGATTCCGTAGAAACAGGAATACTTGGTCGGTGGAGCCGAGATGCGAAAATGCACCTTGCGTGCGCCCGCATCACGCAAATGCTGAATGAGTTTTCGGGAAGTGGTTCCGCGCACCAGGCTATCGTCGACAATCACCACATCTTTACCTTCCACCACGCTCCGCACAGGACTTAGCTTGAGCTTCACTCCGAAGTCTCGAATAGATTGTTGCGGTTCGATGAAGGTGCGCCCAATGTAGTGGCTTCTGATAATTCCCATATCAAACGGAATTCCGGAGGCCTCTGCAAACCCAATGGCAGCTGGAACGCCTGAGTCAGGAACCGGAATAACCACATTGGCGCCGCTGGCGGGTTGTTCCTGAGCCAACTGAATCCCCAGATTCTTGCGCATCTGATAAACGCGTTGCTCGTAGAGCAGACTGTCAGGACGGGCAAAATAAACATGCTCGAACACGCAACGCTTGCGAGGTGCAGGAGCAAACGGACTAATAGAGCGCATGGCAGAGGGATTCGAAAGGGGGACGACTATCATCTCTCCAGGTTGAACTTCTCGAATATACTGAGCGCCCATTAAGTCGAAGGCGCAAGTTTCACTCGCAAAAACGGGGCTGCCCCGTAGTGTGCCCATGACCAGGGGACGAAAGCCGTACGGATCCCGAAAGGCGATAAGCTTTTCGTGATTCATCACCAGGAGGGAATAAGCACCCTCGACCTGTCGCAATGCGCTGACTAAGGCTTTTTCAGGATCGCGCTCACGACTTCGCGCAAGCAAGTGAAGGATTACTTCTGTATCGCTCTCTGATTGAAAAATAGCGCCTTCGGCTTCTAAGTCAGCTGCCAGTTTAGCTGCGTTGGTTAGATTTCCGTTGTGCGCGATGGATAGCCAACCGAGTGAGCCTTTCATGTGAAAGGGCTGGAGGGCTGCGGCATTATTACTTCCACCGGCCGTGGAGTAACGAGTGTGACCAATTGCAGCCACCCCTTTCAGCTGAGAAAGGATGCCGCTATTGAACACATCGGCAACCAAGCCCGCGCGGCGGTGCACGAAGGAATGCTCCCCATCGGTAGAAACGATCCCAGCCCCTTCTTGACCCCGGTGTTGAAGTGCATGTAGTCCGAGGTAAGTCAGGTTAGATGCTTCTGGGTCCCCAATGATGCCGAATATTGCACACATTAATTAAATAACCCCGCCCAACGATCCGCCCACGGCTTTTTAAGGTCCGCAAGTTTGCTCAAGTAAACCGATGCGCCGCCCTGGCGCAGTTTGAATGCTTCCGAGTCATTCGTGGTTCCAATGACGTGGAACGGGATTCCAGATTGAGTCACCATGGACTCTATTCCCACACGCTCGGAAGGTTCGTAAGCGATCAGGATGCGTGGAAGGCCTTCTCCAAAGAGAAAGCGATCGAGATCCGCCCCTGGGGGACATGCCAGTTCGAGTCCAACAGGGACCTTTGAGCGGAAAGCCATTTCAAGTCCAGCACTCAAGACGCCGCCGTCGGATACGTCATGCAAGGCCATCTCGGTTTTCGCCTGGCGAAGCCGTTGGCAAAGCTTGACCATGCGATCGACCATCGAAAGATCGGTGTCATCGGGTTGACCGCACTCTCGCTTGAAGACGCGGCTTGCTAGAACCGAACCCCCGAGGCCTGCCTCGACGGGACCCAACAATCCAATTTCGAGATCGCTGCTGTAAAAGGAGTTCATCGCAAGTTTTTCAGGACCTTCGATCAAACCCACCATTCCCACGACAGGCGAAGGATAAATCGGATTTCCGTCGGTCTCATTGTAGAAGCTGACATTGCCAGAGATCACGGGGACTTTGAGCGCGCGACAAGCTTCGGAGATACCTTCGACGGCCTCTTCGAATTGCCACATGACTTCGGGATTCTCTGGGCTACCGAAGTTGAGGCAATCGGTAATTCCGATAGGCTCAGCGCCTTGTGTCGCCAGGTTCAACGCGCACTCTGCAACGGATCTTCGTCCGCCTTCGCGCGGCGATAGCCAGCAAACACGAGGATTACAATCTGCTTTGAGCGCCAACCGAACCTGACGTTCCTTGACATCACGCAAGCGCAAGACGGCGGCATCGTCGAACGTTCCGCTCTCAGTCCGGTTGCCGACCATGGAGTCGTATTGCTCCACCACTCTTGCCGGATCCGCGAAATTAAAGTCCGTGATAACCGCAGCGATTTTGTCCGCAAGCGGCGTAGAGAGCAGCCGATTGCGATCCAGAAACCAACGTTGCTTCAAATCCCCGGGCGCAGCCACTGCGCGATCGGCCATGGGAGGATCCGTAACGAGTTCCACCGGCAAATCTACGACCAGCCTTCCCTTGTGGAACATCTTTACACTGCGACCTTCCACTACTTCACCAATGACCTCACTATGAAGATCCCACTTGTCGAAGATCTTCTTGAGGCCCTCCACATGTTCTGGGAGTGCGACCAAAAGCATGCGTTCCTGCGATTCCGAGAGAAGTAGCTCGTAAGCCGAGAGGTCGGGTTCACGGGTGGGTACTTTATCTAAGTCCACGCGCAGCCCCGTTCCCGCTCGGTAGGCCATCTCAAACGAGGAGGAAGTGAGTCCTGCAGCACCCATGTCCTGGATGCCGATGATTAAACCCGCTTGCATTGCTTCGAGAGTGGCTTCAAGCAAGAGCTTTTCAGTGAAAGGATCTCCCACTTGTACGGTCGGCCGATCCAATTCTCCCTCGGTAGAGAACTCCCGAGAGGACATGGTCGCACCATGCACTCCGTCACGGCCCGTCTTGGAACCTACGTACACCACAGGATTTCCTAGGCCGGAGGCGGATCCCAGAAAGACTTCGTCTTTGCGCAACAAGCCCAAAGTGAAAGCATTCACCAAGGGGTTACGCGTGTAGCACGGATGGAACAGCGTCTGTCCTGCTACGGTGGGAACGCCTACGCAATTGCCATAATGGCCCACTCCGTGAACGACACCACGAACAATCGACGGTGTTCGTTCCCACTCGGGCGACCCAAAGAAAAGGCAGTCCATCGAGGCAATGGGTCGCGCGCCCATCGTGAACACATCACGCATGATACCGCCCACGCCGGTGGCAGCTCCTTGAAAGGGTTCGATGAAAGAGGGGTGATTATGGCTCTCCATCTTGAAGGCTACCGCCCAGCCATCGCCGATATCTAGAACACCGGCGTTTTCGCCGGGCCCCTGAACCACGCGTTTACCGGTAGTCGGAAAGCGCTTCAAAAACTTCTTCGAGGATTTGTAACTGCAATGCTCACTAAACATGGCGCAAAAGACACCCAATTCGGCAAAAACAGGGGGACGTTCCAGTTTGCGGCAAACATGTTGGTACTCTTCCGCGGAGAGCCCCAGGCTCAATGCTGTCTTCAGTGTGGCCACTTCGAGATCGTCAATACGAGCACTCATGAAGCCACCTTTCCCAAGGAGCGAATAGACTTCCATAGTTTTAGCCCATCTCGGCTTCGCAACTCGGAAGCCCGTTCCGGATGGGGCATCAACCCGAAAACATTTCCCTGCTCGTTACGAATGCCAGCGATATCGCCAGTGCTTCCGTTCGGATTCTCGAGGTAGGTGAATAAGATCTGATTCTGACTCTTCAACTTTGCCAGTCCGGCTTCATCAATCCAGTAGCGACCGTCGCCGTGCGCAATGGGAAAGACTGCTTTCTCGGCGACCTTCCATTCGCAGGTCCAGGGAGCGACGCTGTTTTCCACTTTCAGAGAGACGTCTTTGCAAATAAACTTTTGGCCGGCGTTGATGGTGAGAGCTCCGGGCAACAAACCTGCTTCACAAAGAATTTGAAAGCCATTGCAAATGCCGAGCACGCGCCCACCCTTTGCGGCAAATTCCTTGATGCCTTCCATCACCGGAGAGAGGGACGCCATGGCGCCGCACCGAAGGTAGTCGCCGTACGAAAAGCCACCAGGCAAAACGACCAAGTCGAAATCTGAAAAAGAAAGGCGGTCTTTGTGCCAGACGGCTTTAACTGAGCACTCCATTACCCGCGCGAGTGTGTCGCGGGCATCGTCGTCGCAGTTAGAGCCTGGAAAGGTGACGACCGCCGTATTCATTCTTTGATCTCGAAGGAAAAGGACTCGATGACAGGATTTGCTAAAAGCTTCTCGCACATCTGCTGAACGGACGCGCGAGCGTCAGCCACTGAGTTACTGCCCAATTCAATATCGATGATCTTTCCGACACGAGCCCCTTTAACCGATGGAAACCCTACTTGTCGGAGTGACTGTGCGAGCGTGTGCCCCTGCGGATCAAAGACAGCTTCCTTACAGAAAACAGTTACTCTGGCCTTCATCGTTCCTCCAAAACTTTGGCAAGTCGGCCCTGCACGTCCGCATACGCCTCTTCCATACCGCCGAGATCTTGCCGAAACCGGTCCTTGTCCTTGGACTCACCCGTTTCCTTGTCCCAGAGGCGGCATCCGTCCGGCGAGAACTCGTCTGCGAGTAAAATCTTCCCGGTTCCCGGTTCTCGGCCAAACTCCAACTTGAAATCGATGAGTTCTAAGCCTGTGCGGGAAAATAAAGCGTGCAGCAGCTGGTTAACCTGCAAAGACAGATGGCGGACGATGCCCAGTTCCTCTTCCGTCGCCCAGCCAAACTGATAGATGTGGTTCTCTCCAATGAGCGGATCTCCGAGCGCGTCATTCTTGAAGAAGTACTCAACCAAAGGTTCTTTGAACGACTGACCCTTTTCCAGCCCCAAGCGTTTCAAAATAGATCCGGCGGCTCGATTGCGAACTACTACTTCGACCGGAATGATTTCCACTTTCTTCACGAGCATCTCTCGGTCCGAAAGCTTTTCAACAAAGTGCGTGGGGATTCCGTACTTGGTCAGATAGCGAAACAACCAAGTAGAGACGGTGTTGTTGACAACGCCCTTACCGTCGATAGAAGCGCGCTTCTGCGCGTTAAATGCCGTAGCATCATCCTTGAAATATTGAACGAGTAAGTCGGGAGCACCTTCAGCTTCGAAAAGCTGTTTGGCCTTACCCTCGTACAGAAGCTTTCCCTTGAGCATCGCTACCCCAGCACTTTCTTAAAGAGGTAGTCGATGTGCCGGAAGTAGTTGCTTGTATCAAAAATCGCTTCCAGGTTCTTGCCGGGAAGGGCCGCGGTCACCCTGGGGTCTGACTTAAGGAGATTTAGAAAGGGTTCCCGTCTATCCAGGGCAGCCAATGCGTGTTTCTGAACGAGTCCGTAGGCCTCATCGCGCGATAACCCGCTATCAATGAGCGACAGCAAGACCCGTTGTGAAAAAACAACCCCTTGGAGCAGGTTCAGATTCTCAAGCATTCGCTCGGGGAATGTTTCAAGATTCTCTAAGACCTGACCCAAGCGGTTCAAAATATAGTCGGCGAGGATATTTGCATCGGGACCAATGACGCGTTCCACGGACGAATGGCTGATGTCACGCTCATGCCAGAGAGCGCAATCTTCCATCGCGGGAATTGCCATCGAGCGCAGCAATCGGGACAGACCACAGAGATTTTCTGATGAAATGGGGTTGCGCTTATGAGGCATCGCAGAGGAGCCCTTTTGCCCCTTGCTGAATCCCTCTCGCACTTCGCTTACTTCAGTGCGTTGCAGGTGGCGGATCTCGGTCGCAATCATTTCCACCGAAGAGGCAGTCAAAGCGAGGGCGTTAAAATAGGCGGCAAAACGATCCCGAGCAATGACCTGGGTTGAAAGCGAATCCGGCGCAAGGCCCAAGCTGCTGCAGACGTGTACTTCGATTTCCGGAGGCAAGTGCGCATAGTTGCCTACCGCACCCGAAATTTTACCGACGGAAATTTCTTGCTGCGCGCTCACGATGCGAGCACGCGAACGCTTAAGGGCATCGTGCCACAGCAGCCATTTAGTCCCCATGGTCATGGGCTCAGCATGGATGCCGTGGGTACGTCCCATCATCGGGACTAGTTTTTCCTTGAGCGCGCGCGCCTTGGTAATGGCGAGAACTTTGTCGAGTTCCACTAGAACGAGCTCGCTCGACTTTTTCATCCGGTAGGCAAATGCCGTATCGACGACGTCGCTGCTGGTCAGACCCCAGTGAATGTATCTTCCCGCATCGCCCACCTGCTCTTGCACGACGGACACGAAAGCGGCGACATCATGTTTGGTTTCTTGTTCCCGCCTGAGGACTTCTTGAAGGTCGAAATCCGCCTTGCTTCGAATGGTTTTAAGCGCGTCGGCCGGAATCTTTCCCAGCTTCGCCCAGCCTTCGCAAGCCAGCACTTCTATGTCGAGCCACGTGCGAAACTGAGCTTCGATAGACCAGAGGGCGGCCATCGCGGGTCTTTGATAGCGCTCTATCAAGGGGAAACCTTCACTCCGGCCTGCTTCATGCGCAATTTTGTACGAGAGACCAGTTCAGTGACCGTATTTCTCAGCACACGGCGACCGAGTGTTTCGATCTCCTTAATGTCTGGAATCGGAAACTGCGCTGCTGTGTAGTAGCGCGCATAGCCATCTTCGTTCACATACCACTGGCCAATGACGTGGAAAAGCGTCTTCTGGCTCACTGGCAAAGGCCGGCCGGCCGGCGACCAATCGCCTACCTTGGGGAATAGGCGCTCGACTCGATTCACAAGGGCAGGTTGTTCGGATGTAAAAGTAAAACGAAACCCATCGTGCGCAATGCCGTCGGCTTCGGCCACTGCGTCCGAAGTGGTTGCGTTCATCAGGTAACGAAAGCTGAGCGCAGGAAAAAGCTCATGAATCTTGGGTCCCAACACCCAGATGGCCATCTTGAAAGTTCCTATGGGAAGCTCGTTCTTCTCGGGCTCAAATTTGAAACTTCCCGGCCCTGTCTGTGAAACGTAGTTGAAGTTTAGAATGTTGTCGAAGCCACCCGGAGCAAACTTGAGATAGTTGGTGGTATCGAGCAATGAAGTCTTTGCGATCTCATAAAAAGCTTTTAGCTCCGCGGTGTCTTTCGTGAGCAGCTGACAGGATCCGTCGGAGACGTACCAGGTCCGCTCGGGTTCCACGCGATCGGCTCTAACGGTCCAGGGCACCACATCCTGAGTGGAGCATTCTCCACACTTTTCGATCAGGATCACCAACTCGTCGCGCACGAGATCGTTCGCTTTGCCCGCAGCATCCAACGCATCATTGAGTTTGCGGATGGCTGGGTCGGCATCCGCGAGGGCCTTGCCCTTCGCGTCGGGCGCCAGTCGATAGTCTTCCGGGGTCTCTGCTACCAACATTTCAGGCTTGAGCTTGCCGTTGCGTTCGGTGCGCAACTTATCGAGCGTTTCGAGCCCTGCTTCGTAAACCTGGCGCTTGGCTGCCAGCTCGCCCACGCATTGGGTGTCTTGAATCTTTTTCTCAAAGAAAGTGCGGGCGGAATCGCCAAACAACACCTTATCGTAACCCGGAGTGGGGTTAACCGGCGCTTCGTCACGCAGAATTTTAGCGGGCGCGGCTGAAAGCGTGGAAAGAGAAGTGCTTAATATTACAATACAAAACAGAGATCTGAACATTGGACGGCCTCTCAAACAGGTTGGACCACAGAGATGGCGCCAAAATAGTGAAATGCCGATCGGATTTCAAGGTCCGTCAGCTCTGCGATGCGGCAGAAACCGGGCGATTGACTATCTGGTCAAGTGTTTCCAAAAACGCGTCCAGCTCGCCACTCGACTCCCACTCTTGGAGGAGCCCTGCGATAGCCTTCATTCGGTCGTTACGAACCAAGGAGAGAAGACTAATCGTCGACTTCAAAGTGCCTTCTTTGGAGAGCCGGCGAAGTTCAGCAATCATTTTGCCGCTCGACTGTTTTCCTAGCGTCTTCGTAGCCAGCGTCCAGAGCGTGCGAAAAGCGCCCTCTCCGACGAATTTCACCATCCACTCACGTTCAGACTCACTAAAAGCTTGGCGTGCTCCGCCAAAACCGCCCGACTGGAAGTGGTGAACGAGCGCTGCCATGGTCTCAGGATTGGATTGGACCAGTTCGGCTGCAAACTGCCAGTGAACCTCGCTGCCTTTGCGCCCATTCCGGTCTTCTAAAACCTGCTGGATGAAATCGGCCAGTGCTCGGTGGCGCTGGGGTTGGATGCGAGCTGCAAGACGAAAAAGGCTAGCAGCACTTCCTTCGCCTACCCAGGAGTGGGCGGAGGGGAAACGCGCTTTCGCGGAGTTGTCCGGGCCACCGTCCAGAGCGAAAATCCCCGAGGCACCGACAAACACCCAAGCATCTGAAAGGGTCTTCCATTCGCGTGGTCCTACTTCGCGCAAAACCTCGAGATAGGAAGCAAAGGGTGAATTACGAGTTGCCCCCGTATTCGTATCCAGCTCCTTCAGCATTCCCATTGAGTCGAGAATGCGATTGAACCGCGTCGCGAGATCGGGTCGCCCTTCATAAAACTCGAGTAAAATCTCTCGTGCTTTGTCCGACATTTGCTCGATGGCAATGCCGTCGAAAAGAACGGCGCGCAGCGACTTCAAAGTTTCTGCTGGCATGCTCGCAAGCATGCGATGGGCGGAGAGCAACAGGTTGTCGCTTTCCATATTGTCGAGTGGGCTCAATCCGGAAGCATTCTCCCGAATGAGATACGAAATGATGGAGCGGAGCAGGGCCGACCCGTCCGCAAAACTGCGCGTTTCGTCTAACGATTCAACAGCGGCTCGGAGGCTCAATTTAAAGGAGTCTTCGCGCCCTGGAATCGAGTATCCGAAGTTGCCGAGTCCATTGGGGCAATTGCGAGAGAGCGCGGCGGAGAGTTCCGTCAAACCGAATTCCTCAATCTCCTTGAGAGCCGATTTGGAGAAAACTTCGACAACCACCGGTTGTCCTGCAACGGCGCCTGGAACTGCAGAGGCACAGTTGTCTTTTCCGGGATCGCGCTCAGCAAACTCGGTGAAGAAAAGCTCGAAGGGCGCCGACGAAGTGGGAAGATCCCAAAGCGCAGATTGAAACTTTGCCGGGTCGAGTTTCTTCAACTTCTCAAGATGGGCTTCGAGTGTGGTGACCGTCCATTTGGTCAGGACATAACTGTTCAAGAAAAGGGGAAGGTTGACGAGCAGGTAGTCTGGCGAACCCGGTTCACGAGGCACTCCCGTGATGTTTGCCATGGCAGCGCGCGCCGATACGAAAAAATCCGATACAGCTTGTTCGTGTTTGGAGGAATTCTTGTCTCCCAAAGCTAACCAGAAGTCGCGTCCGTAAGCCGTTTGATTCGGGTTCTGCAGGTTCGCATAGAGCAAACCGAAAATAGTTTGGGGAACTACTGGAAGGTAGGGCAATACCCGTAGCGGCACATTGGGTTGTACCACCGTCCCCAAAACTTCGACGAGCTGGGGCTTTCGTTCCAAGTTCACTTGCACCTGAGAAAACAATCCATCGGAAGGTCCATTGAGGGCGAGCATCAAGTCCATCAGGGAATCGAATTGACTCGGAGGGACACCGCGAGAGGGATCGCGAGGTGTCGAAATCATTCTCGAAAAACCCTTCCCGATCCCTTCAAATGCAAAACCGTCGTGTCGGTCATTCACCACACGCAAGCCATGCATCAGTCCTACGACGGGCCACGAATTCGAAAGCGAGTCACAAAGACCGACCCACAGGTCTTTGAGGCCAGGCACCGCCAGAAACTTTGAAATATCGGTGACCACTTGGCGCGAATCTGAGGTGACTACCGGGCAAGGACCTTTACTACAGTCTTTTGGTGGCTCAAGCGCTTTTTGGTATTCCGACGACAGCTCCGCCAGAGACTCATCCAAACCCGGAGAGAGGAAGCCTACATCGCGTTCGATGATGTCGAGAAACCAGGGAGAGGAAGCAATGGTTTGGAAAAGGCTGCCATAGCTTCGCAGGCCTTCCGCGTCGGCAGCAAAACTCTGATCTCGCATTTTAGAGAAGGCTTTTTCGGACACCCGTCTGCGGAGCAAACTGATCAGTCCATCCCCGTCATGAGCGGGCTGATAGATGAAATCAGTGAGAACTTTGCCGAGCGACTCCAGTTCCGAGTTATCGGATTCCAAAACAAAGGGAGCGAGGCCGTTGAGTTTTCCCTTTTCGTTAAGGGAGGTAAAAATCTCTCGAATGTCGCTCGCATCGATGGAGTCGTCCAAAATGACACGCTCTGGCCCTCGTGTTCCATGTCCTGGGAGTTTCGGAGCCGGGGGCGGGTTACCGCAGGAAGCGAGCCCAGCCAAAGTAAGAGCGCAGACGGCAGACTGAGCAAATCTTGTGAAATGTAGTTGGATGTTCACGTTTCAGTTGTAGAAAGAGGAGAGAGCCTCGTCAATTTGTGGATGGGCTCGCCGGTTCCCTCAGTTTCTTAACAATTCTTGAACCCTCCCGATAGCCGGCCAGTATGGCGGCTCGTTTCGCGGAGAGATCTAATGGATCCTTTTGTAAAGTGATACTGCTAGAAAGTCCCGCGAGCTTCAAGGATTCTGTGGTGGTTTTGCGCAATTGTGACGCATAGAGTCTACGGAAGAGCTCGTCTTCTTTTTCTCCCTTGGCCTTGTTCAGCGACTGAATGAAATCGTCATGCATCGATACGGCGATAATGATTTGCGAGCCCCGCCTGACCGCCTCGCGTACGTCCAGACCCTGAACGCCCTCTACCCAAGCAGTTCCGCGGTCGGCCACGAATTTGCGATGCAGGCCGGGAATGGAAACCGTTTTGAGTAGAGGCTCTTTCCATTCCCCCGAGCCATAAACGTCCGCTTCTCCAACATCCGTGTTGGTTGCAGCGATCACCACGGGTACACGGGACTGATTCAGAAGCTTCTGAGGAAACGACTTCAGGATGAAAGTGGGGAGATTGTCTTCCGGGTCTATCTCTTTGCGGAAATCGGAGCTGCCTAGCTTTTCGAGGTCCCTCTGGGAAAGCCGCGTGGCAAACCATTCAAGGTCATGAACCGTTTTCAGGAAGCCGTTCGCCAATGCAAAAAGGGCCGGCAGTCCGGTAGCGACAATCAAGTCGATCTCGACGCCTTCCTCGTTGAGCTTCTTTAAAAGCCCGATCGTGGCGAAACTAGCGACCCCGGACCCCCCGAGGACCAAAGTCACATGGCCCCCTTTAGGCAAAGTGGGAGTTGCAGGAGGGGGCGTGCCTTGCTCGGTCGCCTCAAAACCCGCATCCGGTCCCTGGCTCGAGACATCGGCCTTCGAGGCACAGCCGAAAAGTGAGAAAAGAAAAACGAAGATAAGTGAGCTAAAGTTTTTCATAGTGGAGGAGGATTTCCTTGTTGCCGCTCTTTTTTCCTAAAAGGGGAGAGTCTTCGCTGGCGCCTTGTTGACTAAAGCCCTGCTTTTCCATGAATTCCGAAAAGTTTGCGAGTGCCTCTTTCGTGGCCTGTGGCCGCCGAACCAAGCCCCCTCGGCCCACATTTTTGGGGCCGACTTCAAACTGAGGTTTAAACAGAAGCAGCCAATCGCGTGCACGGCAAGCGGCCTTGGAAACCGGCTCAATCAGTAGGCGAAGCGAGATGAAAGATACATCGGCGACGACCAAATCAATTTGGGAGGCATCAGGATGAACTGCCAGAAGCTGTTCGGCGGTGAGAAATCGAGCGTTCGTGCGTTCCATCACGCTCACCTGAGGGTGGACGCGAAGCTTCTGATCTAGTTGCCCAGTGCCCACGTCGAGGGCAAAAACGCGCGAGGCACCTCGCTTAAGCAGGCAATCTGTAAAACCACCCGTCGACGAGCCGACATCCAAGCAAACTCTTCCGCTCGGGGAGACTTTGAACGTATTCAGTGCATGCTCTAGTTTAAAACCCCCTCTACTTGCAAAAAGTGGCGCGCGGGAGCGCACCTCTAGAGGGGTGTGGACCGAGACGCGCACGCCTGGTTTTTCGAGCCGTTGGGTACCTAGCCAGACTTCACCCGCCAGAACGGCTCGTTGCGCCTGTTCCCGACTGGGGAACAAGCCTCTCGACGTCAAAAGGGCATCCAGGCGCTCTGTGGGCATGGGGCACCTTACCCCAAACCCGAGCGTTGTGGTAGCTTGCGGCCGATGGACTCCTTGCCCCCGGAACCCATACGCCGAGCAGCACTTCGATCGTGGTTCGTCATTTTGTTTACGGCTCCTGTTGTTCTCGGCGCCGGATTTTGGGCCTACCAGTGGCAGACCGGAAAACAAGAAATGTCGCAGCTCGCGAATGACTTTATTCAGAGACAAAACCGTGTGCTTGCCCATGATGCGCTTCGAGTTTCGGGTGAAGTCTCGAGCCTCCTACTTCAAGCCGCGCGGGATTTGCGAGCGATGGCTGCTTTGCCCGCTCAACCCAAGGTCTACGAAAGTTTCCTTCAGGCGCTCAAGCCACTTCCCAGTTTGAAGCGTGAGCCCGAGGGGCAAGGTGCCTTCCCCGTCTACAACCGCGCCCTAGTGGCAAGTCAGAATGGGAAACTTCTTTTGATTCGAGACGGTCGTATTGATCCGAGTGTGACTCGGTTGTCGGAGTGTCTCGCAAAAGATCTCTGCGATGTGGCAAGCGTCAGTAGTGCTCTGAAGCTTGAAACGGGGAAGGTTTACATCGGTAAAGGTTTGCGTTGGTACACGCCTCAGGGCGCGGCAGATTCCGACGGGACAGGAACGCTTAGCGTTGCCCTGAAGGGGGAGCGAGGGGTTTTTGTTCTTGGAATCGATTTCCATTCATTCGATCTGCTGACGCGACTCCCGGCGTTTCCCTACCAAAAAAGGGGAGAGGCGCTGGAGGACTACGAGGCGGGGAACTATATTTATATTCTCGACCGCGATACCGATTTGCTGGCCCATCCGAAACCTTGGCATGTGATGGGAATCGATCGGCAAACGGGTCAGGCTTTGCCTCCCATGCGCAATGACGCTGACGCGGGAAAACGCCCCTTGAATTTTACGCTCTATCAGGAGGGGGTCCTCAGGCCCTATTTCGATAGGCTTTTGGAGCGCTCCTTCAAGGCGTCGGAGGTCGATGTTTTTCAGGCTGCGAACCTGAGTGGCACCATTCGAGTCATCTCGATTGCGCCGATTATTCCAGATTCTGAAGTATTCGGTTTGAAAGGGCCTTTTGGCTATGCGGGCGTAGGCTGCGCTCTAGAGTATTTTGAAGAGCCCGAACCCCGGTTGATTCCTTACTACTAGCTGGGCTAAGAGACTTAAAGGTGATGCAAATGTGGGAGAGAAATTTTTCGCGGTTCAATGCGTTCGGGCTATCCGTCTTCGCCCTAGCCGCCTGTAGCAACGCCACCGTTCCTGCGTCCGTCGATTCGCGTGTGTTGCGGGGCCATGTCAGCGTAGGACCGAACTTGAAGGCCACGCGTTTAGTCTCGGGTGGCTGCATTCAACTGATTGAAAAATCCAACGTTCTCTATGCGAGCTTTTTCAGCGAGCCGTGCCCTGTTGAGCCGAAGGAAATTCTTCCCGACGGCAAATTGGCGTTTGAAGTCGAGGTTCGCTCGACGCAGGACTCGTCTTTATTGGATGTTTTGAAAGATGACCTAAAACTCGGAGAGCTTCGAGTCGTTGCGGGGGAGCCTCCCACGTGGATCATCCGGCACTTCTGTCAGTTTTCCGATCCGACGCTGCGCGTGAATCGACTTTACAGCACGCTCTGCAGCGTCCGGTTTGAGGGAGATCCGGGTGAAAATACGGGGCGCTTCAAAGAGTTAAAGATCGCTTCCCTTACCGAACTCGCGGATCAGACGATTTCAGACCGGGAGGAATGGGTTTTGGCTGACAGGCGGATGTCGATGCGCTTCGACCGGGTGGATAGAAACTACCAGACCATGCGGCGCGAGCTGGAGGAGCGGGAGGCGACGTTTGCCAGAACCGAAGAAGAGCTGACAGCTGCTCAAACCAAGCTAGCCGGTTTGGACCAATCTCAGAAAAGTGTGAGACGCGCGCTCGATATTGCGCGTGCGACTGCCGAAGTAGAAAAAGCGAATCGCATCAAGAGTGAAATCATGAACTCGATCATGATTTACGAGCAGCAAATGCCGGATGTCGCTTTGTTGGATCGCCAGATCAAACACTCTGAATCTGCCAAGATTCAGGAACAAGAAATCTTAGCGCAATTCGGTGATCGCTTTGGCGCGGGCAGTGTGAATGGGTCCCAGCAACAACTACAACTAAAAAAGGCCTTGGATCTGGTCCGGCAGTACATTCTGACTCCGGAGCAGTCCGACAGGATCAAAGAATTGAAAAGCATTTCTGAGCTCTATCGCGACAAGATTGCATCGCTTCGGGCGAACGAATATGAGCCGGCCTACAAGCGTGCGATGGATGCCTTGAAAGTTCTCATTGATGCTCAAGGGCTGGTCTCAGCAGATGAAGTACCGGCGCTGCAGGATCCTCCTCCACCGTCGACGGAACCTCCAGCGCAGACTACTGAAGCTGCATCGGATCCCGCGGCAGGATATTAAGATGCGTAGCCGGGATACGCTCGCTCTCGGGTAGCTCCAACCAATCCAAACGGTCGCGCACACGTGCGACAATGGAAGTAGGATCCAGTCCAGCCCACTCACGCTGCGTACTCGGCGAAGCGTGCTCGATAAACCGATCGGGCAATCCCAATCGCAGCTGATGCGCGAGTATCCCTTCGTCCGCAAGCAACTCACCAACCGCTGAGCCAAAGCCTCCTAGGGCCGAGTTTTCCTCAATCGTTACCGTCAGGCGTGCACGACGCGCCCAGTGCGTGATGAGGGAGGTGTCGAGGGGTTTTGCGAATCGGGCGTTAATGACCGCAACTTTGAGATCACTTCTCAAACTTTCTGCAGCGACGAGGGCCAATTGCACCGCGAGTCCGATTCCAATCAGCACAACATCAGGTTCAGAGTCATCCGCACTCAGCAGCTCTCCTTTGCCGAGGGGGAGCAATCGAAAGTCGCCGTCCATGGGAACGCCAACGACTTCGCCTCGTGGATACCGAATGGCGGTTGGCGCAGTCGTGGTTTGAACCCCGGTATAGATCATGTGCTGGAGTTCATTCTCGTCTTTGGGAGCCATGACGACCAGATTCGGGATAGCTCGGAGGTAGCTCAAATCAAAAGCCCCCTGGTGAGTGGCCCCATCGGCACCCACAAGCCCCGCGCGGTCCATGGCAAAAACTACAGGAAGGTTTTGGATCGCTACATCATGAATGATCTGATCGTAAGCGCGCTGAAGAAACGTGGAGTAGATCGCCGCCACCGGTCGAAAGCCCTCCGTGGCGAGCCCCGCTCCAAATAGGACTGCATGGGCTTCTGCGATTCCCACATCGTAGCAGCGTGTTGGGAATTCTTTTTGAAATCGATTCAGCCCCGTTCCGCTCGGCATTGCCGCGGTGATGGCAACGATGCGAGGATCGTTTTTGGCCATTCGAATCAGAGCGTCAGAAAAAACGTCTTGGTAGTTCGCTTTCTTTTTACCCGCACTCTTCTCAATTCCTACTTTGGTACAGAAGGGAGAAACACCGTGGTATTGCAGGGGCAGCTCTTCCGCGAGAGGGTAGCCTTTTCCTTTCACGGTGAGCGCATGCACCAAATAGGGACCGCTCTCAGGTCCCTCTTTCTGAATGAATCGAAAGGCGTCCACCAAAGCCTGCGTATCATGCCCGTTGATCGGTCCGAGGTAACGGAAACCGAAACACTCAAATAGGATGCCGGGCGTGAAAAAGTTTTTAACGCTGGTTCTCAATTTAGTGGCAAGAGAGGAGAGGGGAACGCCCAGCTCCGCGAGAGAATTCAACAGGAGCCGAACCTCTTTCCGGACTCGATTGTAGCCTGGGTGAGCCACCGCATGATTTACGAATGAATTCAGCGCGCCGACATTGGGATCGATGGACATGTCGTTGTCATTAAGCACGACGACGAGGTTGCGCGCGGGAATGTGGCCCGCATTGTTTAGCGCTTCGAAGGCCAAGCCACCTGTCATGGAACCATCGCCGATGACGGCGATAGCTAAGTGAGGCAGCCCAGCGTGTTTCATTCCCTCCGCCATTCCCAAAGCGGCAGATATGGAAGTGCTGGCGTGCCCCGCTCCGAACGGATCGTATTCACTCTCAGACCGGCTAGTGAATCCGCTGAGGCCTCCGGTTTGGCGAATGCTCGAGAAAGTTTCACGACGGCCAGTAAGAATCTTATGGGGGTAGGCCTGGTGGCCCACGTCCCAAACGAGTTTATCGTCAGGGGTGTTAAAGACGTAGTGGAGCGCAATCGCGAGCTCGACGCTACCCAGATTAGAAGCAAGGTGGCCGCCTTTGAGGGCAATGACTTCGAGAATTTCTTGTCGCACTTCCTCGGCGACGTGGGTGAGCGCGGACTCCGGTAGGCGTCGCAGGTCGTGTGGGGAAAGAATGTCGTCCAGAAGACCCAAGCGGCGCCTCACCTAAAAAACTATCTTTTGCGGTCTCGAATAAACTCGGCAATTCCCTTAAGCGGCAATGCTCTCTCTCCCTCGGGGCTGATGGCCGCAATCGCAGAATCAATGAGTCGGTTCATCTTTTCTTTCATTTCTGGACGACCCATCACCTGAGCGTAACTCGGTTTGGGTTTTTTGCGGGGACCACGCGAATATCGGATCGACGTCTCCGCGTCCAAAATATCGTCGGAAATCTGAAAAGCTAAACCAATGGCTTCGCCATATCGACGGATGCGTTGCAACCGGAGCTCGTCGACGGGAGTGAGTCGGGTCGGCAAGAGCACCGAACCTAGAATAAGTGCACCTGTCTTGTGGATATGAATGAACTCAAGTTCGGGAAGGCTATACGTCAGGTCTTCGGTGGTCACATCGAGCACTTGACCTCCCACCATCCCGCGCACGCCGCCGTAGTGCACCATCAATTCGATAGCGCCAAGCACTTGGGCGGGTTGATACCCATGGCTTCCCAGTAGCAACATTTGTCCGAAGGCCTCTGTAAGCAGAGCATCTCCGGAAAGAATGGCCATCGCTTCGCCAAACTTCTTGTGGTTGGACGGGCGGCCCCGTCGGGTATCGTCGTCATCAAGAGCGGGCAAATCGTCATGAATAAGCGAGTACGTGTGGATGTACTCAATGGCGCAGGCGGCAGGTAAGACACTGTTCGGGCTCAGGCCAAGGTACTCAGCGGCTGCAATCACGAGCAGTGGGCGCAGTCTTTTTCCGCCCCCTTCCAGGCTGTATTGCATGGAGTTCAAAAGCGGCCCAAAGCGCTGCGACACCGACTGACGAAAACGCACCATGTTCTCGTCAAGGTAATGATTAATTAACTGAATTCGCTCTTCACTGTAGGTTTCGAAACTCACGTGCGCCAGACCCTCTAAAGGCCCCTCACCTTATGGAGCGCCCCCAAGCGTGTCAAAGGAAAGGAAGCCTATTCGGGCAAATCCGTGCGACTCACTTTGCCGGCCTCATCTTGAACCAGAACCTGAACCTTGCGTTCCACTTCTTCCAGCCGCTGTAGGCAGTCTCGAGACAGAGAAACCCCTTTCTCAAACGCCTTCAATTGGCTTTCAAGGGGTTGGTCCCCCTTTTCAAGCTCGGAAATAATTTTTTCCAGCTCTTGAAGAGAGGTTTCAAAGGTAGGTGGATTGCTCGTTTTCGATGCCACGGATGGGAGGCTACTCCGACCCGCTTTCATTGACAATGCGCACGCTGAGCCGATAGCTTCTTAGAGGGTAGGGGCCTATAACATGCGATTATTTCCGATGTTTCGTCTATTTCCGATTCTGCTTTTGATCCTCGCGAGCTGCACGAAAAAGGCAGGGAACGAGAACGAAATCGTTCTTGGCGAATATGGGTCCATGACGGGTCAGGAAAGCAGCTTTGGGACCTCCACCCACAGGGGCATTGAAATGGCGATTGAAGAAGCCAATGCCGGAGGCGGACATGCAGGGAAAAAATTCCGCATTATCACTTACGACAATCAAGGAAAGTCTGACGAAGCGGTGACCGCCATCACCAAACTCATTACGCGCGATCACGTTCTCATGGTGATAGGCGAGGTTGCGAGTTCAAGAAGTATTGCCGCGGGCGCCATTGCGCAGCAGTACAAGGTCCCGATGATTAGCCCAGCCAGTACCAATCCCAAAGTTACTCAGTTAGGCGATTACGTTTTTCGAGTGTGTTTCATCGATCCCTTTCAGGGCCGGGTCATGGCGAAGTTCGCTCGTGAGAATCTGAAGAAGCAAAAAGCCGCCGTACTTCGAGATATTCGAAGTGACTACAGTGTGGGACTGGCCGACTTTTTCTCAAAAGAGTTTAAAGCCATGGGCGGAGAAATTGTAGCGGATGTCGCGTATTCCACTGGCGACGTCGACTTTAAATCTCAGCTCACCAATATACGGTCCAAGAAACCAGACGTGATTTTTGTTCCGGGGTATTACACCGAAGTAGGATTGATCGCCAGACAGGCAAAGGAACTCAATCTCAATGTACCCCTGCTTGGTGGCGACGGGTGGGACAGCGATAAGCTGACTGAAATTGGCGGGGACGCCATTGTAGGCCACTACTTTAGCAATCACTACTCGCAGGAAGATCAGACTCCCCGTGTTCAAGATTTTATTAAGAAGTATCGTGCTCGGCATGGGGAGGCGCCCGACAGTATGGCCGTACTGGGGTACGACGCGGCACTCGTTGCTGTCGACGCTGTACGACGCGCCAAAGAATTGACCCCTTCGGCCGTGAGGGACGCTTTGGCGGAGACAAAAGGGATTCCTGGAGTAACAGGAGTGATTACGCTCAATGCCCAGCGAGATGCTGTAAAACCCGCTGTTGTGATGCAGGTCAAAGGTCCTAAGACCTATGGTTACGTCACGACTATCAACCCTTAAGTGGTAGGACTTGTTCCCCGGTGCAGGCTTTTCTTCAAAACTTAATCAACGGACTTGCTCTGGGCGGCGTGTATGCGCTGGTAGCTCTCGGCTACACGATGGTCTACGGGATTCTCAGTTTTATCAATTTTGCTCATAGCGAAATCTTTATGTTCGGCGCGTTCGCGGGACTGTTTGTGGCTTTGCAGCTCATGGGCGCGCACGATCCGATGCTTGTTTTGATGATAGTCATGTTGGCGGCGATGGCAGCGTGTATGTTGCTCGGCGCAATCGTTGAGCGCTTCGCCTATCGGCCTTTGAGAAGTGCGCCGCGCTTGAATGTGCTCATCACAGCGGTGGGCGTCTCGCTACTGCTTCAGAATCTCGCCCAGTATCAATTTGGTTCGACCCCTCGTACGTTCCCTTCCATTATTCAGACGATCCCCCTTCTAGGAGGCTCTGATCTGGTTGTGACCAACATTCAGGTCCTGGTTATTTTGGTTTCCGCAGCGCTCGTAGCCGGTTTGACCTATCTCGTTAATCGAACCAAGATCGGCACTGCGATGCGAGCGGTGAGCTACGATATCGACGTCGCCAGTTTGATGGGAATTCCTACCGATCGAATTATCGTTTTTACGTTTATGATCGGTTCCGCATTGGCTGGCTGCGCCGCCGTACTGTACGGACTTTCCTATCCCAAGATTGAGCCGATGATGGGTGTAAACATTGGGATGAAAGCGTTTGTCGCTGCCGTCTTCGGTGGCATCGGAAGTTTAACCGGGGCCGCAGTGGGGGGGCTCTTGCTGGGTCTCGCAGAGTCTTTTACCGTCTACTATATTTCCTCCACTTTTCGTGACGCCATCGCCTTTGCCGTTTTGATCACCGTCTTGTTGGTGCGGCCTTCTGGCCTGTTTGGAGTGATTCGCAAGGAGAAGGTGTGAGTCCTCAAGTCGCCCAGCTAATTAAAGTCACGGTTTTCGTGGCAGTGCTCTGGGTGGTGAGCCAAGTGCTTGATCAGTATCTGAACGCGTACTACTTGCGCGTACTGGTCAATTGTGGAATCGCGGGCATATTGGCGTTGAGTCTGAACCTGATCAACGGTTGTGCGGGACAGTTTTCGCTGGGGCACGCGGGGTTCATGGCGGTGGGTGCCTATGTTTCTGCGGGTTTGACGACGGTATATCCTGCGACGGAGTTTCTTCATTCGGCGCTGGGGGTAGGTCTTGCTATCGGCATCGGCGGAATAGCGGCTGGAGTTGCGGGCTATCTCGTCGGACTGCCTTCGCTAACATTGCGCGGAGACTACCTTGCGATCGTTACTTTAGGTTTTAGCGAAATGATTCGAGTTCTTTTCTTGAACATCCAGTCATTGGGTGGGGCGCGAGGGATGTATGGGATTCCAACGCAAAGTAACTTTTTCTGGGTCTACCTCTGGTTGGGAATTACCTTTCTCGTTCTTTGGCGTCTGCTCAAGTCTTTCAGAGGCCGAGCGATTCTCGCATTGCGAGACGACGAAATTGCATCCGAAGCCATGGGTGTGAATGTGTCGCATTACAAAGTGGTGAGCTTTGCGATTAGTGCCCTATTTGCAGGGGTTGCTGGCGGTTTATATGCGCATTACCAAGGCTATATCGATCCGCCTTCGTTTGATTTTAATCGCAGTGTGATGATTGTGATTATGGTGGTGCTTGGCGGAATGGGCAGTCTCAGCGGCGCTGTTCTCGGTGCCTTTTTAGTGACGATTCTACCGGAGAGCCTCCGGGTCTTTGAAGACTTCCGATTGATAATCTTTCCACTCTTGCTAATCGGGATGATGCTCATTCGTCCCAAGGGCCTGTTGGGGCATCGTGAAATTTGGGAATTTTTTAAGCGGGGAAAGACGTGAGTACGCCTTTGCTCCAAGTAGATGGGCTCGGGATTTCGTTCGGCGGCTTGAAAGCCGTGGCGGGATTTAACTTGGATCTTGAGCCGGGTTGTCTCCAAGGGCTGATTGGCCCGAATGGAGCGGGCAAAACGACCGTATTCAATCTGCTGTCAGGAATTTACCTTGCTGACACGGGGACTTTTCGACTGGATGGTCGAGAGCTTCGTGGATTGAATCCCGAGAAGATCTCCCACCAAGGAATTGCTCGAACTTTTCAGAATATTCGCATCTTCCAGCATCTGAGTGTCATTGAAAATGTCCTGGTGGGGTTTCATCATAAGACCCGCTACAGCTATTTGACTACCTTACTTCGTACGCCCGCTTTTTTTCGCGAAGAAGCAGAGTGGGTAACCCAAGCCCAAGTGCTTTTGGAGCGTGTGGGCCTTGCTCATCGTGAGAATGAAGTGGCTCGGAATCTTCCCTATGGGGACCAGCGTCGTTTGGAGATTGCGCGGGCGTTGGCTACGGGGCCGAAAGTGCTTTTGCTGGATGAGCCGGCGGCAGGTCTGAACACGACAGAAAAAGCGACTCTGATGTCTTTGATTGCGAAGATCCGAAAAGACTTCGCTGTTGCCGTGCTCGTGATTGAACACGACATGAAACTCGTCATGGGAATTTGTGAAAAGATTACCGTACTCGATCACGGAGAAGTCATTGCGGTGGGTACTCCCAAAGAGATTCAGGCCAACCCCAAAGTCATTGAAGCTTACCTGGGGGTAGCTTGATGTTGCGTCTTGAAGCCGTTGAGTCGGGGTATACCCGAACTCCCATCCTGAAGAACTTTTCGCTGGAAGTGAACAAAGGCGAGACCGTTGCTCTCGTAGGCGCTAACGGCGCCGGTAAGACCACGGTGCTTCGCACTATATCGGGACTGCTGCGCCCTTCAAAAGGCCAGATTCTATTCGACGGAAAAGATATCTCCCGAATGAAGCCGTATCGCATTGTTCGGGCGGGTCTATCGCATGTGCCGGAGCGACGTGGGATTTTTTCGAACCTCACAGTGTACGAAAACTTGCTGATAGGCGGCTACAACCGCCGGTTATCCCGAAAAGACTTCGACGAGATTTATTCCATTTTCCCGATTCTTCAAGAGCGAGACAAGCAATCAGCGGGAACCCTTTCCGGAGGAGAGCAGCAGATGCTCGCCATTAGTCGTGCTCTGCTGGCTCGACCCGCTTTGCTTCTTTTGGATGAGCCTTCCCTGGGGCTTGCCCCGCAGATCACGCGTCGTATTTTCGATACGATAGTTCGAATCAATCAGAGCGGAACGACGGTTTTGCTGGTCGAGCAAAACGCCCACGCAGCGCTGCGCATTAGCAGTCGCGCCTATGTTTTAGAAGTGGGAGAAATACGCTTCTCTGGAAGCTCCGAAGACCTTCAGAAAAACGATTCTATTCGCAAAGCGTACTTGGGAGAATAACGGGTCTTAAGCGATGCTGTGAACGAGCAGCTTTTCGCCTTCGCGAAAAAGGACCAAGACCTTCGTGGTGCCGCGGACCTCTTCCACAATGCCAACTCCAAAAGTGGGATGCTGAAGGACATCTCCCATAATGAACTTTGCATTGGCTTTATAGGGGGCCACGTCTTCTTTGCTCTTCTTGGCGAGCTTTTGCTCCCAAATCTCGGAAACTTTGATAACGGTTTTAGTTGCCCGCGGTGAACGAGTTTTTGTCACGCGAGTAAGGCTAGCGGCCGTCTTATACTTGTGCGTTCCTCTGCAGGTTTTGCACTGTACCTTTGAAGGTTTCGAGTCCAACATGGAAACGATGACATGAGCCAGTTCCATCTTGCATTTAGTACAGTAAGAAAGACAGTCGCCGCCCACTTTGGCAGGTCCATAGAGCTCTGGTGTAGTCGTCATGGGTGAAAGGTAGTCAAGGCGCCGCCCAATGGCAAATGAGAACACAAAAAGACGGTCTTCTCGCGCAGCTATTCTCGGATTAATCCTCCTTGGGTTCATTTTGGCTGGTGTTGGCTTCCTCTACTCTCCTTCTCCCGATGCGTCACAAGACACCTTATTGGGAACCGAGGCTCCTGACTTCGAGTTTGAACGAAATGGCATGCGGGAGACCCTTTCCAGCTTGAGGGGCAAAGTAGTCCTCATCAATTTCTGGGCCCACTGGTGTGAACCCTGCCTCGAGGAAATGCCTTCGCTCAAGAAGCTGGAGGCGGCTGTGGGCAGTCCCGATTTTGCGGTTTTGCTGGTTCAAGTGGGCGACGAGCGGGAAGAAGCCCAGAAGCTAGCGATTCCTGCCCAGCTTTTGGCTTTCGACGTAACCCCTTCTACGCTGTCCTCTTACGGCATTTCTGGACTGCCGCACTCCTTTTTGGTCGATAAACTAGGGGTCATTCGAGCGGTTTTTGAAGGGCCAAGAGACTGGACTTCGGAATCGATTCTCAAGGAAATTCGGGAGCCTCTTTAGCCTGATTCATGATAGTGAAGGCTCCATGTCAGGCTCCTCTTCCACATTAGAAAAACTCGTTGCTTCAGAATTAAACACCGACCGGTATGGCGATGATGTCACTGTCCGGCTTTTAGGCGAAGACGCCTCGACTCCGGCTGAGGCCGTCGCATTTGCTAAAGAAAAAGGGGTTTTCTGTGGGAAAGAGGTCGTAGATGCCTTTAGGCATCTCGGATTTAAGGCGGAGTGCCTCGTTTCAGATGGAGATACGGTCGAAAAGGGGACGGAAGTTGCGCGCATTAAAGACACTTTGGGCAGCTGCCTGGGTGCAGAGCGAACTCTTCTAAACCTTCTGTCCCATCTTTCTGGCGTGGCTACCCTCACTCGGCGCTATGTGGATGCGGCCAAGCCCCACCGGGTCCGCATTCTGGCGACGCGCAAAACCCTTCCGGGTCTGCGTGATTTGCAGCTGAAAGCGGTCCGTGCAGGAGGCGGTTATGTCCATCGCCGGTCCCTTTCAGACGGTATTTTGGTGAAGGATAACCACTTAGCGTTCATGGCAGAGGAACAAGTCGTGACACGCGCCAATCGCGTCAAAGCGCCACTGCACCGAGTTGAAGTGGAAGTTCAAAGCATTGAACAGCTCAAGCGTTTGCTGAAGTCCCCGCCCGATGTGGTGATGCTCGACAATCTAAACATTGAGCAGATGAAGGAAGCGATTGGGCTGATTGCAGGTCGCTGTGAAATCGAAGTTTCTGGGGGCGTGTCACTCGACTCTGTGCCAGCTCTTGCTGAACTCGGCGTGGACTACATTAGCGTGGGGCGGCTCACCCATTCGGCACCCGCGCTCGATCTTTCCATGGATATCCGGAAGGTGCACTGATGTCCCGCGGGTTTGAGACCGATTGCCTGGTGATTGGAAGCGGCATCGCAGGTCTATCCACCGCGATTGCGCTCTCTGAGACCGGACGGCAAGTGGTGCTGATTACGGCCGCGCCGGACATCGTTGAATCCAATACCGTCTACGCTCAGGGCGGAATCATTTACGAAACCGAGAAGAAGGATCCCGAATCACTCATTCGCGACATACTCGAAGCGGGTTGCCGGGCTAACTACGAACCAGCGGTACGTTTGCTTGCGGAGCAAGGCCCTAGACTCGTTCGCGAGCTTCTGATTGAGAAAGTGAACGTTCGGTTCGACAGCCAAGTAGATGAGGGCCTGCACTTAACACGAGAAGCGGCGCACAGCGAAAATCGCATTATCCATCGCGGGGACGAGACGGGTAAATCCATTGAGCAATCGCTTTATGCCTATTGCAGTCAGCTGAAGAACTTGAAGTTTCTTTCCAGTCACACGGCAGTAAATCTTCTAATGACCTCTCACCATGGCCGCGACCGTACTCGTATTCACGAGCCAGCACGTTGTTTCGGCGCCTTCGTCTTCGATCAAAAAACTTCGGAAACCTATCCGATCCTCGCAGCCCACACGGTGCTTGCGACCGGCGGAGTCGGGCAGTTGTTTCTGCACAATACCAATAGTCGCTTTGCCCGAGGCGATGGCATCGCGCTTGCGGACCGCGCAGGCTGTCGCTTGGAGAATCTCGAGTATATCCAGTTTCACCCCACCACATTCTTTCAGTCGGGTGCCCCTCGGTTCTTGGTTTCGGAAGCGTTGCGCGGGGAGGGAGCTGTCCTTCTGAATGCGAGTGGCGAACGCTTTCTCCAAAGACTATTGCCAGAGTATGCGACACCGGAACTTGCCCCCCGCGATAAAATGGCGCAAGCCATTCACCAGGAAATGCTCACGACGGGTGCTTCTTGCGTCTTTTTGGATATCAGTCACAAGGAAGCCGCTTGGGTACAAGAACGGTTCCCCTTCATCTATCGCACGTGTCTGCGCTACGGCGTAGACATCACGAAGCAACCGATTCCGGTGGTTCCCGGAGCACACTATAGCTGCGGTGGCGTATGGGTGGATTTAGAAGGCAGAACCACCATTATGAATTTGTGGGCGGCCGGCGAAGTATCTTGCACGGGGGTGCACGGTGCCAATCGACTCGCTAGTACGTCTTTGCTGGAGGGGTTGGTTTGGGGCGTGCGCGCGGGAGGAGCGATTGGCCATGCGCTTCGAGTAGATCCGCACACGACTTTTCCTGAGATTGAACCGTGGGAATCTGGAACAGCCACCGTCGATCCTTCCTTTTTGTCGCAAGACTGGCTCGCGCTGAAACACACGATGTGGAACTACGTGGGACTGATTAAGACCGAAGCACGCCTTGCGCGGGCAGAAGGCATTTTGAAGGAGCTGGATCGCGGCATTGAGACTTTCTATCGACGCGCGGCGCTGAGCGATGGCTTAATCGGCTTGCGGCATGCTTCGCACGTTGCACTACGAATTTTGGAAGCCTCAATGGCCAACCCTCGGTCAATGGGTTGTTATCAGCGCGCGGACTTGGAGATTTAAGTGGCTTTTGTCTACAACATGGATCGCATTCGCGAACTCGAAGCGCTGCCTGAAGGGGAAGCAGCAGAGCGTATCCGAGCGATCCGTCTTAAGTACGGCTCCGATCTCTGCTTGCTGGCCCACCTGTATCAGCGACGTGCGATTTCGGAGTTGGCCGATTTTGCCGGCGATTCTTACGGGCTTTCCGTTTCTGCCTCAAAAGTAGAGGGCGGCAAGTACATTGTCTTTTGCGGTGTGCGATTCATGGCCGAGAGTGCCGCGATCCTTTGTCGGCCCGACCAAAAAGTGCTGCACCCTGATCCGGAAGCGGGCTGTCCGATGGCTGATATGGCTTCGGATGAAGAAGTGCGGCGCGCCTGGGGCGTCCTCTCTCAAACCGGTAAGCAGCCGCCCGTGCCCGTGACCTACATGAACAGCACCGCTGACATAAAGGCATTCTGCGGAGAACACGGCGGCACTATCTGTACTTCTAGCAATGCCGGTCGAACTTTCGAATGGGCTTTCGAGCGGTCGGACCGCATCTTTTTCCTTCCGGATGAGCACCTGGGTCGTAATACCGCTCTGAAATATGGCATTTCTCCCGATGATATTGCCGTTTGGGATCCGGAGAAAGAAGACGGTGGGGATCCTGATGCGTACGCCGACGCCAAAGTGATTTTGTGGAGAGGTTATTGTCCCGTGCACCAAAAGGTCACGGCACGCGATATCGACCATGCCCGACGCTTTTATCCCAAGGCGAAAGTTATTGTGCACCCTGAAGTTCCCGCTGATGTCGTCGCTAAAGCGGATGCGGCGGGAAGCACCAGTTTTATTGTGGATTACGTTGAGAAGAGTAAGCCGGGTGACGAGATCTTCATCGGCACTGAAATCAATTTGATTCAGAACTTGCAGGCGAAATACCCCGATCGCCTGATTGCAAAACTTCACCGCTCGTTGTGTCTCACGATGTACCAGATCACGATGGGGCGTTTGCTTTACACGCTCGAGAATCTCGAGACATTCCCCGTCGTCGAAGTGCCAGACTCAGTGAAGCACTATTCAAAAGTGGCGCTAGATAGAATGCTGTCACTGCCATCAAGGTGATTCCACGCACTGATCCTAGGATCAGTGCCTAAGAAATACCCTTCTAATCTAGCTCGCCAAAGGCGTAGGGAATCGCGTTGAAGTCGTGGGCCGCGACTTTCCAGACCTTAAATGGCCGTCCTACTTCTATCGTGCCGTAGGAGTCTTGCACGTTGAGTGCTTGCGCCGCATTGAACGTGGCGGCGACAATGGCTTCAGGAATAGACATTTTCATCTGGCTGCACGCCAATGTGAGCATCAGCGGCAAGTTGTGACTGGGGCAAGTGCCTGGATTGAAATCGGTTGTCAGAGCGACGATAGCCCCCGCGTCGATCAGCGCGCGTGCGGGGGGGTAAGGCGTGCCTGTGAAAAGCGAAGCGCCCGGTGCAAGCACTGCCACCGTTTCGGATTGGGCGAGCTTGGCGATGCCTTCTTTTGAAACATTGTCCAGGTGGTCGCAGCTGACGGCGCCCATTTCCGCTCCCAGCAAAGCGCCTTTTTGATCGGTAAATTGATCGACGTGGAGTTTGACGCCGAGCCCGTGCTTCTGAGCCGCTTCACACATCTTGCGTGTCTGATCGACGGTGAAATAGCCTTCTTCGACAAAGGCATCGAAAAACGTAGCGAGTTTCATACTTGCTATCTGAGGGATCCATTCTTCGCAGATAACACTCACATAATGGTCGGCTTTGCCTTTGAATTCGGGAGGGACCGTATGCGCAGGCAGAAAAGTCGGCACGAGGTGAAGGGGAGTGCGCTTCTGCAACGCTTTGACCACTTCAAGCATCTTGATTTCGGATTCCAGCGTAAGCCCGTAGCCCGATTTAATCTCAAGACATTGAACACCCGCTGTGAAGCGCGTGAGTTCGTGACTGGCGCGATCAATGAGCGCTTCGAGTGAAGCGCTACGGGTTTCGCGCACCGTGGACAGAATGCCACCGCCCGACTGGGCAATTTCTTGATAGGTCTTGCCGCTGCAGCGAAGCGCATAGTCTTGGATCCGCTCGCCGCCGTACACGAGATGCGTGTGACACTCTACGAGTGCCGGCAACCAGACAGCTCCTTCGGCAGACACGCGGGGCGCTTGAGCGTACGCTTTGGGGGTTTCTCGGCGCGGACCGACCCAGCGAACGATTCCCCCATCTTCCACTAGCGCTGCATCGGTGATGATTCCCAGGTCTTGCTGAGTTGCGTTGCGGCCCTTCTTCGTGCGGGCTCCTTGAAGGGTCAGGCACTGCGCGATGTTTTCAAAAACTGTCATGCGTCCATCGGGATCTGAACAGCGTGTTTCTTAGCCACTTCACGCGCCAGTGGATAGCCTGCGTCTGCGTGGCGAAACAAACCCATGGCGGGATCGGAGTTCAGTACGCGCGACAGTCGCTTGTCCGCACGGGCTGTTCCATCTGCCAAAATGACCATGCCCGCATGAATCGAGTACCCGATTCCCACTCCACCGCCGTGATGCACGGAGATCCAGCTTGCGCCATTCACTGCGTTAATCATCGCATTCAAGATGGGCCAATCGGCAATGGCGTCGCTTCCATCTTTCATTGCCTCGGTTTCACGGTTAGGTGAAGCCACACTGCCGCAGTCTAGATGATCGCGGCCAATGACGATCGGCGCTTTCACTTTGCCATCGCGAACTAACTTGTTGAAAACCAGGCCTGCCTTTTCTCGTTCACCGTGGCCCAACCAGCAAATACGCGCGGGAAGGCCCTGAAAGTGAATGCGCTCCTTTGCCAGCGTCAGCCAGCGTTTGAGGTCCGCTTTCTCCGGGAAAAGTTCCGATAGCGCACGGTCGGTAACATAAATGTCTTCGGGGTCACCACTCAACGCCACCCACCGAAAAGGACCCTTTCCCTCGCAAAAGAGGGGGCGAATGTACTGCGGGACAAAACCCGGAATCTCAAAAGCATCTTTCACGCCTTGCTCTTCCGCGATGGCCCGAATGTTATTCCCATAGTCGAACGTGGGAATGCCCTTTTTGTGGAACTCCAAAAGGCCCTTTACGTGCGCCGCAATCGAATCTTTGGATCGGCGAACGTATTCCTGTGGGTCACTCGCACGCAAAGCCGCACCTTGTTCCATCGACAAGCCGACGGGGAGGTAGCCGCGCAACGGATCGTGGGCAGACGTTTGGTCCGTCACAAAATCTGGAAGGACTTTGCCTTTGGCGATGCGCGGTACGAGTTCAGCCGCATTACCCAACAGTCCTATAGAAATCGCTTGTTTGCTTTTGCAGGCCGCCTCGATAGCACTGAGGGATGCTTCCAAGCTCGTTTCCATCTTGTCGAGATAACCCGTTTCAATACGACGCCGGATGCGCGTTTCGTCTACTTCGATGGCCAGCATGCAAGCGCCATTCATCGTGGCAGCGAGCGGTTGGGCGCCACCCATTCCACCCAGTCCAGCAGTCAAAAACCATTTGCCCGCAAGGTCACCACCGCAGTGCTGACGGCCCGCTTCGGCGAACGTTTCATACGTGCCTTGCACGATCCCTTGTGTGCCGATGTAGATCCAGCTGCCCGCGGTCATCTGGCCAAACATGGTGAGTCCCTTGCGTTCCAGCTCGCGAAAGTTTTCCCAAGTAGCCCAGTGGGGAACGAGGAGTGAATTGGCGAGTAGCACCCGGGGAGCTTCCTCGTGCGAACGAATCACGCCGACAGGTTTGCCCGATTGAACGAGAAGCGTCTCGTCGTTGCCGAGTGTTTTGAGGGTAGCGACGATCGCATCGAAGCTTTCCCAGTTGCGTGCGGCTTTTCCTGTGCCGCCGTAAACAACGAGTTCCTCGGGGCGTTCCGCCACGTCCGGATCCAAGTTATTCATGAGCATGCGAAGGGCGGCTTCTTGTTCCCAACCCTTACATTGCAGGGTCGTTCCGCGGGATGCGCGGATGACGCGACTCATAGTAGCCCTTCTGCCCGGGCACGATTGTGCAATTCGCCGGACTTTACAAGAGAGGCGATAGATTCAATATCAGGCGTCAGCGCCCTATCTACCGAAAGACGAGAGACGCGTTCTCGCACCTGTGCTTGGAGCCATGCAGGACCGGGCCCTGGCTTCAAAGGCTTTCGAAAATCTAAAGCTTGAGCAGCAGCGAGCATTTCAATGGCGAGAATATTTTCGGTGTTTTCCAAAATCACTTTCGCTTTGCGTGCGGCCGTGGGTCCCATACTGACATGGTCTTCTTTTTCATTGTTGGTGGGAATGGAATCTGTGGAGGCAGGGTGCGTCAGCAATCGACTTTCGGCTGCAAGCGCTGCAGCGGTAACGTGGGCGATCATGAATCCCGAATTCAGCCCCTCTTTCTCAACGAGGAAGCAGGGCAACTCGCTATAAGAAGGATCAATGAGTTTCGCGATACGCCGTTCTGAAAGGCTTCCCAACTCCGACAAACCCATCCCGAGAATATCTAAGGCAAAGGCAACCGGCTGGCCATGAAAGTTGCCTTGAGAAACAATTTCACCCGTGTTCGGGTCCACCAAAGGATTGTCGGTAGCGGCATTCAGCTCGATAGAGAGTGTCTGACGGACAAACGAAAAAAGATCCCGACAGGCACCATGCACTTGGGGTGCGCAGCGGAAGGAGTAGGGGTCTTGAACCCGATCGCAATGCTTGTGGCTTTGGTAGATCTCACTGCCTTGCATCCAGCCGCTCATGTTTTTCGCAGACAGAGCTTGTCCTGGATACGGTCGAGTGGCGTGCACCCACGCGGAATAAGCCCGTGGCGTTCCGAGCACGCCGTCCAGACTGGCCGCGCAAGTGAGATCTGCAAGGTCTGCAATTTCTTCTGCTTGAAGTAGTAGCAACGCGCCGAGGCCGCTCATTTGTTGTGTGCCGTTGATGAGCGATAGCCCTTCTTTGGGTGCCAGTTTCACAGGGGTAAGACCCGCTTGCTTGAGTGCGGCGGCTCCCGAGAGGCGCTTACCGTCGATAAAAGCTTCGCCTTCGCCAATCAGAACGGCGGCTAGATGCGCAAGCGGCGCCAAGTCGCCACTCGCACCGACCGATCCCTTGCAAGGAATGACGGGGTGCACTCCTTTGTTTAACATCCCCACGAGGGTTTCCACGATTTCGGGACGGACGCCAGAAAAGCCCTTCGCTAGCACGTTCGTGCGAAGCAAAAGAATGGCCCGGCTTTCTGTTTCCGAGTGGGGTTCCCCCACGCCAGCGCAGTGACTACGAATGAGATTGACCTGCAATTGATCGAGTTGATCGGAAGGCACAGTCACTTTGCTCAACACTCCAAAACCGGTGTTGATGCTGTACACACGTTCGTTGGACTTCGCCGCTTTGTCGATCCAAGTACGCGTCTTAGCAAGTCGTTCGCGCGCGCTGGGCGCCAACTGAACTTTCTCGCCGTCTACGACAATGGCCCGCAGTGTTGCGAGACTGAGGGAATTGCCGTCCAATGAAATCAAGCGTTCGCTCCTGGTGCTTTCAGCTTGGCAATCGTGTCTTTGTAGTTGGGGGTACCGAAAAGCCCTGTTCCTACGACGAGAATCTCGCAACCTGCTTGAATGGCATCTCCTGCATTGGATGCTTTGATGCCGCCATCAATCTCAATTTGAACTTGAGGTGCTTTCTTTTTCAATTCGCGGATTCGGTCCCAAGTTCCTTCGATAAACTTCTGTCCACCGAATCCGGGGTTTACGCTCATCACGAGAACAAAATCTGTGTTGTCGAGTACTGCATCAAGTGAAGAGAGCGGCGTGCCAGGATTAATGGCCACTCCCGGCTTCATTCCCAGTTCGCGAATACGGCTCAAAGTGCGATGCAGGTGTGGGCAGGCCTCAACGTGAACGGAGAGCCAATCGCACCCTGCTTGAGCGAAACGTTCCAGGTACGCGTCTGCGTTTTGGATCATCAGGTGGGCGTCAATCGGGAGTTTAGTGATTTTGCGAAGTGCTTCAATCACAGGAAATCCAAAAGAGATATTCGGAACGAAATGTCCGTCCATGACATCGAAGTGCAAAACGTCGGCGCCTGCTTCTTGAACCTTGCGGACTTCTTCTCCCAGTTTGGAGAGATCAGCTGCTAGAAGAGAGGGTGCAATTTGGATTTTTGGATTTCCCACGGAGTCGTTTAGCCCATGTTCTCAAACGGGAAATTTCCCCGATAAGCCGTCAAAAAGTCTTTGATTTCCAATTTTTTTCTATTCTCCAGCTGGATCCGTGTCAAGGAGAGGGCGGTTCCACCGCCGCAACCTACAAGCACTCTAGTCTTGTGGTCCGTTGAAATATCCCCTGGAGCGCTGGGGCCAGAGGCCTTGGACATTTCCGCGCCATATACCTTCAGTCGTACCCCTCCCAGAGCAGATTGAGCGACAGGCCAAGGCTGGAGGCCATTCACTTTACGAAGAATCTTGGGGGCGGGCTGAGTCCAATCAATGACGGCTTCTTCCTTGGTGAGCTTGGGAGCAACCGTTGCATCCGCTTCCACTTGAGGGGTAAAGAACGGCGTTCCGCCGTCGATGAGACGCACCGCCTCAATCAGGGCTTCCGCACCTAGAACTGCTAACCGCTCGAACAAATCGACTGAAGTGTCGGATTCTGAAATGGGCGTGGTCTTGGTTAGCAGGATGTCTCCTGCATCGAGTTTCTTGACCATCTTTTGAATGGTCACTCCGGTGAGTGTTTGGCCGTCGAGAATGGCGCGTTGGATCGGAGCGGCGCCCCGGTACTTCGGCAGCAAAGAGCCATGGACATTCAATGAGTACAACCGGGGAATATCCAAAATCTCTTTCTTCAGCAGCTGGCCGAAAGCCGCCACCAAAAAGAGGTCGGCTTTAAGGGCTGTAAGTTCTGCAACCATTTCGGGGGTATTCACTGACTGAACCGGAAATACGGGAAGCCCCAGCTGCTGAGCGAGTGCCTCAACCGCACTTGGCTCCTGCTTTAAGCCGCGCCCTGCGGCACGTGCAGGCTGGCAGACGACCGCCACGGGCGGAAGGCCTTCAGCAACGAGCTTTTGCAGAATAGTGGCTGCAAATTCCGGCGTACCCATGAAGACGGTTCTTAGCACGGTAGGAACTATAAGCGAGCCGGGGGAACTGGTCACGTGACCAGTTCGGGTTTAAAGATCGGTCAGATTGAGCAGCTCATTGGCTTGTGCGACGTTCACACCGAAGAACTTTTCGTACCAGACCGACGCGTACTGCGGTGGATTTTCAAGTCGGCTACGCAAGCAGCGATGCACTTGATCTCCAGTTGCGAGCAAAGTCGGTTCGGCAGCCATCGGCTCACAGAAAAGCGAGTCCCAGATCTCACCCGCTGAAGCTTTCAAGTCGCTTCCCATGATTTCGACCTGCTGCTTCACCCAGGTTTCGGGGTGTTCCAAGTCCGGCGACTCTGGCCTGAGTCCAATGTTCGGCATGTTCCAATGGTGTTCGAAACCTTGCTTTTCGGTTCTACCGTCGAGCCGCACGGGCTTCTCGAGGCCCGCCAGTTTGAGCTCTCCTTGAAGGCGGAACTCAATCTCTTGCCGGTGATTGACTCCGAAGTAAGGTTTGTAGCGCTCTTCAGAACGGTAGCGAGTGACAGGCTGCTGTTCCGTGTAACTTTCTCGTCGGTATTCGATCTTATTTTTATTGGTGGCATAAGGAACCTCACGATATTTCGTAACGGTTTCATAATCCGTATAGGGCACTCTGACTGAGTACCCGTGGACGCGTTGTTCCTGAAGTTTGTCATGATCGTAGCGGTAGTTTCCCACGAGATCCAAAATCACGGATTTCTGTCCGTGTGGGTCGTACCAGGGAGTCTGTTCAAAAGCTTTCTGTACGGCACCCTGAAGCGCGCCTTGATACTTAGTGGGGAGTCCTTCGATGTTCGCAGCGATGCGCACGCCTCGATAGAGCTCTCCTCGTTTTGCAATTTGTCCTGAGGTTTTGCCCTTGTTAGGAATACCCCAAGTGACGCACACCTTTCGAACAAACTCTGAAAAATAGGGTTGCTTCGGCGATTCAATGCGAGACAGGGAACGGCACTGACTTTGTCCGGCAGCGTGGAGTTCTTTCATCAGCGACTCATAGTGGCCGAGAAGACTACCGGCAAAAATCGGCCGATAGTGGGTCATCAGGTAGAGACCCCGCAACGGTCGCTCCCCTTTGATGGATTCCCGTACCTGAGATTCAACAAACTTAAAGGCCTCGCTGTTTTCTTCTTCTTGAGTGATTCCCACGTGGGCGAGAGGGTAGGTGTCCCAGCTTTTTTCATTTGCGGAGAGCTCAAGAAGAAAGTCCAGGGCGAGTTGTTGGCTCCCTCCCAGGCGCGCCATGCGGATCTCAATGAGCTTCTTGTCGATGTAAGCGTTTCGGGCTTTGCGAAGCCCCACCAAGGCGGCTTCATCTCGGGCATCCTGTTCCAGTGCCGCCGAGTACATTTGAACGGCTTCCCAGTAGTTGCCCTGGCCCATGAGATCATCGGCTTTCCCGCGCAAACCAGAACAGGCGCCGAGTAGAAAGAGGGCCAAAACGGGGGCTGCAAATCGTGCCATAAGAGCTCCTAGAACTATGGGAAAAGACGTCGAATCGGGGCGAAATGTGCCAGGCTTGTGCTTGTACTAGAGGGTTACTTGCCGACCGAGCTTTCTCTTCACGAGCGCCCTTTTAATGGCAGAGAGCCTATCTACAAAGAGAATTCCGTCTAAGTGGTCGTACTCATGCTGGATAGCCACGGCTAGGAGGTCTTCCGCTTGGAGGACTTGAGCCTTGCCCGTGCGGTCTTGGTAATCCACGCGGATATGCTTCTTTCGGTTCACGGATTCACCCACGCCAGGCACGCTTAGGCACCCCTCATCGAACGCGATTTTGCCCGTTCCCTCTGAAATCCTCGGGTTCACGAATTCGTACCGACCCCGGGGCCCCTCCTCCTGCAGGCTCAAATCGACGATAAAGGCTCGAATGGGCCGGTCTACTTGAGGAGCGGCCAGGCCAATTCCATGCGAGGCCAACATCGTTTCATGCATATCATCGAGTAGCTTGGCCAAGTCCGCATCAAAGCGCGTGACTGCCTCACTCACTTTGCGAAGGCGCTTATCGGGGTATTCAAGGATATCAAGACGCATACTAGTTCTTTAAGAGCCGAAACGAGGCCAAACCCAGAAGTAACAAATTGGGAGCCCATGCTGCAGCAGCGGGAGGAATGTGCCCCCCTTTGCCGACCGAAAGCGAAAGTTTCGATATCAGCAGATAAATTACGACAATGCCAAAACAGAAAGCCACACTTCGGGCTGTGGAATGGGTTTTCAGCGGCTTCACGGCGAAAGGAAATCCAAGGAGTACGAGCACGAGTGGCGTAAATACTAAAGCTACCCGTTCGTGGTAGTTGACCTGTTGCGCGGTGGTATCCAATCCGTATTGCCGGTTCTTTCCGATGTAACTTCTCAGGTCGCGCAACCGCATTGTATCGTCGCGTACTTCGAGGGCCTTAAAGTCCTTGGGTTTTTCGGGAATGACTTTGCGCTTGGTCTTAAACTCCATCGAGAAGGGATAGCTCGTATCCGGCGGGTAGGTAACAATCAGGCCATCTTTAAGAATCCATTCATTGCCATCAAATTGCGCTTCTTTTGCCTGTATCCGTTCTAAAAGATAAGACGAGGGCGTAAAGAGATAAACCTTCACGTCCTGCAGGGTGTTCGTCTCAGGAACAAAACGGCCCACATTGTAAACGAGAGGCCCGCTTCGATACCAAAAATTGGTTCGATTGAATGCCGAGAGGTTCTCTGTCGAGGCGGGGTCCATTCCCTGAGAGACGAGAATATGCTTCCGAGTGAAAACCGGAACAATCGGATCAAAAATTAAGAAGCTCGCCGTGCTCACTGTCGCGGTAATGGCCACAAACGTCGATAGGATACGCAGCGTACCGATGCCACTCGCGTACAGGGCCAGGATTTCATTTTGACGCGACATGGCCGTTAGGACCAGAAGACTCGCCATGAGGGAAGCCACAGGAACAAACTGCTGAATCGCTGCAGGCATTTTGTAGAGGTACATCCGCGTCATGGTGGAAAGCGGAAAAGTCGAACGCCAGAAGTTAGAGAGAAAATCAATTCCCAGAAACAGAATCGCCAAACCCAATAGGATCAAAAACAAGAACAGGACTGTTTCTCGAACGAGATATTTGTCGAGTGTGTCCATCGGGCTTTGAGTCTAGGCTCCCTGTAGGAATTGCAGAAACTTCTCGAATGCAGAAGTGATCTTATCCGGCATTGTACCACCTGCCTGGGCAAAGTCAGGTTTCCCTCCGCCCGTTCCGCCGACTTCCTTAGCGAGAGGCTGGATCAATGAGGAGGCGTTGAACTTTCCTGTGAGATCCGACGTCAGGCCGACGACGAGAGAGACTCTGCCTTCGCTCTCGCTAGCGAGGACGACAACTGCTTTGTCTTTTAGCTTGTCTCGGACTTGATCCACCAAGGTGCGCAGAATTTTCGGATTCACCGAAGGCACTTGCTCCATGACGAGTTGGAGTCCATTGACAGACCGCTTCTTTTCCCAGAGGTGGCCCTGATTTGCGCCGCCGCCCCCCTGTGCGACTTTCAATTCGAGCTCGCCAATTTTCTTCTGAGCGGCGAGTTCGGCACTCTTTAGCCGCTTCACTTCCGCAATCTGTTCGAAGTAGAGTTCTCGAAGGTGGTCGTAGGCAGCATCCGCGGTCACAGCGGTAATGCGCCTTACGCCACTAGCTACCGATCCTTCTGACGTAATTTTAATGCGCTGGATGGGAGAGATGTCGCCTTCAAGGTGGGTGCCCCCACAAAACTCCATGCTCACCGCCTTGTCGGAGCCTACTTTCACCACTCGGACTCGGTCTCCGTACTTCTCGTCAAAAAAGGCAAGCGCGCCTTCCTTGATCGCTTCGTCGTAGCTCAGTTCTTTGGTCTCAACGGGATGGCCTTCGCGAACGTGGCTGTTGACCTCTTCCTCGACTCTGGCGATCTCCTCTTCAGTTAATCGAGTGGGGTAAGTGAAATCGAAACGGAGGCGTTCGGAATCCACGAGCGAGCCAGCCTGTTTCACTCTATCGCCCAGCACGGATCGAAGCGCAGCGTGCAGCATATGTGTCGCGGTGTGATTGATAGCCGTCTTGCGCCGCTTCATCTTATCGACGACCAAGGTGTATTGATTTCCCACCTTCAACTCGCCTGTAACCTTGATCTTATGCAAGAAGGTCTTCCCATTCTTCTTGGTGTCAAGAACGGTGGCTTCAGGCTTATCCGACGCGATGACTCCTCCGTCTCCGACTTGTCCGCCGCTTTCTGCATAGAACGGCGTCTTTGGGAAGACGGCAAAGCCGGATGCATTCGCCTTCAGTGCAGTTACCTCGATGCCATTCTCATCGAAGAGAAGTTCGAGCTGTGAACTGTCTTTGGTGGTTTTGTAACCGGTGAAATCCGTTTCCGTGCGTTTACGATCTAAAACTTTTGAAATGGCTTCAGTCGAACCCCCGGATTCCGCTTTTGCGGTGCTCTGACTGCGCTGCTTGTCCATTAAGGCTTCGAAGCCCTTTTCGTCGATAGAAAGGCGATGTTCGGCGACGATCGTCGCCGTTAGGTCCAATGGGAATCCAAAAGTATCGTAAAGTTTAAACGCAATATCAGCGGGCAAGGCGGTTGCCTTTTTCTTGGAACAGTCCGCAATGGCCGTTTCCAAAACGCCCAATCCACGGTGGAGTGTTTCGTGGAACTTCGTCTCTTCTTCTCGAATGAGCGTTTCGATGTTCGGACGCTGTTCAACGATTTCTGGATAAACTTTTCCTAGGGAGTCGGTCACCCCGCCCACGAGCGAGTGAATAAACGGGGTTTCCTGTCCTAACTTCTTTCCGTGCCGAATAGCCCGACGGAGAATGCGCCGAAGCACGTAGCCGCGGCCTTCATTGCTCGGCAAAACGCCGTCCGCAATCAGAAACGTGCAGGCCCGCAAGTGATCTGCAATCACGCGCATCGAGATCGAATTTCCATCCTGGAGTTCAGTGGAGTAGGGGCGATGCACTGTTTTAGAAATGCTTTGGAGCAGCGGAGCAAAAAGATCGCAATCGTAGTTGCTGAACTTGCCTTGCAGAACACTTGTTACGCGCTCAAGTCCGGAGCCTGTATCCACGCTCGGTTTAGGGAGAGGGGTCATTTTACCGCTGCTATCGCGGTTGAACTGCATGAAGACCAAGTTCCAGATTTCCAGAAAACGCCCATCCGTATCCGTGCCGGGAGATTTGCCGCGTCCGAACTCAGGGCCCCAATCGTAATGGATTTCTGTGCACGGGCCGCAAGGGCCTGTGTCGCCCATCGACCAGAAATTGTCTTTCTCGCCGAGTTTCTCGATGCGCGAAGCAGGGAAGCCGATCTTCTTCCAAAGTTCCAACGCTTCATCATCGTCTTTGAAAACGGTGACCCACATTTTGTCGATAGGAAGCTGCCACTGTTTGAAGAGCAGTTCCCAAGCGAACGCGATGGCTTCTTGTTTGAAATAATCGCCAAAGGAGAAATTGCCCAACATTTCGAAAAACGTGTGGTGGCGTGGGGTAAAGCCGACGTTTTCTAAGTCGTTGTGCTTGCCGCCTGCGCGGAGAGACTTTTGGGCCGTAGTGGCCCGGGTGTACCCATTGTTTTGAATGCCCAAAAAGCAGTCTTTAAATTGGACCATTCCCGAGTTGGTGAACATGAGCGTAGGGTCCGCCGCCGGGATGAGGCTGGAACTCCGCACTCGGGTATGCCCATTGCGTTCGAAAAACTTCAGGAACGACTCTCGGATTTCTGCAGACTGCACTTTGACGCCTCTTTAGACCCTCCAATTTAGGGGATTTCGGCTTTGAAGTCCAAGACATTGCCACCACGCGCCAGGCGCGCTAAACAGGTTCAGGGAGAGAACTTTTCATGGAAATACGCCACGACTGGAGTTCAAAAGAGGTCCACTCGCTTTTAACAGGGCCGCTAGATGCCTTATTGGCAAGGGCGCGCGACCTGCATAGAGAATTTGCCGCGCAAGACGTTCAGCAGTGTCAGCTTTTGAGTATTAAGACCGGTGCCTGTCCGGAAGATTGTGGCTATTGCTCCCAAAGTGCTCGTTTCAAGACCGAAGTGAAGCCTGAAGCCCTGATGGATGTGACAGCTGTCATTGAGTCCGCGAGAACGGCTCGAGCAGAAGGGGCAACCCGGTTTTGCATGGGTGCCGCTTGGCGGCAAGCGCCCAAGGAAGGCGATAAGCGCTTCGAAGCGGTTTTGGACATGATCCGCGGGGTTGCCGATACCGGGATGGAAGTTTGCTGCACGCTTGGGATGGCCACGGAAGAACAGCTTACGAAAATGAAAGAAGCGGGACTGACCGCTTACAATCACAACTTGGATACGAGCCGGGAATTTTATCCCGAAGTGATCACCACACGTACCTACGATGACCGGCTCAATACTTTGGCGGCGGCTCGTCGAGCCGGTGTTCAGGTTTGTTGCGGTGGGATTCTGGGACTGGGCGAGTCCGTTGCCGATCGGGCAGGTTTGCTCACCGAGCTTGCGAACATGGATCCGCATCCGGAAAGTGTTCCTGTGAACTTACTGGTTCCTATCGATGGCACGCCGCTCGAAGGGACTGAAGCGGTCCCCTTTGAAGAGTTTTTGAGGGCGATTGCTACCGCGCGTGTGCTCATGCCCAAAGCGCGCGTGCGCCTGAGCGCAGGTCGCAATACGCTGACCGAAGAACAGCAGCTGCAGTGTTTTGCTGCCGGTGCGAACTCCATTTTTGTCGGCGAGAAATTGCTGACAGCGCCCAATGTGGATTGGGATCAAGACCGCCGAATGGTCAGCCAGCTCTCTCCTTGAACGAGTCTCTCGCGCGAGATACGAGCGATGTCGACTTCAATGGGCACTCCCCGGGCCTTAAACTCCGCTTCAAGTCGCTTTGCGTCCTGTTCGGCGCGCGCCCCAATGATGGCCTCATTTCTGTTCCCGGAACAATTGATTAAACTGGTGCTTTTTCCTCCATATTGTCCGCTACGATCTGCATGACATCCATCACCTGCACTTGGTTATCCACGCCTTGGTCCGTCACCCCGTTACCGATCATGATGCGGCAGTAGGGGCAGGAAGTTGCGATGACGTCGGGCTTCTTCTCAAGCGCTTGAGTGACGCGCAGGTTGTTGACGCGTTGATTCGCAGGTTCTTCAACCCACATACGGCCCCCACCCGCCCCACAGCATGTAGCTTGTTTTCGGTTTTGAGGAATCTCTTCCAGCTTTGCGCCCGGAACATGTGAAAGAATGTGCCGAGGCTCTTCGTACACTTCGTTGAAACGGCCGTAGTAGCACGAATCATGATAGACGATTTTCTTGTCCATGGACTTAGTTACTTTGATTTTATCGTCGTGGAGGAGCTGATTCACTAGATCGCCAGCGCGAATGATCTCCCATTTACCGCCGAAATCCGGGTACTCATTGCTCATGGTGTTGAAGCAGTGAGGGCAGTTCACTAAGATCTTCTTCACGTTGTAGGATTTGATTTTGGTGATCAGCGCTTCGGCCATTGTCTGGAAGAGGTATTCATTTCCTAAGCGGCGCGCGGTTTCTCCGTTGCACAACTCTTCTTTTCCGAGAATGGCGAACGAAACACCTGCTTGTTTTAAGATCTTCACAAAGGCTTGAGTGGTTTTGCGGTTGTTCGAGTCAAAAGCACCGCCACACCCGACATAGTAGAGGTACTCAACATCCTGCTTGTCGGCGATACGGGGGACATCCAATCCATCCGTCCACGCCGCGCGCTCTTCTGAACTAATACCCCAAGGGTTAGAATTGTTCTCCAGCCCCTTGAAGGTACGACCCAGTTCTTCAGGAAAACGAGAAGCCTCTTGAACCAGGTGTTGTCGAATAGCGACGATTTTATCGACGTATTCAATGTTCACTGGACAGGCTTCTTCGCAAGCCCTGCAGGCGTTGCAAGACCAAACGACTTCGTCGATAACCGGTTTTCCCTCACCGACTACGACGTCAAGCGCGGCGGCTCCCTCGGAGCCTGCTTTGAGTTTGTTGATACTTCCCTGCTGTGCATAGAGCGTATCGCGCAGCTGCAGCAAAAATTGTCGAGGAGCAAGGGGCTTGCCCGTGGCAGTTGCTGGGCACATGGCGGAACAGCGCCCGCACTCCGTGCAACTGTACATGTCGAGAGATTGTTTCCAGGTGAAGTCCATTGGCTTGGAGCGGCCGAAAGAAGGACTATCGCCGGAGAAATCGACCTTTGCGAGACGACCTGCGGGTTCAACTCGACCAAAGAAGACGTTGAGCACGGCCGTAATAATGTGAAAGTGCTTCGATCGGGGTAGGACGTTGAGGAACGTTAAAATTACTAAGTTGTGTGTCCACCACGCTACCGCGCTCACCTGGGCCGCCAGGGTCAGATCTGATCCAAAAAGGCTAGCAATCCAAGTGGTGATGGGCTGCCAGTGTGTCATCTCGGCAACCCGGTCTGGATTGGATTCCAACACGAGTTGGCCTGCGTCATAGAGGAACCCCGACAGCATGATGGTGCCGATGAAGCACAAAATGACAACCGCTTCGACATGCGAGTGGCTGTGAAGCTTTGCTTCCGCGGGCAAAAAACCCATCAAACGCTGGGGTTTTTGGATCAGCCAGCGGTATAACAAAATCGCTACTGCGCCCATGACAGCGAGCTGAAAGAAGTCTTTGGAGAGACCATAAGGTCCGGAGATGGGGGCCGGCACTTCGAAAGTGGGGAACCATCCCCGTGCGAACATCGTGACGACCTGCAAGCCCAACACCACAAAGCCCCAGAATACGACAATGTGAAGTACGCCTGCGATGCCGCCGTCTCGAAAGAACTTGTACTGGCCAAGCGCGTAAATGGCTGTGTTGCTAATGCGCTTGGGCCAGGTGGCGAGCCCGTAGTTGCGAGCGTCGTCCCGCCGCATTTTGAGCAGCATCTTCAATCGGCCCGTTAGCTGATAGAGAAAAAACCCAATTGCGACAAAGAAGATGACCGACCACAAGATCATTTGAATATCCATGTGTTAACAATACCTCCTTGAAAGGGGTCAGTCGACTTTCAAGGAACCCGAGGCCAATACGACACCACCTTCCTTGAAAGTCGACTGACCCCTTTCAAGGAAACAGGTCGTCGCGGCGCGAGGCCCAGGGGTCGACGCGAGAGCGGCAGTCTTCGCCATGCTTGGCGTCGTATTGCAAGAACAGGGTTCGCGGCTTTGTGTCGGCCAGTGCCCGCACTTTGCCCCAGGCATCAACCACTATCGAGTGGCCGTAGGTTTTAGCGCCATTGCCCGACGTGCCCGTCAACCCGGGTGCAGCGAGCGTAAACTGATTCTCGATCGCGCGCGCGCGGGTGAGTGCTTCCCAATGGGCTTTGCCCGTAGGCACCGTAAAGGCGGAAGGGAGAAAGACGACTTGTGCGCCGCGCTTCTTTAACGATCGAAATAGCTCGGGAAAGCGAAGGTCGTAGCAAATCGCCAGACCAAAGCAGATTCCCTCAGCAGTGAAAGTGGTGACTTCTCCGCCTGCGTCCGTGTAGTGGCTTTCGTCGTAACTCCTATCAGGCAGTCGAGCCTTGAACAAAAAGACCTTCCTATAGCGCGTGACCTCATTCCCATCTGGCCCAAATACCGGGAGCGTATTGAAATGCCGACCGGCAGAAGCAGGTTCGCGTAAGCTGCCGGGAAGCAGGTAGATGCCCAAAGCCTTTGCCCATTCGCCAAACTCGCGACAGAGCGCAGCGAAGCGGCTCGTAACGGGTGGGCAGGCCTTTAGGGGCGCAGAAAAATAGGCCATCTCCGGAAAGACGACCATACGCGCTCCCTTTTTTGCGGCAGACTCAGTGGATCGCCGCATAGACGTGAGGTTCGCGTCGAGATCCGCCGTACTTCTCATTTGGACGAGCGCAATTTTCATGATCGAGACCGTTTCTTGAAATTGTACGACAACCGTCGCAAGATTGGGACCCAGGTATGAAGTTCTTATTTGTCGGAGACCATTGGAACCAGTTGAAGCCAGCGACGGATACGTCGCTCGCACTTGTGCACGCTTCGATGGAAAAAGGGCACAAGGTTTGGTGGACGACGGCCGAAGGTGTTCGGCTCGAAAAGGGAAAACTGAAGGTCGTTGCAGAACCCTGCCTTTCCTTTCGCCCGGGCGGTTTACCAGGTCGTGGCGCAGCCGAGGAGCTTCCCTTAAGCGCCTTCAAGGTGGTGTGGATCCGAAAAGATCCCCCTTTTGATGCTTCTTACACAGCGCTTTGTTGGTTGCTCGCCTTAGAAGAACATTCCGTGATGATGGTGAACAAACCCAGTCTTTTGCTGCGCTACCACGAGAAACTCATTCCCTTTGAAGCCGTGAACCACGGTTACTTAAAGTCGAACGCGCTGATCCCCACACACGTGGGTCCACCGACTTCTTCCTTGTTGTATGCCCAGATGTTGAAATTGGATCCGGCTATTAGCAAGCCGTTCCTCGGCTTTGGTGGATCAGACATTCGTAAGTTCTCGCTCTCGCTCGGTGAAACACCCCCGATGAACGAAGGGTTGCGCCTCACACAGCCTTTTCTGCCTGAAATTGCCACGCAGGGAGATCGACGCGTGTTCTATCTCGGAGGTAAAATTATCGGTGATTTCGTTCGCCTTCCGAAGTCTGGCGACTACGTCAGCAATATCGCGCGTGGGGGTAGCGGGCATATCATTGAGATGAAGCCCAAGGAGCGTCAGGTCGCAGAAGCCCTCGGGCAGTTCTTAAAGAAGGTAGGAATTGTCTTTGCGGGTGCAGACTTAATGGGAGCCCGCGTTTCCGAAGTGAACATCACTTCTCCCACAGGAGTGCGAACTTACTTGCAGCTGACGGAGGAAGACTTATCTGTGCCTATCGTCGATTTTGTTCAGGGTAAAGCTGAGTAACGAATCAGTTCGGCTAGGTTGCCCTTCCAGGGCCCTTGGTACAGATCCAGAATTCGGTTAGCGGGGTTTTTGCCTTCGGCCAAGGTTTTCTCGATAGGCTTTAGGTACTTCTCTTCGTCCATTCCACGACGTCGCAAAGAGCGTCTGGAAGCTTCAAGTAACTCAAGACCAAGTTTGCGCAACTCGATTCCACCCACCGAGGCCTTGAGACCTTCTCGTCCTGCGGCGATCCAAAATTCATTGCGCAGTTTTGAAGACAGAGTACCGAGCCGATCCAGGGCGAGTAATCGGGCTTCTTCGCTGTAGATCAAGCCGGTCCAAAAAGCCGTTGCAGCGTAGCGGTCCGACGGACGCAGGCCGTCGATAGAGCGAATCTCAATATAGCCTGGCTTTAGACGGGCTTCCGTAAAAATCTGTCGCAATGTATTGAGCTCGTTCTCGGTATTAATGGAAACAGCTTCAAGATGTCCCAAGCCAATCTCAATCAGATTGCGCCCGTGCGATTCTACGTTTTCACCCTTTTCGTTTTGTACAAACATCAACGGGCGTTTCCACGCGAGTTCAGCGTACTTTGCGAAAGAGAAGTCCTCACTAAAAGCTTCATCCATGAGTCCAGAACGCTGCGGATCGGTGTTGCGCCACACTTCGGACCTCTGTGAGAGCCACCCGTTGGGAGTGCCGGCGCTGATGGGGGAATTTCCGAAAAGAGCGTAGGACAAGGGCGCTACCGCCAGTCCTGTGCGCAACATACTGATTGCTTCTTTTTCGCTCGAATAATCAAAATTCAGCTGCACAGAGGAAGTGAGACGCATCATCGTCGTTGCGAGCTTGCCTCGAGCGCTAAGAAAATCGGTCATGATTCGATAGCGGGTGAGGGGAATGACATCCATGTCTTCCACGGTGGCGACCGGATTGACGCCTATTCCCAGCCAGCACAGGCCCCAAGGGCTAGTGACTTTCTCGACCTGCGCTTCAAACGAGCCAATAACACTTTCAGCTTCCCCTACGGAAACGACGGGGTTAGCCGCAAACTCCAGCTGACTTCCGGGCTCCAAGGAGACTTTGCCAACGGGGCCATTGAGTCCTAAGGGGAACTTTTCAGAATAGGTGACGACGCTCCAGCCAAATTCCTTCGATAAAGCGGTGATGATTTGTTCAGCGCCGGGCCGGTCAGGGCCTGGGGCCCGGTAATGAAGAGAAGTGCCGTCAGGCCACATCCCAATTCTTTCGATTTCTAAGCCGATGTTGCGTGCATGGGGTTCTCGGCTGTTTCCGGCGAGCAACGCAGCAGTTCGTTCCCAAGGTTTAGACTGGCTTCCCAACACTGCGAGATTATGGGTGCCGGTTCTGTGTTTGGCAAATTCTGTCGGCGATGCTAGCGTTCCGGGCTGTTTAGTCAGTCCCATCAAGGTTTAAGGGCCGGTAGCTCAGCTGCCCCAGGAGCGAAGCGACGTTTTCAATGTCGCTCTCCCAGCTGAGCGGACTGGTTCGGTGGTTTAGTGAGGGCCGGTAGCTCAGCTGGGAGAGCGCCACGTTCGCAATGTGGAGGTCGTGGGTTCGATCCCCATCCGGTCCACCATTTTTAATCCTTCTCGTTCTTGATCAGATCAACCAACTCACAGAATAAGTTTTCCCCATGGGCGTCTCTATTGGGATTGTGCCAGGGATAGGCCGATAGGATCTTCAATGGGTAAGTCTGCCCCCGAAAAGTCCAGGGCTCCTTCCGGACGAAGAATAGGGCTCTCGACGACTGGGAACGGAATCCAATGGAACCTTCTTCCTGAATAACGAGATTGAAACCCTTCCATTCCAAGGCATGGCTCCCGTCTTTGAGGCGACCGTTCCGGGTAATAAGAGACTTTACGGACTCAAAATGGTCCTCCGTGAGGCAGCCCTTGATTTCGTGAGGAGAGTACCGAGCAAAGCCCCAAACCATGAGGCAGAAGATCACGACCAACACAGTGGCGATCACCCCCAGTACCCCTAGGACAATTAGGAAAATTTTGAGCATCTTGAGATGTTAGCAAAACTCTCCCGGGAGCGGTTACACTTGTTTTATGAACTGGAAGCTCCTTCTCGCCGTTGGTCTTGTCGTGTTTTTTGGATTCCGTCTTTTGCCGCGGAAAGTGGACCTCGGCTCTTTGGAGCCCGTTGCCGCCAAAGCGAGCATGCCGGGGAGCAAGAGCTGTCTGGGAAAAGACCAGTGCATTGTCGTGTATCTCGCGCCGTGGTGCCCCCATTGCAGTAGCTCCATTCCACTCGTCAAAGAAACCATCGCTACTTTTCGCGACTCCGCGAACACGGGCGCGATGGCAGTCGTAGGCATGGACGAGCCGCAGGCAAATGAGGCTTATGCAGCTCGCATTGGCGAATCGGTCTTCGTCGACAATGACGGTGATCTCAGATCAAAGCTCAAGGTGGGAGGCGTCCCGCATTGGCTCATGCTCAACGCAGAAGGAAAAGTCGTGAAGAGCTTTGCCGGCGCACCCAACCCTAAAAAAGTGGAAGCCGTGCGCTACCTTTTGGGCGTGAAGTAGCGCGTCTACTTAAAGACGGCGTTGGTGACGAACAACTGGTCGACGAGCTTCTCGTTGCAGAGCGGGTGCCAGACGTCGCCTCTGTCGCCTCCGTCTAGCGCGACCTCTCCAATACGACCTGGATTGTTTGTGAGCAGCGTTTTCGCCTCAAAGCGATTCAACGGGTCAAGATAGGCTTGCTCGGGTGTGGCAATCTCCCAACCGTCTTTACGCAGTGCTTCGACAAGATCTCCAATGAACAGCGCGGCCAAATCATTTTCATGCAAAAGCAAAATATGCCCTGGTGAGCGCTTCAAGTGCTTCTGAGCTAAGTCTTCGTAGAACTTCGCACTATCGACCAGCGTCTCCACATAAGTCTTCCTCAGTGCGTTCTTGTCGATGGTCTTCTTGTCCCGAACCGCCTGCTGGTACACAGCGTCCATGTGGTAGTCCGCGTTGTCGACCGTCACATACGCATTGAAGTATCCCAGTCGCCTAAGTGCCGCTCGAATGCCATCGCGCTTTTCCTGGGTGTCGCCTTCGCGCAAGTAGGGGTATCGAAACCACGGCATGAATCCTGATACTTTGCTCAGCGCTTGGTGAGCGGTCTCGATGTCCGTCACATACTCTGCCACCTTGACCGTATTCAGATCAGGATGGGAGTGCGTGTGATTTCCGATAGCATGTCCGGCCGAGGCATACGCTTTCAAGCGCGCCTTGCCTTCCGCGTCTAACCGCTCGGAGTTGGCAAAGAAAGCGGCACGAGACACTTTTGCCTTCTGAAGGCCATCTATCAGCGCTTTGGCACGTTCGGAACCCGAAAGAGAAGTCGCTGGGCGGGGCGCATCATCAAACGTGATGGCTATTTTCTTTGCCGAGATTGAGCCGCAAAGCACCATGGAAAAAATCAAAAGGAAGTTTTTCATGGCCCGATACTACCCGGTTCCTTCCACGTTTGGGAATTCTTTGGTACGCTGAACCTCTTCCTTATGAGTCGCATTCTTTTCATCTTGTTTAGCGTGGGTTTGACGCAGTCGGCGTTCGCCGCGCCTGCTACCTTCGAGGAAAAACTGGAAGAGGCACGTGAGGAAGCTGCGGATCGCGATTGGGAAGATGCAATCCCTCAGTATGAAGCACTGGCGAAGGAGGTGGGTGAAACGCCTCGCGGGGAGTTGGTCGCTGTCGAGTTGGCGTCCGCCTATTTTTCGAGTGGCGCGTTGAGCAAAGCCGTGGCGCTATCCGACCAGTTTCTCAAAGTGTATGTCGGATCGATCTACACACCGCAGGTTGAGCACCTGAAAGCCTTCTCGCTGTGGAGTCAGGGTTTTTTTGAGGAATCACTGGCCGTCTTTGCGGTAAAAACTTGGGAGCAACTTCGGATGACCAATCCGAAAATGCGTCCACGCCTCTATGGTGTTTTGGCGAAAGCGCTTCGAGGCGGAGAGCACGAGTACGCCGCTCGAGCAACGAGAGCGGAATCGAGAGGAGTTCTGAAGAATGCGAAAGGATCGTGGGTTCTGACGGGTCCGGTTCGGGATACCGTGGATCGCCTGGATACGGAAGAGGGTTGGCAAACTTTGTTGAAGCAAGTTTCGCCTAGGGTTCGAGCAAAGCTAGCTTCCGACGGCTTTGATGTTCCCTTGGAAAAGGCGAAGCAGAAAAAACCTCCCCCTCAGCGAATTATTCTTGGCCTTGCACCCTCTTTTTCTTCTGTGATTACGACTTCGACCGTTTACTCTCAGGCCTTTTTGAAGATCCTGGGAGAGTTCAACGTCCCGCTCTCATTCTCCGGGTCGAACGTCTCGGTCTATGTGGGAATGGATGCCGTTGGAATTCAGCGCCCCCCAACGAATGAAGAAGTTCGGTGGTTGGATACGGGGTTTTTGCTGGAAGGGCGCGTTGTCGGCGGCGAGCAGAAAGGATTCAGCGCGAGCCTCAACGTGGGAATGTTCTACCGCCACTCCTTCACGGGTTCATTGCCAACTCCGCGCTTGATTGATGCCTTGGGAGTCGAAGTTTATCCTTCCTTTCAGTACGAGTTTCCCAATAGCTCTCAGTTGGCACTTTATGCAAAAGTATCTCCCTATATTCAGAGTATGAGGACGATTGATCTGAAAGATAACTTCATCGCTGGGGGTGGGTTGGACTACTGGTTTCCTATGGGTGCCAAACCGTACTGGTTCAATGTTTTCCTAGAGGGTGAGAAAACGAGTTTTAAACTGACTGACGGCTCATTGTTCCACTACTTCCGATTTACGACCGGGCTCAAAGCCCGCCTCTAGCCTTTGTAAAGCAAGTAAGGCTTTCGCTGTTTTTTAAACTGAGCGACATCGGATTGCGCCTTCTGTTCGAGTTCCTTCAAAGCAGTTCCCGCCTCTACGGCCTGGCGAAACTTCGCCGTGCCAGAGATAAGATCAATCGGCATACGGGTGTGTTCGTATTCATAAGGTGGCTTCTTCCACGCGAACGAATGAGAAAACTCGGATGCGATAACATGGAGCAGGTGAATACCCGCCCGGAAGCTGTCGTACTTGTCGCGATTCGTGACGTGGACATGTACGCCGCCGCAGACTTCGTCTTTCCATTTTTGATAGGTTGGCTGGAAGTAGATCGGGCGAAAGTAAACTCCCGGTAGCTTCTTGGCGTTCAGGATGCCAGCCAACTTATCGGCTTCGACATAAGGCGCACCGATGTACTCGAAGGGCATCGTCGTTCCTCGCCCTTCGGAGATATTGGTTCCTTCAAAGAAAACGCCGCCCGGAAACACCAAAGAAGAAAGGAACCGAGGGATGTTGGGCGATGGCGGAACCCAGTCACGCCCCCATTGGTCTCCGTATTGTTTGCGCTTCCAGCCTTCTAGTCGAACAATCTCCAAATCACAGCCGATGCTAAAGGCATCGTTGAGCATCAACGCAATCTCGCCAATGGTCAGCCCATGACGGACAATCATCGGAAACTGACCCACGAACGAAGTGAACTCCGGCTCCAGCATCCAGCCCTCAAGATTCAAGCCATTTACGGGGTTGGGACGATCCAGAACGACAATCTTCTTGGAGGCGCGCTTTGCTGCGCGCATGCAGTTGGCCATCGTGTAGATGAACGTATAGATGCGAGTCCCCACGTCCTGAAGGTCGATAAGCATGACATCGATGTGGGACATCATTTTATCAGTCGGCTCACGCGTATCACCGTAGAGACTAAACACCTTGAGTCCGGACCGCGGATCCGTGAAGTCTTGGGACTCGATCATGTTGTCTTGCTTCTCACCGCGGATTCCATGCTGCGGACCAAAAAAGCAGGTGATGTTCAAACCAAGCTTTTTAGAGACGATAAGTTCGCTGATGTGCTGCAACTTGTTGTTCACTGAAGCTTGATTGCATAAAACACCGATACGGGGTCCTTTAAATTTCTTCGCCTTTTTCTCTAAAAAAACATCAAGACCTGTTTTCACGTCTGTACCTCCGCCGCTTGGGGCTCGCTGTCACCAAATCCACAGACCTGTCGCGAGCCGTTGGGCATTTTGACCGGATACGTGGCAGGGATGGGAAGTCGGCTTAAAAGCAGTAGCGATGTAAATGCGGGATTGAGCAAGGCGAGTTCGTCTTGCTGGACGCCACACTTCTCCGCGAGTGCCTTAAACGCAATCGCCTCAGGGACGCGCACTTCCTCGTACTCAACCGGTGCGTCTACCAGCAGAGCGCCGAAATGTTTGCGATACTCCCGCTCCACTTCCAAGATAGCGAGAAACTCCGAATAGAAATTGGACGAAGCAAAGCCAAAAGTGGGTGATTCATAGCGGGCAATAATGTCGGCCAGCTCCCTGGTCTCCAACTTCTGAACTGCGCGCGACATGCCTTCTCGACCGTGGTTGTAAGCCGTAATAGCTAGGGGCCAGCGTTCCAGGGTCTCAAAGTTGTGCCGCAAAAGCTCGGCTGCCGCGTAGGTTGCCGTGATTGGGTCATTGCGCTCGTCAATGGCACGATCGATCCTCAGGTACCGTTTGCCGGTGGAACGCATGAATTGCCAGACTCCCGAGGCGCCTACTTTGGATCGCGCCGAAAGATCGAAGGCCGATTCGACGAGGGGCAATCGAGTCAGCTCTTTTGGAATGCCGCGTTCTTCAAAAATCTGCATCATGCGATTCCAGTAGCGCCCCCCAAAGAGGAAGCCCTGAACGATCTTTTCTCTTTGACCTACCTGTGTCCGCAAGTTCTTTGCCGCTTTGAGAAAGCGATTGGGATCGGTGTTGTGTTCAAACTTTCGAAATAACGCGAACGACTCTAAGGGGATTTCCTTCGGAGAGCTTTGCTTAGCATGTAAGTCTCTGAGCTTGCGCTCAAGCTTCCGCCGTTCTTCCTTCAAGTAGCGAGCGATAGCGCGACGACGTGCCCTTTTGTTCAGACGGCTGTTACTGGTGATGGGGCTGAGATCCACCACGCCATACACGACGTCTAAGTCTTCAGAGTCGTGGAGCACGGCCTGAGAGCCGGTATACACCGTATAGATCTTCTTCCAGAAATCGACGCGCTTTCGTAGGGCATCGGGGACCTCAAAGGTTCGCTCTCCTTCATAGCCCAGCGCGGTACTTCGACTAATGAACGTGGGAAGTTCCATTGCGCGAAGCTGACTCTTTGAGAAAAGCTCGGAATATCCGGGAATGGTCGACGGATCGACCGTCGTCACATCCCCCGGTTCAGACTCCTCAGGGGGCGGATCGGTGCTGTAGGGGAGGGGAAGAATTGCAAACAAGGTCCAGGGGACCACGAGCGCCAACGCGAGAAGCCGTTTCAATTTGCAAACCTATTGTCTGGAAAACTTTGTGAACTCGAGGGCCACCTTGTCAACCCACGCGGACATTCTACCGTATCTCAGTCCGGGGTCATTCAAGATTATGGCAAAGGCAATGGTCTCATTGTCCTTGGAAGTCGTGTACCCAGCGAGAGCCGCTACTCCATCCAAGCTGCCCGTTTTTCCGCGTACGACAGACTGGGTCAATTCCGTGGGGAATCGGTTGCGCAGAGTACCGTCTTCTCCTCCTACGCCGAGCGATGCCATGAACTCCGCCGAAATGCTCAAGTCCGACGCTGCGGCCGAAAGCACGCGAACGGTTTGTCGACTGGTCACTCGCGTTTTTCGGGTAAGGCCGCTACCATCGATGATCGTGTAGGACTTGGGTGCGATGCCGATATCCTCCAACGTATCCGCCAAAGCTTTGATCCCCTTGTCCATCGTGCCAGGAGGGCCCCAGGCTTCGGCGCCCAACTTCTTCAAAACCTGGTCTGCAACGAAGTTGTTGCTGAACTTGTTCATGCCCCAGATGACCTGCCAAAGAGGGAGCGACGCGAAATTGAGAATCTCGCGGGCGCTGGTTGGGACGGATCCTTCCTTCACGATTCCATCAAGGCGCATGCCGCGTTGCTCCCAGAAATTTTTGAACATATGAGCGGTGTAGAGTGAGGGGTTGACGATGTTGCGGTAGAAACGCAACTCGCGGCCCTTCACTGGGATCGAGCCTCGCAAAAGTACGGTGTCGCCTATGTCGCCTTTAACGAAAGCAGTTCGTTGAACTTGGACCGTATTCGGGGTGCCTTCCTTGCCCGTGGTGGCTTGGTTGACGATATCAACGTAGGAATTCTCAGGATCGATATACACAATCGGAGGTTTCCCCGGTGTCTCTGCAGGCTTTACGTAGATTGTCGTCGTGTTGAAGTTAAAAGAAAGTGCGCCGATGGGCGCGTTGTAAGCCTGATCGGTGAGATAGCTCGGGCGGGTGTCTGGTGTTCGCTCTAAGTCGTAGTAACTAGAATCAGCAACGATATTGCCGCTAATGCGCTTGATGCCGGAGCGAACCAGCTCATTTACCATCATCCACATGCGTTCCGAGACAAGGCTCGGATCGCCGCCACCTTTTAAGAACAAATCCCCGGATAATCTTCCATCCATTACTGCGCCTGATGCCCAAACGGAGGTATCAAAAGTGGAGGTAGGCTTGATTTTCTTCAGCGCCGCGTACGCGGTGAAAAGTTTGCTGACGGAAGCCGGAATGACGAGTTTATCGGATTGAAATTCGTAGATCGCATCGCCTTTATCAATAGAAACAGCCAAGATGCTCGCATCAATCTTGCTCAAAACGCCCTTGGGAAAAACCTGTTCGATAGCGCGACGCAGGGCACTGGCCTTTTCAGGAGAAATTCCGACGGGCTGACTGGCTGCAGGTTTAGTTTCTTTCGAGGCTTCAGTAGGCGCTCTGTAGGGGCCCAAGCGAATGCCTTTAGGCAGGCCACGACCAAAGGCAGGCAGGGCTAGCCACGCTGCGAAAAAGAAAAGAATTCCTCTGTGCATGAACATTAGTTGTACCGCGGATTCGAAACTTTACGTATTCCTATTTGGACTGCATCCTCAATAAAAACCATGTCTGAAAAACCCAAGATACTGCTGGTAGACGATGAAGCTGAGAACTTGCGGGCGTTAGAGAGAACGCTCAGAGTGAGCTTCGACGTGACATTGAGCGCATCGCCTCAGGATGCTTTGGAAAAGTTGCGATCTGAAGAATTCGCTGTAATCGTTTCGGACCAGCGAATGCCTGGAATGCCTGGTACCGAGTTTTTGGCTGAAGCCTCCAAGATCTGCCCGATCACGACGCGTCTCATTCTCACCGCTTTTACAGACTCAAAAGAGATTCTATCAGCTATCAATCGCGCGGAGATCTATCGGTATGTAACGAAGCCTTGGGATAATGCTGACTTGATTTCGACGTTGAGACAGGCCGTGGAGCGCTTTCAACTTCAAAAGGAGAATCTGCATCTGGTGGAGGAGTTGAGGCGTGCCAACCATAGTCTTGAGTCTCAAGTCGCAGCGCGCACGAAGGAGCTGGAGCTAGCCAATCTGAAATTGGCTGAATTGGCGATGACGGATCCGCTCACGCGAACATCGAACCGTCGGGCGCTTCAAGCTCGTTTTCAGGACGAAATCGACCGGGCCGAGCGCTACAGCAGGGCGCTGACTGTGGCCATGGTGGACGTCGATCACTTTAAAGACTTCAACGATATGGAGGGACATCTGTGTGGCGATGAAGCGTTGAAGAAGGTCGCAGCGACTTTGATGTCCTGTTTGCGCAAGACCGATTTTCTGGTGCGCTACGGGGGCGAGGAATTTCTCATTCTGATGCCTGAAACGCCTGTGAGCCATGGGCTGGAGATTGCCACTCGTTTGCGCAGCGCCGTAGAGGGAACTCTCTTTCAAGGGCGAACTAAGACCGCCTATCTCACGATCAGCATCGGAGTTTCCGGATTCCCTCGTCATGGGCAGAGTCCAAAAGTTTTAATCGATGCAGCGGATCAGGCCCTTTTTGCCGCCAAACAAACGGGTCGAAACAAAATTGTCGTTGCTTCCTGAGGTGAGCCGGGTAAACGAGTGCGATGCATCGATTTCTTGCTCCCATCCCATTTAAACCCGGCGCCGAAATCGAACTGGATCCCACGCAGTCGCGGCACCTGGCCAAAGTTTTGCGTGTCGAACAAGGGGAAGTCGTCGCCCTAATCAACGGACTGGGTGAAGTCGCTTTAGCCGACGTTATGACAGTGCACTCCAAGCACGCTTGCGTCCGAGTGACGAGCGTCGAACGCGATCCCTTTCGATCCGCCATTCGACTTTGCTTTGGCATACCGAAAGGACAAGCGTTGGACGTGACGGTGCGACGTACGACTGAGTTGGGGATTGAGGGGTTTCAGCCGCTTCAGACGCGTTATTCGGTTCCCGTAAAAGGTTGGAAAGCCGACCGATGGGCAACCGTTGTTGCGGAGGTGGCAAAGCAGTGCGAGGTGCTCGTGTTTCCCCAGATCCACGAGCCACAGACTCTGGAGCAGTGGCTGCGTAGTCGCCCGGCGGGACGGGCACTGGTGCTTTGTTATGAAGAATCTCGGTTCGACAAAAGTGAGTTGGACTCGGGTACGCCGGTAGATCTTCTCATCGGGCCTGAGGGCGGATTTCACCCCGATGAAGTAGAAGCCTTGAAGAAAGCAGGCGCCGCGCTTTTGGGGCTGGGGCGCAACCGGTTGCGTGCTGAAACTGCCGCCATTGTCGCGACCACCTTGGTCAAGAAACAAATGGGTGAGATTTAGGTCTCCGAGCTGTTATCCTGACTCCAGCCTATGTGGAAAGTCTTTCTCGCCTTTGTCTCGCACCGGCTTTTGCTTCTAATGGTTGCGTTCTTTGCCCTCCAGTCGACAGGGGGAGCTGGAACGGTGGCCGACAGGTTTTTCGATCGTGTTTCCGAGGGGCCAGAGGCGCAACAAGTACAAATGCTAGCGCATCAGCCGATTGGCACGGTCGTCACTCAAACTCGCAATCCCTTGCACTGGGCGGCCATTTTTCTTTCGAAGGTTTCGGGGGCTGACGTCGTTGCGTGTTTATTGGTCCTTTCCAATCTTCTGTTACTGCTTTTTCTTTGGGAGCTTTACCTTCTATTTAGCCGAATGGTCACCACCGACATTGCCACCTCTGGTGCCATCTTTGCGCTCCTGTGGCCGACTAGCTACGAACTGAGTCTTGGCTCAAGCATGACGCTTGCCTGTTTTTTTGTCGTCTTTTCCTTGAGACAAGCGATGGAACAACAATGGTGGTTTGCAGGGCCAGCGGCAGGCCTGCTCGCATTGATGGATCCCGTCGGTCTATTTCTGCTTCCTGCCTACCTTTATCTTTTTTGGAGTGTGCAGCGTTTCATGCCGTCAAGTCAGTGGAGCCGGAGCCTAGCCATCTTTATCGTGCCGGTGGTAGTGGGGGCTTTCCTATCAGGTCGGTCGCCTTCGGATTGGCTAACCTTGTTTGACCAATCGGCGCTACTCAACCTTTTCCAGATGCAGGGCGCACCCGGCAAAGCGCTGTTCTCGCATTCGATGGCCGGTCAAACCATCTCCTTGATTTTCTTTTTCCTAGGGGCGGCAGGCGCGCTTTTTAGTAACGTAAACCCCATGCACCGATTTTTTCCGTTCTTTGTTTTGTTTGGTTTGGTGTGTAGTACGCCGTTTGCATCTTTGGCGTCGCGAGCGCCCCTCGCAGCTGTCTGCATGGAGGGCATTGCCTCTGCCTCATCAGGGATGGCAGCGAGAATCGTAGGTACGCTGATGGTGTTGCTGGGTGCGTATGAAGTTTATTCGGTGTTTGCCAGCTGATTTACTGAAGCGTGAAGCGCTGCGGCGTCTTTGTTACGCCACATCCAGGGCAGCGGCAGTTTTCAATAACTTCGAAGTAACTTAGGTTCAAATCGTGGGTGAAAAGCAGCTTCGTGTTGCAGTAGGTGCAACGCTCGAATTGTTCAGGTGTGAGGCAGTTAATGTCATCCGTGGAACCGTCCAGGGTTGAAGACTCGACTCGTGTGTAAGGCGATCGCATTTTTCGCTCTCTCCCGCAGTTTGGTCAGTGTGGAGGGTGGATTGTGAAGTTTCCCTCATAGTACTTATCGGAATCCCAGGCCGTGCATTGAGGAGTAAAAGGCATTTCTCCCTGGTTTGAATTCAGGTCTGCTTTCCGTTAGCTTGACCCCTCATGGCGAACTATTCTTCTAGGCAGGCACTTCTTGGTAGTTTGATCGACTATGCAGGCACGTTCCCGCCTGCTGCGCTCCCCCTTGAGAAGGCGCTCATCGAAGCCGTTTCCTTTCGCCGGAAAGCGCACCACCCCTGGCTGCTTTCGAAGATTGTGGTCACTATTGGCGATCTGAAGAAGCTTTCGCCGCGAGGTTGGTTTGACGCGGGGTCAGATGGCGCGCCGCTTCCACTCACGGTGATTGGCTCCGCAGTAGAAAAAACAACCGATTTTGAGCGTACCCTGGGTTTTGAGCTGCGCGAGCTGCGGCGGTTTAATGAGAAGTTTTATGATAGCTCGTTGCGACAGCGTGCCGTCGCGTACGAAGCGCGTTTTCCTGACGCCTGTCCAGTGGAGTCTATCCCGGCCATTTTGAAGGCGGCGTTAAACACCGCGAGTGGGGAGAAGGAGTTGGATCTCGATATTTACATTGAGCTGCCGTTAGATTCCGATTGGCAGTCGCGGCTGGCGCGCACGACCCAAACCCTTGCAGAATGGAATGAGGGTAAAGCGGGAACAGGAGCGGCCGGTTTCAAGATTCGCACCGGCGGGAAAATTACGCCCAGCCCCGATCAGTTGTCAGAAATCCTTCAAGCCACCGTCACTCAAGGTTTGAGGTTCAAAGCCACGCAAGGATTGCACCATCCGATTTCAAAACCCGGTGACTATGGTTTTGTGAATCTTTTTGGTGCGCTTTGTTTTGCGCATGCACTTGGGCTGGAAGCGTTTGACACCCAGGTGATTTCGAAGTGTTTGCAAGAAAGCGACAAGACGGCTTTTCGATTTGAGCCAGATTCCTTTTCCTGGCTGGATTTTCGTCTGACGTGCGAGCAAATTGAATCCGCCAGGCGGCGCCACGCGGGGACCTTTGGAAGCTGTAGCCTCGATGAGCCCGACGAGTTTTTGCAAACGGAATTAGGGTAGGAGAGTCCATGAAGTTAGCGACAGTATCGGCAGGGCATTCACGTGACAGAAATGGTCGGCTGATCATCGTATCCAGCGACAACAAACTAGCGGTCCGACCGGATCCTGAAGTGGCGCACTCGCTTCTGGAGGCACTGCAAAACTGGAAAGAGGTGTCCCCTGCGCTTCGTACCCTCTCTGCGGAACTGAACTCCGGAAAATGTGCAAAAGCTTATCCGTTGGATCTGAAAGAATGTCTTGCGCCATTGCCGAATTCCCCAGGGTTTTACGACGGTAGCGCATTTCTTTCGCACGTCGTGCGCGCACGAAAATCAAGAGGCGATGAAATGCCGGATTCGGCAAAGAAAGTGCCGCTGATGTATCAAGGTGTGAGCGACAATCTCTTGTCTGCTACAGCGCCTTTGGATCTCATGAATCCCGAGTTTGGGGGAGACTTTGAAGGTGAGTTTGCCGTTATTACTACGGACGTGCCCAAGGGAACCCCGTCCGACAAACTGGCTCCTCATTTCGCGCTCTTTTCGATGTTCAACGACATTACCTATCGAGTGCTTGTGAAGTCAGAGATCGAAACCAAATTCGGTTTTCTCCAAAGCAAGCCGAATTCTTCATTTGCGCCACTAGTCGTTACACCGGATGAACTAGGCGATTGTTGGGACGGAAAGCGGGTGGGCGCAGACCTTACGGTAAAGCTCAACGGCAAGGTGTTCGGACAGCCCAACGGAAAAGAAATGCACTTCACTTTTCCTGAACTCGTGGCCCATGCGTGTCGCACCCGGCCGCTAGCGGCGGGCAGTATCATCGGCACGGGAACCGTCTCAAATGACGACAAAAATCGTGGCTTCGCTTGTTTAGTCGAAAAGCGCTTCCAGGAGATCTTGGATTCTGGAAAACCCGAAACCGACTGGCTGAAACCGGGTGACCACGTATTTATGGATGTTGAGCGCAACGGCGTGTCTGTTTTCGGTTCGATTGATCAGAAAGTGGTTGTCGCTTAAGATCTAAGGAAACGGGGGTTCAGAATGGCGTCTATTGATATTCGTGTCGGCAACCAGAACTTCCTGGTCAAAAGCGATGTTTCGGAAGAACACTTGGGTGAAGTCGCCCAGATCGTTCAGAACAAGATTGTGGACCTGATGCAAGAGTCGGGAATGACCGCCACCAAAGCAGCGGTCCTTGCTGCTGTGGAGTTTGCGAGTCAAATGGTGAAGGACCAACACCAACTGGATAATTACCGAGGCACTCTTCTCGCAAAGGCGAGTGACATTCTCGAAAAGATCGAGCGCGAACTCGCGCCCGCACCCCACTAGTGAGTACACCGCTTTCCAAGACAGAAGCTCGCGCACGATGGAAAGTGAGTTGCAAGCAAGCCCCTTCATCTGGTGAGGCGCATGCGAAACGTGTGATCGAATCTCAAGAATTCACCCATGCGCATCTTGTAGGAATCTACGCGGCTCGGCGTGCTGAGGTGCCGCTAGTGGAGCTATGGAAGGCCCGACCCGAGGCCGTCGTTTTCCCCAAAGTAATGAGCCCTACCGAAATTGCCTTCTTCCACATTGATTCCCTCGATCAACTCCAACCCGGCTTTGCAGGGATTCTTGAGCCGCCCACCACCCGGCCCGTGGGAAGTTGGCTTAAGTCGGATTTGATTCTGGTTCCAGGGGTTGCATTTGATGCTTCCGGGGCCAGAGTGGGTAGCGGGGCCGGACACTACGACCGATTTCTCAAGGGCAAGCCTGCCGCGCGCTGGGGGATTTGCTGGGAAATTCAGCTCGTCTCGGCGCTTGCTCAAGAGCCGACTGATGTTAGGATGGGCGCCGTTTGCACGGAGTCCCGTATCCTTTTATGTAGTTAGGCCCTTGAAATGAAAGTACTTTTCTTCGCCGATGTCTTCGGAAAACCAGGTCGGAAAGCTGTCGCTGCAGCCCTTCCCGAGCTGATTTCACGCCATAAACCGGACTTTATGTTCGCCAATGCCGAGAATTTGGCAGGCGGCCGAGGGGTGAATTTCAAGACTTTTAGAGAAATGATGGACATGGGTTTCCACGGTTTGACCACCGGAAACCACTGTTGGGACAATCGCGACGTCTACACTATCTTGGAAGAAGATAGACGATTGCTTCGACCCGCCAACTTCGCCGATCCCAGTGAGTCTCCTTGTCCAGGGGCGGGGCATGCGATTTATGAATCCAATGGCCAATCCATCATGCTGATCAATTTGATCGGTCGCGTGTTTATGGATGATAGCGAAGATCCTTTCACCGCCGTGGATTGGATCTTGGATAACAAGCCGGAAGGTGTTCCAGCGATTGTAGACTTTCACGCCGAAGCATCCAGCGAGAAGTACGCGATGGGTTGGTATCTGGATGGAAAGGTCGCTGGTGTGTTTGGAAGTCACTCCCACGTGCAGACCGCTGACGAACGCATTCTTCCGAAGGGCACCGCCTACATCACCGATGTAGGAATGTCGGGTTCTTTTGATTCAGTGATTGGATTGAATCCGGGTCCGGTGATTGCAAAATTTAGAACCAAGCGTCCCCACCCCATGCAAGTCGCAGTAGATAATCCCGGAATCTGTTGTGTTGTTATCGAAATCGGCGAAGATGGTAAGGCCAAGTCTATTGAACGTATTCGAAAGTCGGTGAATGCGATTCCCGAAGACGAAAGAGACATTGAATGAGTTTGTCCCCAGACGCGCAACTAAAAGAAATCGCCAGAGGCACCGACGATCTGATCAACCGTGCCGACTTACTGGCCAAACTGACTAAGTCTGTCTCTACCGGCAAGCCGCTGGTGATTAAAGCGGGTTTCGACCCCACGGCGCCGGACCTGCATCTAGGTCACACGGTCCTTATCCAGAAGCTCGCTGTGTTTCAGCGTTTGGGTCACCAAGTTGTTTTTCTTATCGGCGATTTCACGGGCCTCGTCGGGGATCCGTCAGGCAAAACGAAAACTCGGCCGCAGCTCACGCGCGAGGAAGTAAAGGCAAACGCCGAGACCTATAAGAAGCAAGTTTTCAAGATTTTGGATCCGGGCAAAACGCTGGTTAAGTTCAATAGCGAGTGGCTTGAAAAACTCACGGCCTATGATTTTGTTCGTTTAGCAGCCAAGTCCAATGTAGCTCGCATGCTCGAGCGCGAAGACTTTAAGAAGCGCTACAAAGAGGGCTTGAGCATTAGCATGCACGAGTTTCTTTATCCGCTTTTGCAGGCGTACGACTCGGTTGCCCTCAAAGCAGATGTGGAATTGGGTGGAAGAGATCAGATTTTCAATCTGCTGCTCGGACGTGAGTTAATGCGAGACTACGGTCTGGAATCGCAGATTTGTCTGACAGTGCCCTTGCTAGAAGGCCTGGACGGCGTTCAGAAGATGAGTAAGTCCGCGGGGAACTACGTGGGAATCGACGAGCCACCCGAGCAGATCTACGGCAAGATCATGAGCCTTCCAGACTCAATGCTGCGTCGCTACTACGACTTGCTGAGCAATCTGAGTCTGGACGAAGTCGAAAAACTATTCGCCCAAATGAAGGCGGGTTTGAACCCCAAGGAAGTGAAATCCAAGTTAGCGGTGGAGCTAGCGGCGCGCTTTCACAGCGAGCAAGCCGCACTCAATGCGCAGCAGGGATTTGCGAAGGTCTTTGCCAACAAAGGGGTGCCAGACGAAATCGAGGAGAAGAGTATTCCCTCAGGCGAGCTCTGGATGCCTGCTTTGCTAAAGGAACTCGGGTTGGTCGCCAGTACGAGCGATGGGAAACGCCTGGTACTACAGGGCGGTGTGAAGCTGGAGGGGAAAGCGATCACCGAAGAGCGCGTTAAATTCTCCAGCGGCGAAGCCAAGGTGCTTCAGGCGGGAAAACGCAAATTCGTAAAGTTAATCGTGCGTTGATTGGCTGGGTTAGAAGAGCTTAATTTTTCGGCCAAAATGATTCTGACGGTACTTGGCGATGACGGGGTCGCGGTAAATGGCAATCTCGTTGGGTCCACTGCCATTGAAAGAGACATCGCCCCATTCGTAGTAGAGCGCCTCTGATCCAAATGTGCCCCCACCGGCCCGGGCAGAGGGCATCCCCAGTTCAGTAATCAGATTGGCTTCCCAAGACGGTGTAGTAGGACTCATGCGAAAGACTCGGAGCTTTTTGCCCTGAACCACGCCCTCAAAGGGATCTTGAACTTCAATCAGCGCCACTCGGCCGTTGCGGAAATAGGCACGCGTTCCAATCTCTTTAAAAAAAAGCATATGGGAGAATTTCACCCGATCGACCCCTGGATCCGCCGATAGGTCCACACGCTCGGGCGTCCACTGAGGGGCGGCACGGAGGACTTTGTCTTCGGGGTCTCCAATGTTCACGATCTGGCGGATTCCGGAATAAAGCGAGAGCTCCAAGCCGAGGCTAGACGGCGAGCGCTGTTGCGTGCAGGCAACGGTTCCAAGGACCACCAAGAGTGTCGATAGGGCGCGTTGAATGGACACGAAAAGGGTTCCTCGGAAGGGGGTTCAAACCCAAGTATATCACACGACTTCCCTTGCCTTGAGCCTGGGTTAGCGGTATCTGTTCGACGCACCACTCAAATTATCTCTGGGTGATTGTGGGCCGCTAGCTCAGTTGGTAGAGCATATCCCTTTTAAGGATAGGGTCGATGGTTCGAGTCCATCGCGGCTCACTCTTTTTCATTACGAACGTACTCAAGCAAGTCTCCGGGCTGACAGTCTAGCGCTTTGCAGATTTCTACTAGAGTGGAAAAGCGGATTGCCTTCGCTTTGCCGGTCTTAAGGATGGAAAGGTTGTTCAAAGCTAATCCTGTTTCAGTTTCCAAATCACGTAGCCGCATTGATCTCTTTTCAAGCAGTTCCTCTAGCTTCACGCGGATGTACATTACTAAGCTGTTTCAGACTCGAACTTTGCGAGCTCAGAAAAGTGACGGTAGACGACAAAAATCGACGCTGCATAGAGTACGGGCGCGAGATTGACTATTTGAATTAGGACAATTTGGAAAATGAAAATGACACTGCTCACCCAGTGAGAGCTCTGGCTTGCTGCGCTTAAAAACTGAAAGCCGCCTAGCACCCCATCCGCAAACGCCATCAAGGCTTCCACCAAGAAAGCCACGCATGTTGCCAGCATTAAGGTGTCCGTCTTTTTGGAAAGAGCGGCTTCCCTATGCGCCACGATTCCAAAGACAGAGCTCATGAAGAAAGAAAAGAGACACACTGGAACGAATTGAGAATGTTTTTGAACTGAATCCCAAATGGAAAAAGGGCTCTTTGGCGTGACTTCGTAACCCGTTAGTTCCCCAGTTTGAAAGACAATATTGGACTTCACCTGTTCGCGAATTTCTAAGGCTATTGAGAGTATCAGGGTCACAACCAGCAGGTAGCCTACTATCCAGAAAACGCGTTCAAGCAGTAGTGCCCATTCGGTATTTCCCTTGGGAAGCCTCATTTATATATCTCCTCGAGGAAGTTCTTTACCTGCTCTGAAAAAGGGATTCAACGATAATCGTGTAGTAGCACAAGCGCTTTGTGTCTGTAAGGCCTACTGCGTAACCTTATATGGGTAAATCTACGGGGGAACCAATGGCCACCAACCTCGCTTTGGACGACCGCTTGATTTTGGAAGCTCAGGAAATGGGAGCCCATAAGTCCAAGAAGGATGCGGTTAATGCCGCGCTCAGGGAATACATTGAGCATCGACGTCAGTTGAAGATCATTGAATCGTTCGCCAAGACGGACTTCGATGAGGGCTACAACTACAAGAAGCAGCGGGCTAGAAAATAGTGGTTCTGTTTGAAATGGTGAAGTGACCGCCCTATTGGCCCTTTTTGGAACCGATGGTTTCGAAGTGATCTTTATGCATTTGAAGGATCTTCTCGGAGTCGTAGTGGGGCGCCAAGGCCTCCTCATAGAAGAAGATTTCGGTCCGGTTTGCATCCAGCTTTTTGAGGACTACGGACCCACAAAGCCTTTTCAGATGATCCGTGCCGGACGCCTTCTGGTAGGAAGCTAGAATCTCAACAGGAGCCGCAGGAGTGCCCTTTAAAACCGCATAACCCCATTGTTCCACCCATTGCAGTCGAATAAACGCCCAAACGTTTACGTCGACTTCGACTTCATGGAACGCGGCGTATCCCGGAAGTTTTCGTTGCTTCACGGCCAGCTTAGTACGACTCATGTCCTTCCACTGCGAATGGTCGAGGAGCCACTCGTAAACCGCGCCAATCGGCTTGTTGATGATGGCGCGAAACGCGCCGTAATTCACCCCATCCATGGACCTCGTGCCACGGTCCATGCCGGGCTCTGTGTTCTTCATCGCAGGGGGGGCAAAAAGTGGCTTTGTGACGCGCTGGGAGAAATCAAAGCAATTGGCAAATAGGGGGACAGAAACACTTAGCCAACACAGGCAGGTGTAAATTCCGACTCTCCACATACCGATAAGGTTAGCACAATGCGTACCACCTTGCGGCGATTACCAAGCTCCTGCATTGTTAAACTATAGGGAGGTTCCCGATGCGTCATTCTATCCGTAATTGGGCTGTTCTAGCCTGCTTTGCTGCGTCATTCCATGCATATGGAATGCGTCTCGTAGTGGATACCGGATCATTCTTCGATGGCATCAAAGGTCAGTACCTCATCGAAACTGTGGCGGGACAGCCACCCCATGGCGAGAATGTGTTAGCAGATGTCGACAATGATGCTTCTCAAAGGGAGGGGTTCATTGGGATGCCCTATTGCCCCGACAGCGGCGATACATGCGATCCCGGGTACCTCTTCTTCCCCCATGCGGACACCCTGGTGATTCAAAACATGTTGGACGACGGCTCGATTCAGACCGTTATTGAAGTCGACGAGGGCGGTATCACCAAGATCTACCATTGGGTCGATAGCGCAGGAAAAATCACGTTCACCAATTTTCAGTACAAAGGGGGAACGTTGGTACATGAGCTGAAAAAGCCCGCTTCTGTTACGCAGTAACTTCTTTCGAAAATTAAAAAAAGCCCCGCCACTGCGAAGTGCAGCGCGGGGCTTTTTGGTTTGCAGTGAACTCTAGGGTTTGAAACCGAGCGCTTTAGCATCTTCTGGGCGATCGAAACGGATGCGGTTGCACTCGTCTACTTTGGATTCATCCAAAGGAGCGTACAGCTTCTTCGTTTTGAAATCGCCGATGTGTTGGTAGTACAGCGCCTCTTCCGCTTCTCGTCGCAGGTTGTGTTTCTCAACGCGGATGCGGCGGCGGAACTCACCAGGGGTTTCAGGGATGGGATTCTTCGGATCGAAAACGCCCAAGCCCTTTTTTCGTGCGCTTTCGCAAGCAGCAACGAAGTCTGCAACCATGGCCTCTTTAATCCAGTTCTTACCGCAAGCGCGCTTTGTCTTCTTGTCGTACGAGCAATACAGATAAGGCGATGCCCATCCTTCTTTCGTGAGTTGCAAGTTCAAGTTCACGTCATCGTAGAAGAGGTAGCCTAGCTCTCGGCCGTAGTGATCTTTGCCGTCCACTTGCACTTCCAATTTAACGGGTTTTCCGGTGTCACGATCTTCTGGGAGTGAGGTGTATTGCCCGTGACGATTGATAACTGCTTCGGTCGAGTTGAGCATTTCGAGTAAGCGATCCGTTGCTTGTTCGGCCCACGGTGATTGCTTTTCATTTTCGAAATGCAGCTCCGGGGTATCCATTCCCAGAAACCGTATCTTGTGCACTTTGCCGTTGGTATCCACCACCGTTGCGGTGTCTCCATCAGCCACTTTCTTCAGAGTGGCCCTGAAGCGCTTCGCATGCGCCGTGCCTTGCACCAAGAATAAGGCTGCGAAAAACAGACCGGTCCATTGGAAACTGCGTTTGAGTTTCGTCACTTTGAGTATCCCCCTTTGAGCGAACTACCATTTGTAGCCCGCCTATTTGTTACCCAACCCGTTATTGATTATTGAAAATGAAATGCCCCGAAAACGCCTTCACTTTGGAAAACCGGCGCAGATCTGTCAAAGGTTCTGGCTGCTGCAGGTAACTTTCTGTTAGCAAAACCAAACCAGAACTATCGGTCAGTATTTCAGTGAGTTAGGTGAAGGGCGAATTCACGCTGTTTTACCAGCGATGGTAAGCGGGGTGTCCTGGTTTCACCGCAACGAAAGTCCCCACGCAGGTGTCGCAAAGCTTGCCTCCCGCATGGAGCTCTGCGTGAACCACGACCCGGTCTGCCTTTATCTCTACCGGTTTTGCGATGAGTTTGATGATTCCGCTGGTCGGAGTGGGTCGGAGTAGCTTTACAGAAAAGTCTGCCGTTACGGTACACGGAGGGGTCGGATCTCCCGACTGCTTCATCAAGGTCCAAGCCGCTGTCCAATTGGAATGGCAGTCGAGCAAAGCCCCAATGATGCCGCCGTTGAGCATTCCCGGAAACGCTTCGTGGTGCGCCTCCGCTTTCCATTCGGCGACACAGTGATCCCCCTCAGGAATCGTTTTCACCCTTAGGCCTTTGGAGTTTGCCGGACCACATCCGAAGCACGCGTTGTGAGGAGCGAATTGTTCCTGGAGTGACTGCATCAGAGTCCCAAGGTTGGAAATGGTGGGCGGTAAGAGATTCGAACTCCTGACCCCCTGGTTCGAAGCCAGGTGCTCTATCCAGCTGAGCTAACCGCCCTACAAGACTGAAAGCCCTATCATTCTTGATGACGCACGGCTAGATCCAAACCATGCAGCCCTGGCATCCCTATTTCGCCGTCCTCCTTTGCTATTTGGTGGGCAGCTTTCCCACGGGAGTCGTTTTATCCCTGCGCCGATACGGCATCGACGTGCGCGACATGGGCAGTGGCAACATCGGCGCGACCAATATCACCCGATGTTTTGGGTGGAAGGCGGGGGTGTCTACCTTCCTGATTGATTTCATGAAGGGTTACTTGGCGATTCTGGTGGTCTTGACCCTGTTCCCCCAACCCGAGTGGATACTGTCCGCCAGCGCTTTTGCCGTTGTTCTGGGGCATTGCTACAGCGTGTTTTTAGGATTTCGAGGCGGTAAGGGGGTGGCGACTACTTTGGGAGTCTTGATAGCCATCGCACCCTGGGCGGGCTTGCTAATGGCTGCTCTGTATGTGACGTGCCTGGCTCTGACGGGAGTCAGCGCTGTGGGCTCCTTGCTCGGCATGACCGCTGCCATGCTTTATGTCGGCTATGGATCCGTTCCTGCGTCGTTGCGTGCGGCAACTTTCGGCATGGCTTTTATCGTCTTTATCCGTCATCGAACCAATTTCCGACGTTGGTTCCAAGGTGCCATTCCCGCGAACTGAAAAAACTTCCTTCTGTTTTGAAGAAGCGGTGCCAAAAGCCACCGACTCCTCTAGTTGCTCGAGGCCGGGCACCGCGTAACGCCAAACGGTCCAGACTTTGCTTAGGATAGGGCACAAGGGGGTCTCATGCTCAACGGTCGTGTGTTGCAACGCGGTTTCATCGTCGGACTTCTGGCAATAGGAGTGACTCTTCAAGCGGTAGATCTGGACGTGGAAGGCGCGCGACGCAGGTATGAATCGCAAAAAGCGCTCGCAGACCAGGCCGAATCCAACTACCGGGCAGACGAGCGGGCTTTCCAATCGGCAGAAGGGCAGTACCTCAACGAGTTAAGCCGCGAGAAAAAGTACCGAGAATCCGTCGATGATCACGACCGCGAAGTACGCAACCTCGCCAATTCCATTACTTCTGTCGAGAACGAGATCCCCCGGATTGAGCAAAACTTACGCACTGCTGAATCAGACCGGAGTCGCATTCAATCTGCACTCACCGGCTTTCAGAGAGACGAACAAAAGGCAGAAATGTGGGTCAATCGATCGCAGTCGGAGTTGCGTCGTGTCGAATCCGATCTTGCGGCAGAGCGCGCGAAAACACCCCCTGACGAAGCGGCCATTGCACGCCTTGAAACTCGGCGAAATCAGACTCAGAGCGAATTGAATCAAGCGCAAGCGGATCTGCGAAACGCACAGCAAAGTGTACGCACTTGCCAGCATCAAATTCGTAATCTCGACTCGCAAATCGCGAGCTACCAAAGCGATCTTTCTCAAAAGCGTTTGCGCCTTTCTCAGCTGGAACGTTCTCGTCAACAAGCGCTGATGGATCTCCAGAGTGCGCGCGATGATTTACGTCGTCAGGAAGAGAACGTGCGCTTTGCTAGAAATCGAGTAGAAGACGCGCGTCGTCCGATGACCGCTTCCAAATCCGAATGGGACCGTCAAGAGCGGCTCGCGCAGCAAGCCTATCAGGAATATCAAACGGTCGTGGGCAACTACAACCGTGAGCGGGACAGGGTCGTGAAAGCTGCTGAAGCAAAGGGCTCCGGCGACGGTCAGCGCGAAGGCTCGGACAGGGCACCTGCCGACGGGCAGCGGTCTGGAGACGCTTCGGCTTCGAAGGTGGCGGCTGATGCAGGAAGTGCAGAAGCTCGCTCGATACAAATGAATGCTGGCTACCGCTCCGCGCGAGCGAACCCGGCACAGGAGCCCGTTTCCTATAGTCGCGGAACTGCCGAAGGGGTTGCTATCGCCGTTAAAAAAGCGAACGCAGAAGATTTCCCGCGTGGCTACAACGAGGCGCTCGCGCGTGCATTGCAGTCTGAACCCTCGCAAAGTGCGACTGTAGAAGTCGATGAAGCGAATCCGCCGGCGGGTGGCGAAGACGGCGGTGTGTTTCTCACGCCGACGACACGTGTTGGTAGCACAGTGGCGAGTCCAGCGTATGGACTTCCCACCGACCCCGCTTACAAGCTGCCTGCGATGCCGGATGTCTCTGTCACCGCACCGGGTGCTGACCGGCGGTACTTCTCTTCCGATTGCACGGGGCTCGCGCTAGCGGAGTTCGAACCGGTTTGCCGTAAGAGTTATGAGACAGCCTATGTCTCGGGTTTCACTTCGGCTTACAAAAGCGTGTTTTTGCAAAATCACCGAAGCACTTATGCTGCGAACGTGACTGCGTACTACGACGCGGCTCGCGCGCAAGGGTTCCCGACCGAGTATCGAGCGGGAGTTGAAAAGGGCGCACTCCATCAAGGAATTCTGGATGGGTTTGCAGCACGTCTTGCGGTGGCTCGTCAGGAGCAATATGCGGCGGGCGAAATGGCATGGGCAAGTTACCTCGCTTCGGGGCACTTGGTGCGGGTGCGAAGTGCATCGCTCAATGAGCAAAGCGGCGATGGATTGCACACTCCCGGAGAAAAGGGAGAAGTGTCTCTTATCGTCGACAACCTGGGTGGCAAGCCTGCCCCAGGCGGATCTCTCATCGCGGAGCTCTCTAAACAAACCGGTGTAGAGGTGAAAAAGTCTTCCAACGCTTTGCCTGCCATCGCGGCGGACACCAAAGTCACTGTGAATAAAGCCCTCAGCGGACTTGTGCTTCCGGCCAAAGCGGGTGCCTCGCTTCGGATGGAAGCGACGGTTAAATACTTGGGCGGCGTTTCGCTAGGTTCGGCGGAAGCTTCTGCCGAAGTACACTTCCCGATCGAGTTGCAGTCGATGACGCTGGCGGCTCGGCCGAAAGTGGACGAGGAAGTAGATGCCACTTTGAAATTCAAAAACTTAACGGCTTTTGCGTCGACCGAATCTGCTCTGCGCTTGTTCACGAATCCCACGATTGCTTGGGTCAGTGGCACGACAGCAGTGCCGGCACTCCAAGCGGGGGAAGAAGTGGAAGTGGCCGCGAAAGTGAAACCGGGTGTTTGGGTAGGTCGCAACGTCGAAGTGCCCTTCATGGTTGAAACCAAAGACCAAGGGGGCATTGCGGGAGCTATCACTCAAGTGTTCCCCCAACTCATCGATGTGGATCGCTCGGGTTCATTGCTGCTGTATGACTCCGCAGGCCGAGAAGTAAAAAGCGGTGTGTTTACAGTGAACGCCAATAGTCGGCTTGTGTTGCAAATCGGTTTTCAGTACCAAAGGACAACGCCAACACCTGGGCCGTTCAATGTGCGCGCGGGCGAGAGGAGTGATCCTGCGTTCCGCCATACGAACAATTCCACTGTGGGAATTGGCCATGGCAATGGTTCGCCCGGCCGGAAGTACTCGACGATGACGTTGAGCTACGACATTCCCGCAAGCCTCAAGGGCAAAGACCTCTGGGCGTTGGTGAACCTATCCGAAGGTAACAAGGCCATTCACGTGCTGCGTTTCGAAGTCAAAGTGAGGTAGGGAAGCCAGGCACTGATCCTAGGATCAGTGCCTAGAATTCTTCTTCCATTTGCCGAAGGCCTGCTCCGTGTTCAACCGGTGGTGTGCTGAGCAGAGCATGCGCAGATTGTCCAAAGTAGTTTTTCCACCCTGCGACCATGGCTCAATGTGATCCACTTCCAGGTAGCTCGTGGCTTCACACCGAGTTCCATCGCTTCCAACGAAAGTGCAGCGACCGCCATCTCGATGCCACACTCTTCGTTTTAGACCTTCTGGGACAAATCGACTCTTTGAACCAATCGCCAGCCTGCCATGGAGAGGACGCTGACCGGGATCTTTCTCCCGCAACAGAAGATCCAGCGCTTCCGAGAAGATCCATTCTGGTTCCCCTTTGGGATACTGGCGGCGCAGAAGGGCTTGGGCTTTCCTAAACTTAGTAAGGAGCTGCTCATCCGCTGTGAAGTGAAAGCCCACGCGTTTTGCTTGAACAGCTTCCACTCGCAGTGACGTTGAGGGCGTGGCCACTGCCACCGAAGGCAGCGCTTCTACAACGCGGAGCAGTTCCTGCTCGTTGGGAAGGGGTAAAGATGAAATCGGTAGGAGTTCAGTGACGCGCGCAGGAGGTTCTGGCAAATGACGGATCACCGCCTTTGCTTCGGGCTTAGGAAGCCATTCGGCTTTGAGCTGTTCGGCTTGGAACTTAGTTAGTCCGGTTAATCGCGACCTTACATTCGTTTCATTTTCCGACCGAACAATCGGAGCCAAGATCCAAAGCGAGGTAAGGGTGCACTCATTGCGTTCGATGAGATCAAACACCCACGGATATCGAACGCCCAAACGAGCGACTGCGATGCGCTTCGCTGCGGATGCTTCAGAAAGCCCGAGGCCACGGGTGCAGTAGGCAAAGAGAGACTGATAACCCAACTGCAAGTGGAGTTTCCGCTCGTCAACTTCGGCTAGGGCCTCGAGGAAGGCGCGTTGGCAACGCCTTTCATTGCCAAGTGCCTCTATCAGTCGTGCAATTAAAGCTTGGTCGTCACTCACGAGCATGGTGAGCAACTTCTGCCCGAGAGAAGGAAGGGTCAATGGCCAGTAGGATGCGGACTTGCTAAGCGCCCCTGATGCCCGGGCAGGTTCTGATTGGCCCGAGCAGCAGGGGCTACAAACCGCAGTTTTCTAGGCACTGATCCTAGGATCAGTGCGTGCCAACTCTTGTTCGAAAAAACTCAGATAAGTTTGAGGCCACAGAGCGAAGCAAAGGGTCTGAAGTCTCGGTCGCGTGTAATCAAAGGAATATCCGAATCGATGCACGCCTGCGCGATGAGCGCATCCGCGGTTTTTGCTCGGTACCCTTTCGCCAGTAGCTGCGCTCGAAGCGCTCCGCTTCTTTTCCAGTAACCGAAAGTGATCTCAATCAGGGGTATGTTTTCTAGCACGGTGCTGAGCGCTTCAGGGAGTTTGGGATGGCTCAACAGTTCCGTTAGGACTACCGGAGGAATCAGGATCTGAGATTGAGCGAGCGCTCTATCCAAGGCGTCGGTGTCGGCGGCTTTCTCGCCCGAAACGTAGGCAATCCAGCTACTCGTATCTACAGCCATCATTCGCGATCGTCTCGCAGCGTTTTTAGGTCGAGGGAGAATTTATACTTTCCCCGCATTTCTCGCAGTGCCGCATAGGCTTGTTTCGCCGCCAAAAGTTGAAGCCCCTGACGAATGGTTTCGGTCAGCCCTTTTCCGGTGCTTTCCTGCGCTCTTTTTAGGAGGTCTTCCGGGAGATGCACGGTCACTTTTCGCTCACTTTTCATACCCTCAATAATGCCATAATAAATGCCAGCATTCAATATGGCATTGGGCGGCGCACGTGAGGCCTTTCTAGCCATGTCGAAATGACTAGCATCCTAGTTATTTCGACAGGACTATCAAATCCATGTCATACAGGAACTAGTTCGGCGGAAGCCCGCTCCGGGGCAGTTTTTACTTTCCGGGTCGGTGCGTTTCCTGAGCCGGAAACAAATCAGAGAGTCACTTACGGGTAGAATCTTGCTGCTTGATTTATACCCACTTTCTGTCGCTGAAGCCCATGAAAAGCCTTTGCTAGACCCCTTCAAAAACCGGCTCAGCGCATCCATCCCTCGATACAAAGCCGCGTGCTTCTCTGGCAAGCGCTCAGAGCTTCCAAAAGAAGTATCCGAATGCATCCATTCGCATTGTGGGTCCGCATCTTGAGCCGACTAGACTCACAAACAGGGTCGAGAGCCGAAATTTGTTAGGTGAGCTATAGGGCCCAAAGGGTTGTTTTGGCTGGCCTCCCCCGCTGACCGGGCAGGTTTTGGTTGGCCCGGTCAGCGGGGCGGCACTTTGCCCCCGGGTTTTAGGCACTGATCCTGGGATCAGTGCGTGCCAACTGGGGCCGGCAGCCCGACCTTATTGATCCCACCTCATCGTTTTGCTATACCCCTGCCTCCCCAAAGGAGCTTAAAGCGCATGGTTTTCAGATCACTGGCGACGACTGTTCTCTCCCTCTCTCTCGTCCTCGCCACCCCGGCGTTTTCGGAAAACAACCAGCCACCTGCAAAGCAGATGAGCCGCGATTTCCAGATGCTTCGCAGAAACGTGCGGCCGATGTGTAAATATTTTCTGCTGCTCAGTGCAGCTGCCGCGGTGGGGTTTGGCTACGGGATTAAGTACACCCAGCCTAGTAGCCAAACTCCGACTCTATCTGAGCGAGAAGTAGCTCCGAATGATTCCGGTTTTGCAGTCGTCCAACTACGCGAGCCTTACAAGCTGAATGGGGATCAGGAGATTGAAGATCGTTTCGGCAATGTCGTTGCCGATTCGGAAGAGTCACAAGCGATTTTTGCGTTTCGTGAAAAACTTTTCCGATTGGATGCATCAGGTGAGCTTTTGGTTTATCGCACTTCTAGACAAGCGTGGGCTCCGGTTGCCAACGCTCCTAAATTCACACAGGTGGTTGCCACCGAGACACAGGTAGTCGGTATCTCGCCCGAGGGAGAATTGTTTGCCTATTACGATTCGAAAGGTGGCGAGATTCGTTTTGATGAAGCCAAAGCTTACATCGATAGCCGGCCTTTTGCTTTTAAGTCAGGCGGCACCGGCTTCACTAGGCTGGTGACGCAAACCGCTCCCGGAAGTTACTCGCCGAACACAGTGGTCGCACTGGGCGAAAAGTTTCTGATTTTCACGTCTGACAGCGAAAGCCCCGCTCTCATCGACGATGCAAGCCCTCAGTACGAAAAGCTGCGCGAACTTGAACAGCGGTTGAAGTAGTTACGGCCAGAAACGGGCGATGAACCAGTTCGTACCATCGGTGCCGGCGACGTAGATGCGACCGTCTTCTTGAGAAACCACTACCGAACTCGCAAGGTCTGAGTTCCCCCCACCAGGGTCAAAACCTGTTTCCGTATACGCAAGACTTCCATCTTCCGAGAATATTGCGATACCGGGCCTCTCAGATCCGGCGCTGGGAAGAAGCTTTCCTACTACTACTAGTCTCCCGTCTAGAGTAAGAGCTGCGTGTGCCGCGGAAAAGGAGGTGCTTCCAGTTGGTTTAAAAACCACCTCTCCGTTCACGCCAAAAGTGGTGTCTCTATTTCCCGTTGGCAGCAATCGATTGATCACAACATCCGTCCCTGAATCGCCAACCACGTACAGGCGTTCGGATGCATCTAAAACCGAAGTTTTTGCAATTTCGGCTCCCAGGCGGGTCAGCACGGTGGGTAGTAAGGGAACGCCCGCTGAGGTGAAACGAAGAATGCACATGTCGTCATTGCCAGCTGTCTTGCAGGTTGTGCTGACCGCAATTTCACCTTTGCTTAAGATGTGGATCCCGGGTTTGGTGGTCACCGAGGCGTCTAAAAATACATCCGCTAGTCCATCAGGGCCAAGGGGGAGCGATGCATCGTCTCCGAAGTTTCCCACATCGAGGGTTCCATCGTTCAGAAAGCGAGCCAATTGGAGATGCGTGGTGTCCACAATCCCTGCCACTAGGAAAGCCGATTGCGATTGTTCGATTAGAGTAGGGTAGTCATACGATAGAGCGGGATCCTCCCGAAGCACCTTGAAATCTGCTGGTCCGGGGAACGCAATGACCCCGCCGCTAGTTATGCTACGCTGGCTCAAGATCCACTTCGATCTTGCGCCACGATTTGCGTCTACGGCCAGCAAGTAGCCTTCCGAGTGTTGGATGATGTTGCCCGTTTCGCTATCGAAGTTACTGGGATCGATGCTTGCTGCCGCGATAACAGTGTTGTCGGATTGAACTATTTGCGCGGAAAGCAGCCTTGAAGGGACCAGCCCGTAGGCGGCAAAACCATTGGGGCTAAGATTGACCAGCACTGGCGAGGTGCTTGGAGCTGTAGGCAGCATCAAAATGCCGTCTCCGTCGAAGGCAAGGTCTCGTTCAGGTACGGGAATCTGAATGTTTACGATGGTGGCGTTATCATCAGCCCAGTCGGTGACTTGGATTTGGGCGGGGCCAGCGCTAAGAGCGGTGACGACCCCCGTTGAAGAGTCCACGGTAGCGAAACCAGTGGTTAGGGATTTGAAACGATAAGGGCCACGAGAACCACTGGCAACGAGCGTGGACCTCGCTCCTCGAGCCAGCTCTGTTGGAGCGACAACGGTTATAACCGCATCGGGCGAGTTAAAAGTAACGGAGCCACCCGAGCACCCTAACAGCCCGCAGAGCAGTGCCTGCACGAGGATCTTGTTATGGAAATCAAGCATCCTCTCATTCTAGACGAACGAGGGGAGTAGTCATGTCGTAGAGCGGCTATTCACTTTCTTCAGAATCCGTGATCGCTTCAATCTGAGAAACTACGGCGTCTACTGTATCCGCATCTGCTTTCTTAAACGAAAGGGTCCGACCACCCACTTCAATCTCAGTGGTTGCATCACATACATCCCTTCGATCGCAGGCAGCAGCAATGGCCTTCGTCGCAGCCGCAAAAGCGCCAGCCACTAACTTAATCGGCAAATGTCCAAACGCGGGTTCGGGAACCTGTATCGGGGTTAGGATCACCGCTCGATTCTGGCCAGCCAACAAGGCGGTAGCGATAATCTGATCCTGATTGTTGATATCGAACGCCGCGAGGATGGTGTAGCCGCTTCCCGAGGAATCGAGCAGGGTGCTAAGGCTCACCATTCCAAGATCCGACTTGTAAATGAAAGCTCCGGTTCCTAGCGATTCTCCCACGGCTGTGCCAGCGTTATTAATCCCAAATGCGCGGGCGAGCGAATCCGAAGGGCTCAGCTTCCCAAGCGTCAGAAGGGTGTTCGTATCGATGTCAAACAAAGCGGCGTCCAGTCCCGCTGAACCAGCCGCCAAGCGCGAATCATTGATATCCGACGGATTAAACGAACCAAGACCTGTTGCACTACTGCCGTCGCTGTAGAATCCGCCAGAGCTTCCAAGTCTTCCGGCAAATTGCCCATTACCGTTAATGGCTTCACCGGTTGCATTCGATACTGGGAGAGGGGATGTCAATATGTTGGTCTCACTCCACCGAATCGCTCGATTGGCTGTTGATACCACGCGGCTCCCTACCACCTCGTTATTCTCGTTCAAGTCATTGGCGACTCCGTTGTTAGCAGGATCGAGCAGTACCATTCCGTCGCTTGTCCAACGAAAGGCTTGGCCACCCGTGTCTCCAACAATGTGGTCATTGTTGTTGATGTCTCGTCCGTTGCTATCGCCTGATCCGGCAGTGCCGAGATTCTGCATGCCGAAGTCTGGTTCCCAGAGGAAGGCGCGGGTTTCACCGCCGGGAAGTGTTGAGCTTCCGGTGGCTTTTCCGTTGTCGTTGATTGCGGCGCCGGTGCTGCTATTGCCGCCCAGCGTTCCCAAATCGGTCAGGTTGTAGATGGTCGCGCCGAAGGCTGACCCCTGGATCATGAAAGAGACTAAACAAAGAACCAATGACTTTTGAAACACGCGTTCCTCCACCAAGCTTTAAGTGGCGGGGTTATAGCCTTCGGTGCAGTGCGTCGCAACTGGGAAAGGGAGGTTTTAAGTGATTTGATTGTAAGAGAAAGTGGCCAATGGTTCAGACTGCTTTGGTAAGGGGGATAGGGAAGGAACTGGTGGAGAGAATGTTCGAGCTGTAGGGGGTCTCTACAATCACGGGTCTGCCGTCCTTCATGTAGCCGTTCACTTTGAAGATCTCGATTTGTTGGGATTTTCCCTTAACGACCACCGAATTGCAGCGTTCCATCACAAACTGGTCGCCTACGGCATCATGCACTGCCTTGGTAACCAAGAGGTCGGTTCCGAGTTCTTTGGTCGTCGATTCGATACGAGCGGCCAGGTTCACCGCATCTCCGATCACCGTGTATTCCATGCGCTCGTTAGACCCGATATTGCCTGCCGTCACGTGCCCGTGGTTGAGGCCCATTCCGATGTACAAGGCAGGTTGGCTCCGACTGATCCTCAGCTTGTTCAGTTCAGCGAGCTCTTTGCGCATTGCGAGGCAAGCTTTCACCGCATTGGCTGTGTCTTCCCCTTTCGGTATAGGAACCCCCCAAACACCCATGATCGCATCGCCCACGTACTTATCAATCACGCCCCCGTGGCTCGTGATGATAGTGACCATTCGGGTCATATACTCATTGAGCATCACGACGAGTTCTTCGGGCTGAAGCGTTTCCGCCATCGTCGTGAAGCCGCGAATGTCCATGAACAAAATAGTCGCTTCACGGCGCTCGCCACCGAGCTTCACATCGCCAGAGAGGAGTTTGTCGGCGATTTCTTTGTTGTGAAACTTTCCGAAAAGATCCTTTACCCGGTCGCGTTCTTGAAGCCCCACTGCCATCTTGGAAAAAGCATAAGACAGATACGCAATCTCATCACGTCCGCGTGGTTTCAGTTTCACTGAGAAGTCGCCTTTGGAAACTTGGAACACGGCGCGCACGAGTTCCAGGATCGGCGAGATGATAGTGCCAGAGAATAAGTAGCCACCCAGAAAAGCGAGAAACAGAATTCCCAGACCAAGCAGCATGGCCCGGTAGCGCATGCGTTCCGCCGCTTCAAAAGCTTTGGCTTCGGGAACTTCTGCGACAACACCGAGACCTGCGAAACCGACCAGGCGAAAAGCACCCAGCATGGGAACTTCGGTGAGCGGATCTAAGTATCGGCTTTGTCCGTTGTGGAATTTCCCATTCAGCATGTCCTGCACGATGGGAATGACGTAAAAGTTTTCCTGGTTGGCAATGCGAGCTTGGATCGGATGCGCAAGAAGCTTGCCGCGTTTGTCGACCAAGTAGGTCGTCGTCAAATCATTCTCAGAGAATTGAGTAATCAAGTTCGTTGGGTCCAGAAAGCACACCAGCGTATGGGTGACTACATCTCCTGTTTTGATGAAGGGAATACCTAGAGCGACCGCGGGCTGATTCTCAGAAACTACGAGCGCCACTTGAGGCTCGGCAACGTGGAGCATGGAGAAGGAAAAATCTCGGCTATCCGCCAGAAGCGAGAGCGCTTGTTCGCCCGCCGCGTCGCCGCTTTGGGTTTGAGTGGGGCTTATAGCCCGCTGATCGAGCTTCGCTTTCCCGTCAGCGGCTACGGAGTAGAGGAACACGCTTTGAAAGATGCGGTTGTCTTCGAAGAAAGTGCGAATGAGGGAAGTCTTCACTTCTGCGGGGATGGCCGTTTGCGCCATCAAACTTCCCAAGAAGCGCATTTTCTGCGTGATGTTTTCAAACGCTTCGCGTGCAGCGGTAGCGTGACTTGCCGCACTGTCCGCGTTCGTTTGTTGAATCAGAGAGATATTGTCGCGCACGAAGAGGTGCGTCGCGATGGCGACTATCGAAACGATCGAAACAATAAGCAGGCCCCCAATAAGGCCAATGAGCTTCCTGCCTACGGTGAGTCGAAACAGTTTCAAACCAGGTTCTCCATTAGTCTGTTCGGCTAAGTGTTAAGGAATCATGAAGAAAAAGTGGGTAGGGATTCCATTTGGGGACGTCCATTCCGGAGCAGGGGTTTTCTTTTGGTTAAACGATATTGCTATCGATATCTAAAGTGTTGTACGCTAAGGAGGAGGTTAACGATGGTTGTCAAAGTGTCTCCTAAATACCAAGTTGTCATTCCCGAGAAGATTCGAGCTTCATTGGGCCTTGTGGCGGGAGCAGAAGTCGATGTGCTTCTCAAAGGTGGCGTCGTCTTCCTTGTTCCTGTTCCAAAGCTCCAGACGCTCCAAAACAAGATGAAGGGAAAGCTCGATGGTTCATCCCTGCGGGAGAAGAAGGACCGCAAGCTGTGAAGAAGTTGGTGGTTGATTCTTCCGTCTGGATCGAAATCTTCGCAGGGAAAGCCAAAGCGCCGGCTTGCCAATCCCACATTGCGAAGGCCGAGCTTTGTTATGTTCCCACTTTGGTTGTGTATGAAGTTTATAGAAAAGTCGCACAATATGTGGGCGAAAGCGAGGCCTTGGAAGCCGTGTCCTACCTGCAGAAGCAGTGCGTCGTCGATCTATCTACGGAAACCGCTCTCACTGCTGCCGACTTATCGCTGACCCATGGCCTGGCCATGGCGGACAGTATCGTACTGGCCCACGCGCGCGATCTGGGCGCCTCGTTGCTTACTCTCGACAATGATTTTCGAGATCTCAAAGCAGTGATCCTGGTCAGCTAAACACTCGCCACCGATCGGCCAAATAGGCAGGAATCGTGAAGAAAAAATGTAGGAACTCGCTTTTTTAACCGATGAGCGAAGGGAGATGTACCTCTCTATCCAAAATCCAAGGCTGAAGACTGCCGTTGTGGCCCTGATTTGCCTCACGGGAAGTGCGGTTTCTACCTACTTTCTGTATCGAGATCTCACCCATTTGGGTGATTTTAGGGGTGGGGAAGTGCTTGCCTCCCTTTCGCGGCGTGATGGCGATGCTCAACGCAAGCATGCTTCTACTTTCGTTTGGCACCCAGTGAATCAGGGCGCGGATCTGTTTCGTCGAGATTCGGTGCGGGGTCCGAGTCTCGTGCGGTTCAAAGATGGCGCGGAGATGGAGCTCGGGGAAGACAGTCTCGTCGTCATTGAGAATATCAAAGACCTGGAGCTCAACACCTTGCAAGGGTCAGTCATCATTAGATCTGGGCGAAGCGGGCTTGAAGAGAAACGAGTCACAGTCGGAAAAGACGGAAAACGCAAAGTAGATCCGGTTCCTGTTCGATTGCTCGAGCCGCGGCTATCGCAAGTTTGGGTCGCACCTCGTGGCAGGCAAGCAAGTGTTCCGTTTCAATGGTCTGCATTGGGGCGAACGGGTTTGAAGTTGGAAGTAGCGCAAGACCGTGCGTTCCGCGTGAACCGACAAGCAATGGCATTGCCGGAAAGCGCCGGGAATGCCGTTCGCCTGGATCTAACGCCGAGTCAGTACTACTGGCGGCTGAGTGATGCAGAAAACCCAGTGAGCGATGTACGCCCTTTCTCGGTGGTGCAGGCGCCACGCTTCGAGCCGACTTGGCCGCTTCCGGGGGCTCAAGTCGTGGTGGCATCTGGCAGCAACGTTGCGTTGCGATGGAATGCGTCTGGGGATCTGAAGCGCGCGATAGCAGCAGGGTTGAAGCTGGATCTGGAGTGGAGCGAGGATTCCAGTTTTGTGACGGTGAACAAACAACCACTCGACCCGATGGTCAGCCAGCTCGCTGTTACACTTCCTGCGGACAAAGCGATCCACTGGCGTCTGGTCAGTCGCTATCCCGATTGGGAGGCAACGAGTGCAGTTTCCTCCTTCAACACCCAGGCCAAAGAGAGATTGCCTCTGACACTGCTGAATCCTTTAGAGCGCACCATCCGGTCGTGGGAGCCCGAGCTGCGGTTTGGCTGGGATTTCGAAGCGCCTGCGGATGCCTTTCGAATTCGCATCTTCAAGGCAGACGTTTCGGTGGTGGACGAGGACATTGTCGGCGCGCATTACGTTTGGCAAAAGCCAATACACGGCCACTTGCGTTGGCAAGTGGCCGCATTCAAGGAGGGCAAGTTGATTGGTTTATCGCCTATCGAGCATTTTGAAGTTCTTGAAGGTAAGGCGATAGCACTGGAAACACCCGCTAGTGGTCTTCGCTTTGAGTACTGGAAAGACATCCCCGAGATTTCATTTGGTTGGGTGCCTCACGATCTATTTCGAGAAGGGTTCTATTATCTGTGGGAATCGTCGCTAGATCCGAAGTTCAAAACAGTTGCGATAGCCAAGCGCAGTGAGAATCCGGAAGTTGTAGAAATGCGAACGGCATCAGGCGGCTCTTGGTACTGGCGCGTTCGAATGTTCGATGCCTCCGGAAGACTCGTGAGCCAGAGCAAGCCAGGCCGAGTTTATCTCGGCCCTCCGGCAATCTTGCCAGCGACCGCAGACGCTTCTCCCGCTCCAGGCGAAACCATTCAACTGGAAACCAAGGGTGGCGTTCCGCTGGTTGCTTGGGAGCCGGTGAAAGACGCAGTCGCCTACGAAGTGATTGTGAGAGACGGGCAAAAGGAAGTGTTCCGCACGCAGACTCTAGTTGCGCAAGCTCGATTGAATGCTTTGAAGAAAGGGACGTACTTTTGGACGGTGAAAGCCGTGGATCCCATTGGCCGTCGGGGAGAGGCAATGGCGTTGCGTCCGTTTACCGTGAAATACGGAGCCATTCTAAAAGCTCCCGAGATTGTGCGGTCGAAACTCCAATAGCATGAAGCGCGCGTACTACATTCTAGCTCTGGCGTTGCTCTGGGGCGCCCTCGTGCGCGCTTCGGAACGCGATTTGTATATCGAGTGGAAGCCCGTTGTGGGTGCGGTGAAGTATGAACTGAAGATTCACGCCGGCGATGGGTCGGAAAAGAGCTACCAGCTCGACGCCAAAGTACAAAGCTTTCGGAAAAAACTCCCCCCGGGGTATTACGAGTACAGTTTGCGCACTTGGGATCGATTTAATCGCCCGAGTCGGTGGACTGAAGCGGCTCCCGTGAAAGTGGCGCCCCCGCTTGCGGCGCCGGTTTTTCCCGCGCCGGAGACCTCCCCCTTCAAATTGGATCCAGAGAATCCCGCGGTGGATTTGAAATGGAGACAGTCTGCGGGTGCAAATAGGTACGAAGTGGAAGTCCGTCAGGACGCAGAAACCGTTTTCTCTCAATCGACCGATAGGGCGGAACTCGCGTTCGAGCCACCTCGTTCAGGGCGGTATGCGTGGCGCGCACGAGCCGTTTTGGATGGCTTCGCGGAAGCGGAGAAAGTCGGGGCGATCGCGAGTGATTGGAGTACCTGGATTCCCTTTCAAGTGAACTTTCCCCAGCTTGCGGCCCCTCGACTAGCAAAACCCCGGACTCGTTCGCTAAGTATCGACACTGCTCAGGTGAAATTGAAATGGGAACCTGTCGCAGCTGCCAAAGCTTATGAAGTCACGTGGCAGATGAAGCCTGTGCGCGGACCGGCAACAGCCGCACTGAATCGGAAGGTGGTCGATCAAACCCAAGCTGAGATCCGACTCCCGCCGGAAGGGGTTTACGGAGTGACGGTGCGTGCACTTGCTTCGACAAGACCTTCCGACCGGTTCGATGGCGCGGCAACCGCTGCGAACGTCAGCTTTCTTGAGCTTCCAGATTGGGGCGAACGCGATGAGATTCGCGTCAGCTCGCTCCCTCGGGCGTTCAGCTACTATAATGAAAGCTCTCTTAATCAAGTCAATGCAAGCGGTGGGGGAACCGCGTTCGGTGTGGGGCTGGAGTGGGTGCAGAATTTCAACAAAGCCTGGTACGCCGTCGCAAGCCTTTCCAATACGAGCTACCAGCTGCAGAACCAGCCGCTCTCTGGCCAGAGGTTGAATTACGAAGTGGGCTATAAGGGTTTTCTCGATGCCTCTCGACGATGGGGTTACACACTCAGCGGAGGTGCCTACTTGCAGCGACACATTGAGCTGCTGGCACACACCGACCGCGGACCTTCGGACACTCCCTTTGTTACTTATCCAATCGGTCTGGGCCCCTCCTTTCAGGCGAGTGTGACGCGTCGTTGGAACAGACGATGGAAATCCGAATTCTCCGTAAGGGCGGGAATGCCGTTGCTAACTGCCTCGCTACCCGCGGGTTCCAGCGGGGCGATAGGCGCGATGCTCGCTTCTGCCGGTTTGGAAACGCAGTATTGGATGCAGCAGGATTGGGCCGCCGCTTTCAGTATTGGGTATCAGACAAGTGGAATTGCGTACCGCCGCCAAGGCGCCGCCGGACTCGAGACAGTCAGAGAATCTGGCTTTGGAGTGACGCTAGGCGTTGCCTATCTCTGGCAATAGTTCGCGGGGTCTACCTTGCGAATTGTGAAGCGCGTCCGGCAATGCGTTAACTTTTTCCACACATTTGCCGAAAAGAGGATTGGAAGGGAGTGTCATGCCAGTCCCCGTGCAGTCGCTTTGTTGGATGAGTCGAGCAAGCAAGCTGAAAGGTTTTTCAGCGTTGCGCAAGAAGATCGAGCAAGCCGGCTATACATTGGAGCAGCTGAAGCTGGGAGACGAAGTCTCCGCGGACTGGTGCGTGAAAAACATTCCTCCCACCGCCAAAGGTATTCTCTTTGTGGATGAAGATCCTGCGGAGGTTCTGGAGTTTTGCACCGTCTTACAAACAACCCCCCATTGCTTCTTGAGTGTGTACTACGCTTACACGGATCCCAAACGCTTGGCCGATTGGGAGAAGTGTTCTCCGTCTGGCCTTGCAGACATTTTTGCTTTGTCAGAGAGTGCCACCCAAATGCGTATGCGCTTTGAGATGCGCGAGTGGGAGCAACGTGAACGCACTTCTATTTACAAGAATTTTCAGGAGCAGGGTTTACAGCTCGCAAAGACCGATACCATTTTGAAACAGCGTGAAGAGTTCTTGAGCGTGTGTGCGCACGATTTGAGAAGCCCCATTGGATTGATTCAGACGTGCCTGTCGATGGTTTTGAAAGCCGACAAAGCGACCCGGCAGTTGGGTACGGCGCATGCGGACTTGCTGGAGCGCGCGCTCCGGCAATCGGGCTATGCGCTTTCACTCGTAAAAGACCTGCTGGATGTCACCTCGCTCGACCAGGGGTTGAAGCCTATCTACTCGATGATTCGGCTACACGAATTGGTAAATGAGTTTTACATCGACTTCGGACTCCAGGCAGAACAGAAGAACATTAAGTTCCACTACTCGAACCCCATCACCGAGTGGAAAGTGCTGGCGGATTCAGAACGCATAAAACAATTGCTGGGGAACCTTTTTGCCAATGCACTGAAGTTTACGGAGCCAGGAAAGAACATTTACCTGCATGTCGCACCCTTTCAGGGGCGCCGGAAGCAGGATCCCGCACACCCCATGATCGTCATAAGTTTGCGTGACGAGGGAAGAGGCATTCCCCAAAGCGAGATGCAAAAAATTTTCGATAGATTCACTCAAATCAAAGAAAACACGCGCGAGGGCGGCCGAGGACTAGGCCTTACCGTTGCGAAGCAGATTTCGACGCTGCACGATGGGAATATCTGGGTTGAAAGCGAAGAGGGTAAAGGCTCTACGTTTTTCGTCTTGTTTCCGCACGCTATCAGTCGTTTGCTCTGTCCTCCGAAGAACGGTAAGTACAGAAAAATCCTGGTTGCTGAACCGAACTTGGAGAAGCGTAAAACGGTTTATGGGAAGCTCACCGAGTGGGGTCATGAAGTGTTGTTTGCGGGCGATGGCGTGGAAGCCATCACCTTGCTCTTTCACCACTGGCCGGATGCCGTGATCCTTACGCCCGATCTTACGAAGATTTCCACTCCCGACGTCGCGAACCTGCTCAAAAGCGAACCGCGGATCAACGATATTCCTCTTGTTTTGGTTACGCCTTCTGACCCCAATACGACGAGAGCTACTGCAGGCATCCTGGCGGACGCAGCCATTCCAGCGACGTTTACGCAGGATCAATGGCATGCGATTTTGGCAGCGTGTCGCAAGCGGGCGGCCTAAAGCCAATCCGGCAGCCTGAGCCCTTGTTCCTCCCTTCCAGTTCGTGCTACTTCCTTTGAAATGCACTTCCCGCGTACGGTTCTGGTTTTGCCGTTATTTCTTTGCCTAAGCGCGACTTGTTTCGCAGGCGATTGCGACAAAAGACTCATTGGGGAAGGTCAGGTTTTCGGCATTGTCGTGGGTGGAAGAGCGACCGGAAGTTACTTGCCGATCGCTGCGCGTGAATTGGGATACGAGACCGTACACATTTACCCCGATGGTTTAGCCGATTCTATTGTGAACTCCTTTGGCACGGTTCCCGATCAGTACACTCTCGGCGCCATTTCTTACGCTGATCCTCGGACTCTTGAGAAATCGATTGGCGATTTCACTTCTGAAGCGCGTGCCAGGGGTCTGCGTGTCGCCGGTTTTTCTGCCGGGATGGATTACGGAGTCAACGCCGCCGATTCCCTTAGCGCGTGGACTGGCACGGCCGGAAACGATCCCGCATTTTCGCAAGAGCGGACGAATAAGGGACTTCTCAATCAGCATTTGGAAGGTCAGGGAGTATCGGTACCGCAGAGTGTTTCACTGTCTTTACAGAAGGCGCGCGAACTTGCGCCCTTTTTGCACTACCCCGTTTTTATCAAGCCGGACGAGAGTTGGGGTTCCATTGGAGCAAGTACGGCGCATTCTGCAGAGGAACTTACGTTAGCGCTTAGGAAGCTAGAATCAGAGTCGAGCCGAATGCGCCACACCGTATCGACGATTGCTCTGCAGCAAGCGCTCTATCCGGACGCGGTCTATTTCATCGATACGGCGTCTTCGATCGTCAACGGAGAGCAGCGACGGCAGGTCACGGGGATTTGGGTCGACATGCGAGGCGAGGATTATCCGAAAGAGGTTTGGGATCGTGCCTTCATGGTCCCCCCTTCTCATCTGCTTTCCACGTTGGGCAAGCAGTTCACGAGTGCTATCTTGCAGGCCAATGAAGCGGTCCTGTCTGTGGCGAAAGTAACGGTAGGTTCGACGCATCTCGAGTTTATGGCCAGCCGAAGATTGTTCGACTTTTCTGAACTACTCGCCGAAACGTCGGCACCCCTCGAGCTTTCCGCTGGTGCGCTACTCCCCACAGATTTAAACCTGAGACTTCCTGGCTTGCGGTGCCCGCACCTTGAGTTGCGGACAACGGGAATTAACCCCTACCAATTGGATATCTTGTCGCATGCAGCCCCCGACCGAATACAAGAAGGCGTTTATTCGCAGTGGAATGAGTTTGTCGGCCTCGTGTTTTTGCGGACCAAGTCCGCTGGCACCGTTTCTGCTCGGGGACGAGAATGGCTACTCTCCCAGAAACGGCCCACCCCAGATCGAGGCTATGTTGTCGACGATAGAATGGTTGCCGCAGTAGGCACCCAGGTGGAAGCTACTCGAGACGGATCTACGATGGTAGGGACGCTTCAGATTGCTGCCCCTACCTACGAGGCGCTTGTGGATTTATACGATCGCATCCGCGAAAAAGAGCGGCAGGGCTACTTTGTCGATTCGAAAAACCTGTAAAATGGGCAGTCTTGAAAGCGCGCGCTTGCTCTACATTTCTGATTTGAAAAAGTAGGTGATTTCCCGAGCGGCGCTGGTCGGGCTATCAGAGCCGTGTACGCTGTTGGCTTCCAAGCTATCCGCGAAAACTTTGCGGATTGTTTGGGGAGCGGCTTTTGCGGGATCCGTTGCTCCCATCAGCTTGCGGTATTTTTCTACTGCGCCGTCGCCTTCGAGCACCATGAGAAGAACGGGCCCTGAAGTCATGAACGAAACCAGACTTCCAAAGAAAGGGCGCTCTTTGTGTTCTGCATAAAAGCCTTCAGCTTCAGGCTTGGTCAGCGTTTTCATTTTGGCGTGGACAATTTTTAGTCCCGCTTCTTCCATCATCGTGATGATGCGGCCGATTTGATTTTTTTTAACGGAGTTGGGTTTGATTATCGAAAACGTGCGTTCCATGTCTAAAGTTCCTACTTACTAAGTGCTTTTGCCATTGTTTCGCCAATCGTGGCCGGGCTCATTGCTACGTGAATTCCAGCTTTTTTCATAGCTTCAATTTTGTCGGACGCTTTCCCGCTGCCTCCACTGATGATGGCACCGGCGTGGCCCATGCGTTTTCCCGGGGGTGCCGTTTGGCCCCCGATGAATCCGACGACCGGCTTTTTCATGTGATTCTTTACGTAATCGGCTGCTTCTTCTTCTTCGCTTCCGCCAATTTCGCCAATCATCACGACCGCGTCTGTGCCGGGGTCGGCATTAAAAAGCTTCAGTACGTCCGTGAAAGTCATTCCGTGAACCGGATCCCCACCGATCCCAACGCACGTGGACTGCCCGATTCCTCGGGTAGTCATCTGATGCACGGCTTCGTAGGTGAGTGTTCCGCTACGAGAAACTAAACCCACGCGGCCTTCTTTATGGATGTAGCCGGGCATAATCCCGATCTTTGCCTGGCCGGGGGTAATAATTCCCGGGCAGTTGGGACCAATTAATGTGACCGGTTTTCCAAGGAGGTATTTCTTAACTTTCACCATGTCCATCACGGGAATGCCCTCTGTGATGCAAATGATGACTTTAATGCCAGCGTCGGCCGCTTCCATAATGGCATCCGCTGCAAAAGGAGCGGGGACGTAAATCATCGTGGTATTAGCGCCGACTTTTTCAACGGCCTCCGAAACCGAATCAAAAATTGGAATGCCGTCGATCTCTTCCCCACCTTTGCCGGGAGTTACGCCACCGACCACATTGGTGCCGTACTCTTTGCATTGTTTGGTGTGGAACGCGCCCGCTTGGCCCGTAATTCCTTGGGTGATCAATTTCGTATTTCTATCGACCAGGATACTCACAGTTTGCCTCCCGCGGCAGCGACGACCTTCTGAGCGGCTTCCTTCATGCCAGTGGCAGGGAGGATTTTAAGTCCTGAGTTGGCGAGAAGCTTTTTTCCTTCTTCGACATTGGTACCTTCGAGGCGAACCACCAACGGCACCTTGAGCTGCAATTCACGAGCAGCACCAATAACGCCCGTCGCGATGATGTCGCACTTCATGATGCCGCCGAAGATGTTGACCAAGATGGCCTTCACTTTCTCGTCGCTCAAAATAATTTTAAAAGCTTCCTTCACCTTGGCTTCGGTCGCACCGCCGCCCACATCCAAGAAATTGGCCGGACTGCCACCTTCCAATTTGATGATGTCCATGGTTGCCATGGCAAGGCCTGCGCCGTTTACCATGCACCCAATATTTCCATCGAGGCTGATATAACTTAGCTCGAATGTTTTGGCCTGCGTTTCGGCAGGGTCTTCCTCGCTGACATCGACTTGAGCGGCCCATTCGGGATGGCGATAGTGCGCATTGTCGTCGAAACCGATCTTGGCATCGAGAGCGACTAAATCCCCTTTACCCGTAACGATAAGGGGGTTGATCTCAGCGAGTGCACAATCTTGTTCCTGGAAGCAGCGAACGAGTTTGCCGACAATATCGGTGAACTGTTTAGCGGCCGCTCCCGTAAACCCCATCTTTTTTGAAAGGCGACGGCCTTGGAATCCCAAAAGGCCGGTTGCAGGATCAATCCATTCTTTGAAAATCTTACCGGGCGAGTGAGCAGCCACTTCTTCGATGTCCATCCCACCTTCGGTGCTAGCAATCACGGCGAGCTGCGATTTCACCCGGTCCAAAGTTACCGAGAGATAATATTCCTTTGCGATCTGCGCCCCCTCTTCAATAAGCAGGCGCTTAACGATCTTCCCTTCAGGACCCGTTTGGTGGGTGATGAGGTTCATGCCGAGAATCTTCGAGGCATACTCTTTGAGCTCGGCAGCTGTCTTTGCCACTTTCACTCCGCCGCCTTTTCCGCGACCGCCCGCGTGAATCTGGGCCTTCACCACCCAAGGCCCATTCGGAGAGACTTCAGGGCCTGCCTTCACTGCCTCATCGACGGTGAAACACGCTTTGCCTTGAGGAACGGGGATTTTGTACTGACGAAAAAGGTCTTTGCCCTGGTGCTCATGGATGTTCAAGTGGCTACCTCCAAGATGTCGACGAGCTCTTTCACGGCAGCGGCAGACTTACTCAGTTCGGCTTTCTCTGCGTCGTTCAGATCGACGGGGATCACGCCTTCCATTCCGTCCGTGCCCAGCTTCGCGAGTACGCCGACGAATAGATTGTTAATGCCGAATTCGCCCTCAAGCCAAACCGCACAAGGCAGAACGCGCTTCTTGTCTTTGATGATCGCCTCGGCCATTTGAACAGCGGATGCAGCCGGCGCATAAAATGCGGAGCCGGTTTTCAACAGATTCACGATTTCAGCACCGCCCGAGCGGGTGCGCTGAACAATTTCGTCGATCTTTGCCTTGGGGAGGTACTTCTCCAAAGGAACGCCTGCAATAGAGCAGTAGCGTGTCATCGGCACCATAGTGTCGCCATGTCCGCCAAAGACAAAACCATAAACGTCTTCCACGCTCACGCCCGCAGCTTCTGCCACGAAAGTTTTAAACCGCGCAGAATCCAAAACACCCGCCATTCCCAAAACGCGATTTCGGGGGAATCCGCTGACCTTTTTGGCGACATACGCCATGGCATCCAAGGGATTGGAAACAATGATCAGGGTCGACTTCGGAGAATACTTTGCGATCTGTGCAGTGACCTCGCCTACGATCTTTCCATTCGTCTTCAACAAGTCATCGCGGCTCATTCCGGGTTTGCGTGGAAGACCCGCGGTGATGATCACGACATCCGAGTCAGCCGTCGGCGAGTAATCCGACGAGCCGGTCACTTTGATATCGAAGCCTTCCACCGGACCACTTTGCAAAAGGTCGAGGCCCTTGCCCTTCGCAGTCCCCTCATTGAGATCAATGAGAACCACGTCTGCTAATTCTTTGGATGCGATCCAATGGGCGGCTGTCGCACCCACATTTCCGGCGCCAACTACGGTAACTTTTGCTCTTTTCATGGGGCTTGAGGTTAGGGTTCTGGTTAAGTCTTGTCAACGAACCCATTCCCGAGAATGATGTCGGTGTGCGCATTCTGACGTCGCTTCTTTGCGTTCTCATTCCATTTGCGGCAATCGCCGAAGTGAAGCTTCTCGAATCCGAGAGAAACAATATTGAAGTCTATGAGAAGTGTGTTCCGGCAGTGGTCAATATCACCGCTACTACTTTGAGAAGGGACTTCTTCTTTGATGTGATTCCGCAGCGCGGCGCTGGGTCGGGAGTTGTTATTCGCCCGGACGGCTATATCGTCACGAACGATCACGTCGTAGGTAAGGCGCAGAAAGTAGAAGTCACTTTCTCAGATAAAACGACGCTGCCTGCGAAGGTGGTTGGTTCTGATCCAGATTCGGACTTAGCCGTTCTGAAAGTGGAACGCCCCACTAAGTTTGCAACTATTGAGTATGGAATGTACCCCCTCAAGGTGGGCCAGAAGACCTTGGCTATTGGTAATCCCTTCGGATTGGGCGGCTCTTTGACGACCGGCATCATTAGTTCGTTAGGTCGAGATATTCGCGCACAGACCGATAGGCTCATTCGCGACATTATTCAGACCGATGCCGCTATCAACCCGGGCAATTCGGGAGGGCCGTTGCTCGATAGCGCGGGGAACCTCATCGGAATCAACTCGCAAATTGTGAGTCCTAGTGGAGCGAGCAGTGGCGTTGGCTTTGCCATTTCTGTTCAGACCGTTAAACGCGTGGTCGATCAGCTCATTCTTTTTGGTCAGGTGTTGCGACCTGATCTGGGAATGTTCGGAGTGGGTTACAGCCCCGTGTTGCTAAAGACACTAGGAATTCCACTTGAGTATGGCGTGATGATAACCGAACTGGATCCTCGGGGCCTTGCGGCAAAAGCGGGTTTGCAGTCGGCAGATCGCGAGGCTGTGGTTGGCTTTCGTCGGTTTCCTTTTGGTGGCGATATTCTCTATCAAATCGACGACAAACCGGTGACGAACTGGCGCGAACTTCAAGATCTCGTCTTCGAAAAGAAGGTGGGCGACAAGATCACGCTCCACTTTGTTCGCGGAAAAACGAAGCGATCGGTAACACTCACTCTACGTCTTCCTGACTCAGTGCGTTCGAAAAGTCTTTGACGGCGCGCGTTTTGCATTTGCTACAGATCCGTTACGGAAGTAAAATTAGTCAGTTAGGTATGGGTAAGTCACATTCCCAAACAACTAGGAGATCGAAATGAGAAAAGTACTTTTGAGTTTGGCATTCTTGGCAACAGTGGTGGGAATTACTCCGGCTCAGGCGGATCATCACGATAAAGGCGGAGAGGTCGCAGGCAATGAACTCTTGTTTGGTGCAAACGCGGGTTCAGTAGACTTCGACTTTAGTGGAACAACCTATATTCAGATTCCTGTCACGGTTGGCTATTTCCGAGGCATGGGTCCTGGTATGCAGGTGGGTATCAAAGGCGGATTCAATATCAATACTTCAGGGGTTTTCAGTGCTTCGACTTGGACTGCGCAGCCCTGGATCCAGTTCAACATGGGTAAGTTCGAGGAAGCCATCTTCGTTGGAGCGGGCATCGGACTGCAGAATCTCGGAACCTCCGGAGGTTATCTACAAGTGCCAATCAGTGCACAGGTAGGTAAGCGTATGGAAGTGGCACACGGATTGAGCTATCGTCCAAACCTCGAGTTGACCAAGGTTCTGGATAACTCTCATATTACGTGGAAGGCTAACTTCCTCGCTTTCTCTTACATCTGGTAAGAAGCGTAGGATTGATTTAAAGTAGCCCGTCCTGGGAAACCAGGGCGGGTTTTTTTATGCCTGAAGTTTTCGAAGAGAGAATATTTCTTGTTTGTCCGCTATGCGAGCGCGTCGCTCATCAATGAGGAGTCTTTCCAGTAAGCGCACTCGTTCGACCATCTGGTTTGCATAGACCTGAGTTTCGTCTCGCAGTTCGTTGAGGTTTCGAATTTCTTTTTCAAGAGCGGCAATTTGCGCTTTGAGTTTGAAATCTTCTGGTTTAGCTGGGCGTTCTTTCGCAGCGCGGTAAACGGCTAGGCTAAAAAGCGCGACGCACGGCGACAAAACAATAGCCAGGAAACTGGCGAAAAGAAAAAGCGGACTAATGAAAGGCATCTCTTCTTTATCGGCCGTTCCGTGGACAAACTGAACGGCTTGTTTATATTGGGGTTCCGCCAAGGGGACCGCCGCTCCCTACCCATCATTGCCTTCCGCAAGTCTCCCACCTAACTTCAAAGCAGAAGGAGCCTTATGCCGAAGAAAGAAGCCGGTAAAATAGATGCTCGCAAACTCAGGCACCGGGATGTCCCTGCTTCTGTAGGTCTTGTGAAAGAGGTGCGGGATGAGTTGCGAGCCGACAATCGCGCCTGTGCTGCAGACCTGAGAGGTCGAATCGATTCTGCGGAATCAAAGTTGGGCAGTCGAATCGACGGTCTAGGCCAACGTTTAGTAAAAGTAGAAGTAGGGCTTGAGCAGGTTTTGGTGTCTGTCCATCGCACGCAAGTACTGATGGAAGAACAGCGTGGGGAAAATCGAATCGTTTTGGATGGGCTGAAGAACGTCCACGATCGTTTGGACCGGATAGAAGGTCTAGTTTAGGCTTTGAGTTCGTTCCTGTTCGTACCGAGCGAGTTTGTTATAGAGAGTTTTTACGGTAATCCCCATCGCATTCGCTGCTTTGGTTTTGTTGCCTTCGAAGTGCGAGAGAACCCGCAAGATGTGTTTCTTTTCGATGATGCCGAGGTCAAACGTTTCACTCGTGGTATCAGCCACCGGTTCAAGCTCACCAAGGCGCAGATGCTTGTGAATATCCTCCGCAGTGACTTCCACGTTCTCGCACAGAATCTTAAAGCGCTCGATGGCGTTCTGAAGTTCGCGAACATTGCCTGGCCATCGGTAGCGCTTCAACAGATCCATTGCCTGCGTCGAGAAACGTTTTACGTCGGTTTGCGTTCCCGATGAGAGAAAGTTTTCGATAAGTGGCGCAATGTCGGCAGGGCGCTGTCGCAGCGGAGTGACTCGCAGGCATACCGTATTGATTCGATAGAAAAGATCTTCCCGAAATTTCCCCTCACGAACGAGTTGGGGCAGGTCGCGATTCGTTGCAGAAAGGATCCGCGCGTTTACTTTGAAGGGGGATTTACCTCCCAGGCGATAGGCTTCCCCTTCTTGCAGGAAACGCAGCAGCTTTGCCTGTGCTTCAAATCCCATTTCGCCTATTTCATCGAGAAAGAGAGTCCCGCCGTCCGCGAGCTCTACGAGGCCGATTTTTTGCGTATGGGCGCCGGTAAAGGCCCCTTTTTCATGGCCGAATAGCTCACTGAGTAGGAGTGATTCTTGAATGGCGCCACAGTTAAGTGAAACGAGGTTGCGATCGGCACGTTTCGACTGTTCGTGAATCCGACGCGCAAGCACTTCCTTCCCGGTGCCACTTTCGCCTTGGATCATCACCGCAACTTCGGTCGCAGCAACGCGGTCTGCCATCTTCAAGACGGCAAGCAAAGAAGGATCGACTGTAATAAAACGAACGCCTGGATGAGCTCCAGAATGCCTTGATTTCCCCATACCCCTTTTCGGCTTCCCTGTCAGAGGTCTGACAAAGTTAGCCACCCACGCTAGAATCATTACTTGGGATCGATGCTAGTTTCAAGGGGGTTGGGGTGAGGCTGTTGTTTGATGGGTCGGTCTGTTTCGACCGATTTGGGGCGTGCTTCGATTACTATACCCAGCTTGCCCCTCGGCTGGTTTCCCGCGGCTGGGACGTCTCCTTTACGCCTTCGCCCACTGGCGTCCTGGGGGGCCTATCGGCGGGCGGTGCCAAAGTGTCTCAAGATGTTATCCCAAAGGCCCCTCGCTTCCTAAAAGGTCCCGCGCGTAGGTTGCTTTCTAAGATGAAGCAGGGGGCAGAGGCACGTTGGTTAAGACTGCGTTTTGGAAGCGACGCGCCCCTCTTCCAATCCTTCTACTATGGCGTTCCGCCTGACCCACGTTGGTCGAGTCTCGCCATGGTCCTAGACCTTATTCCTGAGCGTTTTCCCAATTGGTACGCAAGCCAAAGCGACGAGGCGCTTCGTGCGCGAAAGGCGGACTGCATCCAACGGGCGTCGCGCCTGATTTGTATTTCGCAAGCCACGCGCCGAGACTTGCTAGAGCGATACCCCGATCTAGAGGGTAAAGTGGATGTAGTTTATCTCGGGATAGATCCCGCGCCATTCCAGGTTCCTTCGCCGATAGGCGAGGGCCGACCCTACTATCTACAGGTGGGTGGCCGGCAGAAGCACAAAAACTTCGCAAAGCTACTTCGAGCTTTCGCGATGACTCGCCAGAGCGACTGTGATCTGGTTTGTGCGGGTGAGAACTGGGAAGCTGCGGAGTGGGAAGCCATCGGCAAGCTGGGGTTAGCCGGCCGGGTTCGTCTGGTTCATCGCCCAAGACCGGAACAACTTGTTGCGCTGTACCAGCAGGCCTCGGCGTTGGTTTATCCCTCTATTCATGAAGGGTTTGGCCTGCCACCTTTGGAAGCGATGGCCGCTGGCATTCCTGTGGCAGCTTCAAACGGCGGCTCGCTTCCCGAAGTGGTGGGGGATGCTGCTTTGCAATTTGATCCTCGATCGCCCGAGGAGATGGCCCTAGTCATGGAGCGGATTCTTCAAACCGGTATTCGAAGAGATCTCGTGCAGAAAGGGTTTCGTCGCCTAGAGCAGTTTACGTGGGATCGGGTTGCCATTGAGACAGAAAAGGTCTACCGAAAGTTGGGAGACCAAAATGCCGAACGGGAAAATCGCAGTAGTGAGTGGAGCCAATCGTGGCCTTGGGCTTGGAACCGCTGAGCATCTTGCCGAGCAAGGCTACACCGTTTGGATGCTCGGACGAGATAAGTCCAAAATAGAGGAAGCTGCCGCATCCCTCTCCTCATCGGGTCTTTCAGTAAAGCCGTTTCAATGTGACGTGACGAACGACGTGCAAGTTCAGGTGCTCGCGAAAGCGCTGCTTGCGGATGCCGGCAAGGTCGATGTGCTCATCAACAACGCAGGAGTTTTTATCGACCGCTCGAGCGCCGATGCGGCGGACTACGGGAGTATTTTCTCAGTGAAGCCCGATGTTTTGATTGAGAGCTTTGAAACCAATACCATTGGCCCCCTCAGACTCACTCAAGCTCTAGCGCCTTTGCTTCGCGAAAGTGAAGGGGCGCGCGTCGTAAATGTTTCTTCGGGGATGGGCCAATTGAGCGACATGAACGGCGGCGCCCCAGGTTACCGACTTTCAAAAACCGCGCTCAATGCGGTGACTCGTATTCTGGCTTCTGAGTTCCAAGGCACTCCTGTCAAAGTGAATTCCGTTTGCCCAGGATGGGTGAAAACCGACATGGGTGGAGCGGGCGCCAACCGTTCTATCCCTGAAGGGGTCAAAAGCATCGTCTGGGCAGCTTTCATTCCTGCGGACGGGCCCACCGGCGGTTTCTTTCGAGATGGGAAATCCCTCGACTGGTAGGGGAGAATAGGCCTAGGCTTCCGGGCAAAGGAGGTCATTATGACCATGAAGTATCTATTGGCTGGACTCCTACTTTCCGGCTCTGCAATGGCGGCGCTTTCGCCATTTAATCAGCGCTTGGCCGAAATCACGAAAGTGGCTGAAACGGTGGAAGACGCTGTTCAGAAATCCACTAGCTCGCGCGGCAGCGGCGTTATTGATTCGATCGTGCACGCAAAGGATGATGGCAACAAGCAGTTGTATGCCGTTCGATCTGGGCGTTGCAGCATCGTCGCAACGGTGAAGTACCTTCCTCCCACTCCGGGAATGGTTGGGCCGGCGCAGTTCGAAGTGGAAGCGGCAGACGATATGTCCTGCCGCAAACGTCCCACGTCTGCAGCAAGCGAATCCGAATAAGAACATCTGGAATCAGGGCTGAGCTATTCAGCTCGGCCCTGTTCTCAGGGAAAGAACAGCAAGAGAACGAGTGCAGTCCCACCGACTGCGAGCCATTGCGCATCTACGAGAAAGTACGGAACCAGCATCAGCGCTAAAGCGATGACGATGTGACGCGGGCTTCCCTGGCGTCGCCCGAATTGCAGCGCCCACATGCCGATGAGTCCCATCACAATTGAAACAAATAAGTACCAAGGTTCAAACATCAGTCCTCTGAACTAATCGTGTTCCCACCGAAGGGTAGGAGCGGAGACCCCTTCTGCAATGGTCCATACCGCGGAAAAATCGAAACCAGCGAATGACGCTTGTTGCTTCATCTGAACTGAAGAAAGAGCGGCTGTCGTAAAAGCATTGTTGCATCCTGAGCATAATGAGGTGGCGAGATTGTAGTAATTAGAAAAGGTACCAGAATTGTCTCCCGTAAGTGCACCTACATTGACGCCGGTTCCCGTTACGTCACTCGTGGTGTAACACCGATAGATGCCCTCGCCGGTGTTCAGCCCTGAAATCCCCCCAACATTAGTGGTTCCAACCACCGTTCCAAGAAAGTAGCTGTCGACTATGTCGGAATCGGAGTCTCCAACTAGGCCCCCGACGCGAGAGGTCCCTGAAACGATCGCATTGGCCCGACAGTACTGCACGTTTCCGCCCGTGTTCCGGCCGATTAGCCCCCCCACTATCGTGCTCGAGCCAGATACCGTTCCCTCCACTGAATTGTAGCTGAAGTTCCCACCGCCTCTTCCCACGATCCCCCCAACTTGGCTGGTGCCCATCACGGCCCCCGAAAATCTAACACCTGTGAAAATGTTGCTGCCAGCTGCCAAACCGGCAATTCCGCCAACCTGGTTGGTACCGGTAACGTTACCCGTGAAGGAAACATCGGTGACGCGTGCAATGGACATTTCGCCGACAACTCCCCCGGTCATGACTGCTCCGCCGGATACCGAGCCGGCAAGGTGAATCTCGGCGAGACCGATGGAGGCAACTGTCGGAGTGGCTCGGATGATGAATCCCGCTGGGGCTGCAGTCGCCGTAAGCGAGAGGTTGGTGACATGGAGGTTTTGAATAGAAGTAATTTCGGCGCCGGAGCACCCTAAGCAAATGTCGCCGAAGAGCCCCGCTGGAACGGCAGCACCGGGCGCTTGATGAATATTGCTCAGCGTGTGCCCATTGCCTTCGAAAACGCCCCAGAAATCTCCGAGCGTCGTAATGTTGTTCGTAGGGCCGACCTCGACCGCAAAGTCGATGTCATCAGTCAGGACATAGAAAGCGTTGTTGTCAGCCATGGTCATGGCCTGAAGCTGAGCCGCGCTGTCTATTGTCGATACCGTGTGAGTGCTCCGGGATCGATACAAGTAGGTTTCAATCTCCGGAACCCCTGTTTGAGAGATCGTGACTTGCTTGCGGCCGTACTGGTAGCGGAGAAATTCGAACCGGGGCGTTCCAGCGGAATAACCAATAGAGATTTCAAAAGTACCTCCCCCGGCATCTAGACAGGGGGTTGTCATCGAGGCATCGATTCCTGTTCCCCCGACTGTCACCTCTCCCAGCTCTACATCGCATTCTCCGGTCAGAACCCAAGCGCTATCGAGTTCATCGAAAAACCGGTCCATTAGGAGTGCCGTGGAATCTGAATTTCCGGTGAAAGCGAGGCGCGGAGCGGGTCCCGTCGAACTACAGACCGAAGCGGAGACACACAGTCCGACTCCACAGCCACTCAAGCCTAACAGGACAATACCAAGCGTGAATTGGGCCGCTCTGGGAAGGATAGAAGCACTATTTTGCTCAAAGGGTTTCATGAGTGCCTCGTTCAAGGTTTGGCATCTGGAACTTTAGAAACGCGTCTAAGTCTTCAGGTGTTCCGAGCCCTCGCATGGCATCTCGAGGTAACGGGAAAATGCTCACACGGCCGCCGTTGTCGATCAATTGGTTGTAGACAGGGCACAAGTAGAACTCGTTTCGCGTGCGTTGATTGTAACGAATCTGTGCCAGTGCGGCATCGAGAAAGTTCTGCGCTGTCTTGAAATAGTAAATTCCAACCGTGGCGTGTTGCGAAATGGGCCGCTTCTCAGCAACTTCCGTGACACGGCCCGCGTCATCCACTTTCGCGTAACTCCACTTATCGTCTGTCGCAGGGAAAGTCAGAATGCTTCCTTCCCACTCGGAGGCAATGGCCTGGGAGAGAAAGGCGTTGCAGTCAAAATCAACCCATTGATCGGAGTTCACAATCAGGAGCGGGCGTTTCGGATTCCATTTGTCCGCGGCCAGAAGAGCCGTACAAGTAGCGCCTTCCGTCAGTGCGGGAACAGGAACGATACGGCAGCCAGGGGCGATACGACGGAGCAAGCTGCTATAGGCTTCATTGCGCAAGTGGTCTTCAGCCACCAAGAAAGTAAACACGTGTGGTTGCTGGGGTCGGACGTTCTCCACCACCCATTCAATCATGGGCCGCCCCAATACGCTGATGAACGGTTTAGGACGATTGAAACCTGCCTCGACGAAACGCTGGCCGCGGCCCGCCATCGGAATCAGAATCTCAATGGTTGGTGAATCGGAGCTTTCAGATTCCGAGGGAGTGAGTTCTTGGATCTGCTCCAGAATTCGATCGAGTGTAACCTGCTTCGGATTTGAAACCGTCAAGACGTGGGCACCTGAGTCCTTCGCTGCGCGAATGCCGGGTTCCGAGTCTTCGATAATGAGCGCTTCGTCGGGTGAAAGGTCTAACCGTCGGAAACATTCCTGATAAATGGCTGGATCGGGTTTTGGCGCGCCCACATCTTCGTGGGAAAGGATGACCTCAAAGAACGGGTCTATTTGCATTCCGCTCAGGGCCTGCTCGACGGTTTTTCGGCAGCTGTTGCTGGCACAGCCCAGCCGATAACCCTGCTGTTTAAGTGTTTGTAGAAGCGCGGTGATAGAAGCGTTCGGGAGGCAATGTTTTTCAAAGTAGGCCTTGGTGAACTTTTGTTTGAGTTCATTGACGAGTGGATGAAGAGCCGTAGGAAACGAAGTGCGGCGGGAAAGCTGCTGCAGCTTTACGGCGGAGGGCAGGCCGTTGTAACTGCGATCGTGATCCGCGGTTGATAGGGAGTATCCAAAAACTTGGAGTGCTTGGTTCAGTGCTTCGTAATGCCAATGGGCGGCATCGACCAGAACCCCATCCAGATCAAAAATAATGGCTCGAATCATAAGAAGGTGGCTCCCTCGGGGTCATCCGTGCAAAGAAGCACGGCCATGGGATGCTTTTCAGCGAACCGCTCGAGTTTCGCGCGAAAGCCATTAGCGGGCCGACCGTGCAATTCCGGAGAAACAAAAGCTAGGCCCTTGGCAGGGTAAAGACGTTCTAGTTCTGGGCCAGATTCGAAACCGTCGCACCAGATCCAGTCGCAGTACGCCCGCAAGGGAGCATCTTCCCATTCGCTGATGCGAGTGGCCAGTTGAGCAGAAGGCAGTGCTCGCGAGTAGCGCACGAGTTCGGGGACACTCATATCGAAGCAAACCACCGTGCGATCTCGCCAGCCGTCCAGGTAGGGTTTAAGAAGTTCCAGCAGGCCGTCTTCCTTAATATTGAGAAACAAGGGGAGGGAAGGAGTGGCGTTCCAACAGGTGACCATCTGCTCCCACGGGGTAGCTACCCTTCGGTCTATAGGATCGTGGGAAAGAAGGAGCTTTCCATCGATAGACCGCACATCGGTTTCAATCCCCCAGCCCTGGTTGAATGCCGCGGCAATGGCTTCGATTGAGTTTTTACTGCCGCTCTGCTTCCAAAAACCTCGATGTGCCAAGATCCGCATTTCGAGCTTAGTTTACAGGGTGCAGCAGATTTTTTGATGTGCGCCCGCGTCACAGTTGAAGTACCGTACTTATTAAGCCGAGGGCCCTGTGGAATCGCTTCAATACCTTTCCGGATTTGGTAACCATTTCGCAACCGAGGCTTTGCCAGGCACCTTGCCCGAATGGCAGAACTCTCCCCAAAAAGTGGCTCACGGTTTGTACGCGGAACAGTTGAGTGGCAGTTCCTTCCTGGCGGCACGCCATGAGAATTTGCGATCCTGGGTTTATCGCATTCACCCTTCCGTGCAGCACGGAGCTTTCAAAAAGCGTGGGAAGAGCAACATCGAATCAACCGGCAATCAACCTTCGCCGGAACAAATGCGTTGGAATCCGATGCCGGTGCCGACTTCACCCACCGATTTTCTCGCTGGGCTCACTTTGATGGCTGAGAATGGGCGCCTTTGCGAACAAAAAGGCGTCGCTATCTATCTCTATGCTTGCAACAAATCCATGGAGGCTTTCTTCTATTCCGCTGATGGAGAAATGCTTTTCGTACCGCAAGACGGTGCCCTCACTCTGAAGACAGAGCTGGGGTGGCTCAATGTTGCGCCCAAGGAAATTGCGGTGATTCCGCGTGGCGTGCGATTTCAAGTTGCTGTGAGCGAAAACTGCCGTGGCTACGTTTGCGAGAATTTTGGGACACCACTGCGATTGCCCCAATTGGGGCCCATCGGGTCCAACGGGCTCGCCAACCCACGAGATTTTCTGGCGCCCGTTGCAAGGTTCGAAGATCGCGAGGGCAAACAGACGCTCGTCGCCAAGTTTAGCGGGGCTCTGTGGGAAGCAGCACTGGATCATTCCCCACTGGATGTGGTGGCGTGGCATGGAAATTACGCGCCCTACAAATACGACCTTACGAAATTTAATACGATTGGAACGATCAGTTACGATCATCCGGATCCGTCGATTTTCACCGTGCTGACTGCTCCCTCTGAAACGCCGGGCATGTCGAACATTGATTTCGTGATTTTTCCGCCGCGCTGGTTGGTAGCGGAGCACACGTTCCGTCCGCCTTACTACCATCGCAATGTGATGAGTGAGTGGATGGGGCTTATCACGGGCGTATACGACGCTAAGGCAAAAGGCTTTCTGCCGGGCGGAAGTAGCTTGCACAACACGATGTCGGGTCACGGACCCGATACGGCAACTTTTGAGAAAGCTTCAACGGTAGAGCTGAAACCGCAATACGTCGGTGAGACGCTGGCTTTCATGTTTGAGAGCAGATACCCCTTCGCGGTTTCCACTTACGCGCAGACGGGCGGGCTACTCCAAAAAGATTACATGGATTGCTGGAAAGACCTCCCCAAAAACTTTGAAGCCTAGACGGGCACCTTTCAGGATTCGTCAGGGGTGGCGGTGAGGCGTTCGAGAACCCGCTCGGCGAGTTTTTCACTCAAGCCGCATTTTACGAGGCCTTCGACCCCCGCCGCTCGAATGGCTTCTACCGACCCAAAGGTTTTGAGTAACTTCTCCTTGGTTTTCTCACCCACTCCTTCGATAGCTTCCAGTGGGCTCCCCTCATTCGACCATTTGCCGCGGCGACGTTGATGACTGATGACAGAGAAGCGGTGCGCTTCATCGCGCACGCGTTGCAAAAGCGCTAGCGCTGGATTGCCTTGCCGCAAGACGATGGGGTTTTTTCGGTTCGGGATGAAGATCCTCTCCTCGCTGCGTTTTACCTCTTTGCGAGTGAAAGCACTTTCCGTTCGGGCTTTAGCGAGGGAGCAAACGGGAATGTTCGCTCCCACTTCTTGCAGGGCGCGAACGGCAGCGGCGAGCTGCCCCTTTCCGCCGTCTATCATCAGAAGCTCCGGAGGTGGGGGATCGGGCTTAGAAAAACGTCGGGTGACTATTTCATGAATCATTGCGAAGTCATTCGCGCCTACTACGGTCTTTGGATAATAGAGGCGGTAGCGGCTCTTAAGGGGACGTTCGTCTGAGAAATGCACCAGAGCGACGGCTGGAGAGGTTCCCTGAAAGTTCGAGACATCGATGCCTTCGATGGTAGTAGGCAAGTCCGTTAGCGAAAGGGCGCGTTGAAGCTCTTCAGTCGCTGACATAGGTTTCTTCGTCGATTCATGAAAAAGCAGTCGAGCGTTTTCATGAGCCGTACCCAACAGGCGCAGCGCTTTCTCGCCCCGCTTCACCTGAATCCGTACGGATTTCTCGGCTTGTTGGCTTAGCAACTCGGACAGATTCTCACGCTCATCAAAATCATCCATTAGCCAAACTTCATCGGGAATCAGGGAGACAGAATAAAACTGTTCGAGAAAGGCGTTCACGCTTTCTTCAGGGTTCAGTGTGATCTTAACGCGCTCCGCTCGGCGCCCCGTGAGAAAGCCTCCGCGAATGAACAGGACAACCCATTGAATCTCGTGCTCCGCGACGAAACAACCGACGACGTCGATGTCTCTGAGTTTATCGATAAGTACGGCGTTCTGCTTTTGGGTGAGTCTCTCTATAGCCCCAATCTTGTCTCGCAGACGTTTGGCAGTTTCATATTGAGTGGCCTCACTAGCGTCGTACATTTCCGTCTTTAGCGCTTGGATAAGGTCGTGTTTCTTGCCTTTGAGAAACAGGGAGGCCTCTCGCACTTGTTTGGAGTAGTCCTCTTCGGAAACCAAGCTTACGCAGGGTGCGGTGCAGGTACCAATTTCATAGTTCATGCAGGGCCGTGACCGGCCCTTAAACTTGGCATCGGAACAATCGCGAATCTGAAAGGTCTTTAGCAAAAATCGGCTGATATCGCGAATCCCACCCGAAAATGGCCCGAAGTAGTTCAGTTTAGGGTCGGCAACCACCCGGCGTGTCACTCGGAACTGCGGAAACGGATGGGTGAAATCCAGAACGACGTAGGGAAAGTTTTTATCGTCTTTCAGTCGAATATTGTAGCGCGGGCGATGCTGCTTAATGAGATTGCACTCAAGCAAAAGTGCTTCGAGTTCTGTTTGAGTCACGGTGAATTCCACGGCAGCCACTCGGCTGACCAAAATCCGTGTCTTTGGTGTGAGAGCGGTCGGATTCATGAAGTAAGACCGCACGCGGGTGCGCAAACTCTTCGCCTTGCCGACGTAGAGAATCCGTTTCGCGCTATCGCGCATGATGTAAACGCCGGGCTGGGTGGGCCAATCTTTGACCTCATCCAACATGCGGGCTTGAACGTTAAGCAAAGCGTCTTGCATACTCGTCACCAGGATGCGGAAACTTTTTTTTGGCGATTCGGCCGAATCCAAGCGGTGTGGAGACTCTAAGCGGTTTTCAGGACGAACTCAAAGCTTCGCGCGACTGGGACCTTCTGGACGGCTGGAACTGCCTGCCTCGCCCCCCCTTTGAACGTCGGGTGGAAAACGTCGTTTTATATGAATCCGTCAATGGGCCGGAGGGGCTCACCTATCAATCGATTCAGGAGTTTAGGTCCTCAGTTTAGGCTTGTAGGGCGGTGGCTCGCATGGTACCGAATCCATGACTTTAAAACACACGCTCCCATCAAGGACACTCTGGTCCTGACTTCTATGTAGAAGTTGGGCAACGGGGGCGGAGGCAACAACCGGAGGAATCATGCCTGAAGTCTCCATGAAAAGTATGCTCGAAGCGGGGGTCCATTTCGGACACCAAACCCACCGCTGGAACCCCAAGATGAAGCAGTTCATCCACGGGCCTCGTAACGGGATCTACATTATCGATCTCGAAAAAACGGTGCGCCACGCAGCCGATGCCTGCACCTACATTCGCAATACGGTCGCGAGTGGCGGAAAAATCCTTTTTGTTGCTACCAAGAAGCAAGCAAAGCTTATCGCCAGGGGCGCAGCTGAACGTGCCGGCATGCCGCACGTTTGCGAACGCTGGCTAGGTGGCACGCTCACCAATTTCATGACCATCCGTCGTGGCTGCGAGAAACTCGACGAATTGGATCGTTGGAGAACCGACGGAACTTACGAACGTCTTCCCAAGAAGGAAGTCGTCGTGCTCGAGCGCAAACGCAAGAAGCTTGAAGCTAGCTTGGGCGGCGTTCGTCATATGCGGTCGCTTCCGGCAGCTCTTTTCATCATTGATCCTGAAACCGAGCGCATTGCCGTTCGTGAAGCGAATCGCTTGGGACTTCCTGTCGTTGCGTTGGTCGACACCAATTGCGATCCGGATCCGATTGATTACGTCATTCCTGGAAATGACGACGCGATCAAGTCGGTCACGCTTTTCGTAAATCTCATTGCGGACGCTTGCTTAGAAGGCAATTCGCTCTATGAAGAGCGTCTTCGAAAAGCCCAGCCTGCGCCGGTTGAAAAGCCTGAGCCTGTGGAAGTTAAGCCGGTTGTGGCTGCACCTCCGAGTGTGGTTCGCAAGGGCATCAAGAACATCCCAACGGAAATTGATTACCGCGCTGATGCAGCCGGGGAAGACGATACCGCTGAGGAAACTCCTGCTGCTACCGAAGAGGGAACTGCAGAGGGTACCCCAGAAGGCGAAGGAGAGAAGAAGTGACTTCGGCCGAACTAGTAAAAGAGCTGCGTGAGAAAACCGGAGCCGGCATGATGGAGTGCAAAAAAGCACTCGTTGAGTCGGCAAACGATCTCGACAAGGCAATGACGTACTTGCGTGAGCGAGGGCTTGCTAACGCTGCAAAGAAGGCGGGCCGCGCAGCTAACGAAGGGCGCATTCACTCCTACATCCATAGCAACGGAAAGATTGGCGTGATGCTGGAAATCAACTGTGAGACCGACTTTGTCGCTCGCACTGACGATTTCCAGAATCTGTGCAACGACATCGCGATGCACATTGCGGCTGCGAATCCGCGCTATTTGGTGAAGGAAGAAGTGCCTTCCGCGGATGTCGAAAAGGAAAAGGACATTTTCCGTGCGCAAATGGCGGATGCCAAGAAGCCTCCACAGGTAATCGAGAAGATACTCGAAGGTAAAATTGGGAAGTTCTACGAAGAGAACTGCTTGTTGCAGCAGAAGTTCGTAAAGGACCCGGATAACTCCATCGAGCAAGTGGTAAAAGCGGCTATCGCCAAACTTGGCGAGAATATCGGTATCCGCCGCTATGCGCGTTTTCAGTTGGGCGAGGCAGCCAAGCAGGAAACGACGAACTAGATCCTTAAGGGGAAACGTGTCCGGGAAACCAAGCTATAAGAGAATCTTGTTGAAGTTGAGCGGGGAAGCCCTCGCAGGCGAGAAGACTTCCGGAATCAGTCCTGATGTCATCGACCGCATTGCCAATGAAATTAAAACGGTTCACGCAATGGGGATTGAAATCGCCATTGTGCTGGGCGGCGGAAATATTTTTCGTGGCATTGCGGGGACGGCGCAGGGAATGGATCGCGCAACGAGCGATTACATGGGAATGCTGGCCACGGTCATCAATAGCCTTGCGCTTCAGGACTGTCTCGAGAAGTTGGGCGTCTATACACGCGTCATGTCTGCCATTGAAATGCACGAACTCTGCGAAACGTATATTCGTCGTCGCGCCGTTCGGCATTTGGAGAAAGGGCGCGTCGTTATCTTTGCGGCGGGAACGGGAAATCCTTATTTCACGACGGATACAGCAGCTAGTTTGCGGGCAATGGAAGTCGGAGCGGAGTTGATCATGAAGGCGACGAAGGTCGACGGCGTGTTTGATGACGATCCGATGAAAAATCCGAATGCGAAGATGTACAAAAGCTTGGATTATATTGATGTCCTGAATAAGAACCTCAAAGTAATGGACTCTACGGCCATTTCGCTTTGTATGGATCACAGTTTACCGATTCTCGTTTTCAATTTGAATACGGCAGGCAATTTCAAACGGGTTGTCCAGGGTGAGGCCATTGGGACTTTCGTTAGGAGGCAAACGTGAGTGTGAGCGGCGCAGATGCCAAGAAACTTATGGAAAAGTCGATCGAGCACCTTCGTGCGGAGCTTTCAAAGCTTCGGGTAGGGCGTGCGTCCATTACGATGCTCGACGGGGTTAAGGTCGAGAACTATGGTTCGATGATGAACCTTAAAGAGGTCGCCGCACTGTCAACTCCCGATGCGCGCACGATTTCTATTCAGCCTTGGGACAAAGGTGTCATGGCGGCCGTAGAAAAGGCCATTCTTGCTGCTAACCTTGGATTAACTCCGATTAACGATGGAAAAACCGTTCGAGTGAATTTGCCTCCTCTCACAGAAGATCGTCGTAAAGACTTCGTAAAGAGTATCAAAAAGTACGGCGAAGACGCCAAAGTCTCTGTGCGCAACGTGCGTCGTGATGCGCTCGATGCCATTAAGAAAGATGCCGGTGCAACGGAAGATGATAAGCGTCGCCTTCAGGATGACCTACAAAAACTTACCGATCAGTTCACCAAAGAGATCGATAAGGTGGTTGAGACCAAATCTCAAGAAGTGATGACGCTCTGACGTCTACATGAACTGTCAGCACTTAGCGATCATCATGGACGGTAATGGGCGGTGGGCCCAGAACCGCCAACGAGGCCGGATTTGGGGGCACCGTCAAGGTGCCAAGCAAGTCGACGAGATCGTGACCGCTTGTTGCGAAGTCGGCATCCCCCACCTGACTCTCTACGCCTTCTCTACCGAGAATTGGAACAGGCCTCCCATTGAAGTTCACATGCTGATGCGCCTTTTGGTGCATCATTTGCGAACGATGGACAAAAAACTTATCCGCAATCGCGTGCAGCTCGTGGTGCAGGGTGGTGTTGATAAATTGCCGATGTTTGCGCAGAAGGAACTAAATCGCGTGATGCGTATGACATCCTTTCCATCCCCTCGTTTGAAGCTCAATCTTGCACTTTCCTATGGGGGCCGCCAGGAAATCACGGAGGCAGCCCGTCGCATTGCTCGGTTGGTGGAGCAGGGGAAGCTTACATCTGAGCAAGTGGACGAAAACGAAGTAGCCCGGGGACTTTACCACCCTGAGTTTCCTGATCCGGACTTGCTTATCCGAACCGGTGGTGAGTATCGAGTGAGTAACTTTTTGCTCTGGCAAATTGCGTACGCGGAACTTTATGTCACAGAAACACTTTGGCCGGATTTTGGTAAGGCGGATCTCTTGATGGCGCTTGATGAGTTTGGTTTACGGGAGCGTCGTTTTGGAAAAACCTCAGCGCAGGTTAGCCAACTCCCGGCTCAGGAGGCCAGGCTGTGAGTACCCGTATTGTGTTTGGAATTTTGGCGGCCCTGCTTTGCATTTGGCTGGTTTCCTCGGGTCCAATGAGTCTGATGGTTGTCGTTGTGTTGGTGGCAGCGGGGCTTTCAGCGATGGAGTTTGATCGCCTCCTGTTCAAGGAGCGATCCAAGCGACGGCAGCTTCGATTCGTGTCGCTCGTCTTTCTGGCAGTTCTCACCCTGCGTTCGGCACCGGAGATGGCCTGGGTTTTCCTTTGGATGCCTCTTTTGGTGCTTTCTGTTCAGCACGTGATGAAAGCTAATAAAAAAGGTGAGTTCGAGCGTTCTATTCGAGACCTGGCGATGGAGTTGCTTGGCATCCTCTATGTGATTTGCATGGTCGGTTTTTTGGTGCCCATTGTCGAATCCGGCCCGAACGGGCGCGAGTATTTGCTGCTCCTCTTTTTTCTGGTGTTTGCCGGTGACACCTTTGCCTACTTCGTCGGTACCTGGTTCGGGAAGCACCGCTTGGCATCGCAGATTAGTCCCAAGAAGTCGTTGGAAGGCGCCGCTGGCGGTGTCGTGGGTGCCTTGGTTTTCGCGGGGCTTTGGATTCGTTTTATTTACACGGGAGAAGTGACTGAAAATTTCTGGGTGAAGATTGGCGTTTTGGTTCCTTTGGTGAGCATTCTGGCCCAAATGGGTGACCTTTTCGAGTCGATGTTGAAACGTGCGTCTTCGTGTAAAGACTCGGGTCATTTTCTTCCGGGGCATGGAGGGATTTTAGATAGACTCGATGGTCTCACTCTTTCCGCCCCTCCTTTCTTTTTCTTCATGCGCTACTTGGTGGATACATTATGAGAATGCGCTTAGCTGTTTTTGGATCCACGGGCTCCATTGGTACGACCACTTTGGAACTCGCCCGTCGATCGCCTGAAAATTTTGAGGTGGTAGCGCTAACAGCCGGAGCAAACATCGCTTTATTGCGAAGCCAGATTGCTGAGTTTAATCCGCGCGTCGTGGTGGTTCGTGAAGAGAAAGCTGCCCGAGAAATTGCAGGTGAGTTCCTAGGAGTCGAGGTCCTTTGGGGTGAAAAGGGCTTAGTGGATTGTGCTGGCTGGGATGGAATCGACATCGCCTGTCAGGGCATTATGGGGTTTGCAGCCTTGGCCCCTACTTTGGAATTGGTTCGCAGGGGAAAAACGATCGCGCTTGCAAACAAAGAGACCTTGGTTGTGGCAGGGGAGCTGCTGCAGCGGGAGCTCCGCGACAGCGGTGCTCGTTGTATTCCTGTCGATAGTGAACACAATGCGATTCATCAGCTGCTTGTCGGAAAGGATGCGAGCACGGTCGAGTCATTGGTTTTAACCGCAAGTGGCGGACCATTCTGGCGTCAACCTGACTTGAAATGGGAGAGCGTCACGCCTGAAATGGCCATCAAGCACCCCAACTGGTCCATGGGGCCCAAAATCTCAGTCGACTCCGCAACGATGATGAATAAGGGGCTCGAGGTCGTGGAAGCCCATTTTCTGTTTGGTTTTCCCATCGATAAAATTGAAGTTTGGATCCACCCTCAAAGCATCGTCCATGGGGCCATTTGGTTCGAAGATGGCACGTGCCAGGCCCAACTCTCCCGCCCCGATATGAAAGCCTCGATAGGTTACGCGCTGGCTTACCCGGAGAGGCTCGCTGGATCGGTAAACAAACTCTCACTCAAAGAATTCAGCCAGCTTGAATTTTCAGAGCCTGACGCAACGCGTTTCCCCCTGTTGAATCTCCCCCGAGCGGCGCTGCGCAGTGGGCAGAGCCACCTGGTTGCTCTGAATGCTGCTAATGAGGTTGCAGTAGGAGCGTTCTTGGCGAAGCGACTTCCTTTTTCAAAACTGTCTTCAGTCCTATCCGAAGTACTCGATACGCACCCAGGAGTCGCTCTTGACTCCCTAGACATGATCTTTGACGCGGATCGCAAAGCTCGGGAAAATACCGAGGAAATCATCCGTCGCATTGGTTTGTAGTGGTTGGCGGGTGCTCGCCTTTCGTTTACAGTAATGGCTTCTTCCGGAGGTTTCGTTGGCCACTTCCATCGTCGGTGTCGTAGTCCTTCTTGGTGGACTCATTTTTTTCCATGAGCTTGGTCACTACCTAGTTGCGAAGCTTTTCGGCGTTCGCGTCGAAGTTTTTTCACTAGGGTTCGGCAAGAAACTCATTCGGCGTCGCATCGGCGAGACGGAGTACTGCCTCTCACTCGTTCCGCTGGGTGGGTATGTAAAGCTGATGGGGGACGATCCCTACCGTGCGGTACCGGCTTCCGAAGCCGAGCGAGCCTTTTCTACTCAGAAGCTCTACAAACGATTTTTGATTGTTGCCGCAGGTCCCATCGCCAACTTCCTGCTGGCCGTCGTGCTTTTCATTATCATCTTCTGGGTAGGACAGCCCATGCGGGCGACCAAGATCGGAACGGTCGTGGTCGCGAGTCCTGCATGGGAAGCTGGGCTACGTCCAGGGGATCGCATTACAAAGATCGATTCCACTCCGCTCACGTTTTGGAGCGATCTGGAAGATGGATTGAAAACGCGCACCGGACAAAAAGTCGACTTGAGTGTCGATCGTTCGGGGACTCAACTCATTGTTCCTTTAAATGTGGGACTGACTCGAAGCCGCAACGTTTATGGCGAAGATGAGGAAGTCGGTGGTATTAAGGGGATTAGTCCTTATCCCTTGCAACCGATGGTGGGGATTTCAGACCCGGCTTCACCTGCCTTTTCGGCGGGCCTGCGAACGGGTGACGTGATTACCAAGGTGGATTCTCGCGAGGTAACCGTTTGGGAAGAGATGCGCGACGCACTCGTCTCCAACTGGGTGGCGAAAAAGCCCGTCACTATCACGGTGAAGCGTGGTCTTGGCACTTCAGATAAACCGGAAGAAAAGTCTTTCAGCCTAGTCTATCCGACCAAACCAGCGAGTAGCACGAGTGACTTGACCGCGCTCGGCCTACATCCGTCTGAGCTTTTTGTTTTCAAAGTAACTCCGAATAGTCCGGCGGAAAAAGGCGGCTTACAGCCCGGCGATCGCATCGTGAAGGTGGGCGATTCTCCCATTTTCAACTTCGAAACGATCGTCGATGAAGTGCAGGCCGCGGGGGACAAAGGTCGCCCGCTCATTTTCACTTTGGAGCGAGAGGGGAAATCAGTGCTATTGGATTTGAAGCCAATAGAAACTTCCCAAGAAGATCCCATCACGCGAGAGACAAAGAAGCGTTTCATGGTCGGTTTTGTACCGCAAACGGCACTGACCGAAAGCGAGATGGTGAAGTTCCAGATTCGCGAGCCATTGAAGCTTGTGGGTCATGCCATCAGTGAAACCGTCAAAGTGGCAGAGCGCATGGTGGTCAGTCTGGCCAAACTCGTAACCGGCTCTGTCTCAGTTAAGAACCTGGGTGGGCCCGTTTTGATCGCTTCGATAGCGGGTAAGAGTCTAGATGCGGGCATTGTTCCGTTTTTGCAGACGATGGCACTTATCTCCATCAACCTGTTCCTGCTGAATCTTTTCCCAATCCCGGTCTTGGATGGGGGACATTTGCTGTTCTTTACGCTCGAGGCCATCAAGGGAAAACCCGTTTCGATTCGTACGATGGAAATCGCGAATCAGCTTGGTTTGGTTTTGATTCTCATGTTGGTGGCCCTCACGTTCTTTAACGATATATCGAGGATTGTCCAAAATTGAAAAAGACATTCGTTCTGGATACCAGCGTCATTCTATTTGACCCTATGTCGATCTTTCGGTTCGACGATAACCATATCGTCATCCCGATAACGGTTCTCGAAGAGATGGACCGTTTCAAGAAGGACATGACAGAAATCGGCCGGAATGCCCGCCAGTTTGCGCGGTATCTCGACGATGCTCGAAAAGGGGGCTCGCTGACAAAGGGAGTTCCTGTCGGTAAGGGTGGCACTCTCATCGTAGACATGGTTCGGGATGCAGAGAACTACTTGCCCGCCGATTTGAGAAAAGAAAAGGCGGATCACCTGATTCTTGCGGTGGCCTTGAAGCTCAAGGCAGATCGCCCCAACGTCCCCGTTATTTTCGTAACCAAAGACGTCAATCTTCGGGTTAAAGCCGATGCGCTCGAGGTGGTGGCTGTCGATTTTGATCCCTCCCGCGTTGCAATTGAAGAGCTCTATCCGGGTTCGATGGGCTTTGAAGTGCCGAGTGATGTTATCGAGAACTTCTCTCAGCAAAAGCGATTTCCGATGGAAGATCGCCAGCTGAACCCTCATGAATACGTGATCTTGCGGGATCAGAAGAAGCCGGAGAATTTTGTTGCCGGGCGTTTCGATGCGACTCAGAAAGCGATTGTGCCTCTGCGAGTTCCGCCCAATGGGGTTTGGGGAATCAAACCCCGTAACCTGGAGCAGTCGTTCGTATTGGATGCACTTTTAGACGATTCGATTCCTTTGGTCAGTCTCGTTGGAAAGGCAGGAACCGGGAAAACACTTTTGGCCCTGGCTTGCGGTCTTCAAAAGTGTATCGATGAGAACAAGTACCAGAAGCTGCTTGTTTCGCGTCCTATTTTCCCTTTGGGAAAAGACATCGGTTACTTGCCAGGTGAGCTGGAAGAAAAGCTCAATCCTTGGATGCAGCCCATCTTCGACAACGTCGACTACATCGTCTCTTTCCAAAGCGGGGACAAGCCGGGGCAGAAGCGCCCGACACGTCGTGCATGGCAGGAGCTGATTGCTCAAGGCATGCTACAGATTGAACCGCTCACTTACATTCGCGGGCGTAGTCTTGCGTATCAGTTCTTGATTGTGGATGAAGCACAGAATCTGACGCCTCACGAGATTAAGACGATCATCACACGTGCAGGTGAAGGCACCAAAGTGGTGCTGACGGGTGATTGCTACCAGATCGACAATCCTTACATCGATTCGAGCAGCAACGGATTGTCGTTCGTGGTCGAGCGTTTTAAAGAAACGCATCTGGCGGCCCACGTCACTCTCATGAAGGGTGAGCGCTCTCAGCTCTCTGAACTCGCGACCAACGTTTTGTAAGTTACCACCGCTCGCGGGCGATCTGTGGCACGTCCGGCGGTATTGCAACCCACGTTTGCTCCGGTTCGGTCACTCGATTGGGATCGAACTGTGTGTCGACCCTTCCGTAAATCGTTCCATCATCGGCCAGAACGACTATCTGTTCTGCAGCAACCCCGGAGTGTCGGAATCTGAAATTGGCGAGATAGCCGCGGTCATTTTTAAGCGGGGTTCCGTAGCCCACCGGCACGGGAGCCGCAAAACTTGCCACTTGGTTGGCGGCAACTCCCTCGGGCAAAGGTAGCTTGCGGAACAAACGCGCTACATCGTCACTGTTCCATCGATAAACCGACTTGTCGGCAGCGTTGACTGCATAGATCTCGGTCCGCCCACCACTTTCATGTGCGGTAATCGACCGCACCCAGGCAAATCCCGGGAAGCTAACCCCATGTTCGACCTGCTTTTTCAGCGCGTCGATGACGACCACCTGGCCCAACTCGGACGCGACAACAATTTTGTCATCGGGAAGTGCATGGATGTAATTGATCGAGGAAAGCACCAGTGGGTCGGTCGTTTCGAAAACCACTTCTAACTGGGAAAACCGGAACGCGGTGTCAGGATCTACCGTGGGGACGAGCACCAGATTACCATCTGTGGCCCTACTTGTCCGCACGGCTCGATGCTCTGCGGGGCGATAGGCCGTGATCTCCGCTTCCTCATTGACTTCTACTTCGGTGGTCCCGCCGTGGACCGTATCCTGGAAATCCTCGCTCACTAAGTCGATAGGCACTCTCTTAATTTCCAATCGATAAATCCGATTCGAAGTGGCCGCATAAAGGGAAATGGGAGTGTAGTTTTCGGCCGTCGCCGTCGAGCGCTGGTTGACCTTTGGATGAAGGATTCGGTCCGCTTTCTCCGAGAAAGTGGCAGCAGGTTCGGCCACCGGAGCGCCGCGATAAAGGGTCGTCGCTACTGCCGTTTCATTCTTTGGCAGTAATAGCTCCACCGTGCGCTCATCCGGCAGGAGAAGTCGAAGGGCTCCCTTACTGGTAACTATCGAAAAAAGGCCCGAATCGGGTTTGTCTGCGGGGAGGGAGCTGACCGTCAAAGGCCGTTCCCGGAGCGAAGCCGTAGCGATAGGGGTGGTTCGGCTAAAGCGAGTCAGACGCAGATCCCACGATCCAGGTGCGAAATCGGGGTCAACGACGTAGCCATCGTGCCAATAGACTAGCTCGCCAGCCTGGTTCAGGGTTGCTATCAAGGAACCCATCACGCCAAAAGAAGTGGTGATAAGAAATGAGGCGCAGGTGTCCGCTTTAGCAAAGCCCTGCGAAACGACGAGTAGGAGCCCCAGAACCCAAAACCGCATCCCTAAGGTCTAGAATATTTCCGGTTTGCACACAACTGCCTTTCCGCTACGTTAGCGGGTGCCCCGAGTAGAGTACAAATGACTGACCCCTCTATCATTAGAAATTTCAGTATTATCGCCCATATCGATCATGGGAAGTCGACCTTGGCCGACCGGATTTTGCAGCTTACGGGTGCAATATCCAACCGTGAGATGAAAGAGCAATTCCTCGATCAACTTTCTATTGAGCGGGAACGAGGGATTACCATCAAGGCCCAATCGGCTCGGCTTACCTTCAAAGCAGCTGACGGCATTACGTATGTTTTGAATCTCATTGATACCCCGGGCCACGTAGATTTTGTTTATGAAGTCTCTCGCAGCTTGAATGCTTGTGAAGGTGCCATTCTGGTAGTCGATGCCTCTCAGGGGGTCGAAGCCCAAACGCTGGCGAATGTGTATCTTGCGATCGATAGCAATCTCGAGATTGTTCCCGTTCTCAATAAAATCGATTTGCCCGGGTCGGATGTAGAGGGGACCAAAAAGGAAATCGAAGACATCATCGGTATCAGCACCGATAGGGCGGTGGCGATCAGTGCTAAAGAGGGAAAAAACATTCGCGAGGTACTCGAGAATGTCTGCAAGTATCTGCCTCCTCCAAAAGGAGATGCGTCGGCACCTTTATCGGCTTTGATTTTTGATGCTTGGTTCGATGAGTACCAGGGCGTTGTCTTTTTGATGCGTGTCGTGAATGGCCGCATCAAGCCGCGCGACAAGATCCGGCTATTCCATTCGAAGTCTGAACACGAAGTGCTCAAGCTAGGTGTTTTTACCCCCAAGGGGACGATGGTCGACGAACTCTCCGTAGGAGAGGTGGGCTTCGTTGTCGCCAACATCAAGAATCTACGCGATGTAAAAATTGGGGACACAGTCACCCACGTCAATCGTCCCGTTGAAACACCGCTGCCTGGTTTCAAAGAAGTTCGTCCGATGGTATTCGCAGGTATTTACCCCACCGATAGTGCGGAGTTTCCGAACCTCAAAGCGGCGATGGAGAAGCTCTGTTTGAACGATAGTGCTTTCACCTTTGAGGCGGAAAGTTCTGACGCGCTGGGATTTGGATTTCGCTGCGGCTTTCTGGGGCTTTTGCATATGGAAATCGTGCAGGAGCGATTGGAACGCGAGTTCGAGGTGAATCTCGTAACGACGGCACCCACGGTGGTTTACAAGATCAACACGGTGAAGGGTGAACAGATCTCTCTCTACAATCCTTCTCAAATGCCACCGGCTAACCACATCGAGTCAATCGAAGAGCCCATTGCCCATGTCACAATTCATACGCCCGAAGAGTTTCTAGGGAACTTAATCAAACTTTGCGAGGAGCGGCGAGGAAGGCAAACCAAACTCCATTACCATTCACCGAAGCGGGTGATGTTGGAGTATGACATCCCCTTTAACGAAGTGGTCTTGAATTTCTACGACCGTTTAAAGAGCTGCAGTAAAGGCTATGCAAGCGTCGATTATGAAATTGTCCGCTTCCAAGTCGGTAACCTGGTGAAGCTGGACTTGATGGTCAATGCCGAACCCGTTGATGCACTTAGCTGGATTGTTCACAAGGATAAGGCCTACTTCCGTGGCCGCGACTTGGTGGCCAAGATGAAGACTTTGATTGAGCGGCAGATGTTTGAGATCATTTTGCAAGCAGCGATTGGGACGAAGATTATTGCTAAAGAGCGGTTGGCGCCTCTTCGAAAGAACGTTTTGGCCAAATGCTACGGGGGCGACATTAGTCGTAAGCGCAAATTGTTGGAAAAACAAAAAGAAGGGAAGAAGCGCATGAAGTCCGTGGGTAGTGTCGAGATCCCGCAGGAAGCCTTTTTGGCTGCGCTCTCCATCGAATAATGAAACCCGGTTTCAAAGGCTATATTCGTATCTTCTTCTGGGCGACCGTCTTCGCCCTGGGGGTACGCCTATTCGCTATTGAAGACTTTCGAGTCTTCTCCGAATCCATGTCTCCGACCCTGCTTTCGGGCGATCTCATTTTTGTTTCCAAGGCGAGTTACAACATCCGCCTCCCCTTCTCGTCTTATGAATTGCTTAAGATCCGTCGGCCCGAGCGAGGAGAAGTTGTCGCATTCGCTTTGCCTGATCAGAACTGGGAAACGTATGTGAAGCGTGTTGTAGCCACTGAAGGGGATGAAGTTTCCATTCGAGATGGCATCCTCTATGTCAATCGCAAGCCGGCGGTTATTGAAAGCGGTACAGAGGCGAACCATTTGAAATGGGAAAGTGTTGAAGGACCCGCCTATCCCATTGTTTGGGATAAGTCCCGAATCCCCAATTATGGCCCCGTGCAGGTGCCACAAGGTTACTTCTTCGTTTTGGGGGACAACCGAGTGAAGAGCACGGATAGTCGAAATTGGGGTCCCATTCCTTACTCGTGCCTAAAGGGTAAAGTGAGTTTGATTTGGATGTCCGTCTCTCCCGACGGTGGAGTGCGCCGGGACCGTATCGGCAAACGCGTTCGGTCCTGAAAATAGAAAGGCCGGAATCGCTTTCGCAATCCCGGCCCTCCCACTGTTCATTAATTAGATTAGCGTTGCTGCTGTCCCGCTGGAGCGGTCTGCCCCGTCGGTATCGCATTGTAGTCGAACTGTTTCCACGGTAGCGCATCTTGCGTTCCCTGCTGCGGCAGTTGCTGCTGCGGAGGAACATTCTGCTGCGCTGGCTGACCGTTATAAGCAGGTCCGTATTGGCCGCGTTGGTCGTAGTTCACCGCGCCACTTTGCTGACCAGAGTAACCCTGGCCGCCCTGCTGAAACGGTTCACCCACGCCATCGGGTGCTCCCATATCGCCCTGCTGCTGAGGGCCATTGGGTGCGCCACCCATTTGTCCGCCACCCATATTCGGTCCGGGAGGAGCGCCGTAAGCAGGATTCGGAGCACCTGAGGCTTGGTAGCCTTGGTCAATTCCGTTCCATCGGTCGTTCCACTGGTCTGCGTTGTATTCCATCGCGGGGCCCGCGCCTGCCGCAACCGGCATCGGTCCGTAACCCGGGCCTGATTGAATCGGCAGCCGGGGCGTGAAAACCGGCGACGGGAAGTACGGATACGGAATGAAAGGCTGCGGTCCGGCTGAAACCACGTCGATGCGGAAAGCGCGGAACTGCAATTCAATCATCGGTCCAACGCCTGGGTAATTCGGTGGGAAGAACCCAGCGAACCAGGGGTTGCAACGGATGGCATCCATGAGTTTTCGCATTTCGTACAAGATATTTTCCATAATAACGAGGCGCTTAATGAGCATCTCGCGATTGGGGCAATTCAACATCGGAGGTCCGACCAAGTACAGGCGACGGAGCGCTTCAATGTAGTAGTAGTTCACCGCAATCGTATTCTGGAAGCTGAAGCTCGTTTCAAGCAACGCTTGGCTATAAAGAAACTGAGCGCTCACCTTCACTAAGCGACCGCCTTCATCGATGTAGTTCCAAGCGGGAACAAACGGATTCGGAGACTGACTGTAGATCCAAAGACGATCGTACAGCTTGCTCACCTGTTGGCCGAGACCATCCGAGATCCATCCAACCATGAAGCTTTGAGGATCCTCTTTCGCGGCCAATGTGGTTGCCAAGAAAGGAGGCGGCATCAAAAGCGAGTTAGTGAGTCCGCGCACGTAGCCCGGTGCTACGGCGAGCGGCGCAACCGCTCTGGGCGGAATCACAAAGCGTGCTCCGCGCAATAAGTTGATTTCTGTCACGAGATTGCGACTGTGACGCAGCAGGTGTTCCACCAAAATCGGTGCATCTGGGGGTGGAGGTCCACCCATTGGCCCGTTGGCGATACCCTGCACTGGAAGCAGAACGAGACTGCAAAGAACTGTAAAACCCATCCATCTGTGGAAAGACGGCATACCCAACCCCTATTGGTTACTGTTTAAGAAACTTCTGAAATGTAGATTTCAACCCAGGCGCACTCTACCGCAGATAGTGCATTGCGTCAATTTGATTTTGGGCTATTTGTGAAGAAATATCGGAGAGTTGGAGCGAAGGGCAGTGACAAAAAACGGCATGCCTCTGTCTGTAAAGGGTGGTACCCTGCCGCCTAACCGGAGGATTTCCTTGGCAGTTAAGGCCGTTCGCGGCATGCACGATTTGCTCGGCGAAGAGCTCTTTCGCTGGCAGTCCGTGGAAAAAAAGATTCGCGAAATTATCGAAGCCTTTGGCTATCAGGAAATTCGTACGCCCGTTTTGGAGCACCTTGAAGTCTTCACTCAAGCCGTGGGGGACAACACGGACATCGTTGAGAAACAGATGTACCAGGTCCAGGACCGCGTGCACCCCGATAGTGACAAAGCTCCCGAAACGTTGGTGCTGCGTCCGGAAGCTACCTCCTCGGTGGTAAGAGCTATTGTAGAGCACCAGCTACACCGCCTGCCGCACGCACAACGCCTCTACTACTGCCTCCCGATGTTTCGACACGAACGGCCGCAGAAAGGCCGCTTGCGTCAGTTTCATCAGATTGGGGCGGAGCTGATTCAGGATGCAAGTCCGGAAGCGGACGCCGAAACCATCGTGCTTCTCGATACGATTTTTAAGTCGCTGGGGCTAGCAGGGTCGGACTACGAAATTCGAATCAATAGCGTAGGAGATGACAAATCTCGGCCCGTTTACAAGCAGAAGCTCGTTGAGTACTTCAAGCCTCATTTTGAGTCGTTGTGTGAGCAATGCAAGAAGCGTCTGGAGCGCGCTCCCATGCGCATCCTCGACTGCAAGAATGAGTCCTGTCAGGCGCTGGCTCTAAAGGCGCCCCGGATGGTCGACTTTCTCGATCCCGAGAGTAAAGCGCACTACGGTGCGGTGAAACAGCGCCTCAAAGAGTCAGGTGTCACGTTTGAAGAAGACACCAGCATTGTGAGAGGTCTGGATTATTACAGCCGTACCGCGTTTGAGTTCACGTCGCCGCTTCTGGGTGCGCAAAGTGCCTTAGGCGGAGGGGGTCGTTACGATGGTCTCGCCGCTCGCTTTGGGGAAGATCCTTTTCCTGCAGTCGGTTGGGCGTTAGGCATGGAGAGACTCATGCTGGCACTTGAGGCCAAGCAGTTGCTCAAAACGGACGTGCGGGGGCCTTCGTACTACTTTGCGGCCCTCGGACCCGCCGCGTTCGACAAGCTTTTCAATTTGAGTCTTTCGCTGCGACGCAAGGGCGTGCGGGTTGAAATGGCTTATGACAAAGACAAGAAGTTGAAGTGGCTGATGAAGCAAGCCGATCGAGTAGGGGCGCGGTACGCGCTTTTGCTAGGAGATGACGAGTTGAAGTCCGGACAAGCCTCGCTCAAACGCTTGAGCGACGGAAACCAAGAATCAGTGGCGCTGGGGACGTTGGAAGCCGAGTTGCAGAGGAGAGCGCAGAATGAAGCTTAAAAGAACCCATGGCTGCGGAGAATTGAGACTCCCGCTAGCGAAAGAAACCGTCATGCTCTGTGGTTGGGTGGATCGTTGGAGAGATCACGGCGGCGTGGTCTTTATTGATCTGAGAGATCGCACAGGGATTGCCCAAGTCGTTTTTGATCCGGCGAACATGTCAGTAGATGTCGCAAATACCTTGCGACAAGAGGCGGTCATTGCAGTGAAAGGGGTCGTCAGGGCGCGCCCTGATGGAATGCAGAACGCCAATCTGCCTACCGGCCAAATCGAAGTAGCTGCCAGCGAACTGGAACTTCTCAATCGCTCGGCCCCGCTTCCTTATCCTCTGCACGAAGACTCGCCATCGATGGGAGAAGTGGAAGAGACGCTTCGACTTCAGCATCGCTATCTGGAGATGCGCCGGCCGGTCTTGCAGAATAATCTTCGCATCCGTCATGAGTTTCTCAAGGCGGCTCGCGAGTTTTATTTTGAGAATGGCTTTTGGGAAATCGAAACTCCGATTCTGTACAAAAGCACGCCTGAAGGGGCGCGTGATTACCTCGTGCCTAGCCGCGTGCATCCCGGACAATTCTACGCGTTACCCCAGTCCCCTCAGACGCTGAAGCAGCTGTGCATGATTGGTGGGGTGGATCGCTATATGCAGATTGCTCGTTGCTTTCGAGATGAAGACTTGCGTGCCGATCGGCAACCCGAGTTCACTCAAGTCGACGTTGAGATGTCGTTCATTGATGCCGAAGACATCATGAAGCTGCATGAAGAGCTCATGCAAAAAGTGCTCAAAGAGGTTCTGGACAAGAATATTGCGATTCCGTTTCCGCGACTTGGCTACCAAGTCGCCATGGACAAGTACGGCTCAGACAAGCCCGATTTACGCAACTCCCTGACGCTCGTGGATCTTACCGAACAGGGAAAAAAATCGTCCTTCCAGATCTTCAAAACCGTTTTGGAGCAAGGCGGGATTCTCAAAGGCCTCTGCTTTGAGGAGAAAGAACCGCTTTCGCGCACCGAGTTGGACTCCCTTGTGAAGAAAGTCGCGCCCTTCGGTGCCAAGGGCCTCTCCTGGATTCGCATCAAATCACCGGGTGATTGGCAGGCCCCGCAGGCGAAGTTTTTTGACGAGGCCCTCAAGGCGGAGATTGAGAGTAAACTTCCCTTCACGGGTCCGCGTCTATTGCTAATGGTCTGTTCGACTCCGTCCGTTGTGAATAATTCGCTTTCGTTTTTGAGGGACGAGTACGGCAAACGTTTTGGGTATGCGGATCTGACGAAAGATAATTTCGTGTGGATTACCGACTTCCCTCTGTTTGAATACAATGACGAAGACAAGCGCTTTTACGCCGCACACCATCCCTTCACACGGCCAGCTGAAGCAGATTTGCCTAAGTTCCTTGCGGCCAGCAGTAAAAAGGAAGACCTCGCATCGGTGAAAGCTGAAGCCTATGACTTGGTGTGGAACGGTTTTGAGATCGGTGGCGGCAGTTTAAGAATTTACGATCCTGAAGTGCAAGGGCGCATGTTCGAAATTTTGGGGCTTAGCAAGGAAGAAGCAAAGGCCAAATTTGGTTTTTTTCTGACGGCGCTTCAGTACGGAACGCCTCCTCATGGAGGCATCGCATTGGGTGTCGATCGTATTGCGATGCTGCTGACCGGTAGCAAAGGCATTCGGGATGTCATCGCTTTTCCAAAGACGCAAAAGGCCAGCTGTTTGATGAGTGAGACGCCTTCCCCTGTGGACATCAAGCAATTGCAGGAATTAGGGATTCGACTCGCGCCGAAGCCCTCGACATAACGCTCATGCTTCCCCTCACTGATAGAGTGTATGACGTCGCTATCATTGGCGGCGGAATTGCGGGCCTAAGTATCGCACGCGACTGTGCCATGCGCAGACTCTCCGTAGCTCTATTTGAGAAAGGGGATTTCGGAGCTGGCACAACCGGTGCTGGACCGGGGATTCTTTCTGGGGAGCCACATTGGCTCCAAACCGATCCCGAGACAACGCGGATTGCCTGTGAAGAGATCAATGTCTTCCAGCGGATTGCTCCCAATTTGCTCACTCGAGTACCGATCCTCTTTCCGGTGCTTAAAACACAGCCGCGCTCTGAGCTCGACCGCATGCAAGCTCTGGCTAATCTCTACGATCATTACACCACCGCGAAAGCGGGATTGCCTCACGTCCGACTAACGGGAGATGACCTCGTAAAAATCGATCCGGGACTCAGTCGAGAGTGCTGGGGCGCAGTAAGCATGGACGAGTGGACAACCGATCCGGCTCGGATTGCGATTGCCACGGCCCGCAGCGCGGTAGATGCCGGGGCAGGACTACACAAGAATACGAGTGTAGAGAAAGTGGAATGGCAGGGTACCAAGCTGGTGGGAGTTCGAGTGACGCCCAAGGGACAACCTTCCGTGCTCGTGCGCGCCCGCACCGTAGTGAATGCAGCGGGTCCTTGGGCACGCCACTTTATCCCGAAGAAGTCGGTCGAGTTTCGACAGTATCGCAGAAGCTATCTGCTACTCGAGCGAAGGGTCACCGAAGTGGGCATTGCATTCTCGCTCCCTCGACGAGCCGATTCGATTTACTTCCTTCCCAAGGAAAACTTCTCGATTCTGGGACCGAGTGAAACGCTGTTTGATGGAAAACCTGAAGATTCCGCCATTCAGCCTGAAGAGATCTCGGCGCTCATGGACGGGGCGAAGCGGTTCTTTCCTAGTATCGAAAGTCACCGTTTTGTCGGGGCCCTGAGCGGCGTGCATTTGCGTGTCTTTGATTTGAAGAATTCAGAAGGCTACGGCCAGGCGGTATTCGATCATAGTTCGGATGGCCGCGATGGTCTGTACAGTGTTGTGGGTGGCGGAATCACCCGCGCGCGTCTGCTCGCACAGCTAGTGACGGACGGAATCTGTCGGCGATTGCGACAGCGTGAGCGTTGCCGCACGCATTTGGAAAGTCTTCCTGGCTGCACTTCGGAAGTGCCTTGGCTGGAGGAGGCACGTCGCATTGGGCGAGATCCTCTCTTGGTGGCTCGTCTTATTCGGCGTTATGGGCACAAGGCGGAAGGCATCTTGGATGCAGCGATGAAGAACGCCGAGCTGGCCCAAACCCTTTGTGAGTGTGAACAGGTCCTTGCGGCAGAAGCGGAGTACGCGGTTCGAAAGGAATGGGTGACTTCTTTAGGGGATCTACGACGGCGCACGCGGCTCGGTGAGGGAAGTTGCAAGGGAGCACGTTGTATCCGATCCGCCGGTTGTTTTGTCGGCTCCTTGCTCAAATGGGATATCCAAGAACAGGAAAGGCAGATTTCGGCGCAGACCGATCGATTTGATCCCCTGCTTACTTGGGGAGAACAAGCCAAGCAAGCCGACTACGATCAAGCGCTTCGCTATTTCGGGAATCCCCATGTCGAGTGACGCGGTTCGTGAGTACGATGCAGTCGTCATCGGAGGCGGTGCCTCGGGCGTGGCTGCTGCTTTAGCACTCAAACAACAAGGCAAGTTCGTCGCCGTTGCCATGAATGGCTCGGGCGCGACCAGTGTCTCTTCCGGCGCGCTTTCGTTCGATAGTTCGCGTGTGAGTAAGGAAGCCGCAGCAAGTTGTGAATGGTTTCGTGACCAGCTGAAGCCTTTCCTGCCGTTGGCGCTCCACTGGGATGAGCCGGTGTGGATCCCTTCTACCAATGGATTTCTTCTAAAGATCCACGCCGCTCAGCAAATTCAGGCGGATGCGGGACTCCAAGGCGGAAAACCCATCCGTATCGCAATGGCTACCTCTCGTCGTTGGCGCATTCGCGGCGACTTGCTGTGTGGTCGGTGGAATGAAGCCGCGAAGGCACTAGGTCTTAGCGCTACCTTTCAAGCAATGGATCTTCCGCTTGAAGGGGAGGGCTGGGATATTCCCCTAACTCGCGTTTCTGCGGATCTTGCCGTGAACTCGGTGGCGCGCGAGCGGCTCGGTGAAGCGATCAGTCGGCTCGGCGATTCGATGGACCGAGTGTTGCTACCTCCCTTGCTGCCCAATCAAGCTGCGATTGAGTCAGTGAAAGGTATGGCCAAGATTTTCTTGGGCGAGTGTCTTGCCACGGTAGAGCCCATCCCCGGTTTTCGACTCTACTCTGCCATGCAGGCAGCCCTCGAGGCCGCGGGTATTGAGCGAATTCATCTCAGTCAGATGAAAGTGCAACCCTCCGGAGATCGTCTGAGAGAGTTTCTGGTGGTCGAGAACGCGCAGCCGGGATGGACCGCCTTGCGCGCAAAAGTATTTGTTCTGGCCACAGGCCATCTTTTTGGAGGGGGTGTGCGTGCGCACTTTCGAAAGGCGGTCGAACCTATTCTGAATCTTCCTTTGCATGCTTCGGCAAGTGGCAGGGTGGGAGTAAAGGTAGATGCGCACTTTCGTCCCTTAGCTGAGGACGGGCGGCCCGCTTTTCAGAACCTACACGCTTGTGGGGGGCTCTTGTTTTCAGAGGGGGAAGCGGGATTGGGAACTTACATCCATCAGGGGAGGCACTGTGCAGATTCGTTTGCTTAGCATTCGAGCTTACCTCGCCCTGCATCGTGTCTGGCGAAAGACCCAACGGCTTGTCCTGTTTTGGAAGCCCGGCAGAGGCGCTGAGTTATTTCTGGAGCGTTACCGTCCGGATCATGTGCTCGCTGTTTCGGAAGACGAGCGAAGTTATAGTACCGCGACGGAGCGTTGCCAGGTTTGCTCGCTCTGCACGATGACCTGCCAGGCCATTCAGTCGGGTGATGCGCCAGCCTTATTTGAACCCAAGCAGATGGTCGCCTTCTTTGCGAAGTATGAGAATGCCTCAGAGATATTTTTAGAGGAATGGTATCCGTGTTCGAAGTGTGGTGCTTGCACGGTACTGTGCCCAAATCAGGTTCCCGTACATACGATGGTCGAACAATTGATGCAGCGGCGTGCCCGCCTGGGATTCAGGCGGGGCACACAGCGTACCTTAGAAAAAAGTTATTCGTAGTATTCGCCGACTCGAGGAAGCGTGCACTGAGCATACTTCTCAGGATTCGCACTGAGAAAGGGGACTCCAGGTGTTGGCGTTTTAAGAATCAACAGATCGTACTGTTCGAGTTCCGCGTCGGACAAAGTGCCAACGAATATTTCGCTACCGACCATCAGTACCACACTACCCAGAATCATTTTGTTGTCGTTAATGTCGCCCGAGCGTACTGCCCAAACTTCAACCGTGTCTCCCGGGGTATCTAACGAAGCCACCGCGATATGGATATCGTTCAACCCAGCGCGACCAGTGACTTTTTCGGTATAGATGTCATAAGTACCGATGTTGTTTTCACCTTCTTGCGTAGTGCCGCAAAGGTAGTTCCAACCAAAATTTGCATTTCCACCCATGTTGCTGCGACGCGAGCAGCTAGTCAGCGACATCGCTAGCGCGAAGACGACAGCAATCATCCACCATTTCTTCATCATAGAAAAAACCTTCCCCTTCATACCGCATACTCCATACAACGTAGAACTTGAGCTACCCCTGCAAATTGCAACGGTCGATCCAACGAACGGACTTTGAGTTAAGCGATTGAAATGCGAAACGAATGCCGCATTGAGAAGCAGGGAGGCGTGCGAGCCACACTCTGAGAATTCACGGCGTATACAAAGTGTCTTCAGTGAGCCAGTTGGTAAAGCCTAAAACATACAGGTAGTTAACTGGGCATGAGAAATCTTGTTCTGCATTTCCAACCGCCTAGTTTTTGGACAGGAGATTAGGCACATCGATGATTCGGAATGGAAGGCGATCGGGAAAACACTTTTTGAGTAAGGGGGCGGCAACGTTGTAAACGGGGCAACCGTTGCTCGTGCGTCCTTCTAATTTTCCATGATGCGCGTGTCCGTGAAACACTGCTTCGACGGGGTGTCGCACGATCGGCTCCTCCAGGCGCATCGATCCTAAGAAGGGATAGAGCTCCAGAGATTCGCCTTCTACAGTTCCGCGAATGGGCGAGTAATGCATGACAGCAATCCGAGGGACCTCTTCCAGTCGCGCAAGGGCCGCGTCCAATTTGAGGGCTTCATTCGCCGCCTCTTGGACGAAGTGCTTGATGCTGGGTTCCCCCCAAGCTTCGAGCGCGTGTCCCTGAAAGCCCCCACCAAAACCTTTTACCCCTGCAAAGCCAACGCCTTCTAAAACACAGGCGCTTCCGTCCAGAACGGTGACTCCCGCTTGGCCGAGAATTTCTCGAACGCGCGCTTCGTGCCCCGATTCGAAGTCGTGATTGCCAAGCACCGCGACCTTTGGCGTGTTGCCGGTGACACCGAGCTCCTCGGCTAGCGTTGCTACTTCTTCGGGAAGACCGTAGTCGGTGAGGTCGCCACACAAAACGATGACATCTGCCTCATCTGCCATGGCTTGAAACAGCGGCTTTAGGCGTCCCTGAGACCGAGCAGTGCAGTGAATGTCCCCAACTGAGGCAATTTTCATCTTAAATCCACACTAGTCCTCCCTTTTTCATCCTCATGTAGCAAGCACGGTACCAATGGCACATAGCTTGCTGAGAAAACTAGCAGAACATCCAAAAGGGAGCGGGCATGAGTTCACTGGCTACCGAAAGTTACTACGGGAAATCCATCGCAACTCTCAAACGACAGAAGATCCCCTTCCTTTTGGGTGGCGCCTACGCGCTTCGGCACTACACGGGGATTTATCGCGACACCAAGGACATGGACATTTTCATTCGCGAAGAAGACTGCCATTCGGCAATGAATGCCTTAGACGGTGAGGGAATTGAAACGGAAGTGACCGATTCAATTTGGCTAGGGAAGGCTTTCGAGCCAGGTGGCCCAGGTTTCATTGACATCATATTCAATTCTGGGAATGGGCTTTGTCCGGTGGATGATCGCTGGTTTGAAGAAGCCCAGAACGGAACCGTGTATGGCCAGAATGTGAAGTACGTTCCTCCGGAAGAAATGATCTGCTCCAAGGCCTTCATTATGGCGCGAGATCGTTACGATGGTGCCGATATCGCTCATTTGATTTTAAAACTGGGAGATCGCCTCGATTGGAAACGGTTGCTCAATCGATTCGGATCCCATTGGCGTGTGCTGCTTTCTCATCTCGTATTATTTCCCTACATCTATCCGTGGGCTCACGGGCATGTTCCCGATTGGCTAATGAGAGAGCTTTTTGCTCGCGCAGGACGCGAATTGGGACACGAGCGGGAGGATGAACAAAATGAAAAGCTGTGCCAGGGCTGGATGCTCAATCGCACCTGTTACACGGTGGATAGCAGCGAATGGGGTTTCAAGGAGCCAGGGCGCGAGCCTGAGGTTCGTAGAGCAAGCTAGGCGCTCAGCTTTGTTGGCTGCGGAGAGCGTTGGAGAACCGGCGCCTCGGGCGCAAGCTCGAACAGGGTGCAGATGCGATTGACGCGATAACGAAGCGCGAGCAGATCGTGGCGGCGAATGCTGGGAAGTCGTGCCAGGCAACGTTGGACTTCAGCAGCGTTTGGGTGCTCGGCCGCAAGTATCTGCTTGAGCTCAATGTAGGCGTTCTGCTCATTGAGAATGTGATTGTTCATCAGTTCTCTCTGCGTTTCAGTCAGTTCCTCGAACATGAAGCCCATTCCATTTTCGATTTCGCAACGTTGCCGATCGAAGACAATATGCACTACTTTGGTTTTAACGGTAATGCATTGAGGTTGCCCCGGAAGAAAGAAGGAGCAGTACCCTTTCGTTTCGATAGGAAAGGGCTCCAAGCTGGTCACGAATAATCCCCCGCGGCTGCAGTTTGAGGCATAGCCGGTGTAGTTGCGTTTTCCATCCGTGAAAACGACCTTGTCTTCGAAAGGGAGCCGGTATTCTTTGCGACGTTCAATGAACTGGGCCATCGATTTACTCCAGTATTTGCCGAAGCGCTTCTTTGTCTTGAAGCGTGAGTCCTTCTTCATCGGCGGTAATTTCAGTAGGTGGAGGAACAGGGACTAGTTTTGCTTTCTGACTCGGGGCAGCGCTTCTAGGCGATATCCGCTTACCTGTCAGCCATTTCATCCACGCATGGTCGGCAAGCCCAGCACGTGTAACGAGAGTGTGTGCCTGGTCCCCACTCCAGTTCAGTGCAGCGCGAGTCTGCGCCCAGGTTGTTTCGCCCAAGGGGGTGCCTCGCATCGGGATCTCACCTACGAGTATTCCGACATAAAGCATCAAGAGTGTGATGGAGATGGCGCGGAGCATGGTGGATAAATTAATTCTAACAGATATACTTTAAGAAGTAGACGGTGGCCTATCTTCGAACCCTATGTTCGGGAGGGCCGCCGATTTATCAGGAGCTCTCATGCCACCGCACGTTCCCGAAACGTGCAATGAGAGTGACGGATCCTGGCTTCCTCTGATTGAGTACTCCGTAAAAACGGGCGTAAGCCTGAGTACTATTCGACGGAAAATCAAAACCAATAGCATTCAGTATCGCCTGGAAAAAGGGAGATACTTGATCATGCACAATCCCGCGTCGGAAAAGATGTCTGTGATGCCTCCACCCTTATTTTCGGTAGAAGCTCATGGCGCGGGATTTGCGGAAGCCAAGCAAGAAGCAATACACGAGAAAGCTCCGGTGCTTTCCGACGTGGATCGCTGGCAAGACAAGCCGCTGTCACGCTTCAGTCCTCCTTCGCCCGTTTCGTTTGAAGCGGTAGAAGAAGAGGAACGAAGAGTGATGCCAATGGTTGAAAAAGCGGTGAATATGGTCAGCGATGCTTTCGAATTCGCGCTCGTTCAGAAAGAAGAGCAGATTCGAATGTTGGAACAGCGAAACTCGGAGCTGGAAGAACGCGTAGTGGAACTAAAGCTGCTCGTGCGTGTCCTCGAAGATAAGTACAAGGTCCGTTACTAGTTCATTGCACTCCCTTAGAAATCGCATCATTTCCCTCCTCGGTTACCCGGGTTAGGATAGGTGCATGCAAAAGACTTTCATCTGGCTCTCGCTTTTTTTCAGCGTGAACGCTTGGGCGGATACCTCTGCCTGGTCCACCGCAATGGACCTCTTAGATCAGGGGCAAACCGAGCAGGCTATTCCTTTGCTGGAAGAGCGGATTCGCCAAATGGAAGCCTCAGGCACTCGTTCGCCTGAAGTGCATCATAATCTCGCCGTAGCTTTCGGTCGCCTCAAGCAATGGGGCCCAGCGGTCTACCACTTAGCCACCAGTACCTTCCTTCGTGCGAGTCCTGTTTATGGACTGTCGGCTTTGCGTAGTTTCGGCCTGGTTCAAAACCAATTGATGATCCAGAACGGGGTGGAGCGAGACCTCCTATTCCGATTTGGTGCACTCATCCCCCCCGGTTTCTTTCAGGTTCTTATTGTTTTAGGGATCTGGACGGTGCTCTTCGGAGCTCTGACTCAAACGACTCGCAGGATGGGTGCGGTTTTAGGCGCTATTTTTGTTCTTTTGGGCGGCGCTGGAATTGGGCTGCGCCATAGTTTGCCGGTTTACGCAGTAGTAGTGGGTAGCGATCAGGGCACTTTGCTTTCCACGGAGCCGACCCTGGGAACCGATAAGAAATTGGTCGAGCTACCCGTCGGAACGCTAGTGACGTTGGGTCCCACACAGGACTACTCGATTGCAGTTCAACGGCCCTTCGCAGGATGGATTCCTGTTCAATCCATTCGAAGAATTGAAACAAAGCCGCTCTAGCCCAAAAGGGGCGTCGTCTCTGCTTCGGCGCGAAGGACGCCGGAGAGCTTTGCCGTAAGTGGCTCGACTTCCTCTTCTTCGTTTTCAATCAGAGCGTAGTGGCTGTCTAGTGCTGAGCGAAAGGCTGTAAGGAAATTCTGTTTCTGGCGTTGGGTCTCTTCTACTTTTGCGATGACCTCTTCAAGCCAGGTTTCGGTTTTTGAACGAATCGAAGTTACTTTCTCTTCCGTTTCCAGCAAGAGCTTCTCGGCTTCTTTCTTCGCATTCTCCCGAATGGCTTGCGCTTCCGCTTGCGCGCCGGCCGTGAGTTCAAACATGGCTTTCTCACGCGCGCGCCAATCATTTACTTCTTTTTGGAGGGCTTCCAATTGGGAGTTGAGCTCTCGACTCTGTTTCGAAACCGCTGCTAGAAAACCCCTAACCTCGGACTTGTTAAACCCGAACAAGCTTCCTCGAAAAGTCTGTCCTTTGATTTCATCTGCATTCAATTGGCTCATGGTGATCCCCCGTTTTCAGGTTCTATTTTTATCATGGCCGGGGACCGAAGAGAACTGTCCCCAAGCGGATCATCGTTGCGCCCTCTTCAACAGCAACTAAGTAGTCATCGGAGGTGCCCATGGAGAGTGTGTCCCAGTGCGGCGCATTCTTCAGTCCATCGAAGAGACTCTTCATGCGGCGAAAGTAAGGGCGTCGTGCTTGCGCGTCGAGCGCAGGAACCATGCACATCAAACCGCGTGCACGCAAGTGACCGTGCTGTTGCAAGGCGTCTCGAAAGGCAAGGACCTCGGCCTCTGGAATGCCTGCTTTAGTGACTTCGTTTCCAATATTCACTTCGATGAGAACATCGAGGTTCCGCCCTTTTCCCTCAAGCCGGCGATTAAGGTCTGCTGCAATATCCAACCGGTCCAGGCTCTGAATCAAATCGTAGTCTAGAAGGTACTTCACTTTGCGGCTTTGAATATGGCCAATGAAGTGCCAGTTACCGCTTTGAATCTTCTCTCGCAGGGCCTCACCCTCTTGCGCATAGTTGTTTCCAAACTCAGAAAGTCCGGCTTCCGCCGCCTCGCGAATTTTCTCTTCGGTTTGGCCCTTGGTGACGCCGACCAAACGGACGCTCTGCCGTGCGTCTTTTAGCTCGGCCTGAACGCGTGCAAGCGCCTTTGCCACGCTGGTCATTTGGCAATCCAAGCAAAAGGGGGAAGCGAAGTGAGTTCGGAGAGGTTTCTCAGCAGTGCTTCAAGGGGAAGTCCCATCACATTGCTGTAGGAACCCTCGATTTTGTCGACAAAGAGGCAAGCAAAGCCCTGAATACCGTACGCACCGGCCTTATCATAAGGTTCGGAAGTCGCTACATACTCGCGAATTTCCGTGTCTGAAAGACTTCGAAAAGAAACCTGGGTTTCTACCGCAATCTTGCGCTGGCCAAAGCGCGTTGAATGCAGCGCCAATCCGGTCAAAACGCGGTGAGTGCGTCCTGAAAGTCGAGTGAGCGTCGCAAGGGCCGCGTTTGAATCGGCAGGTTTACCCATCACTTCATCGCCGAGCGCGACCAGCGTGTCCGCAGCGATCACGATGTCGTTCGTGCCGACTCGTTTGACTGCCGAAGCCTTCTTTTGCGCGTTGAAAAGAACCACTTGTTCAATCGTGGAAGCTTGAGGGGCCAATTCTTCAATGTCGCTAGAGACCACTTCAAAGGGCAAACCAAGACTTTCCAGTAACGCCTTGCGTCGCGGCGATTGAGACGCGAGTAGAATCTTTGGGAGTGTCACACTTTCGCGTTTGAACATGTTTCTACAGTAAGAGCCGCTACTTTGCGCACAGGGACGTTTTTCGGCACGGCTTGAAGCCCCAATATATTAGTGGTCGAAGAAAACAGCGGTCAACGTTTCGTTAACAGAAAAAGGGCCGTCGGTAAGTAGCCGAGGTTATTGCTGTTTACCGTGGTGCTAGCAGCTACCTAATACGTTCGGCTCGCTTAAGCTAATGCATTGGGTATCGAATCGTGGTATAAGCAGCATCTTCAAACGCAAAGAGGGTAGGAGAACTAATGTATCAATTCAAGGTGGGTGACAATGCCGTTCACCTCTCCCACGGTGTTGGTATCGTGATGGGTATCGAAGAACGTGAGTTCGGGCCCGGAAACAAACAAGCTTTCTACATCCTCGAAATTCATGACAATGGCGCCCCCAAGAAGGTTTTTGTTCCGATCAGCAGCTCGAATCAGAGACTGCGCCCTATTATTGAACAGAAGGAAGTAGACGAAGTTTACAAAATCCTTCGAAAGAAGGACCTTTCTCCTATTGATCATCAAACTTGGAACCGCCGTTATCGGGAATATATGGAAAAAATCCATACCGGGCAGGTTCAGGAAATTGCCGAAGTTCTCAGAGCATTGTTCCTTCTGAAGCACGATAAAGACTTGTCGTTTGGGGAGCGCAAGCTTCTTGATCAGGCTAAGACTTTACTCGTTAAAGAGCTCTCACTCGCCCAAAACATCGAAGAAGCGGCGGTCGAGAAAGAGCTTGAAGCAATTTTTGGGACCTGAGGTTTAGTCCTAACTATGGTTACCGTAGACGCTGTCCTCTTAGGAGGCGGTACAGGCAGTCGTTTTAGTGGCCCGCTGGGGCGTAAAGACGAGAGCCCTCCAAAACAATTCCAAGTAGTCGGTGATGCTCCGGTGTTCGTGCACTGTCTGAGATCGTTGCTGAGCCTAGGCTGCTTCCGTCAAATCGTGTTAGCGATGCCGGAGGAGTACGTCGGCTTGACCGAAGAACTCCTTGATAAGCATATCGGCAAACACCCAAAGACTTTGATTCGAGTAGTCGCCGGCGGGAGCCGTCGACAAGACTCCTCCTATTTGGCGCTTCAAGCGTTGGAAGAGTTGAGTCCTCCACCCACTCGTGTGCTGATTCATGACGCATGCCGACCCTTCCTGTCGCAGGAGTTTTTGGATCGAGTGAAGTCGGCGCTGTACGATCGTGCTTATGGAGCTTGGGTGCCTGTCGTGCCCGTCGTGGAAACGCTCAAACGGGTTGAAGACCATCGGGTGGTTGAAACCGTGGACCGAGGCATGGTCCAGCGAGTCCAGACCCCACAAGTTTTTGAGTTCACCGTTATTCGAAGTCTCGTTGAGAAGGTGAAGGAGGCTCCTGAGCTGTCTTTCACTGACGATGCTTCTTTGTGCGAATATTACGGAATTCCGGTTGGCGTATTTGATGGGGATGTTCGGAACATCAAGCTGACGTATGGATTTGAGTTGGATACCCTGCGGACAATGTTGATGGAGTCTTCTAAGGAGCCGCAATGCGAACCGGAATCGGTTACGACGTCCACCGTCTAATCCCCACTGTGGAAGGGAGCAACATCCCCATTGGGGGTGTCCCGATTCCCTGTCGTTTTAAAATCCAAGCCCATAGTGATGGTGATGTTTTGCTCCACGCTTTGGTTGATGCCTGCCTCGGTGCCCTCGCGCTGGGCGATATTGGCCAGCATTTTCCCGACAAAGCCGTCGAAAACCAGAATCGTCCCAGCTCAGAGTTTGTTCTGGAAGTGGTTCGGCAGGTTGCCGACCTGGGATATCGGGTTGTCCAATTCGACTCTATCGTCATCTTGGAAGAACCTCGCCTATCTGGCCATTCGGATGCCATCCGGCGATCCATTGCTACTCTACTGGATGTCGAGCTTTCGAGCGTTAGCGTGAAAGCTAAAACGATGGAAGGTCTGGGGTTGGTGGGAGAGAATAAAGCCATCGTTGCTCACGCCGTTGTAAACTTAGAGCGCATTTCGCACTGATGATTTTAAGGCTTACCAATACGCTAACCGGTAAAAAAGAGACCTTTGAGCCGCTCGTTCCCGGAAAACTCAAAATGTATACCTGTGGCCCGACCGTTTATGGTCTTACGCACATTGGTAACGCACGCCCTGCGGTCTTTTTCGATGTGGCTCGACGCTTTTTTGAGGCCTCCGGGTACGATGTCACGTGGGTAATGAATTTTACGGATGTCGATGACAAGATCATCAACCGTGCTCGTGAAGAAAAAATCACGGCAAGTGCGGTGGCTGAGAAATACACGCACGAATATTTAGCTGACTTGCACAATTTGGGAGTGCGTCTTCCAACAAAGCAGCCGAAGGTGACCGACACGATCCCTCAGATTATCGCGTTAATCGGAAAGTTAATTGCAAATCAATCGGCCTATGTTTCCGAAGACGGTGAAGTCTTTTTTTCGGTGCGAGGGTTTGCCAAGTACGGTCAGCTCTCGGGCAAAAAGATCGATGAACTTAGAATCGGAGCGCGCATTGCTCCCGACGAGAAGAAGCGCGATCCGCTCGATTTCAGTCTTTGGAAGCCGCAGAAAGCCGAAGACGAACCTGCGTGGACCAGTCCTTGGGGAAAAGGGCGGCCTGGATGGCACATTGAGTGCTCTGCCATGGCGATTGACCTTCTTGGTGAGACTTTTGATATTCATGGGGGTGGATTGGATCTCATTCACCCGCACCATGAGAACGAAATCGCGCAGAGTGAAGGCGCAACGGGGAAGTTGTTTGCTCGCTACTGGATGCACAACAACCTAATCTCCATTCACAAAGAAAAAATGTCTAAGTCTCTAGGGAACATTTTTCTCACTCGGGACTTCATTCACAAATACTCGGCGGAGACGCTGCGTTACCTGCTTTTATCGTCGCACTATCGCTCGCCCGTCGAATTTAGCGAATCTCATATTCAAGAGATGCAGGGAAACCTGCACCGCATCTACTCAGCAAAGAAAAAAGCAGCGGCCCTTTCGCTGCAGTCGGCTACGGGAGAAGGTCCGGAATCCCCAGAAGAGGGCGCATTGAAACGCCACTCGGAACTTTTCGGACTGGGGTGGAACGAAGCGCTGGCTGATGACTTCAATTTTCCTAAAGCGTTGGCTTTGGTTTTTGACTACGTGCGATTGTTCAACGCCTTGGTCGACAAAAAAGGGTTCAAGGCTACCAAGCGATCGGTGGCCCTTGCAGGGGATTTGGTAAAGAATCTCGACGCATTTTCCCAGGTCTCAAACTTGTTTGGCGAAAGTGCCGATGCTTACCTGGCGCAGTTGCGAGCCATGGTGCTTCGAGATCGTGGAATCGATGCAGCGGCCATTGAAATGACCTTGACCGAACGGCAGCAAGCGCGCGTCCAAAAGGATTTCGCCAAAGCAGACCGCTTACGTGACGAACTTCTCTCGCAAGGCATCGCCATCAAAGACACCCCCCAAGGAACTGAGTGGGATGTGATTTTCGCCTACACTGCATCTGCGTCAGCCTGATTGTTGGCTGGGCACTGTGCACGTGCCTCATGATTGATCATATCTTTCACTTGCGGCGGTCCAGGCTATTTCCATTGTGAGTAGTCGTTCCATTCCTCGTCCGAGCACAATCCATCCTGGGTCGCCATTGTTTGGGATATGCCCACCCATAGCG
>JBGTAN010000038.1:0-2583 GCA_041749855.1 Bdellovibrionota bacterium
GTTAACCGCGCATCTCCAAATTCGGCACGGCTATACTCATCACCAACCCCAAAACCGTTCTTATCTTCCATCCTTAGCTTAGATCATACCTTCCCAGATCCGGCTACAAAGATGTGTGGGATCTTGAGGCACGTGCACACCCTTCTATTATTTTGATGCTTAAAGAGTCGTCCACCTTCACAAATTTGGACGAATACACAGTGTGGACGCCAGCCTGGTATACTGCGGAGTTTTTTGCATTTCCCACAGCGTGGGGATCTTGTTCTTAAATCAAGCTCATTATTTGGTACTCGTTTTGCTGATGGGAAGTCTCTGCCAACCCGCACTCTCCTGCCCGTTCGAAAAGCTGGCCAAACAGAAAAAGGACATTCTTGAAGAGATTGAAACGTCTCCGAACATTCTCAACCTTTGGGCTGACCTTGGTCTGACCGAAACCACTTACCAAGATGGAGTGACAAGCACTCTCGGCTTGCCCAGCATCGACGGCGCCACTCTACGCAACTACCGCAAAGCCCTCTTGCGGCACCTGGACAGGCCAAGGGGTACCGACATTAGTCGCTCACATATCATGCGGGCTATACTGGTCGCAGACCAAGTCTTTTTGAACGAGGCACAGGCGCACCGAAAGTCATTGAATGGGCCAGAACGCGACGATTTCGATACTGTCTACCGCTCTTTGACTTATTTTTCGCTCGCTAAGTACGCAGATCTCATAGCAAGTCGAGTTCAGATCGATCAACGTGATCGTTCGATGGTGGTTGGCGCGCTTCAAGAGCTCATTCGAAGACACCTTGAACTCGAAGGCAACCGGGTCCGGAAAATACGGGAAAAAGTGCGCGGCATAGAGGCCTCGTTCATTGAAATTCTCCCTTCGAGCGCTCCTTTGGGGGCGTTGGCTAAGCTTGCGGCGAAAAATGGCCTTCGACTAGTAGCAAGTTCGATACACAGCTTAAGTTCCGCTAAAAAACAGGGCGTTGCTTTCGATGTAGAACAGAAATTGCTTGTTCTCGACCCCAGTTCCCTCGTCACAAAGGAGAGGCTGTCGCATCAACACATTGCCGCCGTGTTGAAGCAGGCGAAGGAGATCGAGCAGAGTTCGTCTCCGTTGCGATACACTTATTGGCTGAATGGCAAGGAGCACGGGTCTCAAAACATTCTTTTGCTGCAAGCGGCGCTGCGCTCGGACCCGACAAGTTGGATGCAGGAAGGGGTGGAAGGCGAAAACTCGACGAGGGTGGCTACTGGGCTCCAAGAGACTGTGTCGCCGATTCTTCAGGCGGCTCTAGTAGCTCAACACGCAAGCTTTGAAATGCATCAAGGTTTGTTCACCCGTGCTTATCTTGGTTTGGGCGGTATAAGTTCAATTGCATCCTCCGACGGGTGGAAAGGGGTTTCCACTGCCAGCGTCGAAGGGCGTCAGTACAGTCTTATGGTGCGCGACGGGGTGCTTCGCCTCATGGGTCCCGGCAAGAAGAGTCTTCTAGAGGTTACTCCGAAAGGTCGGAAGCTGCGGGAGTTGACTGCGCATTACGAAGAGGCACTCAAGCAAAGTCCGACGGCAGTGACTCAAAGCGATGCAGTAAAGTTAGCGAGGGAGATTCTCCCACTCATCAAACGTCAGCAGGAGGTTGTCGAAGGTTTAGTCCAAAACGTGTTGGACCACGGAGGGGTGTTTGTTCACGAGATGACTGCCATTGCAGGGGATTCGAGCCATCCCCGCGAACGCGCAAAGGAAGCGCTTGCGGCTTTGAGCGCTATTAGCCCAAAGCTAAGTACGTTAAGGACTATTCCCCGACCACGAGACGGATCCACCCTCAAAGCGGGGCAGGGGGCTTTAGGGAAGCCAGCTCCCGAGGCGTTTCAGTACCCAATTCCAAAAGCCGAACTGGATGTCCTCACCCAGCCTGGATCGGAAAAGCAAAAAAGCCAGGTCTTGGAGCGGTTGGGAACGAGCGCGGTAATCGGAAGCGGGGTGCTCCGTGGCTGGGAGTGGCGAGACGTTTCGATGGATCATGTGGGATACGATGTTTATCTGAAGAACCCTCGAACCGGAGAAGAGTGGTTCGTTGAGGTAAAAGGACGCCAACAGAAAGCGGGCAACACGACGATTTCTCTTGAAGCCAGTGAGATTGAGTTTGCACATGGAAACCGAAGCAATGCTGTATTGGCCGTGGTGAACGTCCACCCAAACGGCTATCTGGAAACCTCTTTCTACCGCGATTTTGTCGCGCAACCTACCAACCCCGGCCAAGGGACCACACGTTTTCGCCTATCAAAACTGCTGGAGGGCACCACTCCAATCGCTCTGGATCTCGGGTGGGGGCAGACCGATTAGCGGGCGAATGCGATCCTTCCAATCTAAGGGCGCGGGCCATATTCGGCAGTGTCCGTTCAAATTGATTTGCAAGGAAGTCCGTCGCCGATGCGATCGATTGCTGGGGCACTGTGCACGTGCCTCAAGATCCCACACATCTTTGTAGCCGGATCTGGGAAGGTATGATCTAAGCTAAGGATGGAAGATAAGAACGGTTTTGGGGTTGGTGATGAGTATAGCCGTGCCGAATTTGGAGATGCGCGGTTAAC
>JBGTAN010000039.1:0-19852 GCA_041749855.1 Bdellovibrionota bacterium
GTTAACCGCGCATCTCCAAATTCGGCACGGCTATACTCATCACCAACCCCAAAACCGTTCTTATCTTCCATCCTTAGCTTAGATCATACCTTCCCAGATCCGGCTACAAAGATGTGTGGGATCTTGAGGCACGTGCACACCTCAACCCAGCATATGGAAGATTAACTATTACATATGGAGTCTGAACTTTTCTTCCCTCGAAAGTCACGGTCTACTCACTCCTAAAGCGCTTTCTAGTTTTACGCGTATCGATTTGAATAGGGATCTTGCCGCTCATGGCCAGCAGATCGAGGCGTTTTTTTTTAGCAATTAATTCTTTGAGCCCTTCCACCAGGGTTTGAGTCTGGTTTAATCCCGTAAGCTGAACGGCTTCATCCAAAAGCTCCGATGGAATATTGGTGGCTATTTTCCGTACTTTCATATGGGTAATATACCTATCTCTCGCACTTCGTTCGCATGGGATCTATACGGAAGCTGAGCGCATTTTAGCCAAAGCCAAGGGGCACGGAATTTCGTTTGGCATCGTGGACCTGATTCTTTGTGCCCAAGCGAATTTGGCCCGTTGCCCCATCTACTCCTTCGATACGGCGTTTGCAGCTTTGGCAAAACTTCGCTTAGTCGCTGTTTGGTAGGCTTAGAGAAGTTCGTCCGCGCCCGCTTCCACCGCGGTAGCAGCACGGGTGTCACCATCGAAATCTCGGGTCGTGTAGCTCGAGATATCGACGCCTCGGTGGAAAGCGCAGGAATCAGAAGGCGAGAGGTGGAAATCGAGGGCATTTGAATCTTCGAAAGCAGGCGTACAAACTTCGGAAAGCAAGTCTTGCGATCCGCTCGCCGTTTGCCAGCTCGCAAGTGTGGCCGGGTACGAGGCGTTCCATCGCCAGCCAACCGTATCCGTGTCGTAGACATTCCCGTTCGCCTGCCAGTCCGAGTGAACAAAGTCCACAAAGACGTTTCCACCCGAAGTGTTGAGAACACGGAAGATATTGTTGAAGAGTCGAACGCGCTGCATGGGAAACGTCAGTGACGGCCCGCCAGTATAACGCTGTACTCCTACGGCTTGGTAGAAATACGGTCCGATGCAAGTGTTTCCAGCAAATACGACTGCACCCGGGTTAACGCCCGTGGAATTGCCCGCATTGATCCAGATACAGCTATCAGCTTGTCCCGCTCCCTTCTTAACAAAGTAATTATTGGTGATTCGCACATCTTCGATCGTATTAGTGGCGCTGTCGGTGCTTCCATCGAATAGCGCATTGGAAAGGATCACGCCATCTCGCCGGACAAACTCCGTCTCGAATCGATTCGAGTCAAAAACAAGGTCGTCCTGGGTTGTCGGAGGGGCGCAGTCCCCCGCGGAAGAGTGGTTAACCGAAAGAGCCGTCGAGAAACCGATTAAATCGTTTTGCTCCACCGTTAAACGAGTAGTACAGCCACTTGTTTGGACTCCATTGAAGTACTGAGAGGATGAAGTCAGATCCCAGCCGTTGGAAAGTTCTGCTGAGAACTCGTTGCGCAAAATACTGAGTCTGTCCACGCCGCGCAAGACAAAGAGCCTGCCCGTTGTTCCCGCTGTATTCATTTGAACTGTATTGCTTTCAAGCAATAGATTGATAATTGAGCCGTAAGTGCTGCTAAAGTGATTCCAGAATCGTCCACCGCTCGTTGCAATACTAGAGTTGAGTAGGGAAAAATGAGTAAGGCTCGTCGTGTTCAGATGCAAAGCGGATCGTGACCCACTTGATAGGTCGGCTAATGCATCGTTCATACTGGACACTTCAAGATCGTGAAGGTGAACGAGCTGCGTGACACCGTTTATCTGTACGAAACCCCCGCCGGTCGCCGCCGGATCGCGAAAGCGCTTAAAAGTTAGGTGGCCCACTTCGATTTGAGACCTGGCAGCCAGCGTGAGCGCCCGGGCCAGCGCTTGCTGCCCATCGATAACGGCCACATCATCTTCGTCCACCGGTGGATAGATTCCATCGCGGTCCTTGTCCCAGCCAAAGATTCCCAGCGGGTGTCGAGGGTAGTCAAACGAGTCGATAGTGTATTGCCCGGCCACGCCGCTTTGAGAAACGGTAATGCCTTCGTGAAAGGTTCCCGAAAGACACAGGATATCCTCGGCACCGTCTCCCGGCCCATCGGCGGCCGCCATCGCAGCGGCAATCGTCTGGAAGGGCTGGCTAGGCGCTCCAGTTGCAGTGCCATCCATTCCGCTCACACTGTCGACGTAAATCAGATCTTCATTAACGCCGTCTCCGTCAGGGTCCGTGGTCACTCCATCGCAAACTCGGCAGTCTTCTGGCTCGCCGCGCACCCCATTGCGATTAAAATCAAATCCGCATGCTCTTGCGTTGTAGCCGCGATCCTTTAGAGAAAAGACGACAGGGGCAGAGAAGGGCGTGGGGCTCAACACCGAAACCGTTTTTGTTTCAGCGACTGAACTGCTTACTGCACCTTCACAAAGTGCCACCCCCGAGGCATCGGAAGCTTCGCAGGTTTGAGTGACTGTGTTGCGTAGTCCGGTCATCGCAATGACGGGCGTTACACCAGCGACGGGCCTGAGGTAGAGAGTTCGCAAAGTAATACGTAGCGTATTGGCCCGACCATCGGCAAAAGCAGGTTGGACCAATTCGATGAGTGAGTTTTCCGCGGAAACTTCCCCGCTATCAATGGATAGGCCTAGCCCGCAGCCGGAGAGCAGTAGGAGTACGAAAGTTCCAATACGAATGAGCATTTTCGCTCTTAATTGTATTACGAAGAGCGGCTCGGAGCGACGATTGGTTTTTGACAATTAAAAACAATGGCTCAAAGTACGAGGCTCGTTGCTGACGGCTGTTGAGGAGTAGAGGATTTCTCCGCAGGTAGAGGTGAAGACGATCGTTTCTTCCAGCGTCGGTGACTTTAAGTTGAAGTCGTATCGGGATTTCATAGTCCCCTCCGTTGGGTAACAGCAAGCAGGGTCGCCATACGTTAGTGGCTCGGTGACCACGAGCACTCCCAGAGATTCGCTTAAGTTGTGTTGTTGCCGCAACATGCCGCCACGGGCAACCACATTACCATCGACAATGAAGTCGCCGTCGAAAGTCGCGACGGTATCATTGTTCGTGTCGCCGAAAGTAATGGTGCCGTCTGGATTCTGGGTAATTTCCGGTCCAATCCCAAACAAGGTATCTCCGGACTTCACTGAGTTGATGGTGTGATCCCACTCTCTCTTACTCTGCGGGGTGTTTGGATCCGCTAAAACAGTCGTAAGGTCGAAGCTGTCCGGATCAATATTGGGCGGATCCTCAAAACTAAATCCAAAGGCGTGTGCTCCCAAAATCTCGATGCGGCGCTGGGTGGCTGATACGAAGGTGACCGAGGCGCCTCCCATCCGATTGTCCTGCCAACCGCTTGGATAGTCGGAGTACATAAAAACTAGCTCGTTGTTTTCTCCTAAGCGCATATTGTCCTGATTGCCTCCGGGTCCGCCGTCCCCCCATGTACGGATGATCGTCTTTCCAACAAGCGCAGCCACTCCTACAGCATTGAACCCCGTTCCTAAAGTAGCCGTGCAGTCGCCGGGAGTGGGAAAAGTGAGGTTGATATGCGAGCGCCAAAGGCCTGCCCTTCCCATGCCGGAGGGTTGGCAGTTGTCATAAAAGATGTCCAAGATTTCGGAGTTACAAGTGCCAGTCGTCAACAAAGGGCACGCCGTTACCGCGAAGGCATCGGGAATGGGGTTGAGTCCATCGATCCACCGTCGCCAGGTATTGCTCTTGCGGGGAAGGGTGGACGCCACCAGTGCCTCTCCCTGTGTTCCTAGGACGACTCCGCCCAACAGGGCAATGGCGGGTTCCGCATCGATATTGGTGCTGGGCGAGTCAGTGCACGACGATAGAAATGCCGCAGTGAGTAAGGCGGCACTCCAATGGAGGGCCATTTTGGGCATCCTTCGCACGAACATGGCGTTTCTCTTTCCGTTAAATCGGGGTATGAATGAAGCACCTCATGGCGCCACATCTAGTTTGGATCGGTCTGGGATTTCTGTCCATCTTCGTGCATGCCGCGGATGTGCCTTCCGTACCAGAACGCCGTTGGGAGCTCGACAAAGGTCTACGTACTCCCGAGAGCACACTTTATGATGCAGCAAATCAATGTGTGTACGTTTCCAACGTCGTGGGCGATCCGAAGCGCGCCGATGGTGATGGGTATATTTCTAAGATTAGCCCCGACGGGAAAATGATCGCCGAGAAGTGGGCCCAGGGGATGAGTGCCCCGAAAGGAATGCGCATTTCGAACGGTTCCCTTTGGGTTTCTGATATTCAGCACCTGGTTCAGATCGATCTGAAGACGGGGCAGATCGCACTGCGCGTCTTCGTCCCCAGCGCGCGCTTTCTAAATGACGTGGCCATCGGTCCACTGAGCGAAGTCTACGTTTCCGACACGCTCGGCAGTCGCATCTACAAGTACGATGGGATGAAGACCACACAGTGGATGACGGGTGACGAACTCGAATCGCCGAATGGCTTGCTCGTAAAAGATGGAAAGTTGATCGTGGCAAGCTGGGGACTCGCTCGGCCTGATTTCACAGTCGATAAATTGGGGGGTCTTTATTCTATCGATTTAAAGACCCGGGAAAAACTTCCCATAACCACTGAACCGCTGGGTAATATGGACGGTTTAGAGCTCGACGCAGGGGGGAATTTCCTGGCTTCGGATTGGGTGGCTGGGAAAGTGTTTCGCGTCACGCCCGAAGGAAAAGCAAAAGAGCTTCTATCAGGTATATCGGGCGCTGCCGATATCGGTTGGATACCAGATGGTCAAACGCTTCTGGTTCCCAGCGGGAATGGCAACCGAGTATTTGCGTACCGAATTCTATAATCGACGGGGGTTCCAATGGGGATGGGGCGGCTTGTTCTTCTGGGTTTTGCGCTCATTGTAGGTACAGTTAACGCTGCTGCATGGATGGACGATCAAGCGTCCCGATCCAAGGCTTACTTGCTCGACAACATCGCCCCCCCCGGGGCGGCAAAGGGCAGCGTGGTTGCCTCTCCCTCGCGACAGAATCCCGACTACTTTTATCACTGGATCCGAGATGCGGCGTTGGTCATGGACGCCATCGTTACTTCGTACCTGAAAGAGGCGGATTCAGGCGAAAAGGCGCTGCACGAGCAGCGGCTCAAAGACTATGTTCGGTTCTCCCGCCAGAACCAGACAACCGCCAACCCCAGCGACTATGAAGTGAGTGGCGGAATGGGTGAGCCGAAGTTTGAAGCGGATGGCACTGCCTATCAGCGCGGGTGGGGTCGTCCCCAGAATGATGGGCCGGCGATATGCGCGATTACTTTGATTCGCTTGGCAAATCATTGGCTCGATAAGGGCCGAGACCCTGAAGTTCGAGGTACGCTTTATGACGGGAAAGTGCCCACGCATTCCGTGATCAAAGCCGACTTGGAGTTCGTGGCGCACCATTGGAACGAAACCTGCTACGACATCTGGGAAGAAATATCGGGCTATCATTTCTACACGCGTCTCATTCAGCGCCGTGCCCTTGTCGAAGGAGCGAAACTTGCTGATCGACTAGGTGATGGGGGCGCTGCATCGTTTTACCGTGCTCAAGCCGCCAAACTCGAGCCCCTGATTGAAACACACTGGAATGAAAGCAAAGGCGTCCTCGTACCGACGTTTGGTCGGGATAGGGGCGTTCACTACAAAACCAGTGACATCGATACGGCTGTCTTGCTTGCGATTTTGCATTCTACGGGCAGCGACGGCTATTTCTCGGTCGACGACGATCGAGTGCTGTCGACTTTAGAAAGACAGATTAGAGTTTTTCAAGCTCTGTACCACGTGAATCAGAAGGGGTACGGGGCAACTGCCATGGGGCGCTACCCGGAAGATCTCTACGACGGCAATGGATCCTCGCAAGGGAATCCTTGGTTTCTCACCACGCTGGCCGTCGCAGAGATGCACTATCGCATTGCGAATCGACTTGAGGCTCGCGGACAATTCAACCGAAGTCTCCGCAACGGGCCATTTTTGGATAGCCTTGGCCAATCAAGTATTCACCACTTCCGGGGGGCCGACCTGGCTAATCTAATTGCGAAAACCCGTGCACGAGGGGATGCCTTTCTCGGTCGGGCATGTTTTCATGGGGTTAAGGATGGGCGCTTTGCGGAACAGATTCACCGTGACACTGGATTCATGCAGGGAGCCAATGATCTTACGTGGAGTTATGCAAGTTTCCTTACGGCGTATTGGCAGCGGTAGCGGTGAATGAGCAGTGATTTGCGAGAACAGGTAAAGCGCCTTCGCGCGCTCCTCGATACCCTTCGTGCGCAAGGGATTACCAATCTTCGTCAATTGTGGGCATGGTTAAGAAGCGTCGATGTAACCACTGAAATCGTCGCGTACATGCGAGCGCATCCGGGCTTGCAAGGGCTCATCTATTGGGTGGCCGCCTTTGCAGTAGGTTTGGTAGCTGTGGGCTACGCATGGCTCTTCCATGATTTGTCGCTGGTCGCTCAACGCACGGCCGACGCGAATCCTCACTATCTATTTTTACTGACTCCCGCTTGCTTTCTCTTTTCGTGGTGGATGGTTCGAAAATTCGCGCCAGGTGCCGCCGGTAGCGGCATTCCTCAGCTGATGGCGGCACTGGAAGTGGAGCCCCATCGGGCATCTTCTTGGGTAGGCGCTCGGGTTGCGATAGTGATGGTCTTTAGTTCATTGGCGATGGCCTTGGGGGGCGGCGTCGTCGGTCGAGAGGGCCCCACCATCCAAATTGCGGGTGCCATCTTCTATACCTTGGGAATGTATTTTCGGCCGATATGGCCCTCTCTCAGTCATCACTCACTCTTGGTCGCCGGTGGGTCTGCCGGAATAGCCGCTGCATTTAACACTCCGCTTGGGGGGATCGTCTTTGCGGTTGAGGAGCTTTCGCAGCAGCATTTCAATCGATTTAAGACCTTCTTGATCAGCGCGGTAATTGTTTCTGGTTTGGTGGCCCAGTGGATTCTGGGGCCTTACTTGTTTTTGGGTTACCCGAATCTGGCTGTGGTCTCCAACACCGCTCTATTTTGGGCCGTAGCAGTCGGAGTGGTTTGCGGGATTCTCGGTGCTTACTTCGGCAAGATTTTGGGTTTCCTGTTTGGGCGGATGAGCAGACTGGGTTTTCACAATCAGTGGAAACTTGCGCTTGCAGCTGGGTTGGTCATTGGATGCGGGGGATGGGCTTTTGGTTCAGAGATGCTGGGGGGCGGAACCGATCTGATGACGCGCATTCTTTTCGATCAGACCCATGAAGTGACCTGGCCTGTTTTGTTGGGTCGCTATTTCGGTCCCTTGGTTTCTTATACGGCGGGTGGAACGGGAGGCATTTTTGCACCCGCACTCGCTGCCGGCGCTGCGGTAGGCGCGAAAATGCAGGAACTCATCGGAACTTCGTTCCCCAATTTGATGGTTCTCATGGGAATGGCTGCTTTCCTCTCGGCAATGACGCGCGCACCGTTTACTGCCTTTGTACTGGTATTGGAAATGACGGATCGCCATTCAGCGATTTTCGCGTTGATGGTGGCTTCGCTACTCGCCAGCTTGGTCGCAAAGCTCGTCGACGCAAAGTCATTCTATGAGATTCGATGTGCAGCTTACTTGGAGAAGGAAAAAACCGAGAACACTACTTCGCCCCACAGCCCTGGCGGCGCATCAGAAGCGAAGCAAGTGCAGGGTCCATCCCCGACATCATCTGAACCATCGTAGGACTCATCATCGTAAGCGACGAGCGGAAGCAGCATCCTAAGCGATCCACCATTTCGTCAAAGTTCGCGGGAATGGGATTGGTGCTGGTCTTGATGGCAACGGCAGCATCGCATGGAGCGGCGGGGGTGGGGTTCTTTCCACCGGTAGCCGGAGTGAAAGAAGGGTGTCGAAGCGTGCCGTTTCCTGCTTGAGGGGTGTCTCGCAGGTTTCCAGTCCATGGGTTGCCTTGCACGACACCAATGCCCTGAGCATCAGCAAGCATATGTCCTTGGGTTTCGCCGGTCACTGCGTACTTGTTGGTGGTCTGCTGCTGCAAGGGACCTGCGCCCGAGATTACAAACTTCACTTTACACGCCGCCTTCGGATCCGCGGTCTCCCAAGTGCCAAGCAACGGCTGACCAGGAACGGGAGCGAGACCTCCCACTTTGGCGTTGCACTCTAAAAGCATTTGTCCGGCAATTTGCATAAGCTGTAGCTTCAATTCGGCCGCATCCCGTCGCTCTTTCAATTTCGCTTCGACCATCGCCTGATACTTCGCCGCAATAGCAGCGGCAGCGGCTTTGTCGTCGGGCGAGTTTGCTTTGGCATCGGTGAATAGATTGCTCAGTGCAGCCGTGTCGGTCGGGGTAAGTGAGCCGCCCGCACCGCTCCCGCCGTTTCCGGAGTCCGTTAAGCTTCCCAGCGTAGAATCCAAATCGTCGTTGCCTTCGAGGTTTGAATCGGAGGATCGCATGCATCCGGTGCTTAAAGCGATGAGCGCCAAGGCTGTCGTGAGTGTTCTGAAAGTCATACGGGTCCCCCTACTTACTTCTTTTCGGCAACTTGATGATTCTCATAGACTGCAATCTGAATGCCCGCCTGTTGCGCAGGAGGACACTCGCTTTGGTACCTGACATTTGACCAACTTTTGGTCGGTGACTGGGTCGTAAACGCCTTCCTGTCTGAAGTGTTTCCAGGCACGCGACTCAAGTTTTCTCAAAGATCTACCGATGTGGCTGCGGATGAAGGCCCAACGCCATGCAAAGACTATTGGAATAGCACTCGTGGCAGTTGCTGCGGTAGAGACCTTCGTCCTTGCAAACGAGTTCGGAATTCGCCAAGGCGTGTATTTCTGGTTTTACCACCTGGCACTGTTCGGGGCCGGCCTTGGACTCCTGCTTCGAGATCGCGCTCTGATCGTCGCGTACTTCACGGCGGCGGTATTTCCTTTGGGCCTTTACAGTATTGAGCACCTTCTGCGAGCGCTTTTTGGCGTGCAAACAGGGGGGCTCACTGACTTTCTCTACAATCCTGGCTTAAGTGCTCCGGCTTTCATCTTGGGGCACAGCCACTTTTTCTTTTGGCCGGCCGCACTCTTTGGTTTGATGACCTTGGAGCCGCGCAAGAACGAGATGCGCCGGACATTCCTCTATATTTTGGGGTTTCAGGCGACGATTTGGGCGATTAGTTACTTCGCCTTTCCGACCCACCAGAACATCAATTGCATTCACGCGCCTTGTTCTTCGCTTCCTTGGGATCTGACGGAGCGGGGATACCGATTCGCGTTTATCTCGCTGCTGTTGCTTCTGAACCTCGTCGCGGCTTGGGTGTTTTACCGCAACCCCATCAGGCAGCCCAGGAATAGCAAGCGCTTTCGAGCTGGGTTTGCGATCGCTGGATTGGCTTTGGTTTGTCTGTCTGCCCTGGACGTAACACGGTGGGCGCTGCAGCCCCACTTCCGCTGTGCGCCGCCGTTTGAAGATGAGAATGTGCGCATTGGGTGTGACTATACCTTGGAGCACGGAAGTAATCAGATGATGCTTGTTTATTCGGTCTTCAACAAAGCGCAGAATCCGCGCTTTTGCTTCAGCCGAATAGCTCTCAATGGGGATGAGCAGCCCTTGCATGATGAGATCTGGGCGGAGCCCCGGACCGAGACCGAAATCTGGGTCGCCATGCCTCACCCGACCACGACCACCACGGCCAAGCTCTCCGCTCGTTGTGAAGACTAGTCTTCCATGTGAAGTTACGGAAACGAAGACAAGACGCGCTTGTTCTCCAGGAACCACTTGGTCACCCTGGCCCGAACTTCGTTATCACCCACATTGAGCTTGTCGGCATGCGTATTCGAGAATTCGCAACCGCAGCTGTCGTTGAGTAGTTTCTTGAAGTCCGCCCTCAGTGCCACGCGTTGCTCGAAACCCCAATCAACATTCCCGGTCAGAGGGGCTTTTAGTAGGCTTGCAGCCTTCTCGCGAATCTCCTGAGTGTAAAAGAACTCAGGGAGTTTAACCGTCACTTTGCGAGTAGCCGGGGCAGCGGGTGCTGGAGGAGCAGAAGATGCCTGGTTACCGGGCAAGACGGATTTTAGCGTCGAGCTCAAAGTTGCGGAAATCAAACTCGCCGGGGTAGCTGCGGCCGGGACTTCGATCTCAGCTTCGATAACTTTGCTCGAGCGTGTCGTGAATAGGTACTCGCGAGAGCGCTTATCGAAAAGTGCCGCCATGTCCTGCCCAATGGTTTTGGAAGAGTCCTTCCAGCTTGCGGGAAAAGACGGCAAAATGCTCAGATACAGCTTGGTCAGCTTTTCAGGAAGCTTTACCGCTAACTCCATTGTCGTTTCCAACATGATTTCCACTTCGTCCTGGTCGAACTCGTAAGTCTGTCCGCCGAGGCCAACTCCCGAAAGGTAGTTTGGATCCTTAAGGAGAGCGTCAGTGGCATCAAATATTTTCTCGTAGTCTTTTGCCACAATGGGATTGAGGACATTATCCCAACCGCCGAGGCGCTTTACTTCCGCTTCGATGCTATTGGTTTCCTCCTGCATCACTTCTTCCTCATTGAGAGTAGTGATGAAAGGAAACAGTCGCGCGATTTGGACCGAGTTTTTGGTGGAGGCAAAACCCTTCACCAGTGCTTCAATAGGGCCCACAATCGATTGCGCTACTGCTTCCGTGTCAAAGCCCACCTCGGCAACCGCTCGCGATGCGAGTCCCAAGGGAGGCGCCTTGGCCGCAATGTAAGACTCGACGATCTTATTGGGTAGTCTCTGCAGATTTCTCCGAGAAGAAGCGGAACTAAATTCAATGAGCGAAGGGCCTGCATCGAATTGCTTGCAGTCCGTATACTTGGAAAGATGGGTATCGGTGCAGAACGCGGGGACGTCCGCCAGCTTAGGATCTTTTCCAAAGTAGAGCATTTCTAAAGCGGCACGGTCGTGAGGGTATACCGAGCCTGGATTGGTTCGCATCTGCTGCCCGTGAATTGCCGATTCTTCCAGCGGCAAGTAATCCATTTCCGAACTGGAAGTTTCTATCCCCATGGGAACGGTGTCGTTCCTGAGGTATTCCTGAAAGATTGCTTCACGTTTCTCCAGCGGGTAGTTCTTCACAGAAAGCGATCCAGCGTAGTTGTGGCGCAGCCCTAGAATGTGACCCACTTCGTGAGCTACCACCGCTCGAACATAGTCTTGGGATACTCTTAGGATGTTTGCATCCGTGGAATTGGTTGCAAGCACTTCGCCCAAAGCCCGACTGAACTCACGTCGGTGATCCATAGCGCACAGAGGACGCGCATTGAAGCCCGCCAGCGTGACCCGCGTCGCCGCCTTTACGGGTTTGGAATCTAATTTGCGAATCAGCGACCGGACCTGCTGTCTGCTTCCGAAAGCAAAGGTGCTGGTAATGAACGCCTGACCGTGAAGCACTTCCCCCGTGCGTGGGTCGGCTTGCGCATCAGCGTACGCCATCCCCGCCGTGTCGTAGTTCACCCATTGAATTATGTTGTGATCGATGTCGGGAGCCGACACCCCAGCGGGCGCATCGTTCGCCTCAATCTGAGGAAGAACTCCTTTCCAATAGAGAATACCGTCGCGCAAAGCCTGCTTGTATTCCGCCGGGGTATTTGAGGAGACGGCAAAAACGATGGGCTTTTTCGAATTGAACTTGGTGGGCCGAACCAGTGTACTGCCGTCCAATTGTAGTTGCGGTGAAATTTCGAAAAAGCCAGCGCGCTTGAAGTCCGCATCTTTCCCGGGCTCGAAATCGGCTGTGGGACGGTAAGGGCTTAAAAAGTAGCGTACTTCTACCGTGGGGGCAGCTTCGCCACCAAACAAGCTGGACGCTTCAATTTGCGCGATCTGCCGAATGAGTAATCGATTAGGTGGTGCGAACTTTACTTCGTCTAAAAAAGCGAGGCGAGTTTTGGCAATGGAGATTGCAGGGGAGTATTCGCGTCCCGCCATATCCTGACCCGTCCATTCGCCGCTGGCGAAGATGTTCTTCATTCCCGTATTGAAGTCGAACTGCAGGGTATCGGGCGTCTCCGAATCGATGGCAAAAGCAGTCAACACGAGTTGCTGGGGCAAATCATTTGTAACCGTGTGTCCCTGTGTGGCTTCGAGTAAAAACAGCTGATTGCCGTGACGTTTGAAAACCACAATGCGGCTCTTCAAACCCTGTCCCATAGGGGCAACCGCTTGTTCGATGACGGCTGCTTGGAGTAAAAATTCTTTTTCGAGCGCGTCTTTGCGGATGACCAGAACGGGGAGTCCACTTTTTGGGTCAGGTGCAACGCCGAAACTTTCAGTAATTTGAGCGGCGGCTTCTACTTGCGGTGCCGATGCAGCGGAAGGATTGCCCTTGCCGCACCCGGTGCCGATTGCGCTTGTGAGAATGAAAGACGAATAGAAGAGAAAACGACCCGCGCGGAATTTCCGCATCCCAACCCCCATGAAAAAAAACCAAACCCTGTCTTTGAGGTAAGATCTGTGACGCGCCAATGTCAATAGTTCAATCCGGCAGGAAGACGCCGAAGTAGCTGCTGTAGTAAAAGAATCCACTTCCTTCGGCGCGTCGGTACCAACGTAAAGCCTCTGCCGCCAGGGGAAGGGTGTTCAGAGTGTTGATTTCGCTCGGTGGGCGCTTTGCTTCACTTTCAAATGTGCACACGCCTGTTAACGATTTACCGCCAAGCACGGTGGATTGCTTCGCAAAAGCACCCATAGAGAAATCGGGGTCCCGGGTTGCGAGCACAAAAGCGTCTGCATCTCGAGGAGTAAAATAGACCCAGGCAAAGGCGCCTACCGCTTGGATGGTTTTTTCGATACCGGCCGGTATGCCAGCTATTTTCCCGCGGTCATCTAGATCGTGATACGGCCCGGCTTGTATGCTGATGAAACCGTGTGGACTTAATCGTTCGAGAACGCGACGGTAAAACTCTGCAGAGAACAAACGCGCAAGCGCCAGGTTCTTGGGCGAAGGGAAGTCGATCAGGATGAAGTCGTAAGTGTTTCCGGTTCGCCCAATCCAAGTAAAGGCATCTTCAATCAGTACGTTCACGCGAGGATCGGCGAGGGCATTTCGGTTGTATTCACGAAGTCGCGGGTGTGTGCGCGCAAGTTCCACCATGGCGGGATCCAGCTCGACCATATCGATCGTCTGAATGCCGGGAATGGCTAAAAGATTGCGAGCAGCCAATCCATCTCCGCCCCCGAGAATGAGCACGCGCTTTGCCGGATGCTGGTTGAACCGCGCGGCTGCGATCGGAAGGTTGGCGATGCAAAAGTGGTACAGCTGCTCTGAGCCACTGCTAAACTGGATGAATCCATCTAAGTAGAGCGAGTGCTGTACGACTCCCGGTAGAAGCGATTCGGGTCCGCCGACCGACTCGGTCAGGACAATCTTTTGATAATGGCTTTGTTTGGAATAGAGGATTTTTGCTCCTCGGGCACCGGCAGGAAGTTCGGACAAGCGTTTTGCCCAGAGTGAAAGTGGGTAGGGAAGCGCTACCGCAATGAGGATTCCCACCCACAATGACTTCGAAAGTCGGGTTCCGGTGCCAAGGAGCAAAGCAACGAGTGCGAAGAGAGAGAAGTAGCAAACGGCGAGCGCCGTGCCTCCGTAGCCCAAGGGAACGAGTAAACCGAAAGTAAAGACCAGGGTAAATGCTATAGCGGCAAGGTAGTCCAAAAAAAATAGGCGTCCGAGATTCAGGCGTATGTCATCTTTGCCGATTCCCAAGGTAAGCGGAAGCACCGCACCGGCAAGCACCCCGGCGACGGCTACCGTCAGTAGGGCTAGGAGAGTGGCTTGGTTAAAACGAAAGATTCCCCAGCGGAGGAAGGCGATGGATAGGCCACACCAGGAGCTCAAAGCGACTACTAGGGCAGCTAAGTGGGAAAGTTTGGGCTCAAGAAGTTGACTGAGTCTCGTACCGATTCCCAATGCGAGGAAGTAAAAAGCCAAGTTGATAGAGTAGAAGGTGACGTCTTGGCTGAAAGCCGTGGACCAAAACCCAGAAACCAGCATTTGCACCATGAAGCCGGCGCCCGAGCCGATGACTGAAAGCGTGTAGAGAAGAAGCGTTTGGTGTTTGCCTGCCTTCATGCGCCCCCTCGAATTCCGAAAAGTGTCGCTTCCATCCAAAGACGCAAACTGTCTGCAAAGACGAGCGAGAGTGCGCAGATCAAGGCCGTGACTAAGGCGGCGATGCGCCACGACCTAGCCTTCCATGCGAAGGCAACGGCGAGGACTGCATTGGCACACGCCAATGCCGCTGCCAGCCGAAAGAATCCCAGAGAGGGCAGCAACCAAAGCGGGAAGAGCAGTCCCCCAATGAAGCCGCCGAGGTAATCAAAAAATAGGATGTCGTTGAGCCATCGATTGTTGCGCTCGAGCAAGTTGAGAAGCGGAATCTCCATTCCCAATCCGGTTCCCATCAACACCACGAGCACGAGGACCAGTCCCTGGGCAGGGCCGCCTTTGGCAAACAGCAAGTACAGGAGCGGCACGGCGATGCAAGCTGTGAGTGCAAGCAGGGTTTCAATGGCTGCGATCCATTTTAGAGGGTTTTTTTTGAGGCTTTGTGCGAGCAGCGCGCCGATGCCCATACTCGCCATCATCAGTGAAATCACGAGGGAGTATTGAAAGACGGAAGCGCCCAACAGGAAGGTAGCGTAGCTCGCAAGGAGAAGCTCATAAGCCACGGATGAAAAAGCTGCTACGCAAGCAGTGATGCCGACCAAGGTGTGCAAGCGGGAATATTGTATCAGACGTTCCTTAGGGGCGTGGGGTACTCAAATCTCGGACAATGTGATGGATATTGTGCACTTCGAGTTCGATGCGATCTTGTCGCTCGATCATCGTGCGAAGGCCATCCAGTACGATACGATTCTCGCCACGCTGCTCTTCCACAATGGCTTGGGTGCGATGAGAAACGGCGAGGATTTCTTGGAACTTGGATTCCCACTTAGCATCCATGGAATCCAATCGTGCGGCTACCGAGCGAATTTCTGATTTGAGCTCGCTACGAACCTCTTTGACGAAGCCTACGGTCGCCGGGAGCGCGTTATGTCCTTTTGCCCTCATTGCTCCCGAGAGTAGGGCGGGCCGTTTTTCTTGGCAAGAGGCAGTAGGATGCGTGTCTAAAGAGGTCGGGCAAGCACGGCGCGCCCGGTGATTCCCCACATTGAAAAAGCTTCATTGGCTTGTACCTGGAAGTGGGCAGTTTCGAGCAGCTCAGCGGGTTGAATGGGATGGCAATCGAGAAACGAGGGAAAGAGTCGGTGTAGTCGTTCGTAGAGCCGGGTGGCGACGGTGTCGGACGGTTCTTTCGAAAGACAAACGACAACCAGGCGTCCCGAATCCTTCAGCACACGTTGAATCTGCGCAAGCACCAGGGGGATCTGCTCGTCGCCAAAAAGCTCCAGAGTGAAACTGATAAAGACACCGTCAAATGATTTGGCTTCGAAGGGTAGGTGGAGCGCATCGGCCAGTTGAAGATGGGTCCATGCGCCCAGCCCCTCTTCAGTCACCCTGGCCTGTGCGAGTCCTAGCATGCCTTCGCTCACATCAATCCCATGTACGCTCCCTGTCGAACCTACTGCGTGGCCTAGAGCAACCACCGCGTGGCCGGTACCGAAACCGATTTCAAGAAAGTGCTCGCCACTTTCCGGGTTCAAAAGCCGCAGCCCGCGCAGGCGTGCTGGCCGCTCACTTCTCTCAGATAGGGCTTCGTAAGAGGTGCTTAGGCGATTGTAGAAGCTTCTTGCCGACTGAGCTTGTGTTTGGGTTTCCACAGGGTTTGCTCTAGCCGTTTGTAGTCTCGGTTTCCAGCAAAACACTTCGGACTCAGCTATTGACTCGGTGCGCCGAGGCTGCTAGCGGTACGTAATGGGAGAGGGTTCAATGAAAAAATCAGTCATAACATTTGTATTTCTTTTGTCGGGCGTTGCATTCGCAGCGAACGAGCCGCTTGAGGGAAAGTCCCGTCTGTGGGGTCTTGGGAACGAGTCTTCTTTGGTGATTGAGGGAGACAGCGCTGAAAAGCTGTATCAGGACCTCAGCGTCAAACCAAAGCTGATAGAAGACGCCGATACGCGCGCGCTTCTCAAAGCAGGCCAGAACTATAGCTGCTTTTCGTTTCTCGATCGGGAGCTAACCCAGTGTGTACTGGGCATCTCTGATCCCACCACCGGTAGCCTCTAAGAGGGTTTCGGGTTCCATTCGGCGAAAAGTAGATAGGCACCTTTTGGGAGTCGTGACACAATTCTCCAATGGACAACCTGACGCACTCCTTGATCGGCATCACGGTGGCGGAGTGCGTTTATCATCGCTCTCCATCGCTCAAAAAGCCTACCGTGGCACCGACGTTGAGGATGGTTCTGTGGGTGGTCGCTATCGTCGGGAATAATTTCCCCGACGGTGACATGCTCTATGCCGCCCTGGCCTTGCCGGGACGATTGGGGTACCTACTGCACCACCGTGGACATACGCATACGCTTCTGTTCGCGTTGGCGGTGGGCGTGGTCGTAGGTTGGTTTGCCCAGCGCTACCTCAAAAAGCGTTTGGGAAAGAAACTGCTAGCGTGGGACACGCGTGCGGTTTGGGCCGTGGCTCTGGGGAGCCCTGTTCTGCATATCGTCAGCGATTTTGCGAATAATTACGGCGTGCATCCCTTCTGGCCTTTTTGGAACGGGTGGGTCTATGGCGACACGCTCTTCATTATCGAGCCGCTACTATTAGCGACGCTTTTTCCGGTCGCCTATTTTGCGATGAAACGCCGCGCCTACAAGTGGGTCGGTGAAGTCTTTTTTGTCGCCTTGCTGACTCTCATCTGGATGGTTCCCTTCGTTCGTTGGTATTCCGCATTGTTCTACACCGTCTTTGCGGTGGGTGTTCTGGCGGTTGGCTATCGTGCAAAGCCGAAGTGGCGCGCGGACTTTTCGCTTGTCCTTGCTCTGCTCATTGTTACGAGTTTCAGCTTGGTGTCTCGCGTAGCCAAAACGCAGGTGGCTAACGCCAATGCGGAGATGCATCCTTCCTCGAAGTTGCACGATGTAATTCTCTCTCCCTTTCCTGCGAACCCATTTTGCTGGCAGGTGATTACGGTTGAGACGCTTTCCGATCCCTCCAGTCGCTACCGGGTGAGGCGCGGTATATTTGCTCCGTTTCCCAAAGTGGTTCAAGCAGCAAGCTGTCCAAATCCTCGAGGGGAGGGCACTACAACCGTGAAATTCAGTCCGGTGGGTGACACCTGGGGCCCTCAGTTTCGGTGGGAGGGTCAGCACTTGGCCTCTATCACCGACATGAAAGTCTACCGGGAGTATTCCTGCGAATGGGAAGGCGTCTTGCGTTTCGCGCGCGCGCCTTTTGTTCAGGAAGAAGAAAACCGGACCTGGGCGGGGGATGTTCGCTATGACTTTGAACCCGGCCTGGGCTTTGCCGAGCTAGAGGCAACCGCGGACCGAGACGCCTGTCGGGGGTGGATGCCGCCCTGGATCCCGCCCCGAGCGGATATCTTCAACTAGCCCTTCCAGGGTTTTCCCCAAGTGTTTTCAAATACAGAGTGGGAGAGATCATTGCGAGTTCGGATTGGGACTTCCAAGTCGGGAGATTTCACACCCATGACGAACATCGCATACGGCTCATGCTCCGCTCCGACGATTTTGCGCGCAGCTTCCAAATTAAATCCCGCCATGAACCGCATGGATATTCCCATGCTGAACGCTTGGAGCGACATCAGCGCAGAAGCAGCGCCTAAATCGTGCCCACTATGACGGTTTGGTTTTCCCGTTTTCTTAAAGTCCCGAGCGGCGACGGTAAGACCCAAGATCCACGCCTGCTTTGCAAAAGCATTGCCTTCATCAAGTAACGCTTCAAGCTGTTCGCGCGGTGCACCCGCGTTCTTCTTTGCAAACAGATAGCGCCAGGGTTGCTCGTTAAAGCATGAATGAGCGGCGCGGTGCGCCTCAAAAATCTCGCGAAGCTGCGCGTCAGGAAAGGACTCGGATGTGTACTCTCTGGGGCTCCAACGGTTTCCGATCGCTTTTGCAGTATCCATTTTTCATCTCCGTTCAAACAACCGGGCATGATATTCTTTAGGCCTCGGGATTCCCCGTACCTTTCCACAAAAGAGGCCAGCCGTGAACTGGAATGGCAAGCGTGTCGTAGTGACCGGTGGTGCAGGTTTTCTTGGCTCCTATCTGGTAGAAAAGCTCCGCGCGAGCGGCGCTGAAGTATGCGTGCCGCGCTCGGCACAGTATGACTTGCGCGAGCGAGTGGCTATTGATCGTCTTTTTGCAGAGGCGCGTCCTCAGGTCGTCTTGCATTTGGCTGCTGTCGTCGGTGGTATTGGTGCCAATCAGAAAAACCCGGGCTCTTTCTTTTATGACAACGCGATGATGGGCTTGCAGTTGATGGAAGTCGCGCGGCTGCAGAGAGTCGAGAAGTTTGTGGGGGTTGGAACTATCTGTGCGTATCCCAAGTTTACTCCGGTGCCCTTCAAGGAAGAGGATCTCTGGATTGGCTATCCCGAAGAAACCAATGCGCCCTATGGCCTGGCCAAAAAGATGATGATCGTCCAAGCCGAATCCTACAAGGCTCAGTACGGCTTCAACGCGCTTTCTCTCTTGCCCGTGAATTTGTACGGACCGCGCGACAATTTTGATCTGGAGAAGTCGCACGTGATCCCTGCTCTCATTCGCAAATGCACCGAGGCAGTGCGTCGCGGCGACGGTGAAATCACGCTGTGGGGCGATGGAAGTGCAACGCGAGAGTTTCTGTATGTCGAAGATGCGGCGGAAGGCATCCTGCGGGCCGCTGAACTCCACAATGATCCGGCTCCAGTAAATTTGGGCACGGGGGACGAGATTTCGATTCTAGACCTTGCAGAAGTAATCGCTGCTGCCACTGGCTTCAAAGGGCATTTGCGATGGGACCATTCAAAGCCGAATGGTCAGCCCCGTCGCTGCGTCGACAACTCGAAAGCCAAAGCGCTGTTTGGCTTTAATCCCACCACCTCCTTTGAGGCGGGTATCGAACGAACCGTACGCTGGTATCAGCAGCAGCAGCAGCATGCTCGCCCGCGTACCCTTGAAAAAACCGTTGAAGAAGCGGCTGTCTGAAGTAGCGTAGCGATCATGACAAACTCGGTTTTGCCGCTAGCCGCTTTCTCCGGACTGCTATCCGTGGCATTGGGTGCCTTCGGGGCGCATGCGTTGCGGGAGTCACTGGATGCAGCTTCGCTGGAAATCTTTAAAACCGGGACGCAGTATCAAATGCTCCATGCCTTAGCAGCGCTGGCGGCCGGCATTTTGCTTCTAATTCGCCCCTCTTCGGGATTTTTCTACGCAGGAGTGTGTTTCCTTGTGGGGAGTCTTATCTTCAGCGGAACGCTTTACCTGATTGTTTTTACCGGTGCGCGTTGGTGGGGCGCTATCACGCCTATCGGCGGACTTACTCTCATGGCCGGTTGGCTACTTCTCGCGATTACTTCTTGGAAACTTGCCTAAGTTGGCGGGGGTTCAGTTCGCGACCGGATAGCCGAAGTTGTCACTATTTGTCGCGGCGGGATCATTGAGAGTGATGTTCAAGCTTGAAAGGTGCCGGGGCAACGTCTCCCGGGAGATGTTACCTCCCTCGAGGGAGGTAGAACCTGATGAAGTCTTCCAGTGAACTGTCCCCAGGACATAAGATCCCGCATGTCCCCAGGACATATCATTGATCATATCCTTGTGGAGTGCTTTGCATGGCCATTCTCCAGCCTACTTCGGCCCATAAAATTTGTTCGTAGCCCCGAGCAATGGTCATCCAGCCTGGTGATCCGTTGCGTTTGAGATGTCCCCCAAGTT
>JBGTAN010000040.1:0-73961 GCA_041749855.1 Bdellovibrionota bacterium
CTGCTGCTTGAGATCGTTGCTCATTCGCTCCTCCTTCCGAGGGGTTAATCCGTGTCTAGTAACAAGGATTATGAGGCAACGATCTCGCACCTCGCATTATGCACACCGTCGAAAGTAGCGTTTTCAATGAGGAAACTCGAGGCCACTCGGGTGCGGTTATTGAACATAATTCCGACATGATGTTGCTCTAACCTATCGAAGATACCGATCAATCTGAGACCACTCAAATGTACCCAGTGATCAACAAGCCATCGACGGGTTACGTGACCCGCTTTCTGCTTCCTGTGATAGGGCTTTGCGCCATGGCGATCACCGGTGGCTGCGGCGTCGGCCTTTGCGTGGGCGCTGGGGCCACGAGCGGTGGGTGTGCTTTAAGCACGCCCCGGCTGCTCCTTTCCGGATTGGACGGTCTTACACTTCGAAAAAACGATTGTTATCCCGTCACACTGAGTGCAGTCGATGCCGCCGGCAAATCCATGCTCGAAGTAAATGCCAGCATCAGTGTTACCGCTTCGAGCGGTGTAGTGCTCTATAGCAGTTTACAAAGCTGCCAGACTTACAATAGCGCAGAAGAAACTTCTGTTTTCGTCTTAAGCCCTCTCTCCCCCCAAGTCGTTTTTTTCTTTCGAGCTGACGTAGAGGGCGCGGTTTCCCTGACCGCTTCTACTTCCGAAGCCACGGGACTGGCTGCTGCAACTGAGCCTCTAACGGTTTTTTACAGGGGATATGATGGATCCACGGGGCCAAATAACCCCGTAGAAACTCTCGTAGTGGACTCAAGCGGAAGCAGTTTCATAGGGGGCAGGTTTATTTCGTACGACGACTCAACCCAAAACTACGTCGCTCGCCTGAACGCCGACGGTACTTTGGATACGAGTTTTGCGCCCACGGGTTCAGGATTCAACGCAGAAGTCTATGCGCTATCGATCCAAAGTGATGGCAAGCTCCTGGTTGGCGGGTATTTCCTGGACTACGATGGAACCTCACGCCCCGGAGTAGCGCGCTTGAATGCCGACGGAAGCCTCGACACGAGCTTTATACAAACCGGCTCGGGTCTAAGCGCTTGGCCCGAGGCACTTACCACTCAGAGCGATGGAAAAGTGTTGGCAGCGGGGCCATTCACTTCCTACAACGGAGCGACCAGAGGGCGGGTGGCTCGCCTCAATGTCGACGGGAGTATTGATACGAGCTTTGTACCTACCGGCTCAGGATTCAATCTCGATGCGAATGCCCTGTCTCTCCAAAGCGATGGCAAAGTGTTGGTGGGGGGAGATTTCTCCTCTTTTGACGGGACGACGAGACCTCATGTAGCGCGGCTAAATGCCAATGGAAGCCTCGACACGAGCTTTGCACAAGTCGGCTCAGGGCTCGCAGGTGAAGTTAATGCCATCTTTCTTCAAAGCGACGGCAAGGTTCTGGTAGGAGGGAGTTTCAGCTCCTATGATGGAACTTTAGCCCGTCATGTGGCGCGGTTGAATGCCGATGGTAGCCTCGATGCAAGCTTTGCAACCGTTGGCTTGGGATTAGACAATCGGGTCTACGCCATTTCCGCCCAGAGCGATGGCAAAGTGTTAGTGGGAGGGTGGTTCACTTCCTATCACGGGACTTCCTGTCCCCGCGTGGCACGCCTGAATGCCGATGGTAGCCTCGACACCAGCTTCACGCCTACCGGCACTGGGTTTAACGAACGCGTTTATACGCTATCACTTCTGAGCGACGGTAAAGTTTTGGTGGGGGGAGAGTTCACTTCCTACAACGGAACCTCAACGCCGCATTTGGCCCGCCTCAATGTCGATGGTAGCCTCGACGACACTTTTGCGCCTGCTAGCGCCGGTTTGAATAATTTAGTCGAAGCACTATCTCTGCAAAGCGACGGCAAGGCAATCGTAGGGGGGGACTTCACTGAGTATAGCGGAACCGCACGGCCCTATGTGGCGCGCTTGAACCTAGACGGTAGCCTAGATACCGGTTTCGCTTCCACGGGATCAGGATTGAACAACGACGTCTCAGCGCTGTTGCTCCAAAGCGATGGCAAGGTTTTGGTAGGCGGAGCATTCACATTGTACAACGGAACCGCCGCACCGCGCGTGGTGCGGCTTAACGCCGATAGTAGTCTCGATACCAGTTTTGCGCCCACGGGCTCAGGATTGAACAACGATGTCCGGGCGCTTTTGCTTCAAGGCGATGGCAAGTGTTTGGTGGGGGGAGCGTTCACATTGTACAACGGAACCTCCGAACCGCGCGTGGCGCGGCTCAACGCCGACGGGAGCGTCGACAACAGCTTTGCGCCCACAGGCTCAGGACTAAACAACACCGTCTCGGCGCTTTCGCTTCAAAGCAATGGCAAGGTTCTGGTAGGCGGGCAGTTCGCACTGTACGACGGTACCTCGGCCCCGCGTGTAGCGCGACTCAATGCCGATGGCAGTCTCGATACAAGTTTTGCTCCCACCGGCTCAGGACTAAACGGTTCGGTCAATGCGCTTTCGCTTCAAAGCGACGGCAAGGTTTTGGTGGGTGGAGCGTTCTCCACTTACGATGGGACATCCGCACCGCGTGTGGCGCGTCTGAATTCCGACGGTAGTCTAGATACGAGCTTTGCTCTCACTGGCTCAGGACTAAACCTCAGCGTCTCCGCGCTTGCACTTCAAAACGATGGCAAAATCCTAATCGGAGGGTCGTTCTCCACTTACGATGGGACATCCACACCGCGTGTAGCGCGACTCAATGCCGATGGTAGTCTCGATACAAGTTTTGCCCCCACCAGTTCAGGACTAAACGGTTCGGTCAATGCGCTTTCACTTCAAAGCGACGGCAAAGTGTTAGTGGGCGGCAGCTTCACTGGATACGGGCCCAGCACGGTCCGGAAAATTGCGCGACTGACCTACATTGGAACCTTAGACTGAGTTCCAGATTGTTTGATGAACTACTTCCGCTCCTGCGCTAAACTTTCACTTGTGACGTACTCAATAGCAAAGCGGCTAGGATATTTGTTCTTCTGCGCTCTTCTGGTTTCCCGCCTGGTGTTTGCCGGCTCGGTCGACCCCTGGCTATGGGTATTTGCAGCATGTCTTCCTTTCTTGATTGTCTACTTTCCCTTCACCAAGAAGGCTCTTACGTTTCATTCCTTTTCGCTCCGCAAGAAGAGCTGCCGATACTTCGCTCGCTGCCTCACTATGGACACAGTCCTTGGTGTTTTAGCGGCGCTCCCGGTGTTCTTCTGCCTGTTTACACGCACAAACGAATGTTCCGCCGTATTTTTGTTCGTCCCCGCAGCGGGTGCAATCGTGCTCCTTATTGGCATCCAGCTACTGGTTTGGGTAGTTCTGATTGCCGTTCATTTTCTCGACCATGCCCCGCGTGCCTTTCGCTTGAGCGCTCATGCGGCGATTGCGGTGCTACTCATTGTGCTCAACTTCGACCTGGTTTGGTTTAGGGAGCTTTTCGATTCACGACCCAAGAACGCATTCTTTTTCGAAACACGTCAATGCGACCGCTTATCGGTAATGCACATGACCGAGCTCGAAATGCGCGAGGTGGGATGCCATAGCTTTTACAAGTTCGACGAACAAGGAAATCCCAAGCCGTTGTATCGCGAGACAGCCCCCATCAATGCTTTTAAAAAATGTTCATGGTTTGGTGAAGATAGCGTCGGCCACATTGTGGACTGCTTCAAACGATCGGACTACCCAGGCAAAAAAATAGTCGCTTCTCGCAGCGGCCACGACACCGCTCCACTCACCCTTCAGGCGAAATACGGTTTCCGTGCCGATGAATCGTACTTTAACGTCTGTAAGCGAGTCCTTTCCGAGAAACTTGAGAAACTGGTATCCCAATGCAAGAGGCAGTGACCGTGCCCTCTTTCGTCACTGCCGTCGACAGCTTCTTCAAAGGTCCCAAGGTTTGACGTCCACCCCGCGTGTACGCGTGCCTAGTCACCTGGTACAGAACTTGGATACTACTTGCCTGCAATCGTGGGAGTGGGGTTATGCGGTCAAAAGAGAAGCGGCTCGTCCGTCTTGAGGTGCTCAGTCTAGCAATGGCGGTGATCTTTATCACGGCCTGCGGATCTATGCCCAAGGGCGGTAAAATGGGGGGCAAAAGGCGGCCACCGCCGCCGCCCTCTCAAGTCAATCAAGACCTTCAGGATAAGCAGCTACTCAACGATGAATTGGCGCGCGAGCTCGAACTCAGGCTTCAGTTAGGCAATGGTCTTCTTGGAAACGGTCAGGGAATCGTCGGCGGACAACGCCCGGGCGATTTTGACGCCATAGGCCTGGGCAACGGACAATCCAACTTCGTGGACGCCAATGGGAACCTCGTCACGCGAGACGGACTTGGCCAATTCGCAAATGGCGGCAACTTGTCACAACTCAATCCCGGCGGTTTCGTCGATAGAAATGTCAGCGGATGCGGTGGCCACGGTTGCCCTCAAGGCGCAGTAGCAGCGCCCGGACTGTCGGCTGCGGACCTTGCCGGCAGCGGAAGCGTTCAACGTAGGCGCATTGATTAAAGACGTTCTGCCTATGCATTGGGAGGCAGTCCCCATTTTGCGGGATTGAGCGCGCGTTCCCCAACGCGGCCCAACCCCAAGCATCCAAGCGCTTCGTCCCCACGAACGCTTATTTTCCCCTATGTACCCCTGATTAAGACGTGACCGACTAGAGCAAGTGCAGTGCCAGCTTGTGGACAAGCAGAATACAGCTATTATTACGGCTAGTTATGCGATTGTTCTTGATTTGCGGGGGGCGGCACTACTGTCCAAATCTTGGACAGTGTCGAGACCGTGCGCAAACCGGCACCTTTAAGTCGCTGAAAACTTACGCCTTTGGTGACCCGTCTAAACCTTGTACACCGACTGTCGAAACTTTCGACACGGCTTGACGCGGGGGCGTGAGAAGCAAGCACAAAAGGCTAGCACCCATCACGGTCCCACCCATCCAGAAGTGCAGCGGTGGCACCTCGTCCAAAATCAGAAGGCCCAGACCGAGGTTCCAGAAGTTCCCGACCAACATGCAAACACTCCCCAGAAGCGCCGAAGTGTAACGGTACCCCGTGGTCATGAGCATTTGCCCACCGATGGCAAAGGCGGCGACTCCCCCGATGTACCCCCACTCCTCAAGCGTAGCCGGAATCTCGGGCGATACCAGAAAGGGGGGCAACATGAGAACCGCCCCAAACACGCCAAACCAGAAAACGATTTCGAGCGTGCCCTTCGTGCGCCGCAAGAGGCGAATCATCGTCTGCGCGCCGCCCATAAACGCCCCTCCCAGCAAAGCAGCAGACACTCCGACGAGCGGAAGGGAGTAACCCGCAAAATCCTCTCCAGGAGCCAGCAAGATCACAACGCCTAAACAGGCTATGCTGGCAAAGAGAAGTCTGCGCTTGCCTTGTCGCTCTTCCAAAAAAAAACGTGCGAGCAAAGCGGCCCACAGCACCGATGTCATGGTGAGAAGACTGCACATGATGAGTGGGATCTTTCCCAACGCGAAGTAAATCATCCACATCGCGCAAATCCCAATGGCTCCGCGGACAAAATGCACGCGGACCGTTTTGAGCAAATGGCCTTTGGCCGGCCAAAAGCTTCCCACCCAGGGCAAAATAACCAGCGCTTGAAGTACGCTTCGAGTGAAAACCAGGGTGTCGGCTCGAAAATGGCTGCTCGCCATGCGAACCAGCAGCGACATCAGCGAAAAGGACAGAGTCGCAGCCACAAGCAACGCCATTCCATAGGCGTCGGCGCGTACCCCACTCGTGGCTGTACCCCTCGGGCGAGAGCCTGTGCCGGTTTGACGGGGGAATCGAGGGAAGACTATCTTCATGCCATTCGTTTTCTTAAAACGTTCGAAGGGACCCATGCCGTCAACGTACCTTGAAGCCCCACCCTTGAATAGAGTCGCCCGGATTCCCGACCATCTGATTAACCAGATTGCTGCGGGCGAGGTGGTGGAGCGACCCGCGAGCGTGGTGAAGGAACTCCTTGAGAACTGCCTCGATGCGGGGGCCCGGCGTATCGATATCCTGCTGGTGGATGGCGGAATGAAAGAAATCAGTATCATTGATGATGGTTCGGGCATTCATCCAGAAGACCTCCTGCTTTGCCTTGAGCGCCACGCCACCAGCAAGATCCGTCAGGCCGCCGACCTAGAATCCATTGGCACCTTCGGCTTTCGGGGAGAAGCACTCGCCAGCATTGCATCGGTTGCCGAAGTGGAATTGCGTAGCCGCACTCGCGACGCCCAAAGTGCGCTGCAAGTTACGGTGCGCCGAGGCGACCGGCTCGGGGACCCCAGGCCCGTCGGCGCCAAAGTGGGAACCGCGCTGACCGTGCGGCACCTGTTTGAAGACGTTCCGGCGCGAAAGAAATTTTTGAGATCCGTAGGCACTGAGTTTTCCCACTGTTCTCGCGTCGTCCATGAGATTGCTGCGGGAAATCCGCAAGTCGCGTTCTACCTGCATCACCAGAATCGTCTGGTGCATTCGTTTGTCGCCCCGACTCGCACCAGCCGAATCCAGGAAGTTTTCGGATGGCGCTGGACACCCCTTCTTGTCCAGGAAACCAATGACGACTTGATGTTGGAAGCGTATCTGTCGCCGGGCGACTTAACCAGCGACCGCGGGGAACTGCTGCTTTTTATCAATGGACGACCGGTAAAAAACCGAGGCCTGCTCGCCGCCGTTCGACAGGCTTATGCATCTACGCTTGGACCCCACCACGATCCAAGTGGGGTTTTGTATCTGGAGATTCGAAAAGACTGGGTAGATGTGAACGTCCACCCGCAAAAGACCGAAGTCCGGTGCCTGCGCCAAGAAACGCTTTATGGATGGCTCTGCGCTGCCGTTCGCAAAGCCATTTCACTCCAACCTTCCGCACGCCCGATAAGCCCCGGCGCTTCGGCGGCTTCTGAGTCCATCCCTCCAACTGGTGTCATTGAGTCCCCAAAAGGTGCCCGTCACCTTTTGGCAGAGCCGCTGGCGGATAGGGTGGCAGCTCAAGTGCCGAGCTATCAACCCTCGCTGCTCGAAGAAGACACCCGAACGGCAAGCCCGACCCACCCACCGACGGTGCGGCGATTGAAGTACCTTGGCCAGGCAAAGGCGGCTTACTTGGTATGCGAAGACGAAAGCGGCGTATTTGTCGTAGATCAACATGCGCTTCACGAAAAACTGCGCTTTGAAGAATTGCTAGTCAAACACAGTAGTCAATCGCTCATCACCCAGCAGCTGCTTATCCCTCGAATTTTGCGCATCCCGTCCGACCTGGTACCCCTACTCGAAGAGAACCAAGAATCTCTCAGTATTCTAGGCCTTGGGGTCGAGGCCTATGGAGACGGGGATTGGGCGATAAAGTCTTTGCCGGAATACATCCGTGAAGAGCAAGCCGAGCACCTGGTAATCACCACCTTGCGCGCCCTTCGTGACCCAGGGGAAGCGGCACAAAGCCAAGCTGCCCGGGCTATCCGGCCCTTTCTTGCCACGATTGCCTGCCACTCGGTGGTTCGCGCGGGGCAGGCCATGAGTCGCTTCGAAGCCGAATCGCTCTTGTCCTCCTTGGATCGCATCGAGCAAGGCTGGACGTGCCCTCATGGGAGGCCGGTCGCGTTGCGCATGGATTTTCAAGCAATCGAAAAACACTTCGAAAGGAAGTAGAACTAAACAATGGCCACACGCCCGCTTTGCATAGCTATTATTGGACCCACCGCTTCAGGTAAATCCGCGTTTGCTTTTCAACTGGCACAAAAGCTCGGTGGCGAAATCGTCTGCGTGGACTCCACTACCGTCTACAAGGGGTTTGATGTCGGAACCTCCAAACCCAGCGCCGCAGAGCAAGCTGCGATTGCCCACCATTGCCTAGACTTGCTCAATCCGGAAGCCGAGTTCAATGCCTTTGATTTCGTGGCCAGCGCTCGTAACGCCATTGAAGCGATTGGCAGCAGGGGCAAGGTGCCCATCTTGGTCGGCGGCAGTTACTTTTATTTGCGCGCCCTTCAAAATGGGATGTATCCGACCGGCGGCTATGACGACGCTTTGCTGGATTCCATCACCGAAGAGTTCACCACAGAGGACTTACTCGACACCGCCAAAATGCATGAGACCTTGGCGAAAGCGGATCCGGATGCCGCACAAAGCATTCATCAAAATGACGAGTATCGACTCGTTCGAGCGGTAGCGATGGTGCGGTCGGGCAAGAAGCCGAGCACTTTGAAACCTAGCGAGGGCTTGGATGCGAAGTGGGTATGGATTAAGTATGCCATGGCGGTCTCTCGCAAACGCTTGGCCACCAACATTGCGCTTCGAACGAGCCACATGCTGAAAGCAGGTCTCGTCGACGAAGTCAGATCACTCATGGACAAGCATGCGGGAGCCAAACCACTGGAGAGTATTGGGTACAAAGAAGCGAGTCGCTTTCTGCGCGGCGATCTGCCTGAAGGCAAGCTCGAACAGGAAATCAACGAGAACACGCGCCGGCTGGTTAAGCGGCAAATGACGTGGCTTCGCTCTGACCCCGAAGTGCGTTTTATCGACTCGGGCGATCTGCCCAGGGTCGAGCTGGAGATTTCCAATTTGCGATCGGCGCTGGGAGAATAGCATGCAATCTATGACGGGATTTGGCCGTGCCGACGCCACACTCGATGGCTTTCAATACAGCTTCGAAATCAAAAGCGTGAATCATCGGTACCTTGATATGCGTTTTCGCCTCCCTCCCCTGCTCTCAGCTTTGGAGTCTTCCTTTGCCGAAGTGCTACGCGGCTGCGTTCAACGCGGCTCACTCGAGGTTTCCGTCCGAATCAAGGCGGCAACCTCCAAAGAGGCCATTCAAAGCGGCATCCAATACCGAGTGGATCTGGGTGCAGCCCAGAGTCTCATCGAAGCCTGTCAGCTTCTTGCCACACGCTTTGGAACCACTGAGACTCCCTCCTTAGAAATGCTGGAGCGAACCGGAAAAGTCTTTCTCACCGTCGAAGAGCCCAAGGAGGCCGTGGCCTTTAGCCCAAGTTTGCGTTCCCTCTTGGAAAAGGCCTGTGAGGCCCTCTCCCAAGATCGCCTGCGCGAGGGCACCCAAACCGGAAAAGCCTTGGCCCTAATCTTGGCCGACCTAAAGGGCTTCCATCAGCAATGGAAGCAGGCAGCCGTGAATCAACCTACGCTTATCCGGGAGCGACTAATAAAGCGGGTGCAGCAGTGGAACTTATCCGCACCCGTGGATGCTCAGCGGCTCGAGATGGAGGTGGCCCTGCTGGCAGACAAGTCAGATATCGCCGAAGAAGTGCAGCGCTTCGAGGCCCACTTGGAGGAGTTTTCCAGGCTTCTCGAGGTCCCGGGTCCGGTGGGGAGAAAACTCGACTTTTTAACCCAGGAGCTTCTTCGAGAGACCAATACTATTGCGTCCAAGGCGGATGACCTAACCCTGTCCCGGGTTGCCGTGGATGCGAAAACTGCGATCGAGAAGCTAAGGGAACAGGTGCAAAATGTCGAATAATCAGAAGGGCTGGGATGGTGCGTCACGCCGCGGGGGCGTAAACGTCGGTTATGGTAACTTTGTGTTCCCACAAAGGATTATTGCCATTCTGGAGTCAGGGTCCTTACCGACAAAGCGTATGCGGGACAAGAGCGTTCAGGCCAATATGTTGGTCGACGCGACTGCAGGTCGCAAAACGCGCTCTCTCATCGTGATGGACTCACAGCACGTGGTTCTTTCGGCGCTGGCGCCTCAAACGCTGAATGACCGCCTACTCGAGGCACAGTCGAGAAATACGGCTGCACTGGAGTTGGAGGGAGGGGAAATTGTTGAATGAGGAGAAAGCAGGTTTGGTTACCGCACCACAACCACGGCTGCTCATCGTGTCAGCCCCCAGCGGGGCGGGCAAGACCACGCTTTGCGAACGCCTCATTCAGGAAAACCCCCGCATCGCCTTATCGATATCAACGACGACCCGCCCGCAGCGCCCCTATGAAACCGAAGGAAAACACTACCACTTTGTGACGCCGCAAGCGTTTCAGGAAAAAATTGACCGAGGGGACTTTGCCGAATGGGCAGACGTTCACGGCAAGCGCTACGGCACCGACCGTAGTGTTATCGACAGCTGCCTAAAGTCGGGCAAGCACATCCTGTTCGACATCGATGTCCAGGGCGCGATGAACCTCAAGAAGCAGTACGCCAACCGGACTGTGCTTGTATTTATCGAGCCGCCCAGCATGGAGGTTCTCGAAGCACGCCTTCGCAACCGCAAGAGCGAGGGCTCGCAGTCTATTGAAACGCGCTTGCGCAACGCCTACAATGAGCTGCAATGGAGCACGAAGTTCGACTACCGAATAGTCAACGACGAACTGGAAAGCGCGTACAGCCAACTCCGAGCGATAGTGGAAAGGGAGTGTCTGTGAGCCCTAAGGCAAACCAGGCTCCCCCCGGCGAACCCAGCATCGAAGATCTTCTGACTAGGGTCACCCGCAACCACCCGAAAGCGGATTTGGCGCTCATTCGTAAAGCGTACGAGTTCTCTCGCTCTTTGCACACGGGGCAAAAGCGATCGAGCGGCGAACCCTACATCCTCCACCCTATGGAAGTGGCGAAAATTCTCGCCGATTACAAGCTTGATACCGTGACGGTCGCCACGGGCCTTTTACACGACACGGTGGAAGATACCGTCACCACGGTCGAGGAAATTCAAAAGAATTTCGGCGCTGAAATAGCAGGTCTCGTCGACGGACTCACGAAGATCAGTAAGATCACCTTCCATACGAGCGAAGAAAAGCAGGCGGAAAATTTTCGCAAGATGATCTTGGCCATGGCGAAAGATATTCGTGTCATCTTAGTCAAACTTGCGGACCGTCTTCACAACATGCGCACGCTGCAACACTTACCTCCCGAAAAACAAGCCTTGATTGCGGCAGAGACTTTGGACATTTACGCGCCGATTGCGAACCGATTGGGCTTAAGTGAACTCAAGCGAGAGCTCGAAGATCTCGGACTCCGGTTCACCAAACCAGAGGTCTATTACAAGCTCGTCACCAACGTCGCCAAAAAGATGAAAGAGCGCGAGTCCTACACAACCAAGGTGCAGGAGATGATAGAGGCCGCGCTCAAAGACCATGGGCAAGAACATGGCTTGGTGACTGGCCGCCCGAAACATTTTTTCAGTATCCACAAGAAAATGGAAGAAGGCGGCTTGTCTTACGATCAGGTGTACGACATCACGGGCTTTCGCGTCATCGTCACGACCATTGAACAATGTTACGGCGCACTGGGCATCGTCCACTCTCTCTGGACACCCATTCCCGGGCGGTTCAAAGACTACATCGCCATGCCGAAAGAAAACTTCTACCAAAGTTTGCACACAACGGTGTTCGGACCCGACGGTGAACGCATTGAGATTCAGATTCGCACGCAAGAAATGGATGAAACTGCGGAGAAAGGCATCGCCGCGCACTGGGCTTATAAAGAAGCTGGCATTTCCCCCAAAGATAAAAAGACTTTCGCTTGGTTGAATCGCCTCATGGAGTGGAACCGGGATCTTTCGGACCCCTCGGAATTTCTCGAGTCGGTGAAGCTCGACCTCTTCGCTGAAGAAGTTTACATTTTCACACCCCAGGGACAGCTTTTGTCCTTTCCCTTCGGCGCCACACCGCTTGATTTTGCTTACGCTATCCACACTGACTTAGGGCACCGCTGCATCGGGGCCAAAGTCGAAGGCAAGCTCGTACCGCTGAAGTACACCCTGAAGAGTGGAGATACCGTCTCCATCCTGACTTCCCCTACTCAGCGCCCCAACAAAGACTGGCTGAAGATCGTTCATACTTCGCGCGCGAAGAACAAAATCCGCCAGTACATCAAAGTGGAAGAGTTCGAGAAAAGTAAATCCCTCGGCGAGTCGATGCTTGAGCGAGAGCTTAAGAAACTTAAACTCACCGTTAAGAGTGCTACGAAAGATGGCACACTCAGTAAAATTGCCGAGAGTTTTACGCTTAAATCTGTCGACGACCTTCTGTCGGCAGTAGGCTACGGCAAATTATCCATTGCCAAAGTCATCACCAAGATTTCCCCCAAGGTTGCTGAAACGAAGGAACCCTCCGGCCCTTTGCAACGCATGTTCGATGCGGCCAAGGGCGCGGCGAGCAGCAAGCGCACCGCCATTACCGTTAAAGGCGTAGAAGATCTGCTGGTGCGCTTTGCCCGCTGCTGCAATCCTGTTCCGGGAGATTCGGTCATTGGGTTCATCACACGCGGACGCGGCATCAGCGTCCATGCCAGAAAGTGCCCCAAGATCTTTGACTCCGATCCCCATCGGTTGGTGGACATTGAATGGGATCATTCCAAACAAGATCGTCGCGAGGTGAAAATCCGGGTGGTCTCCGAAGATCGTCCAGGGTTGCTTGCCGACTTGTCTGAAACGATTCGGGATCAGAAGGTCAATATTGCCAAAGCCCAGATTGGGACTACGAAAGATAAGAAGGCGGTTTGCACTTTCTCTATTTCGATCACCGACCTTCCCTCCTTGCGAAAAGTCATTTCCTCCTTAGAGGGAGTCAAAGGCGTCATCTCTGTAACCCGCGTCCAACGCACCCAGTAAGGGCCTTCAGCTCCCCGCTTCCGGCCTTTTGCTTTTGAAGAAAACGCCCGATAACATTAACGCTCTCACTATGAACTCAAAATCACTTACCATTTGGATTCTTGTCTTGGGTTGGAGTCAAGTAGGCCAAGCTACGCTTCCCCCCGACGCTCAGGCTTTTTTGAATATGATTCCTGAGAAGGCTCTTACTCTGGATTTGGTGCTAGGGCGCGCCATCGCCAGCTCCGACAACTACCGCGCCCTGAAAGTTCAAAAAGACGCAGCAAATACCGTTCAGTTGCGCGCCGAATCATCTCTTTCTACACAGCTCACAGCGGGCTTAGAATGGCAGGACGATCGCACACAACCCCAAATCATTTTCATGCCGAGCCGCACCCAGGGCACGAAGTACTCTTTGGGAGCTTCCACCCTGTTCACTACAGGGACGCACGTCGCGCTCTCGCTTTCTCACGGTCGCACGGAACTGACGCTTTCCGGTTCGCCCATCCCCCCCTTTACTGAGACGCGCGGCGCCCTCACGCTTTCTCAAAGCCTATGGCGAAACTTTTTGGGAGCGTCGACTAAGGCAGGACTGAAGTCTGCTGAGCAGCAGACCGTGGCGAACCAAGCGGCGTTTGAGCAAAACCGAGAAGAATGGTTTCTTCAGCTAGGAGGCTTGTACTACCAGGCCTGGGCAGCACAAGCTCGGGTAGCCGCATCCCGGAAAAACCTAGAGCGACAAGAGCGCCTCCTCAAAATCATCAATATCAAACTTAAGCGCGGGACCGCGGAAGCACCTGACCGGATTCAAGTTCTATCGGCAAAAACCAATGCGCAGCTGCAACTGGAGCAAGACGAGCAAGATCTGGGCGACTTGTGGCGCACACTGCTCACCACCCTGAAGCTTCCGGAGCAGTGGGCCAGTATCGACCCCGCCGAAATTCCGATGAAACTGGATGCTCCCATCACCCAGGCACTGCGTGAATGTGGCAACAAGTCTACTTTGAATGCGGAGCCCAAAACGACTTCGGCGATAAGGATCGCCGATGCCATGCGGGATTCTGCACAGTTCGCGCTGGAGAAAGCAAAGTCTGACTACCAACCGTCGCTCGACCTGGGACTGTCGCTCGGAGCCAATCGCATCGACCCCAACTCCGCTGCCACTTGGGATTTTTTCAATTTGCAATACCCCCGATATGCAGCCGGCATCACCTTTCGCTATCCGATTGGCTTGACTGCCGAGAAAGCCGCTCACACTGAAGCCGTTGTGAATCAGATTCGGGCGGACGCGATGGCGCAGCAGGCGCGCGATATGGGCAAAGTCGACTGGGCAAATGGTTGCCTGACCCTACAGCGGCTCCAGCGGAGCCGGGACTGGTTGGCTGTCGTTGCAGAGAACCAGCACAAGCGCGAAGAGCTCGAGGAAGAACGTTTTCAAATTGGGCGCGCAGGCACACTCCAAGTGATTATGGCTGGTGGGGATGCAACCCAGGCCGAGCAAATGTTGAACTTGGCGCAAACACAAGTGCGCCTAGCCGCATGGAAAGTGCTTCGCCTTACCGGTGCCCTGAACAAATACCTCGATAATTTGGAGCGGTCCGAAAACAAATGAACCGACTGATTGCCTTTTTCGTCGACAAACGCGTCTTCGTCGACCTGTTCACTATCTTTGTGATCCTGGTGGGGATCGTCAGCATTATGCTGATCCGACGAGAGGTCTTTCCCAATGTCAGCTTTGAGATAGTCACCGTAACCACAGTAGTTCCAGGAGCGTCTGCGGAAGAAGTAGAAAAGCTCGTCACCAACCCCATTGAACAAGACCTTCAAGAAGTCGATGGCATCAAGAAGCTCACTTCGAAATCCGTCGAGAACATGAGTGTGATTGTCGCTCAGCTCGACCCGGACCAAACGACCGAAGCGCAAGGCAAGCAAGATATTCAAGATGTCGTGGACCGAGTGATTCTCCCCTCCTCTGCTCAAGACCCCGCGGTGCTGGCGGTCAAAAGCACTCAAACCCCCATCATTCAGGTATCTGCGAGCGGCAACCTACCAGAGATGGAACTTCGAGAGCTCGCTCGCCAGCTAGAAAAAAAGATTGAAGCGATTTCGGGAGTGGCCCGCGTTGTACATGCCGACTTGCGCGATAAGGAAATCCGGGTCGAAGCAGACCCCGCGAAACTGCGCAAGTATCGGCTTTCGCTTGAAGACATTATCCGCTCACTAAGCGGCCAAAACCAAACCATCTCGGCCGGCACTTTGGAGGTTTCGGAAAAGCAACCCGACGGACAAGAACGTCTGGTTCGAACCGTGGGCGAATTCCTCACGCTTGAGGATGTAAAAAATACGGTGATTCGAGCCAACGAGACAGCCCGATCCATCCGGGTAGGCGATGTCGCCCGCGTTTATTTCGATTTAGAAAAATCGCAGCTGCGTAGTCGTACCAATGGCCTCGCCTCTCAAGATTTAACGGTTCTAAAGAAGGCTAGTGCGGATGCCATCACGGTCGTCGATCAAGTCATTAAGACCGTGAATGAGTCCGCGCCCCTGCTTGCGAAGGGCATTTCGATTTCTTACGTGAATGACTTCTCTGAGCTGATTCGCCGCCGCCTGGGCGTTCTCTCCGGAAACCTCCTGATCGGCTTGATCCTCGTCATGATCATTCTAGGCGTAACGATGAAATTTCGGATCGCGGCGATTGTCTCGCTTGCTATCCCGTTTTCCTTCTTGGCAACCATGATTGTCTTCCAGAACCAAGGCTTTGGGGTCAATCTCATTTCTCTTATCGGCCTGATTATTGTCTCGGGGATGCTCGTCGATAACGCGATTGTGGTAACGGACAATGCGGTCCGTCTTATGGAGGAAGGCGACTCCCCACGTGACGCGGCTGTTAAAGGGACCCAACAAGTTTGGCCCGCCGTGACCGCTTCGGTGCTCACCACCCTGTTCGCGTTTTTGCCGATGATGTTTATGAGCGGCATCTTTGGAAAATTCGTTCGAGAAATCCCGCTCGGAGTCGTCATCGCACTGCTCTTTAGCTTAGTGGAAGCGTTCTTTATTCTTCCTTCACATATTTCTACCTGGGTACGGATAAATCCCAACCGTGCGCCCCAAGATCAACCTGCAAAGAAGCGGCGTTTCCTTAAATTTCTCGATGGCATGTGGTCTCAAAAGGTCATGCCTCGTTACATAAGCATCGTAGGCACGCTGGTAAAGCACCGCTATCTCACGACCGGGGCTTCGGTTTTGATTTTTGTTGGCAGCCTCCTACTCGCCAAGTTCGGCATGCGCTTTGTCCTTTTTCCACCCGATGGCGTGGAAGGCTTCTTTATTCGCTTTGAGGCTCCGAGCGGCACGAACCTGGACCAAATGCTGGAACGAGTTAAACCCCTTGAGAAAGTGGTCAGTGCCCTGCCCAAAGATGTCCTCAAGGACTACGTTACCAATATTGGCATTCAGCAACAGGATGCAAACGACCCTGAAAGTCGTCGCGGAACCGAGTACGGGCAGTTAACCATTTACTTACAGCCCACGGAAATCCGTCGGACCCCCCTACAGGAAGTGATTGACCAATTGCGGGATCCGATCATGAAAGTACCAGGATTTTCTCGAGTCACTTTTGACCAGATACAGGGCGGGCCTCCCGTAGGTAAGCCCGTTTCCTTGAGCATCCAGTCCGAAGAATATTCCGACATCCTGCCCGCGGTGGCTAAACTAAAACAGGTCTTGGGCGGATTCGCCGGCGTGTCAGATATCACCGATAGCTACTTGCTCGGCAAAAAAGAGTTGGTGGTTAAAGTAAATGCCGCTGAAGCAGCTGCCGCAAATCTCTCCGTGCAATCCATTGGAATGGCCGTGCGAGCGGCTTTCGAAGGCGTAGAAGCCACCGCCGTGCGTGCATTGGACGAGGAAATCCAAGTCCGAGTATCCCTGCCAAAAGCCTCTCGTTCCGATGAGCAAACGGTTCGCAAACTACTCATCCCCAATTCACAGGGCCAGCTGATTCCCCTCACTAGCGTCGCACGCATAGAGCAGGCTCAAAATCTCGCGATCTATGAACACGATGGCAGTCGACGGGAAGTCAGAGTGACTGCCGAAGTAGATGTAAATGTCGCCACCGCGGTCCAAGTGAACGCATTGCTCAAAGCGCAGATGCAGGACATTTCCAAAGAGTTTCCCAAAGTGAAAATTGGCTTTCGGGGCGAAGACGAAGACACCCAAGAGAGCCTAGCTTCTTTGGGGCGCGCGTTTGGAGTCGCCTTTCTGGCTATTTTCCTAACGCTTGTTTTCACTTTTCAGAACCTGCTCCAGCCTTTGCTCGTCATGGTCACTATTCCGCTGGGGATTACCGCTGTGATCTTTGCTTTCTTCGTCCATGGCCGCCCTTTAAGCTTTATGGGTTTCATGGGAATTATTGCGCTAGCAGGCGTGATCGTAAACAACGCCATTGTCTTGGTGGACTTCATCAACCAAAGCCGCGCGGAAGGGATGAGCAAATACGACAGCATCATCCATTCTGCTCATAAACGCTTGCGTCCCATTCTGCTCACGACATTGACCACTGTGGTGGGACTCATGCCGACGGCCTACGGAATCGGCGGAACAGATCCCTTTGTTGTTCCCATCGCGCTTGCGCTGGGTTGGGGACTCACGTTTGGATCCGTCCTAGCCACCTTCGTGTTCCCCGCGGGAGTCGCGGTGTTGGATGATATTGAAGCGGGTCTTAATTGGCTGCGGGCGAAGATTTTTCCGGGCTACCGACGTAGCTTGCAGGAACAGCAGGAAAAGAAGTAAGGGCCTGGCGCAATTCGCGCGGCAAACCAAAGCGAACGTTTTCTTCACGCACACTACGGCTTTCGACATCGGCGCCGAATTTCTCCTCTAGTAGCGACACACATCCCTGAACCAAGTGTTCGGGCGCGGAAGCTCCGGCAGTAATTAAGACGGTCTCGTGCCCTTTGAACCACTCAAATTGAATGTCCTGGGGCCCGTCTATTAAGTGCGCTGCCCTGCCCGACTCGCGCGCCAGCTCTGCCAGACGCTGACTATTGGAACTATTCGAGCTGCCCAGCACCAATACCATGTCCGCTTCTTGACTGAGCAACCGAACGGCTTCTTGTCTGTTCTGGGTGGCATAACAAATGTCGTCCTTGCGCGGTCCGACGATGTGCGGGAATCGATTTTTCAACGCAAGAATAATGGCGCGGGCCTCATCGACGCTCAGCGTAGTTTGGGTAAGAAACGCAAGCCGAGTGCCTGCCGGATAATCCAGAGCCGCTACGTCTTCGACCGTTTCCACTAGACGTATGGATCCTTCCACTTCCCCCATGGTGCCCACGACTTCGTCATGGCCCGCATGCCCCACTAAAACGATTTGGTAGCCTTCTTTGGCAAACTGAATGGCCTCGAGGTGGACTTTGGTGACCAGGGGACAGGTTGCATCAATGGTCTTGATTCCAGCGGCTTCGCTCTTGCGGCGAATGGCCGGGCTTACCCCGTGCGCGCTGTACATGAGATTTGCGCCTGGTGGGACTTCATCGATCGTTTCGACAAAAATAGCGCCTTTCGCGCGGAAGGCTTGTACGACCGGGCGGTTGTGCACAATTTCATGAAATACGTACAGGGGCGGTCCATAAACCGCAAGCGCCTGGTCGAGACTTTCAACGGCCATGTTGACGCCAGCGCAGAAACCTCGTGGACTAGCGAGCAGCACTTTCATGCCGGCCATCCTACAGATAAAAATCGATTTTAGCGAGTCTGAGTGGCTTTAGGCTCAAGCGGAGCAACAGCCGCAATAGCGGGCGCTTCGACCGGCTTGTTTTTGGGCGCAGTGTTGCGTTGCGCAGTGAGCGATCCGGGAAGCGACAACAAGCCTGCTGCAAGCAGCTGCTTATTGTTGTTAAGCTTCATAGGCCGTGCTCCTTCCAATACGAAGGCTTTCACGCGGCGGTAATCAAAAGGGCCGCCTTGGCTTGCAAGCATTGCAGCAGCTCCCGTAACAAAGGCCGTTGCCTGAGAAGTTCCCGACATGGTCCCGAATTTTCCACCCGGTAGCGTACTTAAAATCATCAAACCGGGAGCCGCGACGTGAACCGTTTTTCCAAAATTGCTTGATGGCAGTAAGCGGTCATACTTGTTCACCGAAGCGACGCCGATGATATTGTCTAAAGGGTAGCTTGCGGGATAGTACGGACGTCGATCGTTATTGCGACCGTCGTTCCCTGCCGCCGCAATAAAGAGCACTCCGTGTTTCTGCGCTTGAGCAACAGCGACTCGCTCACTGGCTGCAGGATCTGCTCCCCCACCACTGTAGTTGATAATCTGAGCCCCGTTCGCAACCGCGTACTCAATCGCACGCACGGTATTGGCGAGGTTGTTGTACCCTGCGCCACCGTTATCGTAATACTTCAAGCCCATCAGCGATACGCCGGGGCAAACTCCAGACGCCCCTGCCGCATTTTCAGTGGCTCCTCCGATGATACCGGCTATGTGCGTTCCATGGCCGTGCGTATCGAATGGGAGCGGCACATCGTGTACGAAGTCCCAACCCACTACGTCATCGACATAACCGTTTCCATCATCATCAATTCCGTTGCAGCTCTTGTCGCGGCAATTCCAAGCGTAACCACGATCCGCCAATTCCTTAGTAGGAGCCCAGGGGCCAGTCTCACCTTTGTTGACCCACAAGTTGTCACGCAATTGGGGATGCGTGTAATCAATTCCCGTGTCCACTACGGCAACGACCACTTCTTTGGAGCAGGTCACTGATTGCTTGGGTTGCGCGCTAAATACATCAAAAAAACCGATGGCAGCCAGCCCCCACTCACGAGGCATGGCGCTTCCGTTTTGAAGGGTTAATGTTTTTGCTGCTCCGATACCCTTAATGCGGTCCTGTAGTTCTTTCGGGTATTCAGGATAGTGAAGGTCTGCGATCAATTTGTTTTTGCTGTTAAGGGTAGAGAATTTGTCTTTGGGTTGGTTGGCGTACACGACGGAGCCAAACACACAGGCCACCATAAACACCCAGAATACGGATCGTAATCGTGACATTGGCCGCTTCTTCAACTCTCGCTCTACTCGCATGACACCCACACCCACGAAGCTAGAAAAATGCTTAAGACCCTTTCTAGAGTCTGCGGGTGTGTATTGAGCAAGCGCGATGCCAGCGCACTTCAAGTGGGGTGGGTAAAAAGGCGTGCGATATCAATAGGGGCAAGCACGCCCTCGTCTAGGTATCGACCGCGTGTTGACAAAGTACGTCACTGCCTAGCCGTAATGTGTCCTCTCTCAGAATGCAGACAGTGGGGATTTCTACAAGGTAAGCGCGGTGGGGTCAGGAAGGCGCAATGAAACCGCGGAAGGATCCAGTTTCCCATCATTGCGAAGCATTTTGTAGAAAGTGAAATTACGAAGCACCAGCTTTACATAGTTCCTCGTCTCTGCCACAGGAATGAGCTCTACAAAAACATCGAGCGGCAATCCTGGGCCACGCTTCCACCAATTCGAAGCGCGCCGCGAGCCCGCGTTGTAAGCCGCCGCCATCAACGCAGGATGCGGCATTTGCGCCTGGAGCTCATGGAGGTGGTAACTTGCAAAACGCAGATTCTCCTGGGCAAAAAACAAGGTCTTCCTACCGTAGTAGCTTTCGTAGCTCCACAGCTTTGCCAGTCGGGCACCCAGAAAAGGCATCATTTGCATCAACCCACTCGCGTTGGCTGAAGAGACAGCCCCTGGGTTGAAGGCGCTTTCTTGCCGCATAATCGCGTAGATGAAATCAGGATCTACTTTCCACTCCACGGCCATTCGGTCCACGTGGACGCGATGCGGGGTGGGGAACATCTCTTTGAGAAAATCAAATGGGACCGTGTGATATTGCGCCATCGCGAATTCAGTCACCACGGCATAAATCTTCATGGCTTCAATCTGCAACCCCGCCGCCTGGTACAAGTGGGCTGCGTAAAGCAGCGCAGGTACCTCGTTGAGACCTACCTCCTCTTTAAGAAGGGCCGTCGCCTTGGCGAGGTAGGTCGCTGCGTCCATTCGAAGACTGTGGCTTAAGCTCGTTTCCGCTTCTTTGAACAGATCCGCAACTTCACTGCTTACCTTCAGCTGCGCTTTGAAATAGCTTGCTCTTTCCGGCAGCGCCGCTTGCATCTTTCGATTCAACCGCGCATGCGCCAGATAGTAGTAATAGCCCGGCACACCGGAGTCTGCAATCCTGGCGTAATCTTCCGTGGCAGTTTCGCCGTTGGCTTCGCGCAAGCGCGCAGACCAGTAAAGGCGTTTTATCTGATTGGGCGCTGACTCATCCGGATCGCATTGCCTATCGAAAGTAGCTTTCGCTTTGGGTGCGTCTCCCGCGCCTAAATACGTAAGGGAAATCAGAAAACCTGCTTCCGCAGTTTCGGCCTCGCAGTCATCGAGCTCCCGCATCGCGGCATACGCCTTCGCGGCGACGTCCACACTTTGCAAGTCCAATGCGATTCGAAACTGCAGGTTGAGTGCTTTGAATTGCTCTTTCTCAGAGAGATCTTTGAACTGGGGCGAAGCGGATAGCTCTAGAGCTTTTGCCAGCGCTTCTTGATTCTCATCTTTGTTCCATAGTCGATACGCAACAAAATAGTTTTTCTTAAAACTCTCATCCTGAAACACGGCAGTGCCTACACTGCTCGGATTGCGCGAAGCGTTCTCTCGCCGAACCCCCTCCAGCTTCTCTAGCATCCGCTGGTTCTTCTCCATTCTCTCGAGGGTAGTCGAGAGCGCTGCAAAACGAGGCGTGTCTTTGGTGACCTGGCGCAATTCCAACTCGTAGAGATCCATCAGGCGGCGCCGCTCATGGGCATTGAGATCGGCGCGCCTTTCCAGCGAGGCCCGCTCATACACATGGGACGCATTAAAATACCCCGAAGGGTCAGTGCGAAAAAACGGGGCAAACTCTCGGGTTTCGTGCTGCGTGGTGCACTGGCATAATGACAGCAATAAAATAACCCCGAGAAACCGCATGAAAACGAGTTTAACCCCCTCTTCCAACCAACAAAAGGCCCAAGGTTATTTGTCTGCTGTGGCCCGAATGCTCTGCTGGGTGGCTCTCTTGGGACTTACCGCTTCCAGCTGTTCGAAGAAAGAGGAAGACCCTGAAGTGGGTCGACTCAAAGCGCAACTCGATGGCTCCGTAAAGCGGATGGAAGAATTGGATATGGAAATCAAGACCTCGCGTGATGACGCAGCGACTTCGGCGGTTTTGACCGAGGAAAAGGAACTCTTAAAATCCCGGATGGAGCGCCTCAAAGAAAAACTCATTGGCGCAGGCGCGATGGAACGCGGCGCTCCAGCAGCATCCGGCGGTGGCGGCGGCGGCGGCGGACACCACTAGGAGCTACGCATCCTAGTGCCTATTGCCATATCAAGAGCAACTCCCTTACGGTGAGTCTGAACAATAGGAGCAGAACGAGGCATGCCGAAAAAGACTGAACTGACAAACCTTCGCAAGCGACGTCACACCGACCTGCCGGCCACCATAGGACTGGTGAAAGAAGTGCGAAATGAACTTCGTTCAGAAATCAGAAGGTTGGACTCGAAGATTGGTTCGTTGGACTCGAAGATCGACTCGGTTGAGAGCACTCTGAGTGGCAAGATTCAAGAAGTGCTTGTAGCCGTCCACCGGACCCAAGCTCTCATGGAAGAGCAGCGTGGAGAGAATCGGATTGTCCTGGATGGACTAAAGAACTTGATGGACCGGCAAGACCACCTAGAAAACGAGTTCCGAACTCGCTTCTGAGACTCCAGCAAGGGTTCGTTTCCTCAGGAAATGCCTGGCTCGACTATTACATACGACGATGCTCTTGATAAATACAGGGCCCTGAAATCACTTCAATGCCGTAGCTACGCGCGGTCTTCTCTGCCACAGGATTTTCAGCACCCGGCTGAAGCCAGAGAATCTTTGCCCCTAGTGTCTTACATTCTTCAACGATAGCTGGAATCGCATCGGGCGAACGAAACACATCGACGATTTCTAAGGGGGCTGCATCGGCAAGCGTCGCAACGACTTTCACGAAATCGACTTTGGGCTTACCCGGATTCACGCCGATGACGTCATAGCCCTGTTCTACCAAGTACTTTGCAATCCAATGGCTCGGACGATCAGGATTGGCGCTAATCCCCACCACTGCGACGCGCTTATTCTGAGTCAGAATGCTTTTGAAGTTCATACTCAATGTGCACCGGAGGCAACGTGATGGCTCTACTTAAACATCCTTTTAGTTTCATTTAGATACTCATCGTGCTGCTCCGCATTTAGAATGTAGAACACGCTTCCACCTTTGAAAACTTGGTCGCTCGGATTGCTAACGAAATGCTCCCCGCTTTCTGCAGCCTTGTCTTTTACGAAGCTATCGATTTTGCCTTTGCATTTCACTTCAGCGTTTACGCTGCCGTATTCGCCCCCAATTGCTTTGTTGGCAACTTCGAAACCCAAATTGCCCTTGCGGCAAAGCTCATAGCCAACACGCGCAAGCATCACATCCTTTCCTTCGTTGCCGCCTCCAACAAACACGGTGTAGCTGTTCTGACCCGTCTGCTGAAAGAAACCACAACCCTCGTTTTTAACCGCACAATCTGTTGACGTGGGGCCGGGGCTTGCACAGCCCACCAAAGCCATCACTACTGAAATGCTTCCGAATATAAACAATCGAGTTTTCTTCATATGAGCTCGACAATAGAAGAATGTCCGCACATTGCAATTTCAAACTGAGGGGGGGGACCATGCCCCCTCGGATGGAGTAGAGCCCGATTATGGCGGGGCGGGCTGAAGTCGAAACCAGGGATTTTTATTCCGAAAGAGGACGAACTGGTTCCCAAGGTGACTAAGCGGTCACATTCAATTTTATCGAGATATTTCGATTTTCTTCCGTGGAGGAAGACGATTTGCTCGTTCGGGTCATCGAACTAACTACCCGACAAATGGTGGAAAGTATTCACTTTTAAAAGATGGTACCGCTTGCTGTATTGTGGTTTCCGGGCGGATCCGCTATATGCCGTCGCCATGTCGCAGATTAAGAAAGTTTTTTCGACCGTGGTCGGGATTTGTCTATTTTGCTCGAGTGCTTTCGGGATGTTGGGTCAGAGCGGTGCAGGAAAGTTAGACGATCTCACTTGTGCGTTGGAGCTCCTAGGCGCGAACTTAAGGGGTGTGGCGGAAGATACGTCTTTCGCAACGGAACAGGAAGCACGGGAATCTACAGCGGAACTGCCGAATACCCATGGAGAATGGGTTCAATTCTCAGATGCGATTTACTCACGAGGCTCTTACAGGAGCGTTGACCTTCTGCACGGGCGCACAGTAGCGATCATTGTACGGGAGGCGAATCCTGCGGATATTCAACGACCTTATCGGCGCGTGGTGGGGCTTTTCTTATCGTCTTTGCGTCCTGGTCCGGATTTTTGGCCCGGTCAGGAAGACGGCAATGATAGCTTTGTAGTGCTAAATCGAGGGAATCTTCTTCGCATCCCAGGTCATGAAGTTATCGCGATCTATAAAAACAACGGAAAGTCGGTCGCCATTGTTCCTCAGTTAACGGGCAATCCGATAATCGATGCCGTCCCCTCAAGAGCGTTCACGCCTGCAGATTCTTCGCGCGAGGGAATTGAAAAAGCGCTTCAAGATGCTCAAAGAGCTCTGCAGTACCTTCCCCTTTTGGGCTACAAGAAACTTGTGTTCAATCCGGACGACAAACCCAAATCGGTGGACGAATTTCTAGTTGGGAGAATTCTTGCCGGAGTTTGCCAACTTCCCACCGGCGGGACTGTGATCTTCGCTGGTAAAATTACAGAAGCAAAAGCCCGTGTTACGGGCATTGGTTGGAGAGGCAAGCCCGAAACATACAACACTCCGACCGGGTGGGGAGTGAGGGTCGCTTTGGACGGGTCCTTTGGGGCTGATCATTGGCTCGATTTCACTTGGTGCAAATCTCTTTGGATCCACGACGGCAGCGTTGCACCGTAACCTGGTGCTACCGAATAATGTTCAACACCATGGAACCAGAGAAACCCATAGTCCTCAACGTCAGTTGAATCGTATCAACGGCTTAGATGTGCTTTTTGGTTCCGATTATGGCGGGGCAGAGTGGACGAGTATCGAACCTTTCTTCTTCGGTCCTCGCTCCGTAAGTCGGCCTAAAGGCCCCCCAGCTCCGTTTAATCCCCCCTTGATCGTTTGTTAGCACATGTGCTAACATTCTCGCCTTGGAGGCCCATTTGGCTCGCCGACCTACATCTAAGCTTGTCTATCAAGGGGCTTCACTCCGTATTGAGTTTTACGTCTCTTTAACGGGGGAAACTCCGGCGGAGACCTGGCTCGAAAGCCAGACCGCAGGCAAGCAAGAGAAGTTTGCAGCATTGTTCGCTTGGATGGGCGATCAGGGCAAGATTTGGAATGAACGTAAATTTAGCACCTTACGGGCAGCGACCAGATTTTCGAGTTCAAAGCCGACGACGGGCGAGTTCTTTGTTTCTTCCTGCTCGGCAAACACCTGGTCCTGACCCACGGATTTACCAAGAAGGGCGATAAGACGCCTAAGGGTGAGATAGCTAGGGCTGAAGCGATAAAGAATGATTTTTTGATGAGGGAAAAGGCATGAAAGAGAATAAAAAAACCGTTGGATGGCTCGATAAAAAATTGGCTAACCCTAAGTTCCGTAGGGCTTTTCGGGAGGAATACGAAAAGCTTTCTATTGGGGAACAGCTTTTGCGGCTGCGGCTTGAAGCAGGTATGACCCAAGCCGAGGTAGCGAAGAAGGTCGGCACCACCGCATCGGCCATTTCTCGGTATGAGAACGCAGAATATGACCGCTATGAGCTACAAACATTGCGTAAAATCGTGGAAGCCTGTGGTGGCATCCTACAAATCTCTATGACCCCAGATAAGGAAAGAGCAGCATAATCGCAAATATCCGGATCGAGGGAGACGGTTACCAACTTTGCTTCCTATTAGGCTTGCATCAAACTGGGAAATAAACCGCGCACAGCCCACGTGCCCCCGGATTTTCACAGCGATAGGTATGCTGCTTGTCGGCCCGAAATTCCAACATCTCGCCGGATTGAACTTCAAAAACTTCATCACCCACTTCAACACTCAGCTTTCCGGAAGTGACATAAAGATACTCAACCGCACTCCCGCCGTGCCCTTTAGAAGTGTGTTTCCCCTTTTTAACAAAGTGAAATGCGAAGATTTCTAGATGCCGGTTAGGCGAGCCTTCGGAGAGAAGGCGGCAAACGAAACTCTTGTCTCCGGAAACCGTTGTCCTGGCAGATTCGATGTTTGAAAGACGATAAAGACTGGGCTTGGAGCTGGGTTCGACCAATTCGCCAACTCCCATCCCCATCCCTTTAGCGAGTTTCGATAGCACCGCAATTGTCGGTGAGGTTGCTCCGTTTTCAATTTGGTAAATCATGGAACGAGATACGTCGCTCAAAGCTGCCATGGCATCTAAAGAGAGCCCACGGGATTTCCGGAACTTCTTAATTGTTTCAGCAATGTACAGCGCCTGGTCTTGCATGAGCACGAAGTATATCCCATTTTGTATATTTGCTAAATAAAATATTATCCTTGATATTAAACTTGGAAAAACCTACATTGCCTCCCTTGATGAAGGTAGGTGGCAGATGGCTTTGAAAACTCAATGGGCGGGGTTGGGATACGGGCTCGCTGCCGTCGCAGCCTACACCGCGTTTATGATTCTCACTCGGGAGGTGGTTGTTAGCGGACGGCTAGAAGCGGTGGACCTAGTTGCCGTACGTTTTCTATTTGCTGGCCTCTTTTTCCTCGCATTGAGGCGAGTCCCTGGTGCCACCCTCTCCAATTCCTGCATCGACTGGAGAAAAGCATTGGCTTTAGCGCTCATGCTCGGCCCTCCCTACGTTTTGCTCGTATCGAGTGGACTGACTCTATCTCCAGCGCGGGACGCTGCTACTTTCATCAATGGGTCTATGGTGCTCTCGAGCGCGGCATTCGCGTTTCTTATTTTGAGAGAACGTTTCAGCGCCATCAAGTTACTCGGCCTGGGGATACTCGCCTCAGGATTGGCACTTTCAGGAGGCGTATTTGCTGCGAATTGGAATCTAAGCCCCGGCCTCGGTCTATTCATTCTTGGCGGCGTACTATGGGCTGCCTACGGAGTTTTACTAAAGAAATGGAACCTGAGCGGGTTCCAGGCGGCTGAAGTAACGAGTATTTTGCCGCTCGTTACATTTGTACCAATCGTTTTGGTTCTGCGATGGGATCGTTGGATTGCCTATGACCTTTCGACAATCGTCTGGAACGGATTATTTCAAGGCGTACTAGTGGCGGGATTGGCTCTCATAGCATTTAGTAAGAGCGTCGAGATCTTAGGCCCTTCACGAAGTAGTCTCTTAATGCCGTTAGTTCCAATTTTTACTTTGGTGGCCGGAGCATTAATCTTGAAAGAGTCACCCGAGCTGCATGAGACGGGAGGTACTCTGCTCGTCGTTCTTGGGATCCTATTCGGACTCGCACGCCCTTCATCTCCGGCACAGAATGCCGCAATCTCTCTCAAGAGAGCTTGATCAAACATGACTCTGTTTCATGAAGGTGAGACGGACTGGCTATTACCGTTTTTTCATTGCGATGAACAATGTGCTAGAACTCTTCTCGGATTGGTTCACTATCCACAAGGTCATTGACGATCGAGGTCACCTCGTAGCGGAACCAGTCATCGAATTTCAACTCCGCAAGGTTTTTGGGCCACCAGTTGGGTTCAGTGCACCAGGCTTCTAGATTTTTCACAAAGACCGTTGGAGACACCAGCTTTAGTAGATCCTCGAATTCATCGTCGAACCCGTATGGTGGCAGGAGGTAGACACCGGGTTCAAGGTTTACATTGGAGAGAGAGAGTAGACATGTCCGGGTTCATTGTCGGGTAATCCGTTTAGCCAGTCGAGGAATGGTTGTTTGGCCCATACTATCAACGCACTTCGGTCCCACATGAATATCGGAGGCGAGCCAAGGTAGACAACCCTACCTGGAGTCCCCTGCTTGGACTTTGCATTCTTTTGAGTTGTCTTGGTGATCTTCTCCATTGGCTTTTTGGATTCGATCCACCATCAAGAGAGAAGAGGGAAACTGTGGTGCCCCAAGGACCAAGGAGTGGCGGAGGGTGAGAGACTCGAACTCTCAAGTGGTTTCCCACGCCGCATTTCGAATGCGGTGCCTTACCAATTAGACTAACCCTCCCCTATAAATGAGGAAGACGGAGTTTCGCGTCGCAAGGTGAATTTGTAAAGCAGTCAGCGTGAGAGAAGCAGTAGGCGCCACGCTTTTGCCCCAGCGTCTTTATAAAGCACGAGGGTGGCCGCCCCGTAGCCCCACTTTGTCGCATTATAGATAACCGGAGCATCTGGTGACACATCGCTATTCAAGCGGTACTCAACCGCCCTTAGAAACTCCTGCCACTCGGCATCTTCATCGAATTTCCGAGAACCCGCCAAGTACAAAATCCCACTCGCTACGGTCCGCCAGCACGCGCTACCCCAAGAGCTCTTTTTGTTGGCACGGCCCCCAATACTGTAAAGAACCTCCGTAATAGTGCCGTAGCCCGTAAACAGTCGCCGTTCTATGGCAGGGAGTGCGGAGATTTGCCCTTCGAGTTCGGGCTTAAGCCTTTTAAGCGCCTCGCGCGCTTGCTTACGATTCTTCGCAACCGCCCTTAGGCTTTCACCGCCACATGCCACTCCTATTAGGACCTGAAGCAAGGCGAAAGAGCAGGGTTTCGCCTGTTCCTCTGCATGGGCCGTTTGAAGCAACATGGCAAATCCTGCAACAAGTGCAAGCGACTGACTGGCTTTTCGCATGGGCGACGGATTAGCACATCCGCTGCCGTCGTTCAAACAGCCGACTTTGGCTTAGTAGTACAGAACAGGGTACAGCGGGCGAATGCGGTACTTGTTCAAATCGATGAAGCTTGCGCCGCCGTAACCGCCCCAACCTCGGTACCCACCGAAAGAGCCGCCATAGAGCGCTTGTCCGTTGAAATTGACCGACACAGAGAAACGACGCGATTGACGGTAGTACGGGTAGTAAGTCCGATAAGCGCCGTTCGGCTGGTAGTAAGTAAACGGTGCTGGTTCGCAATAACTCGCGGTGCAAGGCGGAAACCCACCGCTAGAATGACTGCTATGGGCTTCGGCAGATCCCGCACCCAAAGACAGTAACAACCCAAAAGCTAAAACCACGTTACGCATAAGCGCCTCCTACGATTCACAAACCACGAGTGGTGCATTAAAGTGCACGCTACGTGCCGTCGGCGGTAGCTTGAAGTGACAGATGTATTCTCGTAGAGCTATCTCTTAGGTTCATTCACGCGTTTAAAACCTAGGCGGGAAAGATGCATTACTGGTTGATGAAAACCGAACCCGAAACCTTCTCCTTTGAAGACCTTTGCAAAGCACCCCAGCGCACCACCTGCTGGGAGGGCGTGCGAAACTATCAGGCTCGCAACCTATTGCGCGACTCAGTCAAGCTGGGAGATCGTGTTTTGATTTACCATAGCAACATCGAGATCCCCGCCATTGCCGGTGTGGCGGAAGTCGTGCGCGAGGGCTACCCCGATCCCCATGCGCTCAACCCCAAGAGTGAATACTACGATCAGAAAGCAGCCAAAAAGGGAGCGTCGCCTTGGTACATGGTCGATGTCCGCGCGATCTCCAGGTTTCAATCCCCCGTTTCACGCGATCAGCTCAAAGCAGGAAGTGCTTTCAAGAATATGATGGTTCTCAAAAAGGGCGCGCGGCTCTCCGTGCAACCGGTCACGGCAAAAGAATTTGAAAAGATTGTCGCGCTGGGAAAAGCCGTCGCGCTATAAAATCGCGTCGAACTTATAGACACCCGCCCAACCCAATCCACCCTGAAGTGATTGGAACCACCCCGGTTTCAACCCCTAATGAAAACCGTTCAGTCAGCGCCTAGGCGGACGACACGATAACTCCGCGAATCTTATACACTTTGGGAAAACCGCCCAGGCTGTCGACAAAAACCTTTCCAGCGCACGCACGCATTTCTGGCACGAAACTGGAACTCCTTAAAGGTAGGCGAAGAACGGATTTTCGCCTCACCTCCAAGGTTAGAAATCGATGAAGCTCATACTCAGTACGTTAGCTGCTTTAGCTTTAATGATGATCTCCCAAACGGCTTACGCTTGGTCTGAATCGGTGGAAGGCGACCACCCGGACGACGCCTACTACTACGAAATCACATACAGCCAGTGCGTTTTCAAATACGAACAGTCAGAGCACTCGGACGCCGCCATTGCTTGCGTGTGCCACTTGCTTGCCAATCACGCCGTTGCTTGGCGCGACCACGGAGAATCGGCTCCTAGTGTGTCCGAATCGGAGGAGCGTCGCTGCCTGCGACGATAAGCGGACTTGGGATGAACTCACGACCGCGCGGCGACGCCGCGCAAACTCTGTGCGACTTCTCGAATCCAATTCAGACGTGACTCTCCTAACCGCTCCTCGAGCGGATCGAAAATCCTATCCAAATATTCAATCGCAAGCGACTTAGCGCGCATCCCCAGCGCTTGGGATTCCGTCCAGTGCTCCAGGTACCCCGGGTCAGGAAGGCATCGTACCGCTTCTTTAAAGCGCTCATACTCTTCCGGCGAGCTCGCATTAGCGGCAACCGCCCAGACCCAGCCAGGACGGCCATCGCGCCATTGCGGGTAGCCGCCGCCCAGCTGCGGATCGGTCTTCATCAGGGCAATGTCTTCGAACATCTGAACGACCATCCCAAACGAAGTACCAAATTCTTTAAGCAATGCGGCAGTGGGAGCGTCCGCTTCCGCCAAGGCCGCCCCCAGACTCGCAGCCAATCCAAATAGGGCGCCCGCTTTGAGTTCCATGCAAGCCAGCGCCGTATCGAACACTTTGTCCTGCGGCAGTAGGTCGACCGTTGGCCCCACTTCCAATACGGAGCTCAGCTCCACTCGAGACAGCGCCTCTATGCAAAGCTGATAGACCTGGACCTGCTGCGACTCCGTCAGTTTCCAGTGTGAAAGCTCGGTGAGCGGCTGAAGCGCAAGCCAACGACTCGCCTGACCGGCCTGCGGGGACATTCGAATCGCATCCACCAGCCACTCCGCCCGACGACACAGTTCCTGCTTGCGATCCGCAGGCGTTTTGCCGTGGTCTGCCACTTCAAAAGCAAAGGTGACGACTTGAGAGCAAACGTCACCCCCGCCCGCTTTAAGCAATTTGCCGATGGGCTTAAGAAGCGTTTCTTCGAGTCGCTCCGATTGCACCCCCGGCGAACTAAAACGCAGAGCGCCCAACAACCGATTTGGAGAAGGCAAAGGGTGAGAGATTTCGGACATCTGCGAAAGAATACGGTACCTTGACAGGACTGGCAACCGTTGCCAGAAGGCATCAGTGATTGCGAAAATAAAACTCTTTTTCACGTCGATTGAGCGGCCGCTGGCCCTAGCACTTGCCGTGGTCGCCCTGCTCTATCTGGTGGGATACGGCCTGTTGGGTTTTCTGCTTTCGCCCCTGGATTACAACCACCTAGCCTCCTACTACGAACTGGCGTGGCGCTTCTGGTGGGACTCTCCAGGACTCCCTCATTACAATCCGTTTTTCTGTGGGGGACGCACGCTAGGCGCCGATCCTCAGATTCCCGTTTTTCACCCCCTTACCCTTTTAGTTCCTCTGCTAGGCCCTGTTTGGCTTTTAAAGGGGGAGATGCTCGCGCAGCTCCTGTTCGGCACATGGGCCTTGAACCGGTGGCTTGCCCGATGGGGATGTTCCGCTTCGGCCCGCGCATGGGGATTATTTCTATTCTGCGCCGGAGGCTTCACGGTTGCGCGCTTTCTGGTGGGACATGTCACCTTAGGCTTCTATGCCTTAACCCCTGTTTACTTCTGGCTCGCGTACGAGTTTGAGGACGCGTCTCGGCGCACTCAAGGATGGTACTTGCTTGGGGCAATCGGGTTGTTTGCCTACTGTGGATTGTACAAACCGAACTTCTTTATCTATGCGCTCCCACCGCTGCTCTTCGAGGCTTGCTTGCGGGCTTATTTGTCTCGCAGCTTCCGTCCCATTTGTTTTTTCATGATCGCGGCCGCAACAAGCGGTGCGCTGTGCGCTGTTACCCTTCTGCCTTCTCAGAATTACTTCTCGCTTTTCCCGCGCTCTCAAGACGCCGGTCCCAAAGCCGTGCCTCTTTACTCGCTGTTCGCCAATTTGGTTCTGCCGCTCAAAGCGATACCGGCCGCGTTGTACGGCAGCGCTTTCATGCAGCGCCATGAGTACAGCGTTTTTGTGGGACCCGTTGCCTTATGGTTTGCGTGGAAAGCCAGGACACGCCTTGTGCCCATCCGAGCCCAAAGCTTAGCGCTGTTTGGATTTGGGATTTTCAGTGCTTGGTTGGGAATGGGCTGGAGTGGCAACGCGCCCCTGACACCGTTTTCCTGGCTGTATGCCGCGTGGCCCGGATTCGATAGTGTCCGCGTGCCCGTGCGTTTCTGGTTTGGCGTTTACCTCACAGCGATCGTGTTTTCTGCAATGGGTTTTACCTGGCCAGCGTCTGCGTTTAAGCGCGCGCTCCTGGTGGGGCTGGGCATCCTCCCGGTGCTGATTGCGGCAATGATCAATCTGAGTAAGCCGATACTCAATGCCACTCAAACTCAATGGTTCCCTGCGCGACAGTACTCGAAGCCAATCGCCCAAACGCACGGGTCGCCCGACTACCCCTATGATCTCACCCGCCAGGGCCTGGGCATCATTGAGTGCGTGGAAAACCTCGATGCAGGACGCTCACCGCTTCTTCGATCAGGAGAACTGCTTTCCACGCGTTCCGATCGTCCGCTTTCACTCGACGCCCGTTGGCTCTCTTGGAACCACATTCGCTTTTCCGGGCACTCGGGCACGGCGCAACGGCTCGCCTTTAATTTCAACCACCACCCTCAGTGGACATCGACGTCCCCCACGGCCACCGTCGTTTCGTCTTGGGGAGAGCCGCTTACGCTGTCTGTTCCCGCTGGAAGTTTTTCTGGCGATTTAACATTTCATCAACCCCGCGTGGCCTGGGGACTTGGCATTAGCTTAGTTACTTTGGCTGCACTCATTGGCTTCTTTTCCTGGCAGCGTAATCGTTCCGGACAGCCACGGACGATTGGGCTCACCGGAGGAATCGGGTCGGGCAAAACAGAAGTAGGCCGGTTACTGGCTGCTAAGGGTTGGTGGGTCGTGGATCTCGACGCCGAAGGGCGCAAGCTGCTTTCGGAAAATGCTCTGCTAAGAACCCAAGTAGAACAAGCTCTGGGTACCGTCGATAGATCGGAGCTGAGAAAAGCCATCTTCGAAGATGCGGCCAAGCGGCGTACTTTGGAAAAGCTGCTGCACCCAGCCCTCATGGCCGGTTTCTGGGAGCGCGTGAAGCAGGCGCGAAAGAGCAAGGTCCCGGTGGTCGTTTGCGAAGCAGCCCTTTTGATAGAGGCGGGTTACCACACCCTTTTCGACGATCTCTGGGTAGTGACTGCACCGTTAGAGATCCGACGGCAACGCGCCAAAGCGCGTGATGGTATTTCAGATGCGCAGTTCGATGCGATGGTAAGGGCACAAACTACTGAAGAAACTAGAGTGCGGCTGGCAGATCAGGTCATCGGCAATTCAGGCTCTCTCACCGACCTGACCCACGCTATTTCTTTGATTGCAGTTTAGCCGCAAGACAAACGTTCTTCATGAGCATTGCGATGGTCATCGGGCCCACACCGCCCGGCACGGGGGTAATCGCTCCGGCTTTGGAAGAAACAGAATCGTAGTCCACATCCCCACACAAACCTGCTTCGGTGCGATGAATGCCTACGTCAATGACCGTTGCCCCTTCTCGAATGTGTTCTGCTTTGAGAAAGCGGGCTTTTCCCGCCGCCACCACAAGAATGTCGGCAGACGCGGTATGTGACATCAAGTCCTTCGTTTTGGTATGGCAAACGGTGACAGTTGCGTTTGCGTTCAGCAGCAACTGCGCCATGGGTCGCCCCACAATATCACTACGCCCGATCACCACGGCGCGCGCCCCCTCGATGGCTATCTGACCGTGTTTTAAGATCTCGATCACTCCAGCGGGCGTACAAGGTGAAAATCTCGGCTCGCCCAGAAAGAGCAGGCCCGCGTTCTCGGGATGCAAACCATCCACATCTTTCAGAGGATCTACTTCCTTGAGTACTTTTCTCTTATCGATATGAGCAGGCAGCGGAAGTTGCACCAAAATCCCATTCACTTCGGAATCGCGATTGAGTTTGCGAATGGCCAGTATCAAATCTTCTTCGGTTGTCGTTGCGGCGAGCTCAATCGTCTCCCCTCGCATGCCCAAGTCCAAACACTTCTTCCGCTTGGCTTTGACATAGGTTTGGGAGGCCGGGTCTTCCCCCACCAGCACCACCACCAGCTTAGGAACAATGGGAAGCAGCGATAAATCCAGCAACAGCTTCTCATACACTGCTTCAGCGACTGCTTTTCCGCTTAAGGTCTTCATTTCAACGTTTCTCTTCGGGAAAACATAGACCTAAACCGTCAGGATTTCGAGGGATTTTCAGGATACCCGCTTACCATGTTGCTCTGCGGCACTTTATTGAAGACAGGGATAAGCCCGTTTGCTAACGCATTAGACGATGCTCCAAATTGCGAAACTGGTCGGTCTGTTCTTTAGCCTTTCGGCTTTCGCCGCTCCACAGTTCGATGCCTCTTTACTCGCCAGTTTTGAACGCCGAACGGACGCCGATTTCCCGCAAGAGCTACTCGGATTTGAACCGCGCGTACGTGCAGTTTTTGGGGACACTGCTTCAATTTCTTTGAGAGCTGGATTTCAGCAACCACTGCAGCCTTATTTGACCGGGCGCATTGCGTTCGTAGAGTGTATGGGACTCTGGACCCCTCGACCGGGGCTCTGGGTGCCCGGTCTTTTCGTACAGGTTGCTGGGCCGGAGCTTCAGGACTGGCGCCGAGAGGGGATGCAACTGCGAAACGCAGGTGGCGCCTACCTGCGATGGCAGCCCAAGCAGTGGTTTTGGGCCGCAGCCGCTGCAGGGCCCTATTGGACGGCATCGACCTACTCTCACACCGCAAGTGGGGAAGCCGTCTCTGAAGCGGGCCTTCTCCAACAACTCACCCTAACGCTCCAGCTGCAGACCCTGCGCGTTGAGGTGCTAGCTGAAGCCGTGCAGGACTATAATGGACAGTGGGCTAATGCTTTCTTCACTCAGGAGCGCATCAGCATTGCGTTGACGCATTTTTTTTCGGTGGGTGTGAGCCACCAACTCAATGTCGCTAGTCGAGATCTAGCGACAGGACAGACGCGTTCTATCGCTTTCTTTGATGGGCGAGATAGTCGCTTTGCGGGGTTCATGCAATGGCGCATCTAAAGCCTCTTCTGACCTTGTTCCTCACGATACTCATGGGAGCTTGCGCCAAGCCTCGCCCCATGGAGCGAGTGCTACCTGAAGCCCGAAGAGTTCCCAAGGAAGCCCTTCAGGGAACTTTCATCTTTCTAAAAAGCGTCGCGGAAGTACGCTCTCCCTCGAAGAAGTACCGTTCGTACATTCCGGGAATGCACTTAGATTCCGATCGCTTGATTCAGTTCAAACAGCACGAGGATCAAGTCGATATCGTATCCATCGATCCCGTGTTAGAGCCCGAAACAGCGGCAGCAAAGAATGTGCTTCTCGCGTCTTTTCCCGCAGATCACGTAGACGTGCAGCGCAAGCGCAATTCGAATAATGAGTTGACCCACGAAGAAGAGGAAACAAAAACAGAGCGCCCCTGGGCACAACGGGCCTTTGTCAGATTAGACCTCACTCAAGATTCTATCGACGAACATTCAGAAGAAATAGTGGCAAGAAGCCTCGTGATTCCGTTGGAGATGGACCTTACGCGCGGCGCACTGAACTTTGCCGTTCAGAACACACTTACTGATGGCACGACTCTCGTTCTGCACTACAGTTTTTTGAAGTACCAGCCCTCTTCAACTTACGAGCAACGGCCTTTTTCGGCGTTCGATCAACACCGCTTCGGATTGTACAAGACCACGACCTTTCGGTTCGATGCTTTCGACCAGATTACGGACTCGACTCGCACCGAGTTCATGAATCGCTGGGACACCACCCGTACGATTCCCTTCTACCTCTCATCGACGGTGCCGCAACACCTCAAGCCCACGATTCGACGCTTGTTCAACGAATGGGCGGAACTCCTGAAGAGTGCCGTTGGAGATGTGTCCGTGGAGCTGCATGAGAGTCGGGGACAACGGCTCGGAGACCTGCGCTTTAACACGATTCACTACGATGCGTCTGAGCATAGCGCCCACGGCGCTCTGGGCTATGCACCGTTGGTCAGTAATCCGCGCACGGGCGAGATTTTAAAAGCAGACGTCATTCTCTTTAGCAAAGTGCTTAAACGGTCTGCTTTCCAGGAACTCTTTTGGGATGCAAGCCGCGCGCGTCCTTTGGGCGACCTTCCCAAGGCAAGCGACGATCCCTATAGCGCACCCATTGCGTCGCTCACCCGCACGGCACGCGCTGATTTAGAGCATCGCCTCACCCGCCTCAATGAGGAGGTGGTTCAGCAGGTACTCACCGCTAACCGCCTGCAACAGCCTTGGCAGCTCGTCGAGGAGCGGATTTTGGGCGGGGTATTTGGTCATGAATTCGGCCATTGCCTGGGCCTTTCGCACAACCCCTTGGCCTCCGCCGATCCCGTTCACAAAAAGGTAGGGCACACTTCGACGAGTATTATGGACTACGCCTTTCTCAATGGTCAGTCGGCACGTATTGGGCCCTACGATGCTGCGGCACTGCTCTTTGCCTACAGTCCCGACGATTCCGTAAGACAACAGCAACTGGAACGGGGTTTTTACTATTGCTCCGACACAGAGGTTTTTTCCTCGCGCAACCCGCTATGCCAGCAATACGACAGCGCTTCCACTTTGACTGAGTTGGTGGAGAATCAGCTTGATCGGTACCTGTCCAGCTACCAGGTCAATAACCAACGGTTGGAACGCGTGGACTTTCCATCCGACGACGCCGCCTACGAGAAGCGAGTGCTGTCCTACCTGCTTCCCATTCGCCAAGTTTACGACAACGCCCATGCGCTTCATCAAGCTTCGGCAAAACGCGACTATGTGGCGCTATGGAGACTCGCGGGAGCACGACTCGAAAGTACTTACCCAGATTCGGAAGACATTGAAGTCACGATTCCACAAACGCCACAATTAGCTATGGAGGGAGGCATCCCCTCTCAAAGAGCCTCGGGGTTTCAGGTGACTCTGGACCGGAGTCGACTTGACAGGGTGTTAGACGACGCCACTCGCAGTAAGGCTACCGCCGTTGAGGCCCTTCGCCGAATCGTACTAGACACCCAAAGACCCGCTTTCGACGAGACTGACCCCCTGACCAACCGAGTGACTGTGCGCGGTGTTCTCAAGGATCGCTTACTTGCGCTCACTTTATTGGCTCTTCCGATGGATCACCCTATTACGCAGGGGTCAGTGATCAGTCCCTATTCCGTCGAAGAACGTGTGGTTCCTGCGCTTTTTGCCAGCATCCTGTCAAACACGATGAAGATCCCTGACCCGGAGGAACTAGACCGGGCGTACTTCCGTATCCGTCGCTTTGAAATGCCACTGCGCCGTTCCGCGCTGGAGCTGCTCTCAAAAAAAGTCGCTTCGGTGGATGGACATGCAGAGGCGCTTAATCTCATCCAGGTACAACCTCTGGGGCTAAAGGGCGCGCCTCGTGAAGCTTCGCTCACGCGCTCGCTCGAGACCCGGACGTTACTTCGCAATGGCTATCGAGACAGTCTTTTCGATAGACTCGTACCTGATCAGCCGGACAACGGGCCTGAATTCCACTCGGACCGACTCACGGGCTTCCTCACCGATCTTTCTCCGTTTGATAAAACTCGCAATGATCACCCGATGGCATTTGCCCAATTAGGCGACGACACGCTTTTGGGGGCCCCTGTGTGGCTCGAGGATGAAAAGCTTTTTACAGCCTCGGGGCTATTAATACGTAACAATCTTAACGTGGCCGAGGATTATTTAACGACATTGACCGCCGTCATGCGCGAGGCCGGCCCCCAGCTCTTTGCCCAACCGAATGCTACGGGTTCGCGCTTTGCAGCGATGCCGCTACTCGAAGAGCAAGCCGCTCGACTACGCAACCATGTTGCCGTCGAGCAGCTCTTTTTACAGGAAATCTACTCCGCCTTTTCCCGCCGCCCCTAAATTTCGCCGAGAACCGTTTCAGGAAAAGTAGCTGCTTCCACTTTTGGATAGGCATGCGTGATTTTGCCGCCTTCAATCACATACGCAATCCGCTTGGCGTGAGCGTCACTGGGATTTTCGCAAGCACCGTAAGCCATACCCACCGAACGCTCCGTATCGCAGAGCAGAGGAAACTCGAATCCAAACTTGCGCGCGAATGCGGTGTTCTCCGCAGCCGTGTCAAAAGACACTCCAAGAATAGCTGCTTCCTTATCTTCAAATTGCGCTTTGCGATCTCGAAATCCGCAGCCTTCTTTTGTACATCCTGGCGTGTCCGCCTTCGGATAAAACCAAAGGACCAGCTTCACTGACTTGTAATTGTCGAGGCTGTGTTCTTTGCCTTGGTGATCTTGAACTTTAAACGCAGGGGCCTTGTCTCCGACTTTCAACATGGTCCCGACTTACTATAGATCGAGGTCAGTACGCAAACCCTCTCCGAGCGAAGGCATAATCGGAAACTGGGGATGCTTGATACGGCACTCTTCGATGGCCGCCTCCAGCTCATTCACATCGAGGCACAGGATCCCCATCTTGAGTTCGCCCCATTTTTTCGCAAGTTCAATCTGTCCATCGTTGGCTTCGCCGTAGCGCATTTGCTTCGGCACCACGACGCAGGGTTTCTGCAGCCGATAGAGCATGCTGAGCATCCCTGTGCCTGCGTGTGTGACCACCAACTCGGCGTCCCGCATTTTTGCTTCGATGTCTTGCGTCGAGCCCGTTCGAAAATAAGCAAAAGGCGGCACGAAAGTTCCGCTACCTATTTGCCCGACAAAATCATACTTGCGTGCAAGCCGTGCACACGCGCGCATCAATGGATCAAAATGGCCCGTGGAAACCGTTACAAAGATCATGACTCCCCCTGATTGAGCCCCGAAATACGGAGCGGATCACCCCGCGAAACGGGTCCCCAAAACCCATCCCGCGTAACGAGCCTTTGGCCCATACGACCCGAGCAACTCGGGCCACTGCACGTACAAAGCATGACAAATCGGGTACAAGAATTTTCCTGTAATGCTGGGAGTGACGACTTGATTCATGCACTCCACATGCACAATGCGCCCACCGAAAAGGCGGGCCCAGAAACAAAAAGGAATCACGTCGGCTGCGCCCAATGAAATCACATGACGGGGCCGAAGCCGCAAAGCGAGTAGGAAGGCACAGAACGATGCCCAAAGGGCCTTAAATGGATTAAAGAGGCGTCGTTTTCCCCACCAGCTAAAAAGATAGGGAATCGAAAAAACCGCGGCCTCTTCGCCCAGGCGAGCAAGCTCCGGACCGGGGGTGGTGAGAATAGCCGCCGGAGTAATGCGCAACTGATCGATCAGCATACGAGCATTGTGCAAATGCCCTCCGCGATCCGTTACCACTACGACCCCCCCTGCCTGTGCGATACTCATATTCACAAAGTAGTTTAGCAGGAATGGAAAATACGCCTATAAAGATTTACAGGCCCATGACGCGTTACGATAAAGACACAGAAACCTTAGAGCTGGCGCTCGAAGTTTAGATTCGGATTGGGACCAAACCCGTTATTCAAAAAGAAAGCGTGTGCCGCTTGGTTGTAAGGTTCTGCTTGAACAGAAAGTGCGCGCGCGCCGTTGCCTCGAGCGACGTCCATGATTTTGCCCAGAATCGCCTTACCCACACCCGAACGACGGAACGGCTCTTCGACATACAACTCGTCTATGAACACGGTAAGCCCCCCGCGTTCGACACTGTGGTAGTTCGTTAAAATGGCATACCCAATGCGTTCTTCGCCCGACTTAATGAAGTACGCAGTCGCTAGGACTTCATTACGAAGCAGGCTTTTGACGCCGTCTTCAATGTAAACCATCGCATCAAAATCTTCGTCGTGCGCGTAAAGCGCTTCCACGTATTCACGCAACAAATCCATCTCTCCAGGGTGGACTTTAACTAGGTTCACTTCAGATTGAGTTTTCAAAACAGTTCCCTCCGCGGATGGAGAAAACCTACCGGTTTTCGAACTTTTTTGCGAGCCTTTAGCTCGCTGGGAAAAGGTGCTTGAAAGCACCCTTGATAGTAGAGACCTTAATGATTCGTAAACCTTGCTTGGTTTCGGCATCTATCTTCCTCAGGTCTCGGTCGCAGTCTTTGGGGACAATCACGGTTCCGATACCGGACCGTTTGGCAGCTAGTAACTTCTCCCGGACGCCCCCCACTGGCAACACCCGTCCGCTCAGCGTAATTTCCCCCGTCATCGCAATCCCGGGCTTCACCGCACGATTACTCAGAAGGGAATAGAGGCTCGCCGCCATGGTCAGCCCCGCAGAGGGACCATCCTTGGGAGTCGCTCCCGCAGGCACATGCAGATGCAGGGTGTGCCGTTCAAAAAATCGCTTCGGAAGGTCCAGGCTTTCAGCCGCATCTCGAACCAAGGTCGAGGCCAGGCTCGCCGATTCCTGCATCACTTTGCCGAGCGTCCCGGTCAGGACCAAGCCTCCGCGGCCCTCCACGGCAACGCTTTCCACGGTCAGCACCTCGCCCCCATAGGCAGTCCAAGCAAGTCCCGTAGCCACGCCAGGCACTTCGGGGATGTTTTCCTCCGGATGGAAAGGGGCCGGCCCAAGAAGCTTCGCCACTTGCGCCGCCGTTTCGACGTCCGTTCTACCCTTTTTTGAGGTAGCGACTTTGTAGGCTACTTTTCTAAACACACGCGCAATCATCCGCTCCAAGTTTCGCACACCCGCTTCGCGCGCATAGTTGGAGATGAGGTGTCGAAGCGCGACATCGGAGAAACTCACTTGTTCGCTGGTGAGCGCATTTTTCTCCAGTTGTTTGGGCAACAGGTAGTTGCGCGCAATATGCACTTTCTCCGAATCGGAATAGCCACCCAATTCGATAATCTCCATACGATCGAGCAGCGCCGCCGGAATGGTTTCCAGACTGTTCGCCGTTGTGATGAAGAACACTTCCGAGCAATCAAAGGGAATATCGAGATAGTGATCGAGAAACTCTGAGTTCTGCTCGGGATCCAGCAGCTCTAGCAGCGCAGAAGCCGGATCGCCTCCCGCTGCCCAGCCGGTAGAAATCTTGTCGATTTCATCGATGAGAAACACCGGATTCTGACTACCCACGCGCTTCAACCCTTGAATGAGTTTGCCGGGCATCGCGCCTACATAAGTACGGCGGTGTCCTTTGATCTCCGCTTCGTCACGCATACCGCCGACTGAGAATCGGAAAAACTTGCGATTCAAAGCCCGCGCGACCGACTTACCCAAACTCGTTTTGCCCGTACCTGGAGGACCCACGAAGCACAGAATGGAACCTTCGTTACTTTTTTTTAGCTTTTTGACGGCGAGGAACTCAAGAATGCGTTCCTTCACTTCCTTCAAGCCGTAATGATCTTCATTCAACACACGCCGGGCATGCGTGAGCGTTAAATTCTCATCCGTTCGAACGCCCCAGGGTAGCTCGGTCGCCCAATCCAGGTAATTGATTGCAACAGAAAACTCAGAGGAAGCTTCGTTTAACAGCGAAAGCTTCTCCATCTCTTCTTCAATGCGCTTTTTGGCCTCCGGCCCCAGGGTGCGCGTCTTAAGGCGTTGCTCAAATTTCTGAACCAGCTTCGCTTTATCGTCAGGCGCGCGGCCCAATTCCTTTTGAATCAATTTCAACTGTTCGTTGAGATAGAATTCCCTTTGAGCGCCCGCTACCCGTTGATGGATGTCATCTTGAATCTGTTGCTGAACCGCTTGGACGTCTTGCTCTCGGTGCAGAAGCACCAACAAGCGACGCAGCCGCTCACGCACCTCGTGCATGGCGAGGAGCTCCAAGTACTCACCGACGTCCCGGATAAGAATAGACGCCATAAAGTCGGCAAGCTTTCCCGGGCCGTCTATATTGACCAACGCCAATTTCACTTCTTCCGAAATGAGCGGATTGTCTTTTGAAATCTGTTTGAACTGCGAGAGCGCCGAACGAAGAAGCGCCTCAAGCTCCGTGTCCCGCTTAAACTCGTCTGACACGTACTTCACATTGCCGACGAAATAGGGCTCTGAGCTGACCAGTTTTTTGAGTTCAAATCTTTGCAGACCCGTGAGCAAAATACTCACCTGATTGTCAGGTAGGTTGATCTTTTTCAGGACCTTCGCCGCAACGCCATAGGAATGAAAGGCACCGCGGGCCTCATCGGGAGGCTGCGCCTTCGCGCCTTCAACGGGAAGGCCCGTCATCGTAGTAGTCGGACCTGAGGCTGAATCCGTCGCCTCTTCATCGCCCGTCAAAATGACACCCAAGTAGCCTTGGCCGGCCAGTACATGCTCCACCATGCGCGAGAGCTTTCCTTCTGGAATGACCAAAGGCACGATCATGCCTGGAAACAGGGTCGATTGATTCACCGGGAGCAGGAAAAGATTGGGGGGAAGCAAGTCACTCACGGGCACAATTCCAGCGGGTGCCGCAGGCGGTGGGGGCGTTTTCGCCCGAGTTACATCAATACCTTCATTTCCCTTTTCATACATGTCCTAGGGATAATAGGTAGAGCCCGAGCGGAGTCAAACCGCCCGGGCGTAAATTACTTGAAATCTTTAGGGGAAACCGAGCTTAGCGGACGTTGCCGCCAACCGCACGACCCGAGCCTTGCGAAGTCGCACCTTGCTGCAAGAGGCAAGCATTCACGATTTCGTTGAATCGAGTAGTAGGATCAGGCTGCACAGCAACCGGAGCCGAGCTACTAACCGGGGGATTGCCCTGGCCGTGGTTCGATTTTGTTTCAGCCATTGCCGACGTGCTCATTAGCACCACCACAACCGCACTCATCAAGAACTTCATAACGTCTCCTTCAACACCTACATCACCGGTCCTCATCTACACCTGAACCGGCGTCCGTGAACTCCCACAAGTGGGACGCACGAACCGACAGCGCTATAGTTTGCAAGCGATATACCAGGGTGAACACTAGGGGCGGTCAGGCACTTTAGGTGTATTACAAACTGTCTTCTGCCCGGTCGCCTCGCCCCGACAACCTGCCTTCTTGAGCTAACTTGCTGATATTGTGCCCCCGAATCTCGTGTCGACAGGAGTGACACGGGGGTGACAACGCACGCCTTTGGCGGCTCTTGACCGTCGAATCGTATTCTGCGAGTCTTCGCGGCAGCCCAATCGCAAGGAGACTACAAATGGAATCATTGGTTCAGAAAAAAGCCCCCGACTTTAAAGCAACGGCACTCGTAGGACAGGACTTCAAAGAAGTGGCCTTGTCCGACTACAAGGGACAGTGGGTTTGCTTGTTCTTCTACCCACTTGATTTCACTTTTGTTTGCCCCACCGAAATTACGGCGTTCGAGGACTCTTATAGCCGCTTCAAAGAGATCGGCTGCGAAGTCTTGGCGAGTTCAGTGGATAGCCAGTTCTCCCATTTGGCCTGGTCGAAGCAAGCCCGCAAAGAAGGCGGCATCGGCAAGCTTTCTTTTCCTGTGCTCGCTGACGTTCGTAAAGAAATCGGTCGAAGCTACGGTGTGCTTCTTGAAAATGCGGGCATTACTCTGCGCGGACTTTTCATTATCAACCCGCAAGGCGTTGTCCAGTATCAGCTCGTGCACGATTTGGGCATTGGCCGCAACGTAGAGGAAGTTTTGCGCATCGTTCAGGCTCTTCAGGAAGTCACCAAAACCGGCGAAGTCTGCCCGGCCAACTGGACTCCCGGCGCAAAGACCATGAAAGCAGACCCCACTCGGTCGAAAGAATATTTTCAGAGTCAGAGCTAAGGGCGGCTAGGATTGCTGCTCCGCTCGATTCCCTGAGAGACTCCTTGTTTTTCTCATGAGGGACTGTGCACGTGCACACCCCCTCGTATTTTCTTTATCGAAGAGGCTTCTTGCCGACCGTGCGAGAACCTTGACCTAACGTCGTCCGCGTCCGCCGCCGCCGCGGCCACCGCCGCCCGCTCCGCCGCCACCCTTTTCGAGGTTACGCACGTACTCCATGAAGTTCTCGCGGTTTTCTAGCGTTTTGTCGTAGCGTCCACGGCCGCCCCCGCCTTGGCGTCCACCGCCGCCACCCTGGCGACCTCGCGCCTGTCCGCGATCTCCCCCTCCACGATTATCGCGATTGCCACTCTTCTCAGAGTTATGGTGACTTCGCCCCTCGAGCGCACTGGTCAACAGTTCAGCAACACACTGCTCAATCGAAACGCGCTCCTGAATGCGCCGAGCTTCGAGTTTGCGATACAGGGTTTGGGAAACAGGCAATTCAATCGATGAAGGGTACTCCTTCGTGCGATGAATGGGATTGGGCACTGGTTGTCCGGCCTGACGAAGACTGGCGAGCTTTGAATGCAGCTTATCTTCTGCAAGGTAAACGGCTTCGCTGCGGACCAAGTCTAAAACCTTCAATTCAGGAAACTCAACAAAGCTAGCGGCATACATGCCCTCTTCCCGATCGTAGTAGACCTGAAGGGTAAAGGCTTCGGTTTCGGGTTCGTCTGCCCGTTCGCGCTGAGGCCGTCTGGTTTCAGCGGGTCCTAGCTGAGCCGTTTGGCTGTCTTCTTCCAATTCGCCGGCGTACTCCACAGGGTCTATCTCCTCAGGCGGTGGCTCCGCCGGGGCTTTGCGAGCGGCTGGGCGCTCTTCGCGCCTAGGGGTGCTCGCACGTGGACTCTTACGGGCAGATTTCCCGGTTGAACCGGCTTTTTTCTCGTCACTCACTTCGATTACCTCGCAACCGGGCAGAACGCCCAGGGTTGGTTGAACAGAAGATGTACGGCATCGTGGGGTGGGTTTTCAAGGAGAAACTCTAACCGGACGAATTAGGTCCAAATGCCTTGACTCCACGCTTAAACCAGCTACAAGATTGGGGAAACTTTGTAGTAGGACTTAAATGCTCCGAGTTAACAAAAAGATGGAGTACGGCATTATTGCGCTGCTGTATTTGGATAAGCAGCAAGACAAGGCCGCAAGCGTGCGCGAGATTGCGGAAAGCTGCGGTTTGCCTGAGCCATTGCTGAGCAAAGTGATGCAGTCGATGAAGAATCGCCATCTAGTGAGCGCTGTGTACGGCAACCAAGGTGGCTATCGCTTGGGAGTGAACTTGTCGGACATCAACCTTCTCGACCTTTCTCAGACTTTGGTGGGACCGATGCACGTGGCCGCTTGCTTGGACCCTGAGTCGAAAGAATGTCCCGCGCATTCCAAGTGCACCATCGTTGCGCCGATGACTGTGCTCAATCAGAAATTAACCGATCTTTTTCAGTCCACTTCGTTGGAGACCTTAAAAGCATGAAGTTGCCAATTTACATGGATAACCATTCCACCACGCCGCTCGATCCGCGGGTACTAGACGCGATGATGCCGTATCTCACCGACCAGTTCGGAAATGCAGCAAGCCGCAGCCACGCCTTTGGCTGGCAATCCGAAGAAGCCGTAGAGAATGCCCGTAAAGCCATTGCGGATTGTATTGGCGCAAATCCGAAGGAAATTGTTTTCACAAGTGGCGCGACGGAGAGCATCAATATCGCCATCAAAGGCGCAGCTGAGATGTACGCCGAAAAAGGCAATCACGTCATTACCGTGCAGACCGAACACAAAGCCACACTCGATTCCGCTAAGTTTCTCGAGAAGCACGGCCACCCGGTGACCTACCTTCCCGTAGATAAATTCGGGCAAGTAAGTGTCGATGCGCTTCGAGAGGCAATCACCGATAAAACGATTTTGATTTCCATTATGCACGCCAACAACGAAGTCGGCACACTGCAGCCCATTGCTGCAATCGGAAAGCTGGCTAAAGAAAAGGGCGTGCTGTTGCACGTGGACGCCGCACAAACCGTCGGCAAAGTGGCGATTGATGTCAATGCGCTCGGAGTGGACTTGCTTTCCATCTCGGGTCACAAGATCTACGGGCCGAAAGGCGTAGGGGCTCTTTATGTGCGTCGCGCCAATCCCCGTGTACGAGTGTCACCCATCATTCACGGTGGCGGACATGAACGCGGAATGCGCTCCGGGACTTTGAACGTACCCGGAATCGTGGGACTCGCGACCGCATTGCAAATCGCAGTAGCAGATCAGGCCAAAGATACGGAACGGGTCGGCACCCTTCGTGACCGTCTGCACAAGGGCATTTGTGCGGGCCTCGATGAAGTCTACTTGAACGGCCATCCAACGGATCGCTTGTACAACAATTTGAACTTGTCTTTTGCTTTCGTAGAAGGCGAAGCCTTGATGATGGGCCTAAAAGAAGTGGCGGTATCCTCTGGATCGGCCTGTACTTCGGCCTCTCTAGAACCCTCCTACGTCTTGAAGGCGTTGGGCGTCGGGGAAGATTTGGCACATACTTCGATTCGCTTCGGCTTAGGAAGATTTAACACCGAAGAAGAAGTCGATTTCGTCATTGATCGAGTGGTATCCACCGTTTCTCGGTTACGCGAAATGTCGCCGCTTTACGAAATGGCTAAAGAAGGCATCGATTTGAAAACGGTTCAGTGGACAGGCCACTGACCATAAAGGGAGCTGCACATGGCATACGGACCAAAGGTAATCGACCACTTCAACAATCCCCGCAACGTCGGCTCGCTCGATAAGAACGACGCAGCTGTAGGAACGGGTATCGTAGGCGCACCCGAGTGCGGCGACGTAATGAAGCTGCAGATTAAGATCAACAGTCAAACGCAGGTCGTCGAAGACGCCCGATTTAAGACCTTCGGATGTGGCAGCGCTATCGCTAGTTCGTCGCTCGCAACCGAATGGGTGAAGGGAAAAACGGTCGACGAGGTTCTTAAGATCAAGAACACGGATATCGTCAATGAACTCTCGCTCCCGCCGGTGAAGATTCACTGCTCGGTTTTGGCGGAAGATGCTATCCGCGCAGCGATCAGTGATTATAAGAACAAACAAGACGCGGGAGTCGTGGAGAGCGCATGATCAACCTCACCGAAAGCGCAGTGAAGCAGGTCCTGAAATTCCGCGAAGAAGCGGGCGTTCCCGATGGCGGGTTGCGCATTGCTGTTGTTGGCGGTGGTTGCAGTGGCCTGTCCTATAAACTCGATTTTCAAAAAGACCCCGGAGAAAAAGACAAAGTCTTTGAAGTTCAGGGCGTGAAGATATTCATCGATCCAAAAAGTTTTCTCTATGTACGAGGCCTCACTCTAGATTATTCCGGCGGGCTTAACGGCACCGGATTCACCTTTCAGAATCCCAATGCCTCGAAGAGCTGTGGTTGTGGCACTTCGTTCGCCGTATAAATGTTCCGCCTGTAAGGCCGATTGGGATGTTCAATGCCCGACGTGTGCCGGCTGTGGGGTACTCCAAGAGTTACCCACGCAGTGGAATGCGTTTGAAGTCTTGGGAATCGATCCAGCCCTGGCATTAAATTCAGACTCCCTACGGGAGCGCTTTTACGCGCTTTCGAAGCAGACTCACCCCGATCGCTTTATTACCGCCGACCCTCAAACCGCTCTTCGAGCAGCTCGATGGTCAACTGCAGTGAATCGGGCGTATCAAACACTTCGGGATCAGGAAGGGCGCGTGCAGGTGTTGCGATCCGCGTTTTCACTCCCTCCTTTTGCTGCGGCAAGCAAAGTCCCGATGGAACTTGCTGAAACCTATTTTGATTTGCAAGACGCGCTGACCGAACCAGGCAGCGCCGAACACCTCATTGATTTCAAGAAGCAACTGATTGAGAAGCAGGCTGGCCTAACTCACGATTGGGAAGCTCTCGAAGCTTCTTGGTTAGAGGCACCTCATTCAGAAGCAAGAAAAGCGCTCTTGGAAAAGGCGGCAAACCAGCTCACCGTTCGCCGTTTCTTGCGCTCCATGCTCGAAGATCTCGAGAAGAAGCAAGGTATGGCATCATGATAGTGGGAATCGATCTCGGAACTACCCATAGCCTTATTGGGCGGATTGAAGCTGGTCGGCCCCGTTTAGCTAAGGGAGAAGATGGCAGCACTTTAATTCCTTCTGTCGTGACTTTTGTTCCGGGTGAGCCAGAGCCGGTAGTCGGCAGCCAGGCCAAGGTGCTTCGCTCACAGTTTCCTGCAACTACTTTTTACAGCTCCAAGCGGTTCATTGGTTTGGGTCTATGTGATGTCGCCCGTTGGATAGATGTCCTGCCCTTTGATTTCAGCGAGAGCAACGATCAGATCGTTCTTTTCAAAGCACAGAGCCGAACACTTACTCCAAGTGCAATCGCCGCCTATGTTTTACGAAACCTTAAGAGTCTTGCAGAAGCGCAATTTGGTGAAACGGTGACTAAAGCCGTTGTTACCGTGCCTGCGTACTTCAACGATGCGCAACGCCAAGCGACCAAACTGGCCGGAGAGTTGGCAAACCTTGAGATCGTACGCATCATCAACGAACCCACAGCCGCCTGCCTCGCCTATGGACTTGAAAAAAAGAACCTGGGTCACGTCGCAGTTTTTGATTTAGGGGGAGGAACTTTCGATATTTCCATCCTTCGTGCTGTGGACGGGGTATTTGAAGTACTCGCTACTCAAGGGGATACCGCTCTGGGCGGCGATGATATGGATTTGGCGATTGTTGACGCACTTCGCCCGGAACTTTGCGCGCAGTGGGGCACCCACTGGGCACGCGCCCCAGAAGCTCGCACGGCGGCGTTGACCGCAGCAGAAACCTTGAAGAAAGCGCTGACAGACTTCGAATCAGCGGAGTTCTCCCTCACTTGCGAAGGTAAAACGTTTAAACGGCAAGTCACTCGTACGCAGTTCAATCAATGGATAACGCCTTTGATGGAAAAACTTGAGGGACCTTGCTTGGGATGTCTAAAGGACTCAGGCCTCAACGCTTCGCAGATTACGGATGTGATCTTAGTGGGGGGTAGCACGCGTGTACCGCTCGTGCGAAGTCACGTTTCGTCTCTATTTGGGAGAGACCCGATTTGCACTATCAACCCAGATGAAGTGGTCGCCTTGGGAGCAGCTGTCCAGGCTAATATCTTATCCGGCCAAGAAGGTGGAATGACGGGCGATATGTTGTTGCTCGATGTGATACCGCTTTCGTTAGGTATTGAAACCTTGGGCGGAGTGGTCAGCAAAATCGTGCACCGCAACTCCACGATTCCCGTCTCAGCGAGCCAAACGTTCACGACCCATGTGGACGGGCAAGTCTCGGTGGATATTCACGTGCTGCAAGGAGAACGGGAACTGGTCTCTGGAAATCGGAGTCTAGCCCGGTTTCAACTCAAAGGAATACCTCCCCTTCCGGCAGGTGTGCCTAAGATTGAAGTGGAGTTTATTATTGATGCCAATGGCATCTTAAATGTCCGTGCTATGGAACTTCGCACAGGCACGCGCGCAGCTGTCACCGTCAACCCCACTTTTGGTCTTTCAGACGAAACCGTGGAGCAAATGCTAAGCGACGCTTTTGAATTGGCCGAATCGGACTTCAATACCCGCTTTCTTTTAGAAGCCAGAACCGAGGCGGATGGTATTTTGCGCGCGACTCGCAAATCCCTCGAAAAAGATGCACTTACTTCCGATCTAGAGCGGTCCAAAATTCTCGCCGCCATCGGCGAACTGGAAGAGGCGATGAGTTCAGAAGACCGCCAGTTCCTGAAATCAAAAATCGAGGCTCTCAATCAGGCCACGCAGGGCCTTGCGGAAAATCTATTGAATGCTGCCGTTCGCGAGGCGCTGCAAACCAATCAGCCACCGAATCAAACCGAAGGATCTCTATGAAGTGGACCGATACGCGCGAAATCGCCATTGCGCTTTTTGAAGCTAACCCTGAAAGGGATCCGCTCTCTCTGAGATTTACGGACTTGCACAAGATGGTCTGCTCGCTACCGGGCTTCGAAGGCGAACCCAAAGAATCCAACGAGAAGATTCTCGAGTCCATCCAAATGCATTGGCTCGACGAACGCGATTAAGACACCCTACGACGGGTTTTGTTTTTCGTGGTATTCTAGAACTATCCCGAGACAATCAGCTCTGACTTCTACACCGTGCGTTATCGCATGGTTCTTCCGCATCGCATGACCCTCCTCGGGCTTTAAGTACCGACTCCACATCCTAAAAACACGCCGGCTGCGCCCACTCCCCCCGTGGAGGTTTGCGTCGCCTAACGAACAGGGGATATCCCTATGCCTCGCCTTTCACTCGCAATCTTACTGACTCTGTTCCCGGTTCATACCTGCTTTGCCCTTCCCTATTACTTCAACGCAAGTGGCACCGACCAGCCACCTGGCGCCTCATTACAAACGCTTTGGGGAAAACCATCCAGCGACAGAGCGGGCGAACTACGCACCTTACGTATCAACTTGCGCTTAAGCGGAGTCGATATCACCTCCAATGGAGACGGATTCTATTCACTCCATGTCGCGGGCCTTCAGCCGCTCGGGCAGCTCGGTGCGCCCGACCTGCAGGGTGCGGGACTGCTACTCGCCATTCCCGACGGCATCGAGCCCACACTCACCATCGTTTCCCAACAAACGCGCCAATTGGATGCGATTGCGGCGCAACCCTGCCAATTTAAAGCGCGCTGCAAACTGCCCCGCAGCCAAGTTCAATTTCATTACGATTCGGCTCTCTACGACTCGCAGAAATCCTTTCCGGAAGCGCCCGCGATGCTTGAGGAACTGGGGCAAATGCAGAATGTGCGCTTGGTTCGCCTGGCACTCTACCCGCTTCGGATGAATATGCCCGCTCGTACCGTGGATGTGTCGACTGACCTCGAGGTAGAAGTGGCCTTCGCCGGAAAACCACTCACGCGTTTCGTGTCACAACCTTTTCGCCAGATGATGCTTCAGACGGCCTTCAATGCCGAAGACGTCGCCCCCTTCTACGCGCCGGCTCCCCAGACCGAGACGCTTCTCATCTTTGCCGCCAATAGCCTGCGCGCAGAACTCACGCCACTCGCTGAGTGGAAACGGCAGCGCGGAATGAACGTGGAACTGCTTACTTATTCGGATGTCGGCGCTTCACGCGACAAAGCGCGCAAGTATTTGCAAGACTACTACGACAAAGCCCAGAAGAAGCCGAGCTACCTACTCATTGTCGGCAACAACTCCTCGTTCCCTGGCTTTCGCGAAAGCACCATGAGTGGATCCGCAGCGACGGACTACCCCTACTCTTTGTTGGAAGGCGGCGACGCCCTTCCGGACATTTTTTACGGCAGACTGCTCGCTAACGATGCCTTGGAAGCGCGCACTCAAGTACGCCGATGGATAGACTACGAAAAGGCGACGACTGACTCCGACTGGCTCGTCAAAGCCATGACTATCGCAAGCAACGAAGGCGATGATCCCTCGGATGAAGACTACGCGCGCCAAATCGAAAGGGCGCTCAATCGCTTCACCTACAAAGACGTGGATCTGCTCTTTCAAGCAAACAGCTCCGCAACGCACTCCAACATTTGGAGTGGGCTTAAAGAGGGTCGAAGCTGGGTGGCCTATTTCGGGCATGGGACCGGAGAGGATTGGGCCTCCACCAATAAGATGTTCAATGTGAAAGACGTCGACAAAGTCGACAACGTCGGCAGACTTCCGATTGTTATTGATGTCGCTTGTCAGAACGCCTCTTGGGTCGACATCAATCGCTGTTTCGGCAAAGCGTGGATGACACTCGATAAGAGTGGCCTGCCGGCTGGAGCCGTCGGCTACTACGGTGGGTCCGTGAATGTGAGCTGGCACGAACCTGCCGTGATGAGTGTGGGCGTTGCAAAGTACCACTTCGAAAAGCCCGTTTACTCCTTGGGGGCAGCCGTACTTGCAGGCCAGATCTACATGATTGAGCAGATGGGATTGGGAGAGAACACGAAGGACAACCTGCGGTGGTTCAATCTCTTTGGCGACCCCTCGATGCTCATCCGGACCGACAACCCACGACGCTATTCAGTCACTCAACATGTCACATTGGGTACTACGGAGTCGGAAATTCTTGTGAAGGCTTCGGACGCGATAAATGCGGGAGTGGGAGGCCTAACCGTCTCTGTCTGGGCCCCCGGAGCCAATCAACCCCTGGCCGTGGAAACCACCGACAATCGCGGAGTGGCCGTCTTGACCCTACCCGGAGTTTCCCAAATTCCTCAGGGAAGCTTACTCACCACTTCGGGTTACAATGTAGAAACCTTCCAAACGACTCTATAGAACGGGCGGCCGCGTCGCCGGAGTGCCCGCTTTGCACTGTGCTGCCTCCAACTCAATCTTGAGGGTCCCGCTGGTGTTCGCCGTCCAGGCATCCACATACAATTCCAGGAATCGCTGCTTTTCGGTCGTATCGAAGTCGACGACCGCTTCTCTCTCGACAAGCTGCGTCCGGTTCATCAGCCCCAATACCTCCACCGTCTGTGTCACACCGCTTGCCACTTCGGTCAGCTCCACTTGCTCTTCTATGATGGCTTGATTGCAATGCACGAGCAGCGGCTCAGTTTTGTGAAATAGGCAGTTCAGCAAAGGCCGAGTGGAGTAAGGACTCAGTCGCACGATGCGCACTTTCATCCGGTATGTCTTTCCATCGGGCGGCGCAGCTAGCAAGACACCTACGAGCGATCCCGACTTATTAGGCTCCTCGACTTCCAGAATAAAATGATCGGCCTCTTCACGAAAAACAAAAGCCTTTCCGCAGTCGATAATAGCGTCCTGCTTGGCCAGAAGCGGCATAGCCAAAACGAATATCAAGAAACACTTTTTCAATCTTGCTCCTCATCTTGCCAGCCACGAAAAAGACGTCGCGCACCAATAGACCTGGGCTCACCAAACGAGCAAACGGTCCGTTCGAAAGACAGAATGGATTTTCCTTCTCCCAAAGACGTCTTGCCATCAAACAGAACATCTACTGTCTTTCTCGTGGTGGTCTGATCCATGCTGCTCAACATCGTCCGAGAAGTTTCCGTGGCACGTACATTCAACTGAGAAATCTTCACCGCATGAACAACGCCGGTGGGCGACGTGAGCTTCATCCGCCCCACAACCGCACCCTTACTACAGTTGAACAGCAGACCATTTGTCTGGGTGAAAAAACAATTTGGCACGGGAGGTTGCCCGGCTGCCCGCGTCAGCTTGGGAATGCGAAACTCCATGGTGTACATCTGCCGATCCACGGGCGACTTCAGGTGAGAAACGAAAGAATGAGGGACGTTGCTTTCCCTCACCGTGAAGATGAAATCGTCCACCCCTTCTTCAAACTGAAACATCGACAAATACAGACTCGAGGTATCATCACCCCCACAACGAATGGTCGGCAATGCCGCAAAGGCCTGGAAAGAAAGAAGGAATCCCAATAGAAGAAGATGCATTTTCCCCACCCCTCTCCTGTGTGACCGATTTTTTCCACCAAGGCAACCGCGAACTACCGAGAAGGCGCCTTCAGCTCCGATTCACTCGGGGGTTGGATGCGATAGATTACGGGACAATGCTTGCCGGTCACCCATAAGGACTTGCCATCCCAGGCCATTCCATCGATCACGGGACACGCTTCGGTATCCGGAAGGGAAACCAGACGACTGATAGCCCCTGTCTTCGGATGCACGCGAAAAAACTGCCCTTTGTGTTCGGTGAAGCTCGAGGTCCAAATTCCTTTGCCGTCCCAAGCCAGATCTTCAAGACTCCCGACCGGAGTCTCTATCTGCCGCACCAGCTTTCCATCATCTGGATTGAGAAAATAGAGTTTTTTACTGAAGTCGCCGGTGACGATCAGGTGCGTCCCGTCATTCGTTAAGCCCCAAGCATGCACTTCGGGAACACTTCCAATCCGAGTAAACGACAGTGCCTTTCCTGCTAGCTTCCCCTTGTAAAGGCCATTGTTGGAGAAGCTGACGTTAAACAGCGAACCCTTAAACCAGGTGAGGCTCTCACTGTAATCGGTAGCCGGCGTATACTCGGCGACTACAGTGCCATCGGCAGGAGCGATTTTAAGAAGCTTCTGCGGCAAAGCGTGCCAGAGAAAGCCCTCGTGAAAGTCGAGGCCTTCCGAATAGCCGGAGTGCGGAATTTGGCCAAGAACCTTGGCGGTGAGAGGCGAAGTGACCGGGGAAACCCGACCCGCCGTGCTGGTCGCATGGACGCTACCATTCAGCAGTAGAAACATGGCCGCAATGAGCCACTTCCCATTTATGTCACTGCCAACGCCGCAATCCGTCATTCGAAGCGCCTTTCCTGCCATACGCGATCCGCTAATTACTGGGTATCACACAGAGTTGCCACTTTGCCACGGTGGCACACCGCTTGCTCTTTACAGAAGTCAGGTATGGCAATCAGTACATTTTAAAAAAAAGTTTCTAACCAAGACTCACTTAGAGTCGACTAAGCAGAGACTTTCGACGGATCTATCCTGGTTTCCCCAATACCCTGAACGAGTATGCTTCCAGCTCCGTCGACGTTCGCTCTGTGCAGCCGGATGTGGGTTCCCCGACCCCTTCCGGCTGACTTTTTTCTAGCGTCCGCGTTTCAAGTTCGAAAGCGCAATCAAGATTAATAAGAAAATGATCAAAGCGACGATGAGGAACTTCAGCAAGAACCACCAGTCGGTGGCTTCGGATTTCCTGCGTTGCGCTTCCTCAATCTGAAGCATCGCCTCATTCTGAGCGCGACGGGAATCTGCCCCAGAGGATTTATCCTGGCTCGTCGTCGCATCGTTTTTCGATTCCCCTTTGCGCACTTCGCGATCACCGGCTTCGCCTGAAGACTCTCCACTCCCCCCTCCGCCGCTGCCCGATCCGTAGGTCGCTCGCGAAGCGGCATCAGCCCCCTCACCGCCGCCCTCTTTCCCCTTATTCCCATCGAAGAAGTTGGAATCCATTCCCCCTCCTTGACCAAATCCAGAGCCACCGCCCGCGCCTGCTCCGCCTCCGACATTGCCTGCTCCGCCTACGCCACCGCGTCCTCCCACATCACCGGACCCGCCAACCCCGGCTTCGCCCTTACCGACGTTGCCACTTCCGCCTATAGCTCCGCCGCCCGCGCCGATATCGCCTGTTCCTCCCACGTTCCCCGTATTGCCAACATTACCGGAACCGCCGACCTCGCCGCCCCCCGTGCCGACATTGCCCTCCCCGTTTCCGGTATTGCCCTGCCGTTCCGCCGAGAACCAGATATTGGGAACAGGACGTTTAGGGGTTTGAGCGATAAAGTCCACCAGCTGTTGGCGGTTTCCCGACAGAGCCCCCATCATGCGATCGCCAAGGGTCGCGCGAATAATAGGAATGGCAACGGCCGCAACCACAGCGGTTACCATGAGGTAGTCCACCACCCCAGCGCCGCGGCGCCCCAACTTGAATGAAAGTGAATTCATTTTTCTTAAAGAGCGATTCCCAAAGCCGTGAGTAGCTTCTGCTGTATCTTACCAAACTCGCCGTTCGACATCACAACGACGACATCCCCTGGCTGGTGTTCGCGTTTGAACAAATCGACCATCTCATCGACCTCGGTGAAGCACGCCGCTTCTTTGCCACTTCGAGCCAAGTCTTCTACTAGAGATCCTGCATCGAATCGTTGCCCCTGCGGCAGATCGCTTGCCTTGTAGGGAGAACCGACAATGACTCGGTCCGCATCTTTGAATGCAGCAGGGTATTCTTCTTGGTGCGATCCTCGGCGTGCGGTGGCAGACCGCGGTTCGAAAAAAGCCCAAAGGCGTCCCGTCGTGAAACGTTCCCGAACGGACCTTAAAGTAGCGGCCACCTCGGTGGGATGGTGCGCAAAATCATCCACCAACACGATCGGTTTTTTACACAAAATCTGTTGCCGTCGTTTCGCGCCTCGAAAGCGCTCCACCACCGTGCGTATCTTGTCTATCGACCCACCAAAATGCACCGCGGCCGCGATCCCGGAAACAATATTTAAAGCGTTATGTTCTCCAAACATCGGCGTTCGGAACCACCCTAGGTTTCGCTTCCCACACTCCAACTCGAAGCTTAAGCCTTCCGGATCCTGCTTCACCGCTGCGATGCGCCAATGCGCGCCCGGAGTAGTTCCGAAAGTTTGAACGGGGCAGAGAGCGCCTTCAGCAACCTCGCGCACCACTTTGTCTTCGAACCGCGCAATGCACAGACCATCGCCCGGAAGAAGAGCCACCAGCTTTTCGAACGAAGCCTGCACGTGAGCGAGATCGCGATAAATATCTGCGTGATCAAACTCAATGTTCGCCAAAACAAGACAGTGGGGATTGTAATGAAGAAACTTGGGCCCTTTATCGAAAAAGGCCGAGTCATACTCGTCACCTTCACCGACGAAAACCTTTCCTTCGGCCTGGATGGCACAGCCACTGGGCAAATCAACCGGAACTCCGCCAATGAGATAAGAGGGGGCTAAACCTAGTTCCTGAAAGAGAAAGGCGATCCACGAAGTGGTTGTCGTCTTGCCGTGGGTACCCGCGCAGACCACACTTTTTCTATCGCCGATAACGTAGCGTCGAACCGCTTCTGGAAAAGACAAATACCGCACCCCGCTTCGAATCCAAGCACAGGCTTCGGGATTGTCTTTGCGAACGACATTTCCAATGATCACGGTATCCGGTTTGACTCTAGATACATGCTCCGCCAAATAGCCTTCAAACAATTTTACATTGGCTTGGGCTAGCACCGTTTTCATGGGCTCGTAGAGGGTGCCGTCACTCCCACTGAGGGAGTGTCCGCTCTTGGCCAAGGCAACAGCGAGCGTTCCCGTGCCCACCCCTCCGACACCTACAAAATGGATCTTTTCCACTCTAAGCTCCTACTTGTTTGCCCACTCGGCTGCTATCAAATCGTGCAGCTGCGGTCGTATGCGACGAATTCTCTCATCGAGCCGTGAGGGGTGCACGCGATTGGTCGAGAAAACGGCAATGCCCCCCGATTTCGGATCGATCCACACACTCGCCCCTGGATATCCAAGGTGGCCAAAAGAGGCGGAAGAAAACAGATTTCCCGCAGAGGAACCTTTTTCCGATTTCGTGTCCCAGCCTAAAGCCCACGAGGAACCAGAAACTCGACTCGCGCGTTTTACAAAGGTTTGTGCGGTCGCCTGGCCAAGCCACTTGGACTGCCCCTCCACTGCCGCCAACCACTCGCGTGCCCAATAACCCAGGCCGCGTGCCGTAGCGAAAAGGCCTGCGTGGGGAGTCACCCCGCCCAGGGCACTGCTGTTTTCGTCAAAAGGCACGCCCACCAGTGGCAGGCTTGCGCGCACTTCGGTGGCTACCACTTCCGCCTTTGCCGGAAGTTTGGGATAGACCACTTCCGTCAAACCCAGGGGTTGCTGCACCCGTTCCCGGTAACAGACACCCAGATCCTGATTCCAAATCTCTTTGATTGCCTCACCCAAAACCAAGAAGCCTAGGTCACTGTAGGAGGTGGTCGTGTCGGGCGGCGCAACCACCCATTCTGAGGCTCGCTTTCCCAACCAGCTGCGGATACCGACTTTTGCAAAATCGGTTTCATACAACGGCAACCAATCTTTCAGTCCCGAGGCATGACAAAGAAGAGAACCCAGCTCGATTTTCCCAATGGCGTTTGATCGCCACTCCGGAATCCACTTCGCAACAGTGTCGCTTAAAGCGGCTTTGCCCTGGTCTACTGCGAGTGCGAACAAGGAACCTGTGACCACCGATTTCGTAATTGACCCGATATCGAAGTAGCTCCCGGCGTGCACAGGCACAGCCTCAGGCCAGTAGCTCGTAGACCCCCCGCTCCATTCCCGACTGGACCCGCGACACTCTGCCCAGACTTGGTAGCCCGAGAAACAGAAAACACGCCTTGATTCCTCTAGGAGCTCTTTTATGGGGTCGTTGTGCAAAAGGCTTCCCTGCGTTTAGGGAGTGATCGCCGATACCGCAGTCACCGTCGGCAAGAGGCGGTCTCTCAACTCGAAAGCATAGATATTACCGTAGTTACTGAGGCCGTACACCCAGCCATCTTCCGCGGAACCCGCAAAACTGGCCAGCGTCCCTGCCCCGAGTGAAACCTGGGCTCGCACTTTCCCAGTTGCTCTATCCAGGAAATAAACCGGGTCCGTACTGGTTGGGAAAATCAGGGTCTCGCCCATCAGCAGAGGCGCGGCGGAAACGCCATTTTCGAAAGGAGTTGTCCATACTGGCTGCCCACTCCCCAGATCTAGCGCATAGAACTGCTTATTGACCCCGCCAAAATAAAGTCGGTTCCCGTCCACCGCAAAACCAGAATAGCTTCCGACGGGAAACACCCATTGGGTATCTCCGCTAATTCGATCCAGACTATAAACCCGACCATCAAACGTGGCGGCGATCACCCGCTTTTCGTCTACGAACGGCGTCATGTCGATATCGTAAAATCGCTCGCGGCTTTTCAGTCGTTTTTCCCAGAGAACTTTGCCTTTTTCCGCGCCAAGCGCCACGAGGGTGCCATCCGCGAACCCCTGATACACTTCGGTCGTTCCAAAAAGCGCAGGCCCCCCGCTACCGCGTATGGTCATCTTCTCATCGCCGCGGTGCGAATAATGCCACAGCTCTTCGCCTTTGCTTTCGCTCAACGCATAGAGATCGCCACTCGCATTGATAGCGTAAACAAAGCCCCGAGTAATAGCCGGTGGTGAAAGCCATTCCATCTGCCCTTTAAAGCGCCACGCTTCGGAACCGTCCCGCGCGTTGAGCGCAATCAGATTTCCCTGCTTATCGCCGACAATAAGCTTTGATCGACCGTAGGAAAACGCGCCTTCGACGCCCCCAGGCACCGAGGTTTCCCACAGCACAAAACCTTTGGTGCGGTGAAAGGCAACCACGCGCCCTTGCTGATCGGCTACATAGAGAATTTCTCCCAGCAGCAAAGGACGGGTACGTTCATAAGGTCCCAGTCCAAAAACGGTGGAAGATCGCATCGGGATGACGAACGTCGGGAGTACTTCCAACGAGGGCAACGCAGACGCCGCTTGTAATGAAAGACTGGAAAGCAACCAGCCAAACGCTAAAACACCCCTCACTTTGCGCATTTAAAGCTTCTCCGAGAGCAAAGGACTGTCCATGCGCCGCAAGTAATTCTTCGCCATGCGAGCGTATTCGGTGTTGGGGAAATCGGTAGCTACAGTTTGGTAAGTCGTCTTTGCGGCAGCGACCTCTTTCTTGGCCTCCAACGCCCGTCCCGCATTGACCATGGCAAGCGCTTTGCCCTGACCTCCGCTATCCACCACTGACTGGTAAGCCTTCAGCGCTTCATCCCAATTGCCCTGAATTTCCCAGGCGTAGCCTTGGTTCAGGTTGAGCAGATCGCGTTCGGCCGGGATAAGACCTGAAAAACCAAGCGCTTTCCCATACCATTCCACCGCCTGCGCACCTGCTTGCTGCACCGTTAAAGTAGGTTCGAGGTCTTGCTTGGTCTCATCGGCGAGCTTGGCCTCCTTGCCGGTCACTTCTTTCACCCTCAACGATCGAACTTTGCGCTGAGCCGCATCGTAGTAATGATCCGCCACCGTGACGGCTGCCATAAACGAACCTCGCTGACCCGAACTGGTCTCATAGACCTCTTTCATTTTAGCGATGCGTTCGGGGCCTTTGAGCTCATTGGCCTCGAAATACGAAGTCCAACCTTTCGCTAGACGGCTGGAAGACCAGCTTTTATAGGCCTCATAGCCAAACCCTGCCGCTACAATGAGTACCAGCAGGATGAGCAGCGGATTGCGATTCTGCGCCAAACTCTCCAGTGCCTGCCGACCTCGGCGCACAAAGGTGTCGGGCTTCTTCAAGGCTTTTCTATCAATTTTGTCCTGGCTCATATGACTTTGGAACCTACCTGAACTCTTGAGCGCTTTCAAAACTTACCTAGCATGATACTCTAAGAAAACTGGGGGGTTGGGAGATGCGCACTTTTATCATTTTGGCGGGGATCTTCGCTTTCGCAAGATTCGCCAGCGCCAAGAATCTCGAAGGTCGAATGGGCTTTGGCGCAAGCTATATGGGTTTTAGTAACTCGACCGCGGTATCTTTGAAGTATTTCCATAGTCCTTACCTCGCCACCAACTTCCTCATCGGCTTTAATACCGAAAGCGCCACCTATGTCTTCGGGGCCAAGACCTCTCGACAAGTCCTGCTCGAAGAAAACATGAACGTCTTTCTAGGAGTGGGCGCCTTTGTCGTGAGTGACAATCGAACGCCGCCCACTGCGACCGGTGTGGAGTTTGATGCCATCGTGGGAGGAGAGTTTTTTCTCGCCGGCCTACCCAACTTGGGCCTTCAGTTTGAAGCAGGCATTGGGCTTCGCTCTTTGCGAACAACGAGCTTTCACTCGGTCGGCGGAGGATTCGCCAACGGGGCAATCCACTATTACTTTTAAGACGATTTAGGATTCATCATCATCGAGGTGACGGTATGACCTGGCTACGCAACCTAACTGGAATAGCCCTGATTCTTGCCAGCGTCGCAAACGCTGAAAGCACTCAACCCGAGTACCCCGGCGTAGCGGACCCCTTCGCCGATCCCGGCCAATACGAATTTGCCGACGACGAGAAGGAAGATAAAGAGTTCTTCCACCTCGGCCGATTCTTCATGATGGGACTCGACGTAGGCGCCGGTGTTTTCACGGGTGGACTGGGCGCTTCCGCAGGAGCGGGCATGCAGTTTGGAGCACGCGTTTTATATTTCTTTGACCGCTCTATCGCATTTGAAGGACGCATTCACTATTCCAATCACCTCGACGTGACGCCCGTGAACGGATCTTCCTACGATCTGGAAACCAATCTCATCGAAGCTGCCGTGGGCTTTCGCTATTACTTCGATACGAAAAGCGCCCCCCGCGCGATTGCGATCGCAAATCCGTATTTGGGGTTTGGTGCCGGCCTTTACTCCCGGGACCAAATCGTAGTGCGGGCCGCAACCGGATTTCCAGAACCCGAGCCCTCTTCCAGCTTTGGTGGCAATGCCGGCGGCGGCGTTGAGTTTCTCGTGTATCGAAAACACATCTACGTCGGGCTCGACCTGCGCTACCACATGATTTTCTTCCCCGATGAGAACTTGTCCTGGAACGGCGCGGTAGGGGGCCGAGCGGGCGACTATTTCACGACTCTGTTCACCGTGACGTACAACTTTTAAACTGGCCTACTACGGTGTGTATTTTTTAAGGGGTTGGTGAGTTAGGTTAGTACGCCGTTGTGGTAGTTCACGTAGAGGGCAAGGTGATCTGCCAGAGCAGAGCGTTTTTTGGTGGTGCACCACGTTTTTCTAAACAGTCGATTCACATTGGCTCTGAACATGGCGGCTGTATGATTAAGACTAAATAGCGGGTCCCACTTTCCTTTTTTTAGCTCTCCTTGCCCGACCACGCAGCCCCGTCGACTTAGACTCGTCTTGTGAACTGCTTCGGGAAAACTCTTTCTCAGCGCTGGTGGGTAGGCAGGGTTTTGATCGGACTCAAAAAGAGCAGTAGGGCTTACGACTGGTTTTAAGGTGCTGAACATTTTTCGCAGCGCCAGGGGGCGGTGATCCGCACGAAGGCCATATTTCTCCAGCGCTTTTCGAGCGAGCAACCCCTTAGCAGGCATTTGAGAAACCTCGACGGCTAAAACCTTTCGGTTGAATGTAACTGCAAGACTGATACTGAGCGGTTTCATCTTCGAATGCTCAAACGTTTCCATGTCATCAAATTGCACATGATCGATGGTTTTGGTTTGCAACGACTCTAGAAAGTGCGCGTGAAGACGCCGAGCTTGAATGCCTAGAAAGTGCAGCTTCCGGGCAACCGTTACTCGGTGAATGCCAAGTAAACGCGCAGCCCTTCGCATCGATACTCCAGACACAAGGAGCTTGCGAAGTGGCTCATTCACACGCCGCTTCTTCTGCCCAAAACAAGGATGGTGAGTGGCGTCAGACTGACACTTTCCACAGCTTCTACACTTCCATCTTCGGATAGTACGGCTGTCCGATTTCCTCAGGAAAGTACCATGGGAAACTAGGCGTCCAGATTTCAAACCATGAAGTCCACAATCACATCTGTCTTTTGCGCTGCTAGGCTGCATCATCAGAGGATTGAGCAAGATACAGGCCTAAGATTCTTCACCCACTTTCAGGTAGGCCAGTTTTTCAGTTGTAAGCGCATCGAAACCCCGTAGTGGGATCGGTTGTCAGCGGACCCAAACCCAAATCGACTTGAAATACACCCACAGGAATAGCCGTGGCATAGCCACCCCCTCGAATGATGACCCCGCCCGAAATTCCCAACCAGCCATACCCCAATCCGCCGTACTCACCGGAGTTTTTCGAAACGTAGCTACCGAATGGGCCCCACATTTCCGGATGGTTCAAGCCAGAGGTCCAGGGTTGCTGGGAAATGTAGCCGCTGACTCCTTCAAAAGGCGGGCCCGCGGCAATATCGCCTTTCACCGACTCCCAGGCATTTCCGGCAATGTCCCAGATGGTCTCTCCGCTGGAAAGCACGTGGGTGCGCTTTTGCGTGAAATGCGCATGCGCATTGTTGGCGCAGTTCGCATTTCCCGTCCCAAAGCAAGGATCGCCATCGGTACTAGCGGCAAGCAGACCGAACGGAGCAAAGTCTGAGTGGCCGTGATTGATCCCATTTGCACCAGCGGTGGATCCATTGCTCCAGTTGAGTTGGACGCCCGCGCTTTCGGCAGTCTCGATTTCGCGAGCCACCGCCTGCCATTGCGCATTTGAGATCAGATCGAAACCAGGGCCGATATTGCGGCATCGGGTAATCGTTCCAGGAGTGCCGCCATTGTCATCGCGAGAAATAGATGCCCAGGGAAGACCTGCCATCTGCGAAACAGCGTTGCTACTACCGTCGTCTTTCATTTCATATTTCGCTACGCAAAAAGCTTCTACAACTCCCACGTCTGCGTTCGGACCCACTGCCAAATAGTTTGTGGGGCACGTGATACCAGGCACTCCCGAAGCCGTAGCCCCCGCTGTGTACTGGTAAGCACCGTTGTAGGAAAAGACTTGGTAGTGATAGGTCGCGCCATTGGTTAAAGCTGTATCGGCGGCCGTCGTCCAGGATCCTGAATACACCACCAAGTGGGTGCTACCCACCGCTTGTCCCGCGCTGTAAACCTCTCCATCGACAGGATCCCAGTGAACTTCCGAGTCCGGGTGGCGCACGAGCAAGTACCCATAGCTACCGGCCGCACTCTGCCAACTTGCGTTCAGCGCTTCCCACTGCGGATCCAGGTGCAATGGGGAGACCACAGAGGCAGCTGCCTGGCCTATGCACCCGCCGATGCACAAGCCCAGGCCGCAACCACTGGTGGAAAGAAGAAGGAAAACCCCCATCCCGGAAAGCCAAAACCTCATCAGAACCCCAAAGAGCGAGCAAGTCTCACGGCCCGAAGTATCTCAGGTCCCTGTCGCCAGGCTCCAGACCAGAATAAACACCGCTGCAAGAATGCGGTACCAAGCGAACACGCTAAAGTCCGCAGCGCGCAGGTAAGTAAGCAAAAAATGGATGCTTAAAATTCCGGAAATCAAGGACGCCAGAAAACCGGCAATCAGATACGCCGAAGAGAATCCTGCAAAACCTGACTCAATCAGGTTTCTCATTTCGTAGGCCCCGGCTGCGGCAGTGATGGGTAAAGACAGCAAGAACGAGAAACGAGCCGCTGCTTCCCGATTAAAACCTAAGTATCGCCCCATCGTCATCGTCGAGCCTGAGCGCGAGACACCGGGAATCAGCGCGAACATCTGGGCAAACCCAATCAGCATCGCATCTTTCATCGTGAAGTCGTTTTGATTGCGATAGGGAGGAAAGCGCCCATCGATCCAGTACATGAGAAAACCGACTAAAGCCAAACTGATAGCAATCACCAGCGGCGCGCGAAACGCGCCCTCAGAAAGATCATGAAACAGAAAGCCTGCCAACCCCGCTGGGATCGTAGCGCACATCAACATCCAAAACATCATGCGATCCCGCTCAAACCCAATTTTACGTTCAAGGATGCTCAGTAGGCCTGCGCGCAAAAGCGCCATCCAATCCCCGAAAAAATAGCCAAGGACCGCGGCCATCGTTCCGAAGTGCAGAAAGACATCGAAAGAAAGTCCGGGGTCCTGCCAGCCAAAAACCCAGGGCACTAGCGCCAAATGCGCGGAACTGCTGATGGGAAGAAACTCGGTAATACCCTGAACGAGCCCCAAAACAATGGCTTGAAAGACCGACATGCTGTGCCCCTAGTTGAAGCAGCCAATTTAACATAAGGGGAACAAACCAGGCACCTCCAACTTGAGCTCAGAGTCTGCCCTATTTTGGACTTTGCGCCTTGGCGGTCACTAAGCGCTGAACCGATTGGTAGTGATCGAGCAAACCTCGCAAAAGCCCGAGGTTGATTGCGGGAACCCGGTTGCCTCCAGCGCCTTCCATGTCGACGGCAGCAGTTAGGCTATTCAAAATCGCTTCCTCGGTGGCTTCGATGACGCTCTTATAAACAGGATCCAAAGCGCTATCGCGGATCATTCTCACCTGGTCCGCGATATCCTTGGGCCGATGCGGTACTTCATTGGCCGTGGAAAAACCGATGATGATCTCACCACTTCCGTGCGCACCGTAGCTCCCGGTTCGACCAATGCCCAACGCGGCTCTTCGGCAGACGCGATTCATTTGTTGGGTACTCAGCGGAAGATCCGTTCCGACCACCGCAATGATGGAGCCGTAGTTATTGACGCGACGAGAGTATTTGCCCTGAGCGATGGAGAGCAACCGCCCCACGGGGTACCCATCCATCCGCAGGTCTTCCATGATCCCGAAGTTCGCGCACACCAGCACTCCCAAAGTGTAGTCTTTGCCACCCAAATTGAGCACACGGCTAGAGGTCCCAATACCTGCTTTGAAGTCGCAGCAGATCATTCCGGTGCCCGCACCGACGGCCCCCTCTTCCACTGGACCCGATGCAGCGTTGTCGAGCGCCGCAAACACATTCTGAGGCTTGATATGCAAGCCCACCGCATCATTTAGAAAGCTATCGTCGCACTCGCCAACCACCGGGATAATCACTTCCTGCTGTTCGCGAATTTCAGGATAGCGTTGAGCCATCCACTTTACGACGCTATCGCTCACGCGCCCCACCGACATGGTATTGGTGAGTGCAATGGGTGTTTCGATGAGGCCCCACTCGGAGAGCTGAGTAAACCCAGATACCTCGCCCGCGCCACTTAAGATGAATCCTCCGCTAATGAGTTTGCGGCTATAGATATCGTCGTTGGGAACGATGACGGTTACGCCTGTGCGCACCGGACCGTTGCCAGGCTTTCGTCGCCCCGATCCTTCGATCAAAGTGGTGTGTGCCACTCGCACGCCGGGAACATCCGTGATGGCGTTGAGAGGACCGGTTGGAAAATTCCCAATTCCCACACCGAGATCCCGCAGGCGGCAACGCGCCTTCGCGTCTTCCCGGTAACGTTCGAATAAATTCATGTCTGACGCAACTTTCCAGCACTGCGCCAGCGCTGCATCGCGGGCGTCAAAATACGATTGATGAGGTTTTCGTAACTGAGTCCCGACCGCTCGGACATGACGACTAGGTCGCTAAAGCCCGGCGTAAGTCCCGGCAAGGGATTGATCTCTAGGAAATAAATTCCGCCTTTGGAATCAATCTTAAAGTCTATTCGAGCCACATCCCGACATCCCAGGGACCGATAGACTTTGCGCGCAAAGGCCGCAATCTTTCTATCCATCTCCTTGCCAAGGCTCGCGGGGCACTCCAGCTGGAAGATATTGTTCGAATCGTTCGGAAGGTTTTTCGCTTCGAACGAGTAAACCGGATACTGACCGGCATCGTGCAAAAATTTAATCTCCATCGGACCGATGAGGCGCAGCGTAGAGTTGCCCAAAACGCCAATCGTAAACTCCCGCCCCTCCACGTACTCCTCACAGAGCACAGGCTCGTGGAATCGGCCCCACAGCTCCTTAACGAGCACTTCGAGTTCCGCCTGATTCGAAACGACCGACTTTCCGCCAATCCCCTTCGACGTGCCTTCTTGATTGGGTTTCACAATCACGGGAAACGTCAGTCCGGGTTCGACCATCTTCCCGCCGGAATAAAGCCGATAGGCAGGCGTGAGCATCCCGTCCTGGCTTAAAAGCTTCTTCGTAATGGCTTTATCGAGTGTGATTGCCAAACACGTTGCGTCGCTCCCTGTGTGCTCCACACCGAGCAAATCGCAAATGGCGGGAACCTGCGCTTCTCGAGCGCGCTTATTCGAGCCTTCCGCGATATTGAAAACCACTTCGACATTCGCCGCTTTTAGGTTCTCGGCCAGCGTCTTATTCGCCTCAATACAAAGAATGCGTCCCACTTTCTTCTGCAAGACGGCGGCGATGGCATCGACTGTACTTTGAGAATCGAATTCGGCTTCGCGTTCGTAGTCGGGATCCCCGTGGCTCTTGCGCTTTAAGTTATAGACCAGCGCGACGCGCGGCATTTTGCTGGTAACAATGCGACGAGGGGATTTCGGGCTTTTGCCCAAGCGCTTCAAGCGAGAAAGAGCAGCGTCTAAGATCCTCAAAACCGTCTGATCGTAGTCCAATCCGATCACTTTGGACGCTTCGAACACACCCGCACCCTGTTGGAGACTCGGCAAAGCGTTGAGTTCGAGGAAATAGATCTCCCCTTCCGGGGTGATTCTAAAATCCGCGCGTGCAAAATCCACAGCGCCCGTCACAGGAACAATGCGTTTCATCATCTCGATGAGTTGCGACCGCGTCGCGGGTTCCAGCTCCGCGGGGCAACGTACCGACACCGCATCATCATTGTGGTTTTTTAAGTCGTAGTCGTAAACATTGTCGCCGTACCCGATCTTGGGGGTGAGCACGTATTCAATGGGTTCCAACACTCCCCCATCGCCAAGCCCCGCGATGTAGGGAACTGCAACGTCACGACCGAGAACAAATCGCTCCGCCAAAATCCCATGCGGGAAGGTCTTTAGACACTCCGCGGCGTAGGCGAGAAAAGCATCGGAGTCACGGCACACAGACCGCGAAGTAATCCCCTTACTCGATCCTTCATAGTTGGGCTTAACAAACACCGGATAGACCATGTCTGATGCGACGCTGGCCAGATCTTCTGGGCTGTTGATAAAGTACCCTTCGATGACGGGTACATTGCGAGTCGCGACCATTTGCTTGGTCAAAAACTTATCCAGGGTCAGGAAACATCCATAGGGCCCCGAGCCGACGTATGGCAGCTGCAACTGCTCGAAAAGTGTGGGCCCTAAGCTTTCACGCCCAATGCCGTAATACCCCTCCGCGGTGTTAAAAACGATATCGGGCTTTAACTGGCAAAGCTGCTCGACCCAGTAACTTAAGCGGTCGGGCGAAGGCATCTCTAAATCAATGACTTCATGGCCAGCGCGGCTCAGAGCCCGATGGATGGCCCCGATCGTTTCGGGGGTATCAAACTCGGCCTGCTCAACGGACTGGTCTCTTTTCAGATTATAAACAAACGCTATTTTCAATAGCCGCTCCTGGAGTAAGAAAGAGAAATGAAGCATTTTACCGACAAAGACAAACATCTTTTCATTCTCGCTAAAGGCGAGAAGCTGGTGGAGACACTCACGAGAGGTCTGGGAGAGCTAAACCTGGCAGGAGCGGTGATCTCCGGGCTAGGAGCACTTTCTCACGCGGAACTCGGCTACTACGAGCTTGCAACTCAATCCTACCTGCGAAAGACCTTCACCGATGAGTATGAGCTAATCAGTCTCACGGGCAATCTCTCCTTGAAAGACGGCGCGCCCTTTGTTCACGTCCATGCAGCGCTGGGAGACCGAGCTTTCAGTGTCTTCGGAGGCCACTTATTCGAGGCCGAGGTTGCCGTAACGGCAGAAATTTCCGTTATTCCCTTGGCTATTGCTCCGGAAAGAGTGCTCGACCCCGCGATCGGGTTGGGTCTTATTTGCCGGCTAGGCTAACGTTGGGAAACTTCCATTCCAGTACGAGGTCAGAACTGGGAACGGCGGGCTTTGCGCAATCGGTGAAAGCCACGTCGATGGTTTGTCCGTGGGTCATAAACCACATCTGCCGCAGACCTTCCTCATGCGCCACCACGCGGCCAAAGAGCATTCCCGGATAAAGCGGGTTCTCACAATTGCGAACTTGAATGCGCCGATAGGCTGATGATGCCTTCGTCACCAACTCCAGCGTGGCGCGCTGCCCGTGGTGCCATTGGAACCATCCGAGCGCATGCAACCGCACTCCCACCGGCACTGCGGAAAAGAGAAGTACTACGGCAGCGAAAACCCCAACCACGTTTGGCTTGGGAAACCGTTGTTTTTGAAACGCCAGCGCCAGGAGCCAGAAGGTTCCCATCGTTAGGTACCATCCCGGAGAAAAAAAGCCGTGCCCCACGTACACACTGAGCGACGCCGCCAGAAAAGGCAGGTACCACCCCCGCGTTTTCAAACCACTCAAGAAGGACCCGAGGGACTTCTTGTCCATCCAACGCAAAGCCAGTGTCCATACTCCCAAGGGCAACATCAAAGGAGCCGAGGAAATGCAAAGCGACCGAACGAGTTTCGCAAACGTATAGACGGGCAGGTAGCTGGGATTGACGGGCATCGCTCCCAGACGCAACACCAAATAGGCGGATCCCAGGACGATAAACGGAAGCAGCGCCAAGAGTCGCTTGCCCGGGCGCAACTGCGTGAGCCGCGGCTCGGCGAAAAGCATTGCTCCCAGAAACGCTAAGTGAAAAATCGCCGCTTCTTTGAACAAAAGCGCTGCTGCAAAGGCCGCAAGCGACACCCTCTGAAAGAATGCTTTGCCTGTGAGTCTTCCCTCCACGAAGGCCCAAGTACAAACCATCAGCAGAAAGACCTGCGGGACATTCATCAGCCCCTCGCCTACCCAGGTGAGACTGCCGAAGTGAATGGCAACCGAACTTGCGATGGCGACGCAGAACCACAACCCGCTGCGCACGTCGCCGGTCAAACGCTCGCAAATCCGCGCTCCGATTCCCAAAGTGACCAGGTAGAGCGCGACGAGTGTCGCCACCCAAAGTGCGTAGTGATAACCAAAAAGCCCGAAGAAGGCAGCGGCGAGAAACTTAAATCCCGGTCGAAAAAACCACGCAATCTCGGCACCGTCGTGAACCAGGGTTGGCCTCCATAGGTACCCCCAACCTTCTTGGAGATAGCGAACCGAATTGCCGATGATCCACCAATCATCGTGGCGAAAAAAAACAAAAGGCAAAACCGCCGTGTAGAGCGCCGCCAAGGCGGCCAAACAGACCCACAAGCTGCGATGACTGGACATGGGAATAGTCTACTGTTCGCAAAGCACTTCGGCTAGTCAGGCACGAAGGGGGTGTATACACGCAGTACACTTCCGGGGGTGTCTACACAGTAGCGCAGATTTGATCTAAATACTTGATATCGCTATCTTTTTTAGCTACCCCAGATCCATGCGCCGTCAGGTTCCCAACATCCTAGGCATTTGCGCATTGGCCCTTACGCACAACCACCCCAGGGCGCACTCTTTGCAATCTTGTGAAGCATGAACATCTTGAAGAACGCTCAGCTTGTCCTCACCTTGGTAGTCGCTTTAGCGGCAACGAATTGCTCGCGCCGAATCATCAACGGCGATGGCAGAGACAACCAATCCGGCATTGAAGACTGCGTTGCGGTTACCGCCGAGATGATTCCCTTAAGTTTTTCTGGTTCGAGCATTACCCGGGGAACCGAGGTTCTTTGGCAGGTGACCGCCTCAGGTTGCGCTGCTTTCCGCCTCACCCGATCGGATGACGGCTCGATTCGTAGTTTTGCGAATAAGACCCATTTTACAAAGCGCTATACATCGGCGGCACAGCTCACTCGAGAAACCATTCTCTTAACTCCGATTGCGGAAGATGGTTCCGCAGGTTCTGAAATGACCATTCAATCTGCTGCATTTACGGTGACAGGTAGCGGCGGCGGTGACGATGGGGGTGATGTCAATGGTGACGATGAGGACGACACGAACGCTCCTTTGCTTTGCCGCGCGATTGCGGACTTCTCTACTCTAAATGCTCGCAAAAATGGTGCGAACTGGGATCCGGCCGCTCCTTGGGTTGGTTTCACTATCACGACGAATAAGCCGGCGTACTTGATGCCGTCAGGTGATTCGGTTGATACGACTTATTTCCCAAGCGGTATTCCTTCCGCTCAAGCTCTGACCTGGCACCGGGTAAACGGCCAGCTTCAAAAGGCGGACTTGAACGCGGTGGTATTTCGTGTGGCGCGCGCTTCCGATCCGACCGAGCAGGTCACTTGCGTCGCTCCGGTCAGCGTCAACATCGTACAGCCTCCGCCTCCGCCAGCTTTAAGCTGCAACGCATACGGCGTACCTGGATCCATTGCGGCTCCCGTGGGCGCATCGGGTAACTTACTGGCTCCGGTGAATGCAAATTTGCGCATCGATGCAAACCGTTTGACCTTTGTCACGGGGGCTCGGCTTGCGGGCGTCCCTCACCCAGTCGCTTCTCAACCGTCTGCGAAACCGAGCCACAATCTCACGGTGGCTTTGAACACAACCGGATGGCATGAAATTGAATTCGATATCGTCGATGGTGCGTCCGCCGGTGCCCCGGTGAGCTGCAGAGCAAACGTCTGGGTTTACGGCACTCAGCCTCCGCTCTACTGCGATTTGCAGGGACCTGATAACATTTTCGTAGGCCAGGAAGCGGCTCTTCAACTCGTGGCCTACGGCCCTTACTACAATGGGAGCATCGACGGATTTGGCTACGTACTGCCTGGAACGGGCAGACCTGTGGTTCAGCCCAAACCCGGATCGACGGTCACTTACGTCGGAAAAGTCGTAGGACCTCATGGAATCGGATACTGCACCAAAACGGTAGTGGTGACTGTACCTCCGGTAAGCTGCCAGCTCATCGCTTCTGCGAGCTCGATTAACCCGGGGCAGACGGTAAAACTCAGCCTCTTGGCGCAAGGCACCTACCACGCCGCTCAAATTGACGTCCCTGGGGAAGGAACACGAAATGTTTTAAGCACGGCACTCTCAACGGATGTCACTTTGAACGATACGGCTACTTTCACAGGTCGCTTGATTGGACCGACAGCGACGGCGATATGTACCCAAACGGTCGTCGTCAATCCGACTCTGGTGGGCGTGCATCTGGAGGACTGGACAGATAACGACTATAACGACTCGGTTGTTTGCTTGAACGGCTACCTTAAGACCGTAGGCCAATACATCCTTTCCACGAAAACCCAGACGGTATCGGCCAATGCGTTTAAGTTTTCATCGCTGAACCATGACGTTCGGATCCGAGTCTTCGATTCCTTTGGTACCGTTCGCCAGACGATTGAGTACCAATCCTCGAGCAGACCGACTTTCAGCATCTATATGGAAAAGGACTGGAAGATTGAAGCGCTGTTTACGAGTCAGATCACTCACCGACAATACGACTCGAATCGTATACGCGTGAGCCCTTTCTGCACGACTTGGGGAAATTAGGCTGAGCACGGTAGGACTCAGTTTCAGATGCAAGTGCTACTGCGCCCATAGCGCCGATCCATCCTATCAGCCAGTTGAGTGAGATCGAGAACCGTTAGAAAATCCGTGCTTTCCATATAGGGATCAGCAGCGGGCATGCAAGCTACTTTGGCACCTGCCCGCAAGTAGGACCGAAACAAGGGCGGAAAAACTGAATCGGGTGGGGACGCAACTTCGACGCAATCGCGCAGGCCTTTCACTTCAGCGTGTGGGAGTGGGCGAATACGATACTGGTCAGTGACATGTCCTTGTTTTTGGAGCGTGTTCCAGACTCCCGCGATCTCCTTAGGTTCTTGCGTTCGAATACTCGTTGAGCCAAACAAGGTCGATGCCCCACACTGGCGGGCGTATTCGGCAATCCCTTTCCACAACAGCAACAAAGTGGCCCCCGTGCGATGCGAGGCCTCTATGCAGGCCCTGCCCAGCTCCAGCTTAGTGCCTTCTGAAGCGAGAAAATGCTCTAAGTGAAACCTCTTTCCCGCGTAGAAGTGAGATGAAAACTGCGAGCTTGTCAGGCGATAGCAACCCACAGTTTGACCGGTGTTACGGCACACAATGACAAGCTGGTCACAAACAGCGTCAATCTCATCGATGTCGAGCCCCGAGGGCAGCGTTCGATTGCAATTCTCCAAATGAAATACTTGATGCCTAAGTTTGAGAACCGCCAAAAGTTCTGACCAGGTATTCGTAGTGCGAATGCAATAAGGGCCGGAGACCAGTTCGAGAGGAATTTTGGCTCGATGATTGAGCGATCGAAAGTGCTCAAGAATGGGAAGTTCTGCAAGACCATTCATGCGACCCCCTGCTTTGCTTTTATTGTAACGGGACCGAACTAAACAAAAATTAAGATTCCGTTGGGAGTTTGCCGAAGAAGAATGTGCGGTATGAAACGATCTGGCTCAACCACTTCCGCTTCGTTCTCGGAATCTCGCCCTGGTATCTGGGAAGCCAGGCTGGCCGATGGCGGTCCCCTCTACGCCGAAACGGATCTGACTCGCCCTATCGCGGAACCCTTTAACGCACTCTCCGCGTTGGTCTTTCTAGCGATTGCGCTAATGTGGTTTTGGCGACTGCGCGCCAACTCACATCGCCACCCTTTCTTAGTGTTTTGTGTCGTTCTCCTGTGGATCGGCGGATTGGGGGGAACCCTCTATCACGGGACGCGGGCTTCTCGCTGGTTCCACTTAATGGATGTCGTACCCATTGCAGCCATCTGCATATCGGTAGGCGCTTACCTATGGGGTCGACTCCTGCGCCGCCGCACCTGGTGGACTCCGATGGGAATCTTAACTCCCATGTTGGTCCCCATTCCGTGGGCGTACTGGCAACTTCCCAATCAAATTGCGGTGTCGGCTTCTTACTTGGTATTCGCGGCCATCGTCCTTATCCCCTTAGGGCTCACTCTAAAAAGGGCGCACTTTCGCCATGCTGTTTGGGTATTTGCAGCCCTGGGGCTATTCGGAATCGGGTGGGCTTTTCGTGTGGTGGATTCATTTCACTTCACCTTGCACTGGCTACCTATGGGGAGCCATTGGCTATGGCACCTGTTTTCAGCCGGTGCGGTATTTTGCCTGCTCCAGTACTTCTATGAGTTTAGTCGGTCATCCGCTCGGGAGTCCTAACAGCCTGTTGAAGATTCAGGCACTTCCCAAGCCCCTGCCAATCTATTTTCGTTAGTAATTCTAATATCTTAGGCGTATTCTTCCGGTGTGCATACGAAAGTAAGACAGTCGGTCTTCATAGAAACGTAGCAAAAACTCCAAGATCTCCATACTTTGCAATGCCTCTCATTTGGCCGAGGCTATGCACTCTCTAAGAGTGGGGGTACGCCATGCACATGGCTAAAGGGTTTCTCATTTTGGTTTGCTTCATCGGTCCTTTCGCCTTCGGCGAGCAATCGAGGGATCGTCGTGGCGAATATCAGGCGGCGCAGGAAGAAGCCCAAAAAGGGAATCAGCAGCAGCTCCAGCCCAATATGATTCAGCACCTCGGAAAAGCGCAGGAACACCTGAGAAAAGCGAGCGAAGCGAGGCAGCAAAAGAATTTCGGTAAGGCCCAGGATGAAGAGCAAAAGGCCATGATGGAGCAGATGAAAGCGCAGCAGCTCAATCAACAAATGAAGGCCAATGACGATAGCGCTAAGAAGAACAAAAACGGCGAGGACAAAGTTGCCGCAAATGAAGGCCCTACGGGGAGTCAGGCCAAAGCCGGCAGTTCAACGACGGTCATCGATTTACGTATTTCGGAAACCCCTTCGAGCTACAAAGGGCAACCGGCTGCAGAGGCAGCAGCACCCTCAGCTCCGGAAAAAGCGGTTTCGCCCGAACTCGTGGATCTGGGAAGCGTCTCCGTTCCGGTAGTGTCGACAACGGAAGAAGCACAAACCGCTTCTCCCCAAGCCCAAGCGGGAACGCTGAGTGCGGAGAGAGTCGAAACTTCATTCGATGACAGTGCGAGCGGCACCGGTGCGCCGTCGACCACGGCTACTCAAACCGCATCGTCTTCCGATGCGGCGATTGCTTCTGCATCCCCCGCTCTAGGTAGCTTAGGGGGCGGAGGAGGCGCGGCAGGGGCCAGCGCGGGAGCCACGGCCGGGGGCGGTAGCAGCGAATTTTGGAGGGGGATAGGCGAGTTTGTCGATGCCAGCAATGCCAAGCTCGAAAAAGAGGAAAAGCTTACTCTGAAAAACCTGCGCAAGTCAGAAACCAAGAAAGACGCTCAGCCAGGCGCCGAGCTTTCGGACGAAGCCTTTTGGAAAAAAGTGGGTAA
>JBGTAN010000041.1:0-8895 GCA_041749855.1 Bdellovibrionota bacterium
GATTGGATTGAAGTTTTTTACAATCGGCAGAGACTGCATTCCACGATTGGATATAAAGCGCCAGCCGTGTATGAGCAGGAAAACAACGCCGCCTAGCGTGTCCACTTTATTGGGGGAAGATCACAGTCGACTTTCAAGGGAGCTGGGCGCAAACCGACACCACTGCCCTTGGTTGTTTCCTTGAAAGTCGATTGACCCCTTTTAAGAGAGAGTTAGTGGTAGATGTTGCCGAGGTTGGGGTCGCCGGTGGGTTTGTTCTCGATGGTCCCTTGGCCGCCCTGGCTATCGCGAATGATGATGGTACGCATGAGCGCATCAAAGCCGATGAACTTGACCGAGTAACCGATACGACCCCGCCGTCCCTCAGGCGCCCAGCCGCTGTTCACGAGCTCTCTGTCCGCAAATCCAAATTCGCGTTCTTTGCCGCCTCCCACAATCGGAAGGTCCGAGACCAGCTCAACGGCATGCGACGCAGGGCCTTCTTCGCCATACCGAGCACTACCGTATCGCACTCCGGAATCGGGGGAGTGTACAGGGATGTAGCCTTGGCCCGAGGAGCGGCCCGTCGTGGGGAAGTAAGCCGGGGTGCGATTTTGTCCGCCTTCCACAATCTGGTTCGCGCTGTCTCCCGCTTCTAGATAGTCCGGATAAAGTGCATTCGCATACTCCGGCTCTGCGTAGTCATCCTGTCGATTGGGGTTTGGAAAAATCGAGTACATCATCGAATCAAAAATGGTGGGCGCCGTGATTGCCCGCAAAGGGAGTCTGGTGTCGCCCCCCTTGTCTGGATCCGGCCAGCCATTGCCTTGTTCCCCTTCGGGGCGGCCGGCTTGGTTAAAGGTATGCAGACCATCGAGCATCGCCATGACCTTGGTGTTCATGATCCCCAGGTTGTCGCCGGGGCGGAAACTGAAATTGACCATTCGGTTGTTGTTACCGGGTCGATTGGGCACAGGGACCAGCTGATCCGCGGTGACGTCGGGTCCCATTCGGCTCCCGAACGGCTTTGCTGCGGAAAACGCTTGAAGGGTGGGGAACGCGGCATCGATCCATTTTTGTGGCATGAAGAGCATGCGAGGTTTGGATTCGAGCTTCACCGCAAAGTACGTCAGCACCGATTGGTCTTTGCTCATGCTAGAAACCATGCCGTCGAAGTCCAGGAAGCCTGGACGACCGACGCAACCTTCCCCTTCGACGTTGAAATTTACAAAGAACAAACTGGCCCGCATTAAGTGTTCACTCAGGCGGACGTACTCATTGCCGTCCGGCTGCAGAACGGTCATCTGGAACTCATCTCGATTGGCGAGCGTTAAGTTGCGACGAGCGCTTTCAAAAGCTGTTTGCACAATGGGATGTCGGTTGCTCTCTGCATTGCCGCCACCCACTTCGTTCAGCCAATTCACGATCTCTCGAATCTGGTCGGCGTGAAAGCGCGACCTGCGCGTGTACACGTTCACAAAGTGTTCTGCCAAGCGACGGTTGTCCGTTGCGGCGGCCGAGCACTCTTGTTTCGCAGCATCAGCAATTTTTCGAATCTGGGCTGCGATCGCGACGGCGAACGGATCGAAAGAGGCGATAACAGGGGGCACGACAATGGGAGGCAGACCCCCAGTCGTAGGAGAAGCATTTCGACAAAGGTTTGTATCAAATCGGTACTTCAATCCCGATAGCGCTGTGTATCCATGCGCTTGCTGGCACATGAAGGGCTCCACATTGGGAGCCTCGCCATTGCCGTTCCAGAACTGGCTACCGCGCGGATAATTTCGATTGTGCCGCTGGTGCGTAACGTGCGCTCGCATCGCGAGCTCTTTTACGTTCTGACGTAAGTAGTAGTTCATCTGCCCCAAACGAGACAGGGCCTGGGCCTGCCATGCAGCACCGGAATAAGCGGCTGCATCGGCTGCGTTTTGGAGATTGATCTTGTTGTTCACCAGGTGACCGAAGTCGACGACCATCGCAAACAGCACAAACATGAAGGTGAAAACGAGGGCGAATAGGATGGCGACCTGGCCGCTTTGGCCAGCGCGCGAACGGGATTTGAAATGTCCCCCACCCCTCACACTATCAATTATACGCCGCGGCATTTTTTCCTACCATCTCCACTACTTAGACATCGGTAAGTAGCCTGTTTTTCTTGAGGAAAACTTGCCTGTCTAAAAAATGGAACAGTGAATCAAAGTGCAGATATTTCAAAATTCTGCCGATAAGAGATCTAGGGGAAATAAACTCGATGAAGCGTGGGTTCATAGCATTCTTCGCTTGCCTGGCGGCCGTGCTAACGGCCGATGGTGTGCGCACGTTGCACGCTGCCGGCAATAGCTTTGAGCAGCTCGAGCTCTTCTCCAAAGTCCTCCACTACGTACAGACGAACTACGTCGAAAAAGTCGATTCGAAGAAGCTGATCGAAGGCGCCATCAAGGGCATGCTAGCTACTTTGGATCCTCACACCGTTTACTTGCCCTCAGAACAGTTCAAAGAAATGCAGGTGGATACAGCCGGCAAATTCGGTGGCCTCGGTATCGAGATCACCGTCACCGATGGCTATCTCACTGTCGTTACGGCCATTGAAGACACGCCGGCGTTCCATGCCGGCGTAGAGCCTGGCGATCGCATCATCATGATTGAGGACAAAGTCCAAAAGGTGAAAAAGAACACCAAGGGCATGTCGCTTCAGGATGCAGTGGGAGTGATGCGCGGAAAGAAGGGCTCCAAAGTCACTCTCCATGTGGCGCGCAAAGGCAAAGACGGCCTGGTGCCGATTGAAGTCGAACGCGACATCATCAATGTCGTCGCCATCAAAGGTGGTTTAATCGAGCCTGACTACGGCTGGTTGCGCATCACCACTTTCCAGAATCACACGGCTCGCGATTTGCGCAAAAAAATCGAAGAGATCATTTCTAAGAATGGACGTCCTTTGAAAGGCGTTGTTCTCGATCTTCGTAGCAACCCAGGGGGGCTGCTCGAAGAATCCATATCTGTTTCCGGCCTGTTCCTGGACCGCTTACCGATTGTCAGCACGATTGGTCGGGATAAAGCAAAAAAGGAAGTCGAGTACTCGCGAGGCGTAAAGCCGTTCAAAGATTTCAAGATGGTTGTCCTGGTCAACGAAGCAAGTGCTAGCGCTTCTGAAATTGTCGCGGGTGCCTTGCAGGATCACCGTCGAGCAATTGTGGTTGGGAAGCAGACCTTTGGCAAAGGCTCCGTTCAGACAGTGATTGATCTGGAGAATAAAGCTGGGCTGAAGCTTACTATCGCGCGGTACTACACGCCCAACGGCCGTTCCATTCAGAGCAAAGGGATTACGCCGGATATCGAAGTGGATCGCCTCGATACAGCGGTTCTGGAAAAAGCACGATCGGGCGGCAAAGTACTTCGAGAAGCGGATTTGCAGGGGCACTTGTTCGGTGAGAATGAGAAATCCGAAGAGAAGTCCGAGGACTCCGAAGAGAAAATCAGCAAAGGGTCCCTCGACGAGTATAAGGACAAACGGCCGATCAAGGAAAAAGACGGACGCAAAATTCGTATCGATGATCCCGCCGAAATGGTCAAAACCGACTTCCAGCTCGCTCAAAGTGTGAGCTACCTCAAAGCCTGGGGCATCTTTGAAAAGCCGCCCGCGGATCTTGCTCGCAAAACCAACGCAGCCGAGCCCACGGACGCAGAAAAAGCCGCTGAAACGGAATCAAACTAGTTCCCGCTTTCTGCCCAGAAATCCGCCACCTCTTTCAAGATGCTCTTGGAAACCAGTTCCTGTGGGTTCTCGTCAAACCAGTCACGTGGCATGGATCGCGCGTAACCCGTTTGAATAAAGCGCGTGTCCATCAGCACGATCAATCCCCTATCCGTTTCTGAGCGCACGACCCGACCCGCTGCTTGGACCACTTTGGCCATGGCAGGGTAGCTATACGCATAGTCAAAGCCTGCGCCATAGTGTTCCTGGTAATAGGCTCGCATCTTCTCGCGTTCCAGATCGAAATTCGGCAACGCAGGACCGACGACAAACGCACCGATGATCATGTCTCCAGGATAATCCACGCCCTCAGAAAAGTGCCCGCCTTGAACCGCAAATACCAGAGTAGGGGCTGTCTGTTTCTTTAGGTGCTCCATGATGTTTTCAACGTCTGCCGGCTTCATGTCTCGAGTTTGTTGCAGCACGGTAAAGCCATCTGGCGGGAAGAAGCGTTCCAAAACGCGCTCTGCAAATTCGAAACTCGGGAAAAACGCAAAATAGTTGCCTGCTTTGAGCTCTGCCACCCGTCGAATCACTTCTCCGACTTTGCCATAGTTGCGCTCACGATCGGAGTACTTGGTGGAGATTTCGGGGATAATCAAAAGTTTGCGATTGTGCTTAGGAAAAGGGGACTGAAACTCGGAGAATTGGATGTCCGTGGGGTCAAGCCCCGAGAGTTTGGCGTAGTAGTCGTACGGTTTGAGTGTCGCCGAAAAGCCAACCACTTGATTGTAGTCGTCGTAACAGGCCTTGAGCATTTCGGAAGCATCACAACAAGTGATCTTCACCGCGCCGCCTTTGCCGAAAGGTCGAAACGTAGTGAAAAACTCCGGACGTTTAGGAGAGCCTACAAAGTCGAGCGCCTCCGTGAACTCTGACCAGTAGTAACTCAGGCGCAACACCACATCGCGCGGTTGCACCTCTACATCGGACTCTAGATAGCGAGACATAAAAGCGCGCAACTCTCCATCTTGCTGCAGAAACAACTCCACAGGAGGATCAATCTCAGCGCTTTCTTTCGTGTGCTTCGGTGCACATGCCAGTACCGTGGCCTGGCAGGCCGAAATCAATTTTTCTACTGAATCTCGGAACCGTTGCGGCAAGTTGGGAATGTCCGCTCGCATGCGTTCCAAAGTGGAGGTCGAAAGTTCCGGCGAATAGTACCCTATGCCGCGTGCGTAAAGGTTGTGCGCTTCGTCGATAACGAGGTTGGGTCGTCCCGTTTGGCCAATGGTGGTTTGCGACAGGCGTCCAAATGCCGCCCGTGGGTTGAACACGTAGTTGTAATCGCAGATGACCACTTCTGCGTCTTTGGCGGCATCCAGTTGCAACTCAAAAGGACACACTTGATACTCTTCGCCAACAGCACGAAAGACTCGCGCATTGAGCTTTTTTTTCTTCGCTAAAACCCCAAGGACGTCGTACTCATGCACCTTGGTATAGTGGTCTTTGGCGAATTCGCAGTGGTCGGGGTTGCAAAGCGGCTCGTTCTTAAAACAGATTTTGGCTTTTGCAGTAATCGTCAGCGATTTCACTTTGGATCCGGTGTCGCGAAAGCGATCCACTGCGTCTTCGGCGACGGAGTGCTGAGAATTTTTAGGCGTGACGTACACCACGCTCTGTCCCCGTCGCAGTGCCTCCTTGAGACTCGGATAGAGAACGCCAGCCGTTTTGCCCAGCCCCGTGGGCGCTTGGATCAACATGCGCTTGTTCTCGGCCATGTGGGTTTCAACGGTGGATATTAAATCCACTTGGCCTGTGCGGGGAGTTTCAAAGGGGAACGCGAACTTCCCGGCAATCTTCTGGCGGCGCTCGGCGCGGGCTTCATTCTGCTGCGACTCGAGCACTAACTCTGCAAGGCGGCGTTCCAACCAGTCTTCATAGTCTCCGACTTTGAGTTTCAAAGTTAGGTCGTCGCTGCTGCCATCCCGAGAAGAAACCAGATGGAATGCCAGTAGCGGTTTAACTTTGTTCTGCAGGTAGTAGAAGTAGCCATAAGTGAGAAGCTGCAAACAGTACGGGTGTGTGGAATCGTCTCGCAGTTTCTTTAGAAGTTCTTTGGTGCTGAAGCACGACTTGATCTCTTCAATGCGAGGTGGCTCAGTCGTAAACAAGCCGTCCATGCGACCGCTGATTTGAAACGTATAACCTTCGCGCTCAAACTCAGCAGAGAGCTTTACTTCGGATTGATAAGCAACACTCTCTTCCCCGCGGCGCTTTTGGACGCGTTGATGGATTTCCAGGCCCTCTAGTGCTTTGCCGTATCCGGAGTGCGCTTCGATGCTCCCGATGCGAGGCACGGGCACCGCAAATTCGCGAATGGGAAGGGCAACAATCTTTCGGGGTGCTTCGCTCACGCCTGACCTGCGTCTTCCAAGTCATCGGCTGACTCTTCGATAGATTCCTTCGGTGCTCCAGGCAAGGGCTTCAGCCATTCAGGTAGGGTGCCTGCCTCCATTCGGATAGCTCTAGTCGGTGAAACCTGCACGCAGACCGGCCACTTCTTTGCGATAATCAAAAGCTCGGTCATGAGGATGCGAATCCGATCGTAGGTGGTTCGGTCAATTTGTAACTTGTACGGCGAACCGCGTGGTCTTTCAAAGCGCGTAATCTGCGCTTCTTCTCCGGCGCCGTGAACAAGGCCGTCGCGCATTTCAATGAAGCGCCATTTACCGCTGGGAAGCTGCCACCACACCCGACTTTGGGTGAGCCAGCACCGCCATCTAGCTAGGTGGACATGACGGACCGAACGAAGCAGCTTTCTCTGGATGGAGGCCTGAATTTCGTCTTCCGGAGGCGGGTCTGTGAGGCGCTTGCCAAGGCGATAGAGGTCACTCGGCTTCAAATCATCGAACCCAACGCCACGGTCGGAGAGAAACTGTTCAAGCGCTTCTTTGATTTCCGCTGGTTCATAGACAAGCCATGCGATCTCAATCGCCGCCACATCGACTTTTTGGATGGCAACCAATTGCTGCAACGATTCAAAAGTGTGTGTGTGACTAAAAGGGCCCCAAGGGAAATCGGCATTCCGGAGAGAAGAGGTCCCAATGAGGTCAAAGCCGATATAAAACGGTTTGCTCGCCTGCCCTCTCAGTGCCGTATTGTAAGGGGGCAGTAGACTTTTTATTTTATCGTTCTCGAGAAGTGCTGCCTCCAGAGCCGTCGCTGTCTCGGTCACCCGAATGTCAGCAGCTTGAGTCATCATCTCGTTCATGCGTCCACGTTTTGTGTGGCGTTGAGTGTAATAGCTATTCACCCGCGATCGCAGTGACGTGGCTTTGCCGACATAGAGCAATCTGCTGTCTCTCGCGAAAAACTCGTAGACGCCAGGTCCCCCCGGCAGGGCGAGTCGCGTTTCACGCGGGGTAAGGTGACTCTTGGTTTTCTTCGAGCGCTTTTCAGGTTTCAGCGCCGACCAAGTTTGAAAGCGCTCCCAAGTTTCAATGCCTTGGCATTTCAAATCCACTATCAAGCTTTCCCAGATTTTCTGGGTGGCCTGAATATGCGAAAGCGAGCGATGTGCCTCGGGAAGCGCGAATCCAAATCGGCCGCTCAGTGCCCGCAGGGTTCGTGCCGGTAGGCCAGGGTGAACGCGTTGTGCGACCCGACAGGTGCAGACGACTTCCCAGGGCAGGGTATCTTCGCCCTGAACTCTTCCATGTAGGGCTTTCAAAAACGGTAGTTCGAACTGGGAGTAATGAATGACCGCCGACTTCACCGCATGCCGATTGGCCATCGCCAGAAGTTCTTTCCAAACTTCAGCCGGATCATGTCCCTCGGAAACATCCTCCGGCTTCAAGCCCGTCACTTTCCAAACGGCTTTAGAAATATCGGTGCTTTGGGGTTTAAGCAGCCGCGTATGCACTTCTTCGGGCGCAAACGAAAAGCTCCAGCCGATCTCAAGGAGTTCGGACCGCTGGGGACTTAAGCCTGTCGTTTGGCAATCCAGGAAGAGATAGGTCTCACGTGCCAGGTCCATGTATCGCTCACTTCTACTCATCTGGAGTCCATTAGGCACCAACTCTTCGTGCGATTCTTAGCAACTGTCCCGGGGACGGTTGGCGGTAAGATTTGTTCAGAATTTTCCACTTCTCATCAAATGCATACGCGTGTATGTTACTCGCATATCGGAGAAAAACAACATGACTTGGCAATTGATTCACGAAAAAGCGGTTAGGGCTGCAAAGGCTTGTGCGAAGAGCGATCAAGACCTCCTAGAGGTTTTGGAGCTGGCGGATGCAGAGAGGATATACAGGCACTTCAATCTGACGAGTACTTACCAATACTGCACCGAGGTTTTAAAGCTGTCCGAAGGACAGGCCTACATGTTCATAAGGGTTGCGAGAAAGGCTTCTGAGATTCCTGAATTGAAAGAGGCGATTGAACAAGGAAAGCTCTCGGTGTCGAAGGCGAAAAAGATTGCATCCGTGGTCACAACCGCAAATCAGTCTGAATGGATCGGGAAAGCTCAATCGCTTCCGACCAGAGAGTTGGAATTGGAAGTTGTTAAGGCTGATCCGAAAGAGCTCGTGCCCGATCGTGTGCGGCCAATTGCTGAAAAGCTTTATGGCTTACATTGCACGGTCGATGGGGAGACTGAGTCGCTTCTGAAGAAGGCGCAAGACATCTTGAGTGGTAAATCGAAAAGCTCTGCTGCGGTAGGCGATGTTCTCAAGGTGGCTCTTTTGGAATTTGTTCAGCGAAATGGTCGCCTAGAAAGATCTGAGCGTAACGCTCCCCAGTCGGCTCCCGATCCCCAGCCCGCGCTTCGTTATGGGAAGCGCCTTCCCGTAGCAGCCGCAATCGCCCACTCAGTGCGAGTAAGAGATGAAGGGAGATGTACTTTTGTTCATCCTGTTTCCGGTAGGTGTAAGCAAACTCGCTGGACACAGCAGCACCATATTCGTGAGGTATGGGATGGAGGGAAGCATTCTGTTTCGAATTTAACGACTCTGTGTTCAGAGCACCACCGACAAGTGCATAGACCGGACTCTGATAGGTTCTCTCGCCGAACTGTCCCCGGGACATAAGATCCCGCACATCTTTGTTGTCACAAGCTGGTGGCTATGATCAAAGCTAGAGATGGATGTATTTTCTGCGGAAGCAGGGTTATCGGGTGGGGATTTTGGCGATCGGCGTTTGAATAAGCGGCTTAGTAAGTCGAT
>JBGTAN010000042.1:0-42579 GCA_041749855.1 Bdellovibrionota bacterium
CGGCAAACTGTTTTTGAATGGATTGAGGTTTTTTATAATCGCCAGAGACTGCATTCCACTCTTGGATATCAGTCCCCGGCCATGTATGAGCAACAAACAAACGCCGCTTAACGTGTCCACTTTTTCAGAGGAAGATCAACCTCTATACCCAGCAAAAATAAAAAAAAGCCGTTGTCCAATGTAGATGAATGGCTTAAGCAGGAAACTCCTCACAAACTGGAAGCTATTGAGACTGCATCACGTCATTGGGTCACCATACGCAACAATCCCGTTTTTATTGAAGATAAAGAAAGTGATTAACCTCCGTTTCATAACGATTTTTCTCTTACTATCTACCTTCCTTTCATCCCTTGGAGATGAGTCGAAACCTATTGTACTGAGCAAGGAAAACTTAACCTGGCTAAAGAATGGTGCAGAAGCCAAGTCTATCCAAATGGCTTTTAGCGAAGCAACAAAGGTTAAAAAAGAGTGCCCAAAGTGTCAGGAATTTTTTCCCGGTGCTAATAAATATCTATCGCTTGTAAGAAGGCCGTTTCTACTAGTCGAAAAAGAACCCACAGACTTTGGTGGGTATTTCGTTTTGATCGTGTTTAAAAACCATCGTAGGGTGTACCGTTTTTGGGTTTATGAGATAGAAAAAAGTTTGTTGCAAGTAAGAGAAATAGTACCCTGGGGAGTTAGGCTGAATAAAAGAATGCTAGACGAATTCACGGATCACGCTTACGACCCGTTTTGGGTTGCTGCGAAATAATCGAAGAACCGGGCCCTCCTACCGCAAATCAAACCCCCAAGGATATTTTTAAAGTGGTGCGGTCGGAGAGACTCGAACTCTCACGTCTTTCGACACATGCACCTCAAACATGCGTGTCTACCAATTCCACCACGACCGCGTAAAAACCCCGCCGAAGACCCGGGGCACAAAAACACTATTTCTTCTTAGCTTCCGTCGCCGGCTTTTCTACCGGTTTAGCTGCTTCAGCCGGAGGTGCCGCTGGAGTCTCCTCACGTTTTTCGCTGTCAGAGATCACGCTCTGCGTGCTCTCCTTCATCCGATTGCGCGTAAGAACAAAACTGGTTCCCAGGTAAAGGACCGCGACAACGGTCGTGGTGCGAGTCAAGAAGTTGCCCGCGCCCTTGCTTCCAAAAATACTTTGGCTGGAACTGCCAAACCCGATCCCCGCATCGCCCTTCCCGGGCTGCAATAGGATGACCGCCACTAGAAAGAGGCAGATGAGAACATGCAAAATGATTAAACCGCTCACTCTTAGATACCCCTGTATTAAGCCTGAGACCTTACCCCAAGCCGGACCATTTCGGCAAACGCCAACGGTTCAAGGCTGGCGCCTCCAATGAGAAGCCCATCCACGTCCTTTTCGGCCAGCAAAGAGGCCGCATTCTCAAGCTTCGCACTCCCGCCGTAAAGCAGCCGCATACTTTGCGCGGTGATTTCCGAAAAGTGATCGTGGATCCATTGCCGAATGAAAGCATGCGCTTCCTGCGCCTGGGCAGGGGTAGCCGTTTCCCCCGTGCCAATGGCCCAAACCGGCTCATAGGCGACGGTGATCTTCGGTAGCCGAGCCCCTGGAACGAGTTCCAACACCCGCAACTGCTCTTCCAGCACCAAAAAGGTCTTCCCCTCTTTGCGGTCAACGAGGCGCTCGCCGACACAGAGGATGACTTCAAGGCCCGCCTCCAAGGCAGCCAGGACGCGAGCGGTGATGAGCGTATCGGCTTCGTGAAAAATCCATCGGCGCTCAGAGTGCCCCAGGATGACGGCTTTCACGCCCGCTTCTTTCAGCGCTACGGGTGAAACCTCCCCCGTAAAGGCCCCACTCGGAGACTGCCCACAGTTCTGTGCGACCACTCCCACTCGATTCTTAAGCGCGTTTTGCAGAAGCGAAAGGTGGATTGCCTGAGGAGCAATAGCCACATCGCATTTGCCAGAAGGCATGTCCGCAATATTCTGCAAAAAGGTAGCGACGAAGCTTTCCACTTCCTTCATTCCCTTGTGCATTTTCCAATTGGCGACCAAATAGGGCTGTCTACGCATCACGCCTCTAGATCTTCTTCAGGTTCAGGTTCCGCAATCCTTCGTACCTGTGTTTCGACGGCTTTGAGGCCGGGAAGTTCCTTGCCTTCCAAATACTCCAGCGTCGCTCCGCCACCCGTACTGATGAAATCAAACTGGTTCTGGCAACCCGCAGCTTCAATGGCAGCCGCTGAATCTCCCCCGCCAGCCAATTTCAAAGCGGAACAGGCCGCGATTCGGCGGGCCATTTCAAAAGTGCCGGTTGCAAACGCAGGCTCCTCGAACACGCCCATGGGACCATTCCAAAAAATAGTCTCTGCCCCTTCCAGAGCTTTGCCGAACTTCTCAATAGATTTAGGGCCAATATCCACGGCCATGCGATCTTTGGGAATGCCGACTTCGTCCGTTGTCGAAACTCCGACGGTATTGGTGAGTGAAGTCGTCACGACGTGATCAACGGGAAGCACCACCTCAACATTGCGCGCATGCGCGGATTTGAGAATGCGCCCTGCGAGACTCACTTGCTCGTCCTGACAAAAGCTTTTCCCTACTTCATGGCCCATCGCTCTCAAGAAAGCGTAGGCCATCGCCCCACCGATGATGATGCGATCCACTTTTCCCATGAAGCGATCGAGGACACCGATTTTGTCGGAAACTTTAGCGCCGCCCATCACAAGAACAAACGGTCGATTGGGGTTGGAGCGCAGGGGCTCGAGGTACTCAAGCTCCTTTTGTACTAGCAAACCAACGCCTCGGTGGTTCATCTGCTTTGGCAGTGCAGACGTTGAAGCATGCGCTCGGTGCAAGGCACCAAAGGCATCCGTAATATACACGTCACAAAGTTCGAGTAACCGCCCCGCAAATTCTGCGGTGTTGTCTTCTTCTCCAGGGTGAAAGCGCAGGTTCTCGAGCAACATCACCTCGCCATTGTGCAGCTGGTGAGACAGACCCCGCGCCCCGTCCCCCATGCAATCATCGGTCAAGATGACGTCTTTCTCGAGGAGTTCACTCAAGCGTTTGGCAACCGGCTCTAAGCTATATTTTGGATTGGGCTTGCCCTTAGGGCGACCTAAGTGAGACGCCAAGATGCAACGGCCTCCACTTCCCATAATCGCCTTAATCGTCGGAAGCGCTGCCGTGATTCGGGTGGCGTCCGTCACTTCCCAAACGTCACCATTTTGTTTCAAAGGCACGTTGAAATCCACGCGCAGGAAGACTCGCTTTCCTTTGAGATCCATTTCCTGCAGAGGGATGAGACGACGCACGGGGGGCTCCTGACTTAGAGTTTGGAACCAATAAAGCTGGCGAGATCCAACATGCGACGGCTGAAGCCTGTTTCGTTATCGTACCAACTCAAGACTTTTACCATGCTGCCATCGATGACCATGGTCGACTGAAGATCGACAATGGAGCTGAACTTGCAGCCATTGAAATCGGAAGAAACCAGAGGCCCTTTTTCTACCGCAAGAACGCCTTTGAGGTGCGTCTCCGCCGCCCGCGTGAAAGCCTCATTCACTTCCTCCACAGAAGTGTTTCGTCCCAAGTCTGCTACAAAATCGACCAGGGAAACGTTCGGAGTGGGCACGCGCACAGAGGTTCCCGTCAGGCGCCCTTTGAGCTCGGGGATGACCAGAGAAACGGCTTTCGCAGCGCCCGTACTGGTGGGAATCATGTTGAGAGCGCCTGCGCGCATCCGGCGCGGGTCTGAATGCCCCAAATCCAAAATACGCTGATCGTTCGTGTAGGAATGAATAGTGGTCATCAAGCCGCGGGTAATCTTGAACGTGTCGTGAAGCACTTTCGCCAGTGGTGCCAAGCAGTTGGTCGTGCAGCTCGCATTGGAAACAACGTCATCGGCGGAAGGGTTATAAGACTCGTGGTTAATCCCCACTACAAAGGTGGGTACTTTGTCGTTCGTATCCTTCGTTGGAGCAGAAAGAATGACTTTCTTGGCGCCCGCCTTCAGGTGCTTGGAGCCACCCTCTTTATTCAAGAAAACGCCCGTGCACTCGAAAACAATATCGGCGCCCAGCTGTTTCCAGGGTATCTCGACTGGGTCGCGCTGACTGAAGACCGCTACTTTGGTGCCATCAATGTTCAGGGAAGCACCCTCGGCAGTAACCTTAGGACCCCAAGTACCGTGAACCGAGTCGTACTTTAGAAGAAGGGCATTTTGTTCTATCGGGGTTAGATCGTTAATTCCGACCAGTTCGAAGTTCTTGTCTTCCCACAAAAGGCGCATTGCCTTGCGACCGATGCGACCAAACCCATTGATACCAACGCGTATTTTCTTCATTCGGAGGTTTGTATAGCCAAAGTCCCAGCCCTTCAAGCGCTGTTTGACTTTACACGCCCAGAACAGGTAAAAGCCCACCTCTGATGTCGACGACGCCCCAGGAATCCAAACGTTTTTTTGTCTCCGATCTCAAACCCCAAGATGTTGTTCGGTCCACCTTCCTTGTGAAAAGTAAGGGTGTGATGCACGCGAAGAACGGTAAGCCCTATCTGGCGCTTACCTTGTCGGATCGAACGGGGTGCGTGGATACACGGATTTGGTCGGAAGACGCAGTGGATCTCGCCGCTACCTTTAATGAGGGCGATGTCGTCGCCGTCGCAGGCCGCGCCCAGTGGTTCCAGAACCGAATGCAGCTGGTGGTCGACAATCTTGCCCCTGTTGAAGGCAACGTGCCCCTGGGAGACTACCTCCCCAAAGCCGACATGGACGCTCAGGCAAAATACGAGCAGATGACCCAAATCTTCGCTGGATTGGAATGTCCGTGGATTCGCACCCTCGGACTCGCGCTCTTGAACCATCCCGACGTGAAGGACCGCTATCCGGTTTGCCCAGCGGCCAAGACCATTCACCATGCGTACTTGGGCGGGCTGCTGCTTCATTCGCTTCAACTCATTGAGCTGGTAAAGGCCATCCAACCCTTCTACCCGCGCCTGAGCCGAGACAAGCTGATCTTCGGCGCCGCTTTCCACGATTTCGGAAAGATTTTTGAGCTCTCTTACGACGGCCAATTTGGTTACACGGATGCAGGTCGGCTCGTCGGTCACATCGCTATTGGAACGGTCCTCATCGATCGCGAGATTCAAAAGATTCCCGACTTTCCGCAGGAACTAGAATGGCAGCTCAAACACCTCGTACTTTCGCACCACGGTAAGCTCGAGTATGGCTCGCCTGTTCGGCCCGTCACTTTAGAAGCACAGCTTTTGCATCACTTGGACGACATGGACTCTAAGATCAACAGCATCCAGGAATTGATGGACTCCGAGCGCAACACTTCGCGGTGGACCGCCATGCACAAGGCCTACGGCGTTGCGTACTACAAGGAAAAGCAATGAATCCCTACGCAGACATTCTTGAAGAAGCGACCGAGATTGTTGAGCGCGGCTCTCGCATTGCGCTGTCCTATTTTCGTCAGGCGTTGCTCATTGAGATGAAGGCCGACTCTAGTCCCGTCACTATCGCCGATAAAAAGACAGAAGAAGCTTTGCGAACCGAGCTATCGAAAGCGTTCCCGGGTCATGGAATTGTCGGAGAGGAATTCGGAGAAGAATTTCCCGATCGTGAGTTCGTGTGGACCATCGATCCGATAGATGGCACTCGCAGTTTCGTGCGTGGTGTGCCGCTTTTCGGAACGCTCGTCGCTTTACTCCACCGGGGCGAGCCCGTGGTGGGAATTGCCGTGCTTCCGGCACTCGATGAAACCTATGTGGCGGCCAAAGGCTTTGGCGCCTTTTGCGATGGGGCCCCTCTGCACGTTTCTCAAACACCGAGTCTCAAAGAGGCCTTTGTCTCCTGTGGCGACACCATGGCTTTTGCAGAAGCAGGCAAGCAGCGCTATCAGGAAGCGCTGATGAAAGAAGCGCACGTGGTGCGTGGTTATACGGATTGCTTCGGACACACGCTTGTTTTACGTGGTTCTATAGATGCCATGATCGACCCGCTGGTTTCTATCTGGGATATCGCCCCGCTGATGTGCCTCATCAAGGAAGCGGGCGGTTCGTACTTTGGTTTTGATGGCACTTCTTCTCTCAACAACAAGAGCTTCATCACCTGCGGGCCGAATCTGCGGGCGCCGCTTTTGAAGCTTGGCCAACTCTAACCATTGGTGGGTTCAAAGATCCGCTAGCAACCGAAGCTTCTCCTTCACATCCTGCATCACCACCTTGGGAAGCGGGCGTAGCATCTTTCTGATTCGGCTATTATCAATCGCGCGGCTCTGGTCGATCATCACCTCACAATTTTGGGTGTTCCCGGCCATACCCGAGGGAATCGGGACACGAAGTAGGTTTTCACCAACCAATTTGGTTGTGCAGGGCAGAACCCAAGTGGAAGGGTGGCCTGCTTTATTGAGAAAATCGGTTTGCACCACTAGCACTGGCCGAAGTTTACCTAACTCGGTTCCAATACGGGGATTTAGATCAGCGAGGTAGAGCGTTCCACTTCTAACCTTCATTTATCTCCCTCATCTAAACCCTCTCCAGAGAGTCCATCCAATTCGGTCAGCGCCTCCCTGGTCGATTTCAACGTGACTTGAGAAGCTTTCTTATAAGCCGCTTCTAGGTATTCACGCTCCGTAGCCTCCAGCAATTTTATCAAGCCCCTTCGAATGACCTCCACTTTGCTTTTTGCGCGTAGCCGAACCCGCAGTCGCTCGACCATGGCGAGCTCCTTCGGCGGCAGTGTGATACTCGATTTGGTATTATTTTTCATACCTAAAGAATACCTTAATCCTCCAGTGGTGTCACGATAGGATGGGCAGCATCTATCACTCATAATTTCAAATACTTATGGCCGCGCTTTTCCTTCACAATTGAGCGCTAAAATGAACCTTCACTCAAAAGAGGGATGTTTCATGAAAAAAGATAACTTAGCCACCTCACTGCCTCAGGATGCCGCGTGTGCGGAGAAGATCTCGGGGCACGATCACATTCACGCTGCAAACTGCGGCCACAAAAGTTTTGTGCACGATGGGCACATTTGCTATCTGCACGACAATCACTACCACTACAACCACAACGGACACTCGCACGCGTGCTCCGGACCTAAAGCTACCACCGCGAAAGTGGTCAGCATGAGCGACGCTCGAGCCAAGAAGTCTGGGAAGAAATAGTTAGCTCTTTCATTCACCTCTCGCGCGAGAGGTTGGGTCTAACGAAAAAGCCCGGGAGCCTTTCGGCTACCGGGCTTTTTAATAACTATCAACAAAGCTACCTTGAAAACGCGCGCACATCAGAACAGGTGTTTACCCGTCCCTAAGCGCGCGAGTTTGTCTCAGGTCGCAGCTTTGAGGTGACGGCTCACGAGCTTGGTCATCTCAAACATCGAGACAACTGCCTTGCCGTTGAAAACCTTGGTCAAGCTAGCATCGCCACGGATGTTGCGCTTGTTCTTAGGATCCTGAAGTTTGTTCTTCTTGATGTAGACCCAGAGTTTCTTGACGACTTCAGTGCGAGGAATGGGCTTCGCACCGACCACCTTCGAAAGCGCTTCGCTGGGTTGCAAAGGCGCCATGAAAGCGGCGTTGGGTTTACGTTTAGTGGTTTTCTTGGCAGCCTTTTTTGTAGTGCTGCGCGTCTTTTTCTTCATTGTGTTCCCTCGATATTAAGTACTGCAATGCCGCTATAGTACTGGCTCTTAACTGAACCACCAAGCATTACTGAATGAGATCTTCAGGTTTAAAGCGACGAGCAATGGTCAGACGATCTCCGTCTGAAACCCCCGTTTGTTCGCTTGCCAACTGCTTTTCCATTGTCTTCGCATCGGCGACCAAAGTGATCCACCAGCCGTTCTCGGTGTGCCTTTGTTTGAGCGATTTGCGCAAACTGTCGTTGGTGATCGCATCGATAGTGCTCTTGTACTGATCCGGCGAGAGCAGTGGCGTGCTGTACACATGGCTGTAGAGCCTTTTGGAGAGCCGCTTATCAGGCGACTCGAAATCAAAGGGATAGGAATTCACCATGCTCTCTTGAGCCAGCGACAACTCATCCTTCGTTGCGCCCTTCTCCAAAAACTCGTCCCACATATCCAAAGATTTGCGAATCGTCTTGGTCGTAAACTCGATACTGGGGGTCGAGATAATGGAGTAAATGCCCTTTTGATAGGAAAGGGCCCCCATGGCCGAGTAGGTCGAGGAAATGGAGTAGGTGTACCCCAGCTCGCCCCGAACCGTACGAAACAGCCGAGAAACCAGCGGTTCGCCGCCAAAGGAGAAGTTTCCTACATCCAGAGCGAAGCGGTCGGGGTCTTGAGCGGTGATCCCCCCTTGCCCCAAAAACACCGTACCTGTCTCGGTTCCCGCTTTGTCGACAATCACCAAGGTCGGCTTGGTCGGTAGCTTGAGATCCACAACGATGGGGGCGCTTTTCACTCCCTTGGGTAGACCCTTCACAAGCTTCATCAACAGCTCGCGAATCTTCTTCTCGGGCAGCGGTGAGGCGACTCCAAACAGGACATTGCTCTGATTGTAATAGCGGTTGTAGTAGTCCTTGAGATCTTTCATCTCGATGCGTTTAAGCGACGAAAGCGTCCCCGCACCTGAACGTTCCAAAGGAGTGCCTTCGAACAGGACTTTCCGCAAAGCCAACCCGGCGAGCGCCCCATTGCTGTTTTTCACGTGATTGATTTCAGCCAAAGTCTCCCGTTTTAGGGACTCGAACTCCTTCTTGCTAAAGGCAGGCTGAGTGAGTGACTCGATGACCAGCTTCAGAAAGGCTTCCGTGTTCTCGTGAATCACTTCGCCGTGATGGATAATTTTGTCGTGGGCCGCACTGACTTCAAATGCAGAACCGATGCGCTCGAACGCTTCCTGCATCTCATCGCGGCTATGCTTCTTGGTTCCACGGAGGAGAAGCTCAGAAAGCAGGTTGGCCGTGCCACCCTTGCCTTCCGGGTCCGCCGCCGTCCCGGATAGGAAAATGATTCGAACGGTCGTTGTTAGTAGCGTTGGATCAGATTCAAAAATAATCGTCGGTTCTTGAGCCATAGCTTTAGGCATGGAAACTCCCCACATTAAAAAGAGCGATATAAGGCCTAGCTTCATCAGCCGCCCTTTTTCTCCGGGCTAACCACCACCACGGAGCGATTCTTAGGAACCAAGTACTGTTTAGCAACAGCTTGGATGTCCTTAGGTTTCACCTTGGAAAATTCCTGGATGATTTCAAAGCCTCTTAAATAGTTCCCAGAAATCATCAAGAATTCCCCGAGCGAGTTCGCCAACTCAGAGTTGTCCGAGATCTCGCTATAGAGCTTCAAGCGCTCTTGGTTCACGGCACGCTCAAGCGCGCCTTTCGGAATGGGCTTCGTCTGCAAGGACTTGATTTCCTTGTCGAGGATTTTGAGCGCGGCTGCCGCTGTGTTCCCCTCAGCCAAATCCACGACGAATTCGAAGAGATCGGGCCGAGCGCTGGAACCACCCACTGCAGACACCGCAATCCCTTTATCCACGAGGATCTTGCGCAATCGCGCTTCTCGACCACGGGACAGATGGGTTCCTAGTAACGACAGCGGCGCAGATTCGGCAGAGTCGATGGGAGGAACGTGATAGCCCACAATCAAAATCTCCGAGGTGGCCTGCTTATGAGTCACACCCACTTTGCGTTCCGCCTTTTGCGGAGGCTCGGCGGGCATCTTCAACTCCGGAACTTTTTGAGGCTTCATCTTGCCGTAGTACTTGGAGACCAGCGGCATGAGCTTTTTTTCCGTGGCATCGCCGACGATAATCAGGGTCGCGTTGTTAGGCGCGTAGAAGGTTTTGTAGAAATACTGGGCTTCTTCCAGCGTGAAGCCCTTGATCTCTTCTTCGGTTCCCAACACCGTATAGCGATAAGGAGCCACCTGGTAAGCCGCTCGCATCAGCTCATCCCAGGCCAAACGCCGGGGAGAATCCATGGCTCGTCTGAGCTCACCGACCACTGCCCCTTTTTCTTTTTCAATCAGGCCCGGATCCAGCTTCAGATGTTCCATGCGATCGCTTTCGAGCTCCATCAGGCGCTCGAGCTGGTCGGAAGGAACACTCTCATAGTAATTCGTACGGTAAAAATAGGTCGTGGCGTTTTGTTTCTCACCGCCCAGACGCGCCGTGATCTGATCAAACACCCCGTCGGGGTATTTTTCGGATCCGCGAAACATCATGTGTTCAAAAAGATGGGCCAAGCCCGTCTTTTTCAACTTGGGATCCATCTTCTCGTTGAGAGACCCCACATCGAACCATACTTGGTAGGTGAGAACTTCGGCTTGGTGCCGCGGCACTAACAAAACTCGAAACCCGTTCGGAAGTTTAAACTCCTGAAGAGTGTCCCCGTTGAAAAGTTTGTGGGTTTTAACCTTTTGATACTCAGCTACGTTTGCCATACCTGCCTTCACGGTAAAAAGAGCTCCTACGATCCAAAATACCCATCGTTTCATCGCTTAGTACGATTCCTTTACCGCCTTGTCGACGTTGAAACGATCCACATCTCCCCGCGGCTTGCCTGCTTTCGGAAGGGTCTTCGCTCCGTCTGCTCCCGGCTTGGTAGATGCCTTTGGATCGGTCGGTGCTCCGGGTTTTGCCGGTGCTCCGTTCTGTGTTGTGTCAGCAGGCTTGGTCGGATCGGGCACCTTTGTTTCGGTTGCCGACTCCACTGCACCCGGTGCTCGCCCACCGAATCCTGCCGCGAGTCGAAGCGCTACACGCCTACTGGTTAAACGACCCGGTAAGTACGCCAGTTCCTCTGCGTAGGTAGCAATATCGAGTTGAAAAAAGCGCGCGTCGATACCCGCACCGATCGTGAAGTTACCCTGGTGAAATCCCATTCGTCCGAAGGCCCAGCCCCATACCGGCACTTCAACCCCTAGGTTAACGTGCTTCCAGAAACTCCCAGAACGCGCGCCGAAATCGGGATCGGCCTGTCCGCCAATTCCAAACTCTGCCAAATCTAGAAGGAGATTGAAGCGTTCAAACCACCAGAAACCAGGGAGCTGTGCCACCCCACCCAAGGTCAAAGTCCGAGGTAACGCCGGTGGAGCAGCGTAATTTTGAATGGTTATGAGATCCAGTTTGCTCGCGAGCAGATTGTTCAAGACAAGCGAACCTCGCAGCTTCACGCGCGGAATGAAATCGGGAAGCTGAACAGTCGCTCCCAAATCCATATCAACCCCACCGCCCATTCCGCCGAGGCTTGCGATATCCAAGTCGAAGCCCTGGCCCTGGGCTATATCGAGCACGCTGTAGACTTTTCGTCCGCCAGCACGGAACACGCCTTTGACGTTCATCCCCACCGAAATCAATTCGCCGATGGGTACAGCGAACCCAACGAAGAGACCGGAATCCGAAATTGCTGTCACGTCGATATCGGTATCTAGATCCCGTCCCAAAACCGCCATGCTCAACTTAGTGTCTGCGAGCAAAATGCCCGCCGTGAAATACTTGCGCAGGTAGTAGCCAAACAAAGGCGAAGCGCCCCCGTAAATCGGCTGCCCCTGGAAACCTTCCAAGGAAGTGACAAGGCTTCCCAGATCCGTCCCACCGGACGTCACCGCCTGAAGCGCATTCACGATGCTGAACGACCCATCGAACCGCATCGCGGCCATGAGGTCTTTGCCACCCTCATAAAATCCAAGGCCCGCCGGATTGTAGAACATCGCCATTTCGTCATCTGATAAACCGTAGAACGCTCCACCCATTCCCAGCGCGCGCACACTGCGACTAATGCCGTAATACTCTTTCAGAGCGTAGGCGGGAGAGGGGGTAATCAAAAGGCTGCCCACCAATACCACTAGCAGTCGAATTTTTTGGATGCTTGTGAACATGTTTTTTCCTTAGTCGGCCGGGATCATAGCCAACATCTCAGCTCGGGCGGCACTAATAATGGGTCCTTGGAACGCGGCTGGAAGTGCATTGATATTCTCAATGAGATCCGCACTACCGCTGCTACCCGCCAAACTTCCCGCATTGGCAATCGCTTGTTGGCAGATGAAAATGTCGGCGTCGCAGATCCCCGGCACTCCTGGACCGAGAACGCCAGTACCATCAAAGCTAATATCGCTATCGGTGATTCTGCCGTCCCCGTTTCCTGCCGTCGTCGAGTTGCAATCGGTCTGGCTCGCGTTGGCTGAAACTGAAACCAACGTATCGGTACGCGCTAGCCGAATCGCGCACTGAGAAAGGTACGCCAAACTCTGAAGCAGACCTGCGGTTTGTGCTTCTTCGGCAGTCGCCGTAGGAAGCGCATTGCAGTAGGTGGGTGATTCCGATGCGGCGGCGAGCTTTTCCTCCGTAAAGGGAAGCATCGCTTCTGCCAGTTGCCCCGGGAGTTCAGCACCGACGTTCTGCCCCGTGATAATGCTGACCAAGGCGGTGAGATTTATACCCGAACGCGCAATGCTCACTATACAAAGCTTCTCGTTTTTAAGCGCTTCGTTCGTTACTTTCGAGTAATTCTCAACGGCGCAAGCGTAGTTTTGTGAATGCAAGCAGGCCCGCGCCTCTTCGATGTAGGCCTCATCATTGCCAGGTGAAGCGAAAGAGTGAAAAACGTTGCAGGCAGACAGGGAAAGCAGGGCCACAAAAAGGAAACTCGCCCTTAAGGTGTTTCTTTGCATGGGTCGCTCAATTCGAGATGGTTGATTGAAAGAGTATCCCGGAATTTTCCTTTAGTACGGCCAGGATGGCAAGCCCCTAGACGACTGGCAATGCGCCATACCATGTGTACCGAGTGAATACGCAGGCTCGCCGCACAGCGGTAGTTGGCAGGAAACTTGTATCAAAATATGACAGGGGGAATCATGGGTAAGTTTCTGTTCTTGTCGGCTTTCGCAATGCTCTCACTCGTCGGGTGTGGAGAAGGGGAAGCCTTCAATTCAAAGTTGCAGCAAGAAGAGCAAGGCCCAAGCCGCTCCCGCTACAGCGCTGAGCCAGCGTTTGTCGAAGCGCAGGACGGTACGATGTACCTCATCTCCTGCTTGCAAAAGCGCGGCGCGGATATCGCTGCTGGCCTAGCGAATGCCGGCAAAGAGTGTGCAGCCAATAATCTAAGCAAAGACACAGGTCGGGGCATCATGACCTGGTACGGCAATTCGAATGTATTCTTCTACCTGAACCCACAGAAGTATTACGGCGGAAACAATACGGCGAATTTCTGCCAATCCACTTTTGGTGTCAGCTGGGGCGGTTGCTTCAACTGGCTAGGGTACGGTCAGCAGCAGTATCAAACACAGAACTACGCGCCAACCTGCGGCTCTTGCACGCGTCAGGTCAATACAGGGACTTCAACCTGGACTATCAATCGCTGCCCGACGTACTGCCAGAACACGGGGCGCTGGAGCCAGTATTCCTGGGCGCAGGGTTGGTAAGCGGAAACCCGGGAAGACCACTCCGGCTCGCCGAAACAAGCGTTTCAACTGTTTGCGATTCGCACTCAAGTCACTGCCACAAGCAATGACTTGAAACCGGGCTTCTCGCTCGATGTCTTCGGCAAGATCACTTTTGATCCCCAGTGTCTCGCACAGGGTTTGATACAACTGCCTCTGCGAAGCATAGGAAAGCGCTTTGCTCACGAGGTCCCAATCTCTTGTAAGCACGAAGACATTGCGAAAAACAAACCAACTAGGAGCCATGGGGCCGCTGAGCACCCACTCCAGATCAAAGCTTTGAAACTGGGTAGGAATCTGCCGAGAGGAATAGGTTTCACCTTCCAGCAAACGCGCATTGAGAAATGTAGCGTCCAAAGCCGCTCCGCCTAAGGCGTCCCCTTGTCTCCAGTGACGCAGTCCCCAACGCAGGTAGTTTTCGAAAAGTGAGAGAAACGCTTTCCCATCGTTGAAGTAGGCATCGCGTAAAAGGGCGAATCGCAGTGATTGCCCTTTTTGAAGTCCTTCGGGCCCCTCAGCCACCCAGCGAAGCGTCCCCAAATGGTCATCCAGAAAAACGCGCTCGGGTTCATTGGAATCCAGCTCCACTTTCCGTACGTGGATTGAGGCCGTGTCCGCATCCCTTCGAAACAACGTTTGCGTGGGATGCCGACGCTGACCGCTGAAGTGCCAAGCAAGCTCGCTGTCCTGAAGCATGCGCCTCAAGAAGCGCTTTCGAGTAGTCGATTCAGCAGAGGCGCAGGCCACGAACAAAAAGGAATTGGAGAAATCGGCCAGCAGCCCTGCCTGCGCAAGTTGCTCACTTGCTAGAACATCTGAGAAAAGCTGCAGGCGCTCAACCCCCAGATAGTCGTCGTAGGGTTGGAGTGTCGCTAGTTCAGTAGCCAGTGCAGGATTCTCACGTACCACTGCCTCGGAAAGCACCGTCGAAGGAATTTTGTAGTCGGGGTAAGGAAGGTATAAGTCCTGCTGTTCAAAGCCTGCTTCAGTAAGCAAACCTTTCAACTGCACTTTGGAGAAAGTCCGCGCCGTTGGCGAATTCGGATAGCCGCAGATGCTATCGAAAACGCTAGACCGATGATCCTCCGCGGCCCCACTCCAATACTTAAGTCCCAGCGCATTCTCAATCGCCACCACGACCACGCCGCCCGGCTTTAAGAGACTCTGCGCTTTGTTCAACAACCATAAAAAGGGGGAGCCCTGAACCTCGGTTAAATACAGTTCGGCATATTCAAGTACGCCGATCAGCACGACGACATCAAACCGACGATCCAACGCCAAATCTTGAAAGTTCCCGACCTGACCTGTCCAATTGCTTAGCCCTTTAAGGCGCTCAGAAAGCACTTTGTAACGTGCCGCCGTCCCTTCCACCACGTGAAGGTGCGCTGCCTGCTCCGCCAAGTGCCGGGAAATAGCACCCATACCGGCGCCAAGCTCCAACACGTCCAAGCCGGTAAAATCAAAGGGGCGCAAGAGATTGGATCGCTCGGGACTCAAGTGATAGCGCACTGCCCATTCGTGATAGAGGTGCCCCGCAATGCGCTCTTTTGAGGAACGTCCGTCCCCTTCGGCTGCTTGCGAAACCAGGTCGAGGACTCGGGCTTCGATCGCTTTTCCGTCTGTGTAGCTAATCTCCATCGCCTTCGAACTTACAGCCTTTCAGCCCGGATGAAATAAGAAAAATAGACGTCGGGACTAAAGGATCCTTCCACGATCTTGAAACCCGCGGCTTTAACCCGCTCTTGCATCTTCCCAGGAGGTAGCTGGTGCAAGTGATGGCGAAAGTTTGCGGGCAGCCACATTTCGCTTGCTGGATGGGGCAGGTAGAGAAACAAAACGCCGCCGGGCCGTAACACCCGCGCGAACTCGACTAGCGCCTTGTCGATATCTGGAACGTGCTCGAGTGTATGCGAGGAAAAAACAAAGTCCATCGACGCACCCTCCTCGTGGATGTCATAGGCATTCTCCTTCGCATCGTCGATAGCCCGAGCCCCTTCTAACGGGTGAATGCCGGCTCCGACGTCCAAACCTCTTCCTTTGCAGTACTGCCGGGCGTGGTCCTGAATGAAGGCCTTAGCATCACCGGTTTTTACGAAGTGCGGGTAGCGGCGCGACTGAAAATAGTACTTCGGTCCTAATAGCCGCCATCGGAATGAAAAGAAGAGAAAATAAAGATCCACGGCGAACGAAGAAAGGATGTTGGCCGCATATCCGAAGAAACGCACACTACGCATTTTCTAGCCCCGCGAGAAATTGATCTAAAGCAGGCTCCAACGCCTCGAAGCTCTCAGACTCCGTACATCCCGGACACATCCGAGGAAACCCTCCCAGCGGGTCGTAACAAACTTGCGTCCCTTTGTACTCACAAGGGGAATAGGCGTAGAAAGATTCGCCCGGACGGTAAAAGCGAGGGCGACGCCACTCGGGCAAAACGCCCTTCATGAGTGCAAAGACCGGTTTACGCAGTGCATAGGCAATATGCATCGGGCCCGAATCAATTCCCACATAACCCAAGCTATCCTGAATGAGAGTATTGAGCTGGTAAACCGACGTGCGCCCCACCATGGAAATCACAGCCGGATGAGATAGCCCCATTTTACCAAGTGTATCCGTGAAACGCGCGTCGCCCACCAAGACGGCTTGGAGTCCTCGGGCCTGGAAACGATCAAAAATTTGCCTGTATGTATCCGCCCGCAGACCACGGATACTTTGGTCGGTCACTAGATTCAAAAGCAGGTAGCGCGAAGGCTTCTCTATGGGTTCGCATCGCAAACGATCCCAGTAGGCCAGATCCATCCCCTTCAAATCCAATGCGTCGGCAATCAACTCCACGCGGTTCTGCCAATGTCCTTTCCAATTCACGGCCTCACCGAAGTTGGCGCAATCGAAATTGCCTCTCAAACGCCAGTCGTAGGCAAACCCGGTCCAGAAGCGCGTCTGCCGAAGCAGTTTCAGGTACTGCAGATTGCGAAGGCTGTAATCCGGGATAAGACAGAGATCCGGGACTTCTCCCAGAGCACTCAGGGACACGTTTGGAATGTCTTCAAACAGCGCGGGGTACTTTGAGCCAACCACGGTGATTGGAATTCCCCTCTCCCGCAGCGGCCGAAAGAGTGCGGAGGCCATGAGCAAATCGCCCATACCCAAACCCCCCGTGCAAAGCAGCGCTGCGGACCGGATGGAGGAAAGCCCTCGCCAATCTCGATCGCCTGCGGGCAAGTGCCCCAAGAGCGCTACAGCCCGAACGGCGACTCTTTTCGCTACCTTCTTCATGTACTTAACCTGGGTAGCCGAGAAGATATTGAAACTCAAGCGGTTGCCAGTTGGTAGTTGTCAGTTGACTCAATTCGGACATAACTTCGACCCATGTTGAAGCTGTTTGAGCTTGAAAAGGGGTCCCGTTGGCTAGTGACGGGGGCAGCGGGATTTATTGGTTCTCACCTGGTTGAAGAGCTGCTGCTGCGGGATCAAGAAGTAGTGGGATTGGATGACTATTCCACGGGAAGGATCGAGAACCTCGACGAGGTTCGCCAAATGGTAACCACCGAACAGTGGGGGCGGTTTCGTCTCATTGAAGGCGATATTCGGAAGCTCGATACCTGCGTGGAGGCCTGCCGCGACGTCCAATACGTGGTGCACTTAGCCGCTATGGCTTCGGTGCCCACTTCCATGGAGAACCCTGCCCTTGCCCACGCGATCAACGTAGGCGGCTTTCTGAATGTGCTCTTAGCGGCAAGGCAGGCCGAGGTTTCCAAGGTTGTTTTTGCTTCTAGCAGTGCCGTATACGGGGACTATCCCCAGGTTCCTCTGGAAGAAGACAGATTAGGCAATCTGCTTTCCCCCTATGCCGGTACCAAACGCATCAATGAATTGGACGCCCAAGTCTTCGCCTTTGCCTACGGTCTACAATCCGTAGGGCTGCGGTTTTTCAATGTCTATGGCCCGCGCCAGAGTTTAAACGGCCCCTATGCGGCGGTGATTCCGCGTTGGGTGGAAGCACTAGTGAAGGCCCAATCTCCGACGGTATATGGCGATGGGAGTGCCACGCGCAGCTTTTGCTTTGTAAAGGATGTCGTTGACGCCTGCTTGCTGGCGGCGACTCGGAATCTCGATACGCCTCTTGCGCTTTTCAATATCGGGGGAGGAAGCCGCACTTCGCTCAATCAACTCTTCGAAGTTCTGCAGGTGGAAGCCGCGAAGTTCCTTCCGTTAGCAAAAAAGGTGACCCCGGACTATCAGAGCTTGCGGGCCGGGGACATTTTGCATTCAGATGCGAGCATTGAGAGAGCGCGCTTGAAATTGGGGTTTGCACCCGCGTTCCGACTCTCCGAGGGGCTGGAAGCAACGCTACGATTCCGTCTAGGCCAGGGGATGCCCGCGAGTCCTTGACCCTCCCGAACCCGCGTAAGATAACTCCTCACCATGCCTTCAACCATTGCCATAAAGATATCTCAGTATCTGGGAGCCCAGGGTCACGGTGCCGAAAGCCACTCCGTGATCTCCTTCAAACGGATGCTGGAAAGCCAGGGATACACCGTTCATCTGGTCGGCGGGGAAGTATTGCCCCCGGAGCTTGAAGGGCCCGGCCATTTTGTTTTTTTCCGTTACATTCAATTTCCCAAACCTATCCGCCGGCTCCTGCACCTGCCAGCTGCCGTTATTAATCTTTGGATTTATTGCCGGCGTCAGCGTCCCAATCTGCTTCATAATGGCGGCGGTGTTTTTTACGATGGTCTCGCGATTCTGATTTGCAGTAAGTGGTTTGGCGTCCCCAGTCTGGTGCGGACTGCGGAGGATCATTTCAACCTCTGGCGCTTCACGGTGACGTGGCGTGAACGGGTGAAGCACTACCTTTTCACCAATCTCATATCGGGTTTCGTCCTTAAACACGTCGACCGAGTGCTCACCACCGGCGAAGCCTCTAAAGAATACTTCATCACCAAAGGCGTAAAACGCGAGCGCATTTCCGGAGTGCCAGGCCCGTTTCTGCGGCACAGGTTTCGGCCTCCCGAGGATCGAGCGAAAGCTAAACTGAAAATAGGCTACAAGCCGGAAGCCAAAGTCGTGCTCTACGTGGGGGGGATTTCAGGAGTGAAGGGCACGGACGAACTCCCGGGAATCGTGCGCACCGTCGTCGCGCAAGATCCGCATGCCCACTTTCTCATTGTAGGCAACGAGATTGAACCGGGCGGGAGGATATCGGATGCTATCGCGCAGGCGGGCGGTGATCGTGTGCGTTTTCTGCCACCAATGGCCCACGATCGGCTCTTGGAGTTTTACCAAGGCGCCGATGTCTTAATTTTCCTCACCAAGGTGGGCGTGGGCTATGGGCACGTGAACATCGAAGCTTCGCTCTGTGGTCTGCCGATTGTGGCTTTCAATCCAGGGGGCGATGTGGAGTGGTTGCTCCGGGACGCGTGCACGACGGATATCGACGATATTTCAAAACGCATCATTGAAGGACGTTACGCACCATTGGTGCTACCACCCCAATTTCAAGAGGAATCGATCCAGGCGGAAACGCTCAAAGTTTTCCGCGCCGCCTTGGCTTAGAGGTGCTGGTGCAAATCGGCGCGCACGTGCTTTGCCTGAATCTCAAGATCCAAGAAGGGCTTGTCGATGACTTTGTCGTGAAGCGCATCGCGGACTAAACTGAAGAAATATTTCTCCACTCGCTCGTCCGGATGACGCTGGTAACGCGAGGGGTACTTCCCCAGCAGCTTCCAAATCGGTTCCCTCGGCAAAAAAGAAAAAAGCGGCGGAAGCCGGTTGCGCGTGAAATCAATGGGCAGCCCCGCTTTCCACGGCTGAGTTAAACGGTTGGTGGTGTGAAGGAGTTTGGTAGAGGCGTCCAGCCGATCCAGGCTATTCCAGTCGCGAGACAGCTCCATAATGGAAGTCTCAGCTTCCATGCGCATTAAGACATTATAGTCCAAGCTCCCGTCTTCGAGCCGGCTCAAGAGGGATTCCAACCTCCAGTGACGGAGTTTCTCGCAATCCAGAACCATAACACTCGTGTCCCAAGCGCTGGCTTTGCGACATGCTGCAATCGCCCGACCGCCAAGGTCCATCGTGAAGAGCTCGGAAATATCGGTTTGGGCAAAGACGTCCGGATCAATCACAACCGCACGACCCTCATAGCCCATCAGCTCGGGGGGCATAAAGCGAGTGAGCGTGAAAGATTGGAGATCGTCCAGCGTAAAAACGCGTGTTTCTTTGCCGCGGCGAAAGGACTTGCCTACGAACCCGCGAAACGCGTCGATCTCGTCTACATTGATGGTCTGGACGCGCACCGAGCTTGGTTGCTTTAGGGCGCGCTGAATGGCGTAGGCAGCAAGCTTCGCTCCGAGAAGCTGTTTGCCATTGGTTTGAATGAAAACCGTGGGAGCCGCCATAGGAAGAGAAGCTAACATGGGGTATAGGGGGAAGGGAACGCTTGGCCAACGCTTTCTTGGAAAGGCATTTACCACCCTTTCTTGAATTTCCAGGGGAAATCCCATAGCCTGCGGCCATGTTCACACCCCAATCAATCGCCCTGAAAGTGCGCCTTGGAAACGGCGGAAAAAGGCGTCCCTTCTGGATTTGCGGCCCTTGCGTCATTGAGAGCCCAGAGCTGGTAAAGCGGGTTGCCGACCGCATGGTTTCCATCTCTAAGAAACTTGGCGTCTCTATGGTCTTTAAGGCCTCATTCGATAAGGCCAACCGCACTTCCCACAACAGTTTTCGGGGAACGGGAATTGAAGAGGGCTTGAAGATCCTCCTCTCGGTGAAAAACGACTTCGGATTACCAGTACTCACGGACGTGCACGAGCCTTCCCAGTGTGCGGCGGTTGCCGAGGTAGCAGATGTGCTGCAAATCCCGGCTTTCCTATGCCGGCAAACCGACTTGGTGGAAGCAGCGTGCCGAACCGGACGGCTAGTAAACTTGAAGAAGGGCCAGTTCTTGGCCCCGTCCAACGTCGTGAACCTCGTCGATAAACTCAACCACTTTGGGGCGGCGGGCTATTGGATCACCGAACGCGGGGTCACTTTCGGCTACCAAAGACTCGTGGTCGACTTCGCAGCTTGGCCGGAAATGGAAGCGGCGCGCGCGGATATTGTTTTGGATATTACCCATTCTGTCCAACTCCCGGGCGGCGCTGGTAGTTCCACCGGCGGAATCCGAGGAGCCATTCCCTATTTGGCCAGGGCAGGTGCAGCTGCCGGAGTAGCGGGATTTTTTGCTGAAACCCATCCCGATCCCTCGAAAGCGCTTTCCGACGGGCCCAATGCCTGGCCTTTGGACAAACTTGAATCCCTGATTCAAAGCGCAACCCAGATTGCAGAGGTTGCCCATGCAAAATGATCTGGTGCTCACGGGGCGCCGGACATTGCAGCAAGAGGCCGAAGCGCTGGCCAGTATGGTCGATACGCTCGACGAATCCTTTGCACGCGCTTGTGAAGCGCTTTTGGCCTGTCGCGGGGCGGTCGTACTGACGGGAATGGGAAAGTCTGGATTGGTGGCCCGAAAATGGGCTTCCACGTTTCTCAGCACAGGCACAAAAGCCTATTTTCTCAATCCAGCTGAAGCCTCCCATGGTGACTTGGGACTCATCCGTTCGGACGATATTCTGGTCGCACTCAGTCTGAGCGGGGAGACCGAAGAACTTCGGTCGGTGCTCAGCTTCGCAAAAGAGAGTGAAGTGCCGTGTATCGCCGTCACTCAAAACCCGGCGAGTTCATTGGCCACGCAAGCCACCATCGTCTTACCCGTCCAAGTACGCGAAGAGGCGTGTCCACTGGGATTGGCCCCGACGACTTCCACCACTTTGATGATGGCCCTTGGGGATGCGGTAGCGGTCACGCTGATGAAGATGCGTGGTTTTTCGGAGAAAGACTTTGCCCGCTTTCACCCGGGAGGAAGCCTAGGCCGACGCCTTTGGTTGCACGTTGGCGCCCTGATGCACACCGGAGAAAAAATCGCTCGCGTGGCACCCTCTACTGGCATTCAGGAAGTTTTGTTCGAAATGACGAGCAAGTGCCTGGGACTCGCAGTCGTGATGGATGGTGAAGAAGTAAAAGGCGTAATCACCGACGGCGACTTGCGGCGCGCTTTTCAGTCGAAGGGTTTTGAAGCAGAGCTGCGGGCACAGGACATTCTCACGACCAACCCTCGCCGCATTCGCCACACCCTTCTCGCTGTCGAAGCGGCCGAGATCATGGCGCTCAACTCGATTCAGCAGCTTTTAATCGACGATGACTCCGGCCAGTTGGTGGGTGTCCTCCACCTCTACGATCTGCTGAGGGCGAAAGTAATATGATTGAAGCTACTCCCATTGCTGTCGTGGTTTTGGATCGCGACGGAACGGTGATCGAAGATCGCCACTACATCAAACGCGAAGACGATGTTGTCTTCCTTCCGGGTGCGATTGAAGCCCTGCGAAAGATCCGAGCCAAGGGCTATCCGATTTTTCTGGTCAGCAACCAATCCGGAGTAGGACGCGGATGGATAGCTGATGACGAGTTTCAAGGGGTGCACCGGCGTTTCACTTCGATGCTTACTGAAGCAGGAACGCAGTTCGATGAAATCGCTTACTGCTTCCATGCCCCTGAGGCCAACTGCGACTGCCGCAAACCGAAGACCGGGCTCGTACCCCTTCAGTTTCAGGGACAGCCTATAGATTGGTCTCGCTCCTTTGTAGTCGGCGATCATGTGCCAGACATGGGATTGGCCTCGGCCCTTGGGGCGAAACCGTGCTTGGTTTTGACAGGCAAGGGACCCGAAACGCAAAAGACGGAATTGCCTGTGACCACCCAGATTTACGAAAACTTAAGCGTTTTCGCGGACGCGTTGCCCGAACGAGAAGGAACGCGCCGGTATACCGATACTCTAAAATCGAACTTGGGTCTTTCCATTCAGGCCAAGCAGCAAATGATGGAGCGGACGGAAGACTTGCGAGTTTTTTCCGAGGCGGTAGCGGTGGTTGTGAAGGCTTACCGAAATGGGGGGCGACTTTATATCGCCGGCAACGGGGGCTCTGCGGCTGATGCCCAGCATCTCGCTGCGGAGTTCGTAAGCAAACTCGCTCGGCCCCGAGCGCCACTTCCTGCAGAAGCGCTGACGGTGGATACCTCTATCTTGACCGCGATCGGAAATGATTTCAGTTTCGACGAAGTCTTTTCACGCCAAATTGAAGGCAAGGCGCGTGATACAGATGTTTTCCTAGGCATCACGACATCGGGGCAATCACGCAATATCGTGCGCGCGCTGGAAGTGTGTCGCAAACTGAAAATACCTTCGATTGTTCTATCAGGACGGGACGGCGGCAAAGTTAAGGACCTGGCCGACTTCTGTATTATAGCCGCCGGTGTAGAAACCAGCGCGATTCAGGAAGTGCATATGGTGCTCTACCACACGCTGTGCGCCTGCGTAGAAGCAGAGCTTTTCCCGATCTAGTGACAGCCCCTTCAGGCAAGGGCAGCAACCCGTTCTGCAATAGCGAGTGAGGCCGTAAGCCCCGGAGACTCGATTCCCAAACAATGGATCCAGCCATCGTGATTCTCAATCAGGAAGTCCGGGGTAGCGACTCCTTCCTGAAAGAGCTTGGGACGGATGCCTATTGTGCCTGGCTGAAGGTCCGAGTCTTCCAATGAAGCAACCAGGCGCCGGGCAGACTCCGCAAATGGAGCACGCAGAGCCTCCCAGTCTGCCTGATAGTAGGACCCAAGTCTCTCCAGTCGTGAATCCGCACACCAATCCACGTCAGGACCTAACCGGGCATACCCCTCCAAATCAAAAGTGGTATGAACGCCCAAACCATCTTTTTGCGGTACTGGGTAAACGAGGTGGCGAAAAGCGGAACGGTATTTCCCGCTCAGAGTGAAATAGCGCCCTCGGCAAAAGCGATGCTCATACTTGGAAACTCCCAGCGCTTGATTTGAAAGCTCGGCCGCTGCAAGTCCCGCAGCATTAACGACGGTGGCAGCCGTGATGCTCAACCCGCCAGAAGGAGTTTCGAGATCCAGCTGCCAACCATGGGGACTACGCTCCATGCGAGTGACCCGGTGACGGTAGGCGAGCAGCGTGTGTCGACGGATTGCTTCGCTCTCCAGCGCCGCCATGAAACGGTGAGAATCAACGATTCCCGTACGAGGGAAGAAAAGCCCTGAGGAAGGCTTTAGGAGAGGTTCGGCGGCAAGTACCTGTTGTGAAGTCCAGCGTTCAAAGGCAACCCCGACCTGGTTTGCACGGTAGGCAACCGCCTCTAAACGATCGGTCTCATTCTCATTGACCGACGCCAGAATCAATTTACCGCATGCTTGATAGGGAACTCCAAAACGTTCGCAAAAGGCGTAGAGCTTAGTCTGTCCTTCTAAACACAGACGAGTCTTCCAAGAATCCACAGGATAGTGGATTCCACTGTGAATCACTTCGCTATTGCGCGAAGAAGTTTCGCGGCCAAAGCCGTCGTAGGCTTCGACAAGAATCGTCGAGGCGTCTCCCATCCGAGCCGCAACGGCGAGCCCGATCACCCCCCCGCCCAAAATCACCCGATCGCATTGAAGTTTTTCGGTCACCAAGATGTGTGGCCACGCAATTCAAATCGGTGTCGTATGCACTGCAACCTGAGGAAGAAGACGTAAGACGCACGTGAGATGCTGACGCGCAAAGACCGCCGGTCTTTAATCAACGTGCGCAAGAAAATCGCGGGAGGGGCAAACACCAGTCGTAGCCAACCGGCTTTGCGTTTCTGAGCAAAAAGAGTTTTCAAGTACTGCTCTGTGACCGGGTTGCGATTTAGGATGGGGATCTCGCTATCATCTTTCCAGAAATATTCAGCATGCACGAAAGACCATTTCCAACTTCTCAGTAACATCTGGACCAACGAACGGCGGATATCTAAATGTTCCAAAACTACCGTTTTTGGGTAGTCCGTGCTGCGACCGGAGAAATGGTTTGGTTTTTCATGCGGTATTCCAATGTACGAACACCGAGTACGGTCGAAAAGAATCGCCTTGTAGGTCGCGTACCGGGGCTGCTTGAGCTCTTGGGATTCTCCAAATAGGAACCGAACGCGGGAAAGATCGGGATTGGACTCCAACATGGGTTTGATTTTTTCAATCTCACCCAAAAGCCTCTCATCCGGATCGATCCATAGGACCCAATCATGGGACGCCTTCTCAAACGAGAGAATGCGGTGCGGTTCTGCTTCGCCTAAGTGTTCCGCAAGGAATGTCTTGCAAGGAATGCCAAGACGCTCGGCAGTCGTTGTTGCGTGGGCCATTGTGCCATCCGGATCGACCAAACCGTCGTGTACCACCACGAATTCGGAAACGAGGGGAGCAACGTTTTCCATGGCTGCCTGAATGTTTGCTCGCTCTTTATAAACCACTAAACAACAGGAAATTTCCATGGATCGGCCTCTCCATGGAGTTACACGAAGGAGACCTTTAACTCAAGCCAGTGGTAGGATTGCAACACACACGAAAGTGAAATGGGCGCTTGAAGTGCATGTAGATTCTAGTAAAACTTCTCCCAAGCCTCGTATGAACTCCCCGATTGGTGCTTTCTCTGTGGCAGGAAAAACAGCCGCTCAAATTAGAAGTCGTCTGGTCTCTCACTGGCCCCTAGTCGCCGGAGGGCTGTTTTTTATTTTCTACCAGTACTGGATGTTTTTTTTGCTCTACAGTGGTCGAGAACTTCCGCCGATTAACGATAGTTTCTACTACGTTTTCCGAATCGCAACTGTGTTTCGAGGAAAGCTCGTCAATGACACCTCCATTCTCTACACCTATACTGCCGCTCTGCTGGGCTGGGTGGGCTCACTTACCCCGCTTCAGACTTTTCGCTTAGTTGGATTTATAGGTCCTGCCTTTACGGCCTTGGTCCTCTATCGTCTCTTCACAAAGCTTCGCTTCTCGCCGGCTGTTGCGGGAACTTGTTTTTTTCTCCTCGCGTTTTACTGCAATATCGGGCCGCACTCTTTTTTGCACTTCGTTCCGAGCACCTTTTCGGTGCTTCTATGCTTATTGTGGCTGTCTTTTGCAGTAGATGAGAACACTCGCTATCCCTTTGCAGCGGGTTTCTTCGTAAGCGCCGCTCTTTTTCTGGCACATTCGGGCGGAGTTATTTCGGTTATTGTTAACAGCTTTTGGTTGGTCGTTGCTTCTTGGCGGGAAAGGGACACGCGCTGGAGACGGCTTCTCGCTGGGGGAATTCTTGCTACGATCGTATGTGCGGCGATGCTAAAAATTCTTCCGTTTATCCCTTCCCACGCCACTCTCGAAACGAGTGAATGGATCAAATCCTCAGAGCTGGCTGAGCATAAAAGTTTTGGGGGAGGTCGCTATTCGCCCGGAGCTGCGAACTCCTTCGCTTCCGTCGAATTGGCTAAAGCTGAGGCGGAACTAGCGGGCCGCGAACTTTGGTTTGCGCGACTCTACGGAAATTTCTTCATCTACTTATTCCCTAAATGGTATTTCGCGCTTGTCGTCGTCCCTTTACTTCTCTTATTGATGCGGAACAGCTACACAAAGAAGACATCCGCCATCCACGCTCCGAAGTTACTTCTGTTTACTTGCGCCTACTTTCTACTTTTTGTTGTTCTGTCCTATTGGCACCAGCGCGGTTCTCGCTTTGTGGAGTACGCTTTCCCCCTCCTCTTTATTTGCTTCGGCATTTTGTTAGCAGACATTGGGCGCAGGTGGCTCCGACGCGTCGCACTTGCCCTGGTAGCTCTGTACTTGGCTTTCTTGTCCTACAATTTTACGACCACCGAGAACCTACTTTATAAGAGGCTAGCAGCTTTGCCCGAGCCTCTAAGATCGGAGATGGAGAAGTTTCCGGCTTTCTACATCGGAAGTCAGGTGGCAGGTTACCTGCTCGCCAACGGACTGTTTCGCGTGGAAGCAATCTACCTTTTGCCGTTCTTCAAAGAACAGAGTGATCGCTACCATTTAACAACTTTCACGCCCTGCCCGTCTGCGGAACCACAAAACTTTGTTCGAAAGATCTTCCGGAAAATGTCGCCGGCTCGAGAGGCGTCCACCCCCGATAATGTGCTTCAAGTGAACTACGCAAAAACAATGCAAGCTCAGTACGTGCCGGTACTCGAAGACGAAGCAGCTTGTTTGAAGGTCTATAAAATTCGGTTTCCGAAAGCTCGCTAGTTTTCGCAAAGCCGATCGACGACCATATGAAGGTAGTAGCTATGTGCGCTCTCAACGGTTCCGTAGTTCAGAGAAGGAACCCAGAGGTTGCAAGCGCCTAGGGTGCGTAATGGATTGACCATCTCGAAGCCAGTAAGCGTAAAAACGTTTTCCGGTGAACGCTGTTTCGCAAGCTCAGTCGCCCGAACAATATTCTCCGATTTGCCTGAACTGCTGATCGCAAAAAGCGCATCGCCGTTCTCAAAATAGCGAGTGAGAATCTGCTCGAAGGCGGTCGCGTACGAGTAGTCATTGGCAAAACAAGTCATCAAAGCGCCATCGTGCAGGCTATGGGCTTTCAAATTTCCGTTCTTGGTCATGTCGGAAGCGTAGTGTGAGGCGATGGAGGCACTTGCACCATTTCCGATAAAGTACACGCTCTTCTTGCTCGAACGAATGGCGATGAGAGAATCCACTATCGAAGAGAGCCAGTCTGGCTCGTCCAGGCGCTTACCTGTTAAATCGGTGAACTCTGTTTCTTGAATTGATTGGAAGTATCGCCGTCGATATTCCAGAGGATAACTTGATTCGGGTGGTTTCATTTTTGCCTTCGTTAAATTAGGTTACGAGGGATCTAACGTCAAGAATGCCCGTAAAATCGCCTCCATGCTTCAAGTTGGAACATCGCAAGGCGTCTGTTAGACCAAAGAAGCCCCTTTTGGGGGCTAATTCAGGGAGTTTTCTGCTTTGAAAGGCGCCGTCCTCATACAGGCAAATCAGCCACTTCGCATTCTCGAAGGTATTGAATTGCCTACACTTAAGCCTGGGCAGGTGCTCGTCCGCCTAGCCTTCAGCGGGGTATGCCACAGTCAATTGATGGAGTGCCAGGGTTTGAGGGGCCCGGACCCCTACCTTCCCCATCTTTTGGGGCACGAGGGATCGGGCGTTGTTGTTGGATGTGGCGGTGACGTTCGGAAAGTGGCTGTGGGAGACCCCGTGGTCCTGGGATGGATTCGAGGTACGGGTTGCGAAGCAGGGGGAGCGGCTTACGACTCGGAATTGGGAAGTATAAACGCGGGCGGCGTAACTACCTTCAATGAGATGGCCGTTGTTTCTGAAAATCGTTGCGTGCGGCTCCCCGCAAATTTCCCGATGGATGTTGCCGTGCTATTTGGGTGTGCGCTCCTCACCGGTGGGGGGATTGTAAAAAATACATTGAGGCCCTCTCCGGGTAGTTCTCTGGCCGTTTTTGGCGCTGGCGGTATCGGTCTTAGCGCCATCGCCGTAAGTCAGATGTTCGATTGCGAAAAGGTCATTGCGGTAGACATTGGTCCCACAAAGTTGGAACTCGCCCTTCGCATGGGAGCCACTCATACCATCGATGCCTCCAAAGAGGATCCCGTTAAAGGCGTTCTTTCGCTCACCGCCGGCCAAGGCTGTGACTACGCTATCGACGCCGCTGGAACGGTGAAAACCATTGAACAAGCTTTTGAATCGGTTCGGCGCGGAGGAGGAAGGTGTGTTTTCGCTTCCCACCCCTCGCATGGCAGCAGAATTCAGATCGATCCGTATGAATTGATTTGTGGAAAGAAAATTGAGGGGAGTTGGGGCGGGGAATCGCGCCCGGATCACGATGTGCCTGAATATGCCGAGCAATTCCTGATGGGCAGACTTCCGCTGCGAGAGCTTTTGAGCGCACCTTACGCGCTGGACAATATCAATGAAGCTTTGACGGATCTCGCCGACGGAAAATCGACACGGCCACTTATCGCTATCAACCCCAGCGTCGGAGGCGAGTCTGAAATAAAGCAGACCGAGAGCGCGCAATGAGTATCGACTTATCTCCCACTTCCATAGAAGCCATTGAAGCGATTCGACACAAAGCTGGCTCAAACAAAAAAATCGTTTTCGTACAGGGTAACTTCAACATTGTTCACCCGGGCCACCTTCGGCTGCTGCGGTTTGCCGCCGAAAATGGCGACTTTCTCGTGGTGGGCATTAATGACCACGACCCCTGTGCGCATCTTTTCCCGGAAGCCACCCGCCATGAAGGGGTGCAATCAATCAACTTCGTTAACCACGCATTCGTCTTGAGAGACCCAGTCGAGAAGTTCATTCGGCACCTGCGCCCTCACACGGTCGTGAAAGGTAAAGAGCATGAAGACCGCACCAATATCGAACAAGCCGAACTCGAAGACTATGGGGGCAAGCTCCTTTTTGGTTCGGGGGATATCAGCTTTTCGTCTCTCGACTTATTGAGAAGGGAATTTGCCCGGCCCGCGATGAAGAACATCCAGGTACCCGATGATTACTTGGCGCGCCATGGTCACAATCGGAATTCGATTCATTCCATTTTGAACCGTATCCGCGGTTTGAAAGTGGCCGTCGTTGGCGAAATGATCGTGGATGAATACATTGCCTGCGACCCACTTGGCATGTCTCAAGAGGATCCGACCATTGTCGTCACTCCAGTAGCGAGCCAAAAGTTTCTGGGCGGGGCCGGCATCGTTGCAGCCCATGCGCTGAGCCTTGGTGCAGAAGTAGATTTCTTTTCTATCGTCGGAAAAGACGAAACCGCTGCCTATTCTTCCGAACAACTTAAAGCCCAGGGAGTCGGTGTTCATTTTCTTGAGGATGAAAGTCGTCCCACCCCACTCAAACAGCGATTTAGAGCGAATGGCAAAACCCTTCTACGCGTTAGCCACTTGCGCCAGCACGATATTTCCAAAGAACTGGTAAGAAAAATGACGAGCCAGATTTTGGAGCGATTGGAGGGTAAAGACCTCCTCATCTTCTCTGATTTTAACTACGGGTGTTTGCCCAAGCAGCTCGTCGATGCGCTGATAGCCAAAGCGAACTCGCATCAAATCATGATGGCGGCGGACAGCCAGTCCTCTTCCCAAGTGGGGGACGTTTCTCGGTTTGAAGGGATGACCCTACTCACTCCCACGGAGCGAGAAGCACGCCTGGCCCTGCGCGATTTCAATTCTGGGTTGGTGGCCGTTTCCCATGCATTGCAGAAGAAATCGTTGGCGAAAAATGTGATCGTCACCTTAGGCGCAGAAGGCTTGCTCATAAATGGTTCTTCGGAAGGAGCGGCGGATCCCATCACAGACCGCATTCCCGCGCTCAATGGGGCTCCCAAAGATGTGGCGGGAGCTGGAGACTCGTTATTGACCGCGACGGCAATGGCACTCGCTAGCAACCATGATATCTGGCAGAGCGCCTGCTTTGGTGCGCTGGCGGCGGCCTGCCAAGTATCGCGAGTGGGAAATTCCCCACTCACCAGAGAAGACATCGAAACGGAGCTGCGAGACTAGATGCGAGCCTTTCTTCTTGCTGCGGGTTCGGGAACTAGACTCGGCGCCTTAACTGAAACCCTTCCAAAATGTCTCATGCCGATCCTTGGCGTCCCACTTTTGGAGCGCTGGCTAGTTCAACTCACCGACGCCGGATTTGAGGAAATACTCGTTAACACCCACTATCTCTCCGAGGTGGTGCGTTGCTATGTCGAGGAGTCCAAGTTCAAGGACAAGATTCGCCTGATTCACGAGCCGGAACTGCTTCTCACCGGAGGCTCCTTGCTTAAGAATCGTAATGCCTTGGATGGCCAACCGTTCATAGCCATCCATGCCGACAATTTGAGCTTGTTCAACATGCGAGACTTCGTTGCTGCGCACCGTGCTCGGCCGAAACCGGCTGTCATGACCATGATGACATTCAAGACACCCAATCCCAGCGCTTGCGGTGTCGTCGACACCGACCCCAGTGGCCTCCTGACCGGGTTCTATGAAAAGGTTGCGAACCCTCCTGGCAACCGAGCCAACGCAGCGGTATACATTTTTGAACCGGAAATTTTCGATGTCCTTCAGTCTCTGGGAAAAGAGAAAATTGATTTAAGCACGGAAGTGATTCCCCGACTGATGGGTAGAATATTTACGTGGCACAATGCCGATTACCACCGCGATATTGGAACACCACAAAGTTTGATCCTGGCTCAGTTCGAGATGGCTTTGAGGCAAGGAGCCTCAGTGGGTGATCGCTTTCTCAAAGCACTCAGTGAAAGTCCGGCATAACTATGGCCTCTAGCATACCTCAAACGACGTCCCCCTTCATTTTGATACCGCGCTTGTTCCAGTTTTATCGAGAGCAGGTGGGCGCCTGGATCTACCTCTTCTTGCTGGTTCTCCTCGTCAACACCCTCTTAGACGGAATAGGCGTAGTGATGGTCTTACCCTTGCTGAGCACTGCCGGGAGTGGGTCGGTGGACCTCGCTCAGTTCAAACCGATCCAATGGCTCTTAGGTGTTTTCGGCTACCAGTCGCTCACGATGACTTTGGGCCAAGTGCTGCTCGTGATCGTTCTCGCCTTCGTGGGTAAGCTTGTGTTTGTACTGGGTTCGATTTTAATTCGCGCGAAAATTCTAGTGATGTTGAGCACCCAGCTTCGAAGGGGCTTGGTTCTCGGCCTGAAGAATCTGCGCTACGAGGCCTACACAAAGCTGAATCAAGGCGAAATGAACAACGTACTCATTTCGGAAGTCGAGCGAGCCGAAGAAAATTTCAAACAGTTTAATGGAATCATCGTTCTTTCGATTCAGGTGGTCGTGTACCTGCTGCTCTCTCTCATTATCGATTGGAAGCTGGTGGTGCTGGTTATGGTTGCTTCGGCGATCACGGTTCCCGGCTTGAGTTGGATGAACCACTTTATGGTGCGTATTTCGAGTCAGATAGTGGAGAATTCTGGACGCCTTCAGCACCACACGGGGCATTTTCTTGCTCACCTTAAATACCTGAAGGCGATCGATCACTGGAAGTTTCTTGGGTCCTTCCAAAAAAACATCCGCCACCACGCGCGCTTGAGGGCGATGCGGGACGCTGCCAATCTGGCCGTTGCAGGGTTTGTAGAGCCGATAACCGTGATTACGATGGCGGGGTATATTTACTACACCGTTGTCGTAAATGGTCAGCCGCTTTCCACGGTTTTGGTCGCAGGACTATTCCTTCAAAGAACAAGCAATAGGGTGCTGGGGCTTCCAAAGACATGGGCATACTTTCTGGGGCTCGTTCAGTCCAGCGAGACGATCCGAAGAGTGAACCTGAGTCTCAAACGCGACGCCGAGGTCGGTGAAGGGCAGAATGAACAGGTTTTGCAGTTCCAATCCGCCGTCGAATTTAAAAACATTTCTTTCAACTATGGAGACAAAAACGTCTTTCGCGACTTAACTTTGAAGTTGAACAAGAACCAGAGCATCGGGATTGTTGGGCAGTCGGGTGCCGGCAAGACCACTTTCTTCGATTTGATCGTCGGCTTGCTCAAGCCCACATCGGGCGGGATCACTCTGGATGGGCAAGACTACGCAGCAATCCACCCTTCGAGCCTGCGAAAACTTTTTGGGTATGTTACTCAGGAACCCGTGATCTTCGACGATACGGTCAAGAATAATATTTCCCTTTGGGACGAAGGGGACAAGGAAGAAGTGGATCGCAAAGTGCGGCACGCCGCGGAACTTGCTGGTTGCCACGGATTCGTCTCGGAACTCGCGCAGGGTTACGACACCTTCGTCGGCGATCGAGGTATTCGACTCTCCGGCGGCCAACGCCAGCGCCTGACGATTGCACGCGAGCTCTATCGAGATTCGGAGATCATCATTCTGGACGAAGCCACATCCTCTTTAGACAGCCAATCAGAATCGCTAATCCATGACTCCATGGAACGCCTAATGGGCAAGAAGACACTTTTGATTATTTCGCACAGGCTGGCTGCTGTGAGAAATTGTGACTATATCTACGTGATCGAGAATCACTCGATTCGAGAACAGGGGACTTGGAAGGAGCTTTTGGCAAATCCTGCCTCCCAACTGGCTCAACTCTACAATATGCAAACTCGACAAAGCTCAAACCCGTCTGTCTCAAACAGAGAGACCAGTCTGAGCTGACTTTACCGGGGGCGAGACTTCTCACTGCGATGGAAACGAGACACGATATTCAGGGTCTACGGGCCATGGCCGTCTTGGCGGTGATTGGTTATCACGCAGACAAGACTTGGGTTCCGGGCGGCTTCGTCGGTGTTGATATTTTTCTCGTCATTTCAGGTTACCTGATTTCATCGCTCATCCTTCGAGCCAGGAAGAACGGCACCTTCAAGTTCCGTAAGTTCTTTGGGGCAAGAGTGCGACGTATCGTTCCCGCCTACCTGGTTTTATTATCAGTCGCCGCGTTCGTGATGGCGCTTGTTTTGACTCCTCAGGACTTCGCAGGCTTCACCAGTAGCTTAAAGAGCGCATTCTACTTCGGTAGCAACACTTTCTTCGCGCGCCAGGCAGATTATTTCGCACCGGAATCATACGAACTCCCGCTACTCCACACTTGGTCGCTCGCTGTGGAGATGCAGTTTTATCTCCTTCTCCCTTTCTTGCTTATCTATTTGCCAAAGAGGGTGTTGGGCCCACTTCTCATAACCCTCGTAATCGCATTGACGGCCTATGCCACGGTAAGGCTTCACCAAGGTGAAAGACAAGCCATCTACTTTTCTTTGTGGGCGCGTATTCCCGAGTTTCTGCTGGGCTGCCTCGTAGCCATTTACGAGATCGGGGAGAACTGGTCGCCGAGAGTCAGGCAGACGAGTGCTTTCCTAGGCTTGGCTTTAATATTGGTGAGTGTTTTTGCGATAAGTGAAGGCGATGCCTTCCCCGGTGTTTTATCTCTGGCCCCCTCCCTCGGTGCAGCCTTGTTAGTCGCCGCCCGAAGAAGCGTGGTCAGTCATGTTCTGTCGCTAGGACCCCTCGTCGTCGTTGGAACGCTCTCCTACTCGCTTTACCTGTGGCACTGGCCTGTCCTTGCATCGATTCGTTACGGAAGTGAAGTCTATTTTCTTTCTCCTCTCCTGTGGGTTTGCTTTATCGTCTTAACGATTACCGGAACCCTGCTATCCTACCATTATGTGGAGCAGCCGTTCCGCGTTCAGCGGCAAGGACGTCGTCGATATGTGCCCATGGCTCTTTTGGCTGCCTTCTCACTACTTTTGATCGCTGTCGCTGGACCCTTAAGTGCCAAGCTGGTACCTGCCCTCGAAGCGTCGTATACCCGTTACGCTGCTCCCAGCAGTATCTGCCATGGGGAGATTGTGGGTGACTGCATTCGTGGCGATCACAAATCAAAGAAACAACTTCTTTTAATGGGAGACAGCCATGCCGCTCAGTTGAATCACTTTGCGGATGTAGTTGGCCAAGGGGTGGGGACCCAGGTTCGGGTCTTGTCGGCAAGTTCCTGCGTAACTATCGGCGGATTTGATGTCGCTCGCATTCGCGAGTGGGCTCGCAAGCCCTGTCTCGATCAAATCAAGAAGACGCAGGGTTATTTTTCTTCTACTGACGGGATCATACTGGCTGGCTTTTGGTCCTACCACTATAAGAGCGAGCCGTTTAAGGCTGCACTGGATGCATTCTTCCGCCAGATGAAGTCAAATAAGAAGGCGGTTCTCGTTCTTGCTCAAACGCCCATGCTCACTTCAAATGTTCAAAGAATGTATCGACTCAACCAACTAGGCGTGGACCGATTAGCTTCCATCGATTCGGAGTTCGGCCTCGCAAACGAAGCTATCCGTTCTATTGCTGCGCGACACTCGAACGTTCGCTTTCTGGATTTCTCGAAGTCGCAGATTTTTTCTCACGCACCGTTTAGCGGGAATCAGCTGATCTATATGGACAAGGTACATCTGAACGAGATCGGTTCAGCACTATACGGAAAGGCTGCAACGGCCTCAATTGGCGATTGGATGAGCCGCCTAGACTAAAGCCCCCTAGCTTCCGTCGGAAACGGGCATCGGCTTTACCAACATGTTTGCGGCAAAAGACGCACGGTCTAGCAACGGCTCCGTATCCTCGATGGGACGCCCAAATTTTACCTGAGGGATAACTCGGTGTGTGGGGGCCAGTTCTACATTGCAGAAAAAAGGTCCCGGTGTTGTCAGGGCATGCTGAACGGCTGCATCGGCTTCTTGATTTAACTGGATCGTCGAATGGGCATAGCCGTAGGATTCCGCTAGTTTTATCCAGTTGGGAAAAGCTAAACCGCCTTCGACACTGGAAGCGACGTAGTTAGAAGATAACCACTGATCCTGGGTCTGCTGGATCATGCTGTACCCGTTGTTGTTGAGGAGGAAAATCTTGATGGGCAACTTGTAGCGAATCACCGTTGCAAGTTCTTGTAGATTCATCTGTAGCGCACCGTCGCCTGTAACGCAGATTACCGGCTTGTTTCCAAGCGCAAGACTCCCCCCGATCGCAGCCGGGAGCCCATAGCCCATGGGAGTGTTATTAAAGGCATGAAAGAGGCGTTGACCCTTTTTGAAATCAAAAGCCTGCATCATCCAGGCAATGGCGCACCCGGTGTCGCAATAAATGGTGGCGCCTTCGCTAGCCCCCCGAGAAAGCGTTTTGACGAATACATAAGGGTTGAGTGCTTTTTCTTCGAGATACTTCGGTTCGCAGATGGGAAAAGCTTGTTTCCATTTATGGATCTGATCCACCCAGGCCGTGAACTTACCTTTCGCAGTGGGCTTGAGCACCTTCACCGCGGCAGCAAGGAAGTCCTTCGCACCGGTACAAATGGAAAGGTCGGTCCTGAATCCCAGCCTTTCAAACTTCTCGAGCTCTCCATCGTCGACATCCACCACAATGCGTTTTGCTTCGCGAGCAAAAGACGAGAGTGGCGAGCCGGTTTCGTGGGTATCCAGGCGTGACCCTACGGCCAGAATTAAGTCTGCATTCTGAACAGCAAAGTTGCCATAGCGCGTTCCGTGCGTTCCGAAGCTACCCACCAGGAGTGGGTGATCTGCCGGAAGGAGATCCATCGTCGCCCAAGTAGGAGCAACGGGAATCTTCAATAGCTCGATCAAATCTAATAGTTCACTTTCAGCCCCCGCGAGGCGCGTTCCCCAACCGGGAATCAAGATGGGCCGCTCTGATTGTTCAATGAGCGTTTGAATTCTCTCCCAAGGAATTTCCTTTGGGGTGGTTGTGACGGGGTCCGGAGTAAACCCTTCAAGTGAATCTGGATCGATCTGTTCGCGTTGTACATCATCGGGAATATCGACGAGGACGGGACCGGGACGTCCACTTTTAGCGAGATAAACTGCTTTCTCTAACTCGTAGCGAATCAGTTCCGGACGGTTCACGCAAACTGCATACTTTGTAATCGTCCGGAACATATCGACGGTATCGGTTTCTTGAAAGCCGAGCTGACGGACGCGTAGCTCGCGTTTTTGGCGGCCACGCGAGACATTGCCTGTGATGTAGATCACCGGGACGGAATCGTAGTAAGCGCAGCAAACACCGGTAATGAGATTTGTGGCGCCCGGGCCACTGGTAGCAATCGCAGCGCCGAGACCGCCCGTAATGCGAGCATAGCCATCAGCCGCCATGGCACCTGCTTGTTCGTGTTGCGGGCAGACGTTGATCATTTCTGGATGATCGGCGACGGAATGAATGAGGTGTAAGGAGGCCCCGCCGGTAACAGAAAAGACGTGCCGGATACCTTGCTGGGCTAGAAACCCCGCCACGAAGTCTGAAAGTTTCACCCAGCGCTCCTATTTATTTTGGTGAAGTTTCGCGTTTTATCCCTTAAACATGGGTGTTTTTCAATCCATTTGCTAAAAGGGGCTGAGCCTGCGAAAAGCAGGTTAGTGCAAATGCTCAAGAAGACGGCCATCATCGTTTCCGCATCCAGCGATATCGGCCAAGCTATGGCCGAACGGTGGCTGGCCGCTGGTTGGGCAGTCTTTGGAACCTACCGAAACAAGACAGCTTCTCACGACCTCCTAGCCACAAAGGGCCTGCACTGGATCCCTTGCGATCTGCTCGATAAGGGCTCGGTGGAAAAAGCGTGTAAGCAGCTAAACCAGGCATCTGCTCGGTGGGATGCCCTAGTTTTGGCGCCCGGCGTCCAAGACCCCGTCGGGCCCTTTCATGAAGTCGACTTCGACGCATGGGCTGGATCGGTGGAGGTAAATTTTACCCAGCAGTTGCGCATGGTGCATCGCCTGCTTCCAAGCCGCAATTTGGACTCGACAAGTGGCCCCACTGTTTTGTTTTTTGCAGGCGGAGGCACCAACAACGCCGTCGTCGACTATTCGGCTTATACGGTTTCGAAAATCGCTCTGATCAAAATGTGTGAACTTTTGGATGCGGAAATTCCCGATACCAAGTTTACGATTCTGGGGCCCGGCTGGGTGAAAACCAAAATCCACGAATCGACTCTCAAAGCTGGAAACAAAGCCGGCGTGAATTACCAGAGAACTTTGGAAAAGTTATCCAGCGGCGAGTGTACGCCGATGCAATCCGTGATGGCTTGCTGCGATTGGCTTGTGGACTCGGAGCGCTCAGTGGTGAGCGGAAGAAATTTCAGTGTCGTTTACGACAACTGGGGGTCCGATGAATTCAAGCAGGCTTTATCCACTAATCAGAATCTATTTAAGCTTCGCCGTAGCGGAAACGACTTAGAGGAATTAAGGAGACAGTCATGAAGGAAGATATTTTTGGGCCGTTGTTCGAGGCTTTACCAGGATTGACTCACTTCCACCCGCCAGGGTCACCCACTTACCGATTCCTTCAGGCATCGGTTCGCAGAGAGACCGAGCGCCTCTTTTCTGCAGAGGATGCATCGGCTGACTTTGGCCCCCTTGGAAAGCTGCACTTTCCTTTCCACAAAATGGGAAACATTACTTCCCTAAATCTCTTCGAAATCGACGAACTGATTATCTTTAGCTTCTACTGGGCTAATCGCAGCCGCTACAAAAAGGTATTGGATATCGGAGCCAATATCGGCCTTCACTCGATTGTACTAAGCAAGTGTGGTTACCAAGTCCAGAGCTTCGAACCCGACCCGGTTCACTATGAGATCCTTCAGCGCAATTTGCGTCTCAATGGGTGTGAGCGTGTGGAAGCCATCAATGCCGCGGTCTCGAGTCAGCGCGGTACGCTGGATTTCATCCGAGTTTTGGGTAACACAACAGGAAGCCATATTGCCGGAGCGAAGGATAATCCCTATGGCGAGCTTGAGAAATTCGCTGTCAAAGTTGAAGCTTTTGAGCCGCTCATTGCATGGGCCGATCTGATCAAGCTCGATGCGGAAGGGCATGAGAAGGAAATTCTGTTCTCCGCAGCCCCAGAACACTGGAACCGGGTGGATGCACTCGTGGAAGTGGGCAGTGCGAAGAACGCAGAAGCGATCTTTTCTCACTTCAAAGCTTTGGGCGTTGGGTTGTTTGCTCAGAAAAGCGGCTGGGGTCTCGTGGAAAAGGTCGAAGGCATGCCAATCTCCCACCACGATGGAACTCTGTTTATCTCCTCAAAATCGGAAGTTCCCTGGAAGGCATAGGCGGCCAGGCAGGTTAACCCTACTCAGGCGTGGGCAGGCTGCAATTGCAGCCCCGTTTCCGTAATCACGGCTTGTTCCTGATACGTTTCGTAGTCCGTGTTGATAGACCAAAGATCGTGGTTTGCATTGGAAACAATGTTTTCCGCGCATAGCAAACCCATCAAAATACTGTGGTCCTGATTGTTGTATTTGAAAGATCCGTAACGACCAATTGCCGAAAGGTTTCGGAACTTGCGAAGAAAGTCTGACACGGTTTTTACTTTGGAGGCGTAGCCCATTGCATACACCGGATAGCACCTGGGCACGCGGATCACTTTCCCGGAGAGTATCTTAGCTCCTCGGGTTAACCCCGTTTTAACTATTTCTCGAGAAGCGATTGTGACCAATTCCTCATCCTGGCTTGACCACAGCGAGTCCTCAAAATTGCACCAATACTCAAGGCAAAGAATCGTCTCGCGTTTTCCGCAGTTCAACTCGGGAACCCAATTGCGGAAATTCGTGATCCGACCGACGCGCAATGCTGGCTCGTGAATATACAGCCAATTGTCGGGAAAAAGATCTTCTCCATCGACCTGTAAGTAAACCAATATCGTATTGCGAAACCGCAAGGACTGAATGGCGTCAGAGACCTCTACCGGCAGATTCCCTAAGGAGGAGACCATTTGAGTCAGCGGCATGGTCGAAACAACATGATCGTAATACTGAACAGTTCCTCCTCGTGGAACCACTCCGGACCGATTGTCATCATCTAGGATCAACTTGTCGATGGGCGAAGATAGACGAACGACTCCACCCCATTGACGGATCTGCTCCGCCATTCGTTCGTAAGGCTCCCCTGTCCCCCCCAAAGGATAGGCGAATCGATCCACGAGCGTTTTATGCTTGTTGTTCCTGCCGCCCCTGACTGCGTTCCAAACTGCGCCAAAAAGAGACATCTTCTTGATCCGTTGGGCAGCGAAATCAGCGTCCAGTTCAGTGCAGCTAATGCCCCAGAGCTTCTCGCTGTAGGATTTGAAAAAAGTGTTAAACAAGTGACGACCAAACTTCCTCACTACCCACCATTCGAAGGTTCCGGGATGGCGAGAGGTGGGAAAGAACAACTGGCGAGCGAAGCTAAAGCCGCTTTTCAACGCTCCCAACATGCCAAGTTTAGATAGCGCGTCGCCGATTTGAATCGGATATTGAAAGAACTTGCCCCGGTAGTAAATGCGGGTGAGGCGGTCTACCATCTTGTAGTCATCGCCCATTATGCTTAGCCAAAGCCGATTGATGCGAACATCAGAACTGAAGAAGCGATGCGGTCCCAAATCGACGCGCTGTCCCCAAAGATCGATGGTCTTTGCCATGCCGCCGACTCGCTCGTCGGCCTCATACAGCTCGACATAACAACCCTGACGCGCCAACTCGTAAGCACAGGTGACACCCGCGGGACCCCCACCGATTACAGCAATTCTTTTCACTTAGGCAAACTCCACAGCTTCCTTCTTTCGCGGAGTACGGGACCCCGACTGCGCCCGTATCACCGACCGGCGCGAAACAAGATACCGTGCTCCAAGAGCGGTGCACAGTACCATAAAGGAAGCTAACGAAAGAAATAGACCTGCCACAAAGGATAGCGGGAAGTAAAACGCTGTTAACGTTGCAAGGTTGCTGCGCTTGGGAATAGAAAACCCAAAAGCGTATTCCTGCGGTTTAAAAAGCGAACCCTCTTCCGGTCTAATGAGCCAGTTCCCGTCGCTTGCCACTGGGAAGAATGTCTGGCCCTCGTGCTCAAACGAGCGAATGGAACTCAAGCCAAAGTGTGGAAAAAACCGCAGCAAGTCCCAATTAGAAAATAGTCCCGCAAGGCGCAGCCCGATCTCCGATGACGCCTTTTGCCGCTGCTTTAGCAAACCGTTCGAAGATGCCATTGCGTTTCGCCGCGCCTGCTCGGTCTCGATGAGATAGTCCCGGAGCACGGGGTTGGGATCCGCGTCAGAGAGTCGATACCCCGATATAACTTCACTATTTTTGAGATAAGGGCGCCCACCGAATGCCGTCGATAGAGGCGGAGTTCTCTTAACATATAGCCTGGCAAGATCGTTGAAAGTTCGCGACAGGTTTGGGGTTAAGGTCGACCACTGGTAGTGGTAAGCGTGACCAAAGTGAACTATGCAGTCGGTAGATCCCGGAGGGTCAACCGCCGGAGACTGCTTGGTGGAAAAGATGGAAGTAGGGGCTGGCACATCGAATCCACGTCCCATATCGGAAATATCAATAGCGGGAACGGCATAACGCCGGCAAAGCTGCTCTGCGGATTTGTTCAATTGTTGCATCTCGGCACGGCTCACCATCCGGTAATGCTTGGGCGCAACGCCCGTAAACAAAATCAGTTCACCCAAAGTTAAGAGGCCAATCCCACCTGCGATTGCAGTCTGCATCCGGCGGTTATCGCAAACAAGAGCCCACTTCAGCGCAGCAGGTATGAGGAAGAGCAGAAGGAACGGTAGGAGCATGTATGCACTTTCCCGGCTAGCGGAATAGAAACCAGCCAGGGGCGCTCCCCGCCCAAAGAAATGGATTGCCGCTGTTACGCCCACCGACAAAAGGCCCATGACCAGCGAAATCCGTCCAGCCCTTCTTGCGAAGGCTCGCACCACTTCCGCAGGTGCTGACAGGAGCTTTTCAGTGGTCAGACACGCCAGGCAGACGATGAGGAACTCTAGCAGCAGTAGATTTCGACTCGGAACACGGAAGTTCCCGAATCCGGGGAGATACATGAGGGGAATCCAAATTCCGATGTACCACCCCAGAGATCGCACCGTTTGCATTACCAGTAGCAGTTTCATGGCTCGAAATGGCTTGAACCCAGCAAGTCCCAGTTCTCTTGCGGGAGTGAAAAGTGCCACTAAGCAAATTAGAGTCGGCAGGACGCCGACATAAACGTAACCCTCGACCAGGTTTAGCTTAAGCCGAGCCAAATAATCCGGCCGACTGTTATAAAGAAGCGGGCGCAGATAAGGCGTCCATAACTCCACCAGATGCCACGGCGGCACCGAGCCATCTAGCATTTGCCGCCAATTTCCGAGCTCACTGCGGCTTCCCTGAATCAGCAACTCCGCCGTCGGCAACGTTTGAACTCCCAAGAGGCAAAAACCAAAGCCCAGCGCAAACATGAGCTGCGCCATCCGCTTAGCCCAGTTTAGGAGCCCCAATTTCGAGAAAACGACGGCAGCGTAACAGAGGTAAAGAATGAGCGAGAAGAATTGGTACTGGAAGTGCCCCACGCTGAGCTGAAGGAGCCAGCAGAGTAAAAACAGTAGAAGAAATCGAAAACTGCGTTTTTCAGCGAAGCGATCGACAGCCAGCATGGCCCAGGGAATAAAAGCAATTACTTCATACGTAAATGAATGCACGATGCTTACGTGCAGACCCACTCCCAAAATCGAAAGGGTCGCGCCGAAGAGACTGATCCAGTTTCTGACTCCCAAATTTCGAAGGTATAAATGAGTGCCCACGGAGAACACGATGAGGTGCAAAGCCAGCCCGACCGAGTTTCCAACGTCGGCACCAAAGAAAAGGACGGAAACTAGATGAAGGGGATTCAGGAAGCCCCCTTGGCTGTCGGCGTGGATCGGAAAGCCGGCTCCAAACTCAGGCGCGAAAAGCGGCAAGGTCCCGTTGCTAAAACTTTTCTCAAGGGAGAGACGGTACGGTCGAAAAAACACCGTGATGATGCTGCCATAAATCGCTGTGCCATTGAGTAGGTGAATGGCGCAAAGTGAGGCCGGGATCAAGGCTGCTAGTGCGATGGAAATACTGCGACTGAGGCCCAACCTTCTCAACATTTCAGCTAGCCTTGCGGGCAATGAGATACATGCTGATATCCTGCATCTTTGCCAGTTCTCCGGGCCCCAAAGCGCGATCGATGGCATCGAACGACGTGTGAGAATAGCTTTGCCTGAACCCAGCGATGGCCGTAAAGCCCACCTCGTTAATGCGCGTGATCATGTCTTCGAGGCTCATCGCGTTCTGGTGACCTCGAAAGTGTGCTTCCGTTGGTACTTGTGCATTTAGGAAGTCGGAAAATGCTTTGATAGAAAGTTCCTTCAACTTTGAGTCGACTGTCGCTTTCGCTATTTTAGGTGGGCCGTAGTAAACGCCCGAGCGCTCTTCTTTGTAAAGGCTCCCCGCGCCCATTTCCGCGTAGCTGCAAAAAATCATCAAAAGATAGTTCGTCAGATTCGGTTGAACCCCATGGGTAAGCCAGTTGTGCTCGAGTTTCTCAATTCCCCATTTTCTCACAAAAAAACCGTAGTCCTTAGCTAAGTAGCTCTCCCTAGCCTTTTCAAAATCCGGCAGCTTCAAGACCAGCGTACCGCCATCTTCGAGAACCCGGTGCGACTCCTTGAGCAGATACTCAATGGTGGGATCATCCAAGTGCTCGAAACAGTGAGAAGAGTAAACGTACTTAACCGAACCATTTGCTGCCGGGAGAGGCCTTTTCTTCGAGAAATCAAAATGGAACTGGTTTTCTCCAGACTGTATCCCATCCCGGGTATCCAAGTTTAGCCACTTGGGATGAGAGTACACGCCCCCACCCAGGTTTATTCCCTCCACCTCGCGATGGGACTGAGGCAACATTCTATCTTCATTGGCTGACTGCTTGAGAAAACCGTTAAGAAGCGCTTTCTCTGGTGAAACGG
>JBGTAN010000043.1:0-49845 GCA_041749855.1 Bdellovibrionota bacterium
GCCGCTATGGGTGGGCATATCCCAAACAATGGCGACCCAGGATGGATTGTGCTCGGACGAGGAATGGAACGACTACTCACAATGGAAATAGCCTGGACCGCCGCAAGTGAAAGATATGATCAATCATGAGGCACGTGCACACCCCCTGCGATTATCTGCCTACTTGCGAGACAGCTGCCCCCCCGATGACTCGCTCCTTCTAAATCACTGAATTCAGACTGTATTCAGGCGGGCTCACCCGCCAACGTGCCTAAATCGTACAGACTCTAGTCAAAAGACCAGCGGAAGCCATATTTAAGTAATTGAATCCACGAGTGTTTCCAGCTCATCCATGGCATCCCAAGTGCAATTCTTGGGAGCATGACCCGGAGCTCGCGCCATACGATACTTCTGCTTATTGCAGCCCAGATGCTTTCGGCTTGCGGCAAAGCAGGCTGTGATGGGCCGGCGCTCGACCTCGAAAAGTTGAACGCGCTCAGGGGAACTCAAATGAGTTCTTCGGGTCCTGGCGGATTTCTGGTTATGCCCAATCCGATTGATGCCATCGACGTTCCCACCGCAACGTTGGCTGATACGCGAGTGCTAAAAGCGGGCGAGCTCTTGCCACTTTTCGGTTTGCTCGATCCCAAACGGCTTGAAAATGCCTTTCTCAAAATTCGCATCAAGGACATTACCGATTCGCTTTCCACGCTGGCTGCGCCCAATCAATCGGGCGCGTTCAACTTTCGACCCGATGACATTCACTACTCCGAGGTAATGGCCTATCAAAGCGTCACCTCCATTAAAGACTACGTTGAAGCGCTCGGCTTTTCGGTTGTCCAATCTCGCCCACTCTATGTGATGGTCCAGGCCGCGGGGAGCAATGCTTCCGAAGTGAATGCCTACTACGACCATGGTTACTTGAATGAAAGCCAGCCGCGTACCATCAAGTTGTTTGGCGCTACGAACTTTGCTCCTGGAATTGATCGAGACATGTACTGGCACGAGTTCGGGCATCTCTTCAATGAAAGCCTGACACGTGAAATTGGATTGGATTACGCGGGCGATACGGGAGCGGTTTGGACTGAAGGAGCGGCGCTGCACGAGTGCCTTTCGGACTACCTTGCTGAATCCGTCGGAAACAAGGATTACATCGGAAAGTGGATTGCGCGAAACTTAAGCGGGTTTAAAGCGGGAGATCCGCTCCGATCCGCAGCCGACACCCATGGAAAGCTTCAATTTCGAAATGTGATTACCGCGGACGGTACAGGTGCGAGGCCTGAACGCTACGAAGTTGCAGAGTGGTGCACGCGTGTGCTGTGGGAAGTGCGAGAGAAGTTTGTAGATGAAGACCGAGAAGCAGGACCCATACTTTCTGATCGAGTGATCTTTGCAGCGGCGACGAAATTAAAGAGAGACGCAAGTTTGAGTGAGTTTCAAAACGCTCTCTATGATGCGGATGAAGCGATCCATTGTGGTGGGCACGAAAGTGTCATCACCGATGCGTTTGAAGGTCGAGGGTTTAAGAGAGCGAGCGCACTAGAGAAACCGCTCAGTCTGAGCGTCGGCACGGCGCAAGCCGTTAGCGTGAATGATTCGGCAGTGAGTGCCACCACCTTGCGAGCAGGCGCCTCCGTCGTATTTTCTTTCCGAATCCAGAATAATAATTCCGAAGTCGCCCGAAATGTTCGAGTGCGTCTCGAATCCATGGATGCGAAATTTCTACCTATCACTTACATGCAGGCATTCGGGGACATAAACCCTCGAAGCACCGTGTCTGTGGGTACGACACAAGGACTGAGTTTGGCCCACACGGTGATGGGAGAAGTCGATAAGACCGCCGTTGCGGGTTCAAAACTCAAGTATCGACTGAGACTTTTAGTAGAAAACGCGCAAGACACCGTCATCGAGGGAGTATTACAACTATGAAGCGCCTAGTGTTCATTCTGAGCGGTTTACTGTTCGTGTACTTTGCTTTGGACACGCATACGTTCCGGCAGATGGTGGAACCTAAATTGGATCGAAATCCACTGGCGGTAAGGCAAGCAAGCCTCTTGACGCTTCCCGGCCCTTCGGAGCGAGAACGAGTTCCCACGGCAGCTCTCGTTGAGTCGCCTGAAGACGGCGCTGAGCGAGCCCTTCGTGCGGCTGAAGCTTATATTGAAAGTCATCGGGACGATTGGAACTTGCAAGACCATCATACTCTTCAAGTCGACACTACTTTCAAATCGCCGATTGGAACCGTTGTGAAATACGATCTCTATCAGGGCGATCTCAAAGTTTACGGGTATGGCGCGGAAATTCGCGTGGGAATGGATGGAGAGACCGTAGAAAGCGCCAACCTCAACTACCACCCCTTTCCAGAGGCAGATGTGAAGCAAGCTGCTTTGAGTACGGAGGAATTGGGTGACAGTTTAGATGGACGGTATGAATGGGATTCGAGCAGTCCGTCTACGGCAATGCTCTTTGTTCCACCGGGAGATAACGCGGTCCCGGTTTTGGCTCATGCGCTGACCGTCCGCAAACCCGGGTCGGAGCACCCTGTTCAGGGACTCTTCCGAGCTTCGGACGGCCAGGCCTTACATATCGTGGAGCCGCGCTTCGAGGACTTTCACATTAGCGTAGCGCGATAGAATCTTTAGGCATCTGCTTCGCAGGCGTGTTCCTGTCGGTGAACACGCGAATCTGAATGCCCTCTTTGTCTAAGCGATCTTCTTTCACCTTGTTGTTAAGTTGCCATTGGATGTCGGTGTGACAGGTGTAGGCGCGATTGTATTGAGAAAGTTGATCGACCTTGAAATTACACGGAAGCATCTTGCTGCCTTTGCGCTGCATCTGAACGACGAAGTTGAATCCATCATTCTGTATAGAAGCCCAGGGAATCTCAAAGGTGCGATTGATTTCCTGCGTCTGTCCATTGCCGATAGGCCAGTACTGACCGCCTTCAGGCAGCTCTAGTTTCGTACCTTCCGGCGATATTTTCACATCGGCCGTAGGGAATTTCACTTCAAGGCGCACATTGGAGATGGGATTCTGTGCATCGCCATTACTCTCCATGACATAACTCTGAATAGTTACGAAAGTCCGATACGGTTTAATCTGTGTAGCCGGTGCTTGCGCCACCGGAGCCGCCGTGGGTGTGGATGCCACTTCTGCAAAAGCACGATTCGGCATTAGGGCCGCGGCTATTGTGAGCCCGGCGATTAACTTGGTCAGCATGAGTCCTCCTAAAAACGTTCCCCTTATGGTGCTGCGTTTGCGAAGCGCATTGCGCAGCGGGATTCTCACTGAGCAAGTTCCGATCCAGTAAAGCTACGCAGGAAGCGGTGGCAATCGACGGAACAATCTGACAAACCTCGGCGCTACCGATGCCGCAGAAGGGCACTCTTGGTAGTTAAATGCACACCGCGTAGCCTTGAGGAATACGGCACGGATGTTGTAGTAGTACGGCGGCGGAGGTAGGCGATGTTGGCCGTAGTATATTTGTTTTTGAATCGTGAGAAGAAGTCAGTTCAGGCTTTCGTGCTGGGGATAGCAATGCTGGGTGGGTTCACACCTGCTGAGGGCATGTACAGTCCCAACCGAGAAGTTGCCTCGATGGCATTCCCTCAACACAGAGCAACCACCGATGTAGATGACATCATGGACGACTATCCGGCTTACCTTCAATTTGCCTTGGAAATAGGCCGCGACGTGAATCCTAAGGTCGCTAAGCAAATCGAAGTGCGCTGGGCAAAGCTCAAAAACGCGGACGAGCGTTTGGCTTCAAGATTCTTAAAGGGTTTGCGTTTCGAGATGACTCAGAAGCTAGAGCTTTCCGGCGTTTCTCCTTCGCGTGTAACCACTAATAGTGCGTTCATGCGTTCCTGGGTGAAGAAGTACATGGGCGCTTGGTTACGAGAAGTGGATGAATACCAATATCGTGCCTATGCTCAGTCCCTTGCTAAGCGGGACTAGCTCGGCGGGAGCACGTTACTTTTCGATAAAGTCCATACTACGGTCAAAAGATTCGTCTAGCCGCGAGACGCAAAACAGCGCGGTTATACAAACCACCGTGAGCACGGCAAGGCAGGCCGGGATCAGGCCTGTCGTCGGAGACAGCATTTTAACTGCCAAGGTCATCGGGACGACTGCCCCCCGAATGAAGTTCGGCACTGACGTTGCCACCGTAGCTCTCAAGTTGGTTCCAAATTGTTCGGCCGCGCTGGTTACTAGTACGGCCCAATAGCCTGCGGCAAATCCCAACAAAATATACATTCCATGCATCCACTCCACAGTGGGGGAGGGAACGAGCAACATCGCTAAACTGGATGCGAACGTGAGCAAAACAAAACTTGCAATCACAGGGCGTCTTCGTCGGAGCAACTGACTCAGTAGTCCACTTCCAAGGTCGCCAGCAATAAATCCAATATAGGAATAAAACACGGCATTACCTGCCGTGAGCAAATTTCCCAACCCTCGGGCTTGCCCTACTTCCGGCGCAAAAGTGACGAGAATGGCCAGCAGAAAATAGCTGGGTAGGCCTGGGAGGAGACAATTGAAGTAACGTCCCACCCGTTCTCTGCTCGCAAAGAGTAGGCGCAAATCACCGCGCTTCACCGACGATTCCGTTTCAACAAGGTGTTTGAAAAGGCCTGATTCGTGAACAGATACCCGTAGTAGAAGCAAAGCGAGGCCCATTCCCCCAGCAATCAGATAAGCAGTACGCCAATCCCAATAGCCTCCGACGATCGAGGCGGCCAACCCACCGCCCACTCCTACCGTTGCGATGATGGTTGTCCCTATACCGCGGTACTCCTTGGGTAGTCCTTCGGCGACCAGTGTAATTCCTGCGCCCAGTTCACCGGCTAGGCCGAGACCTGCTAGGAAGCGCAAGACGGCATAAGTGGGAACGTCCTGAACGAAAGCATTTGCTACATTCGCAACGGAATAGAGAAGAATGGATCCGAACAGCACGGACAGACGGCCGCGTTTGTCGCCCCAGACGCCCCAGAAAACACCCCCCAGCAACATTCCCACCATCTGACTATTGATAAGAAAAATGCCCGCATTCAGTGCTTCGGGGCCTTCGATTCCCAGCGACTTCAGACTCGCCGTACGGACTACGGCGAAGAGAAGGATGTCGAAAACATCCACAAAATATCCAAGTGCCGAGACCGCGACCGCAATCCATATTCGAGGGGTATTCATTGTGGCTCAGCGATTAGCCCAAATTTGTTTGAGACGCCAGGCAGAAAGCTGGTAATTTGCCTGCATGAAAGTCGTACTCATCCATGACGCCGCTCTTCCCGTTCAGGCCTACGGGGGAACGGAGCGCGTCGTATGGTGGCTCTCGAAGGCGCTGTCGGAACGGGGCATAACGGTTGTTCTTGCCAGTGCCCCCGGAACGGATTGCCCTTGGGCTGAAGTGGTTCACCCTGACTTTAGACGGCCTATCGAGGAGCAAGTTGAGGCGGGTTTTTACCACTATTTCAATACACCTGCCGTGGAGCCCTCGCGCCCTCACGTCGTGACGATCGGTGGGAACGGAAAGCCTGGCGAAACTTTTTTCCGCAATACGGTTTTTGTGAGTCGCAATCATGCGCTCAGGCATGGGGCACAGTGTTTCGTTCACAACGGCGTAGACCCTTCCGAGTATGTCTTTAACACCCAGAAGGATGGATCCTTGCTGTTTCTAGCAAAAGCGTCTTGGCATGTGAAGAACGTGCGCGGGGCTATTCGAATTGCCCGTAAAGCCAATCGCACTTTGGAAATTCTCGGTGGTAAGCGCCTTTTCTTTAATCACTGGCGAGGGATTCACTGGAATGGGATGCAGGGAGGAGAAGTAAAAGCGCGTTTCCTGTCTCGAGCCTCGGCGCTTCTGTTTCCGGTTCTATGGAATGAACCTTTCGGGATTGCAGTCGTGGAAGCCCTGATAAGCGGCACTCCAGTGATTGCCTCTCCTCTGGGTTCTTTGCCTGAGTTGATTCATCCTGACGTGGGTTCGCTTTGCGAAGATGAGCAAGACTATGTTGCGGCGATTGCAGATCTGGGGCAGATCAAATCGTCTCGCTGTCGCGAGTGGGCCTTGGAACACTTTACGCACCATCACATGGCCGAAGGGTACTTGAAGCTGTACGAAAAGGTACTCAAAGGAGAGCCGCTCAATCGGTCCATTCCAGCTACTCGAGAAGCAGTGGATGCGCTGTATTCGGTTCCATTAGGGGTGCCGGGAATGAGTGCACCTCAACCAGCTTGAATTCGGCGAGTTGCTCATCGTACACCCGGCAGTGGGTGAGGGGAGCCGCATATAAATGCAAACTCACCGCAGGCAAGCGCCCCGTGTTTTCAATGCTGTGCAAACCTTCGTCATCGTCCATATAGGTCCGATCTCCTGCCTTCGAAACGGTGGGAAGCCCCGAGCGAAAGGGCCGCGCATTTGAATCGCAAGGTTCGTAGTTCTGTGAAGTAAGTTCGCCCGAAAGCACCGTCATCCAACAGCGACTTCCTGCATGATCGTGGATGCCTGCCTTTTGACCGGGTAACCAAGCTACCACGCACAGCTCGTAAAGTTCGGTGCGGTGCACCATATTGCGCGCGTAGGTGTCACGGCGGAACCTTGTGAAGAATAGTAGCTCGTCGAGGGAAGGTTCATGCGCCTTTAAAAACGTGTCGACGACGGGGGTGCGCAACGATGCCCGTGTTTGCGTGTCGAGAAAACACACCAAGTCCCGTAGCGTGCCCTGCTCCATAACCCCCCTGAACCCACATTCTAACACTAAGACTTGGAGCTTGCCTCGTCGCACGATTTGTCTTATCCGTCTAAGATTGAAATCGTCGAAGCCACGTCGAAAAAAGAAGCCGAAAAAGGGAGCCAAGAAAATGTCAGGCAGCGCATCGTCCAAAAGACAATCCGGATATCCAAAGGAGCTTTTCGTACTGCCCTTCGATCATCGGGGAAGTTTCCAAACGAAGCTATTCGGAATCAATGGCACTCCGACCGCTGAGCAGACGAAGCTCATCTCCTCCTACAAGACGATGGTTTATGAGGGCTTTTTGAAATCGGTCGGAACGGGTCTGCCTAGGGAAAAGATGGGAATTCTCGCCGATGAGCAGTTCGGCGATGAAGCCCTTCGGTTGGCCAAGCAGGCCGGTTACGCGATTTGCATCCCGGCCGAGAAGAGCGGGCAGGATGAGTTTGATTTTGAGTACGGGTCCGAATTTGCTCTCCATATTGAGAAATACGAGCCGGACTTCGTAAAAGTTTTGGTTCGCTACAACGTGGAAAGTGATGCGGCGATGAACGCGCGCCAAGCCAAACGCCTGGCAACCCTGGGCAAATATTGCCAGGACAACGGTCGCTATTTCATGTTTGAAATGTTGGTCCCTCCGACGCCTGAGCAGATCGAGAAGTGTGGCTCAAAAGAGGTGTTCGACGTCGAAATGCGCCCCTCCCTGATGGTGCGGGGCATTCATGAGCTCCAGGCGGCTGGAGTGGAAGCAGATATCTGGAAAGTAGAAGGGCTCGACCGAGCGAGCGATTTCCAAAAAGTCTGCGAGGCGGCTAAATCCGGTGGTCGGGATGGCGTGGGCTGCATCGTTCTGGGACGTGGTGAAAATGATGCGAAGGTCGAAGAGTGGCTTTCGGTCGGTGCATCGGTTCCGGGCGTGATTGGATTCGCTGTGGGTCGGACCATATTTTGGGAGCCGCTTAAACAATTCATGGCCGGGAAGGCCACTCGGGAGCAGGCCATTGACCAAATCGCGGCCAAATACACCCGGTTCTGCAAGCTCTGGCAGGATAAGCGCGCCGCCCTAAAGGGCTAAGCAACTGATTTTACTCAGTACTTAGTTATAGAGCGGGTTAACGCCCTGTGTTATAACGTCGGCTGGAGTGGCAATGCTTCCCCGGCGTTTTAGGAACCTTTACATTTTAGGCGGACTTCTTTTGGTGGTAGCCAGCCCAAGTCGCGCCACCTGGGATGAAATCCAGACCACTACGACTTCCGCACAGCAGATTGTCTTTCGCCTCTTCGAAAGACTCAGTTCAACGTATCGACCGACGGGGGGCGAAGCACAGGCTCGAAAGCTTGTCAGATCGCTCTATGATTGGGCGGACAAGAACGTTTGGGAAGGCCAGCTTGAAATTGAATCCGATCCAACGGGGAATTTGCTCATTCGGGTTCCGGGTACGGGGATTTTTGAGGGGAAAAAGATGCCTTCGGTGGCGCTTCAAGCCCATCTCGATATGGTCCTTGCTCTTGATTCGGAAATCAAAGGCGACGCCGAATCCAACTTCATCAATGGTGTAGAGCTTGAGCGATCAGGCGACTGGATTGAATCAAAAGGGCGAAGAACTTCTCTTGGCGCAGACAATGGGATTGGGGTGTCTATCCTTATGGCGTACCTCTTACGCAAGGAACAAGAACACGTACCCTTGGAATTGCTCTTTACGGTCCATGAAGAAATTGGATTAGAGGGGGCACGCAACTTAAAGATTCCGCTGAAGTCGAACACTTTGATCAACATCGACGGCGAGCGCGAGGGCGTTGTCTATTACGGCTGCAGCGGATCAGAGCGCGTTTTGGCTCGCGCCTCACTTCCACTCGAATTGGAGCCCGCCGATGGCCGCCGCCTTCTGCACCTCAGAATTCATGGTCTGGATGGCGGGCATTCTGGTCAGGAAATCCATCTAAAGAAGGCCAATGCTGCGCTTGCGATGGTGGCGGTGCTCAAAGAGCTAAAGGCAGAATGCCCCGATATGGGGTTAGTCGAATTTCGGTCGGGAACTCCTGCCACGCTAAATGCAATCCCATCACTCTGTCATGCCGACGTTGCTGTTCCGTTGCAGTGTCGTGCGCGATTGGCGCAGAAAGCGAGCGAAGTGTTTGTTCAATATCTGAAACAGTATAGCGATGAAGATGGCGCTCTGGATATTGACTCCTCACCCCTGTTCGGCGCCCCTTACTTCTCGCTCAAGTGGGAGTTTTTATCGAGCTTTTTCGGAGTGCTGTCCGATCTCAAGAATGGTGTCGTCACGCAGAATGTCGCTTATCCATTCGACGTGGAGACTTCTTCGAGCCTGGGCTTTGTGGAGCTTTTCAAAGAGCGGGACGAGGGAACGCTTTCCATAGGGTACATGGCTCGCAGCTTCGTTGATTCGGAGTTGGATAAAGTCGTCGCCGAAAATAACGAAACACTTCGGCGCCTCGCCACGTCGGAGGTGTCCCCTAAGTCGGCTGCGAAAACACGCCCTTGGATGAGCGACCCTTTAGGTTGGCTTCCTCAGTTTGCATTGTCTCAGATCCCCCGTTCCATTCTGGGTGTTGAAGCAGGGGCCGTCGAGATGGCAGTTTTTCAGGATTCACACCCAAACCTTGCTTCGATAGAAATTGGTCCAACCATTATGGATCCCCATTCTGTGCGTGAACGAGTGAATTGGCCGAGCGTTGAGCGCACAATTCTTTACGTGGATCGCCTGGTCAGCAAGCTACCGGGATGTCCCGAGTTCTTGGCCGGGTTTCCTCCCCCGACCTAACTCTTTTTCTTCCGCTAGCCCAATCGATTTGAAGAACGCTTCTTCGTTTGGCTTTCTACCTAGGAAATTCTCGATGAGCTCCATGGGTTCAAGCGTTCCGCCTGGGCGTAGAATCCAATTGAGATAGTCCGCCCCCACTTTTGAACTGAGGAGGCCTTCTTTCTCGAAACGAGTGAACATGTCGGCTGCGAAAACCTCAGACCAGAGGTACCCGTAGTATCCCGAATCGTAACCGCCCATTAAGTGACCGAAACCGGCTTCCGGTAAGGTCTTGGGAGGAATGGGGATCATCATGATCTCTCGAGACAAGTCAGCATAGACCTTGGTCGTGTCAGCCGTTGGTTTGGTGTGATAGCGCTGGTCAAGCAAAGCAAACAAGAGCTGACGCAGGTATCTCACGCCCACGTGCAGATCTTTTGCTTTCACCAGTCGATCAATTTGGTCCTTCGGCAACTTTTTGGAAGGGTCTTTATAGTGGCCGGAAAGTTTGGGAAGCGTCTCAGTCTCCCAAACCCAGTTTTCCAGCATTTGAGAGGGTGCTTCCACGAAGTCGCGCTTCACACTGGTGCCAGCAAAGCTTGCCCACTTCGCGGTAGTCAGCACCTGATGCATGATGTGGCCAAACTCGTGGAAGAGCGTCTTCACTTCGCCATGTTCCAGAAGCGAAGGAGTGTCTTTTGTGGGGGGATTGAAATTCGCCACGATCGAAGACATGGGTAGCTGATACGATCCGTCGTCGTTCAGGTTGCCCTGAATCAAAGTAAAAGCCGCAGCGTGTCCGTATTTTCCCTCGCGAGGAAACAGATCCATGAAAAAGATAGCCACGGTTTTACCGTCGCGCACTACACGGTAAGGAGTGGCAGAGGGGTGCCAACTGGGAATCGACTTATCTTCTACAAACTTTACACCGAGCAGCGTTTCATAAATTTCGAACATTCCTCGGTTTACGACATCCAGCGGGAAGTATTCCTTTATGACTTGCATGTCTATTTGGTGCTTCTGCTTTTTGATCTGGTTATCGTAGTAACGCCAGTCGTGGGACAGAAAGGTTTTGGCATTCTTCTCACCGAGGTCGGCTTTCTTGGCTGCCAGCAGTTCCTTTAGATCTTGCTTGCCGCGTTTCACTAGGCGCTGGGTGATTCGGTCCAAGAATGCGCTGACCGCCTTTGGCGTTTTGGCCATTCGATCGTCCAGAACAAAAGCCGCGTGGCTGGAGTAACCCAGCATCTTGGCGGCTTCGTGACGCAATTTCAGAGTTTCAGCGAAGCGCGCTTTATTCTTTGCCCCACCTCGATTGTAGAACTTCTCTTCCAGCTTGCGGCGCGCTTCGATGTTCTTCGCGTTTTCCATGAACGGGTAATAGTCCGGGTATTTCACCGTTACTTTGAATTTGCCCTTGGGGGTTTTTTCGAGCCGTTCGACGAAGCTTGCAGGCAGTCCCTCTAGTTCTTCCTTGGTGAACTCACACCAGTCCTTCCACTCGATGAGCTCCTTACCGAAGGCGCTTTCGAGCTGAACGATCCGCTTTTTCTTCTTGAGAAACTCTTTACGTTTTGCAGCCGAAAGTTCCAATCCATTGCGTTTGAATGAAAGCAAGTATTCATCCATCAATTTCGTATCTTCAGGGCTGAGCTTTTCCTTGCTTGCTTTTGCTTTTTTAAGAGCGAGAAACAGGTCCTCCTGACCGAAGATATCGATTCGCATTTGATCGACGGCTGTTTCACAGCGATCGGCTGCTTCGCGAAGCTTGGGATCTTCGGAAACGTACTTCATGAAGATCAGGGGCGTTAGAGACTGAGAAAGATCATTGAGCGCTCGCTCAAGTGCCGCGACGGACGTCTTAAAATCCTTGCCCGATTGAGCGATCGCCGCCAAACGCTTCTTCAAAAGCGTCTGCTGCTCCTTGCAGGCAGCATCAATCGTCTTCACGGTCTCTTTGAAACCGGGTTGAACGATCTTGTAAGTGAGGTTTTGAGTTGATTCCGGAAGTTTCTTTGAAGCCATTTTCACGCACCCTATTAAGGCAAGAAGTATCAATACCCATGATGTAGATCCGCGCATTGCATCCCCCCGCTGGACTAAAATATCATAGGTTGGCTGTTCGGCTCAGTGCAGACTTTCGAGATAGCGTTCTGCGTCGATAGAGGCCTGACACCCAGAAGCAGCAGCCGTAATGGCCTGGCGGTAAATAACGTCCTGAACATCCCCCGCCGCAAACACACCTGCGACATTGGTGTAGGTCGTCGGGCGTTTGGGCAGAACAATGTAACCCTTATCGTCTAGGTCGACTTGGCCCTTAAGGAATCCGGTATTGGGCTCGTGCCCAATGGCGACGAAAACTCCCTCGCACTCCAAATCCTGCTTTTTCCCAGTCTGCGTATCGACCAGGCGAACCCCCGTGACTGCATTGTCACCTAAGATCTCTTCTACGGCGGAATTCCAAACAAAGCTGATCTTCGGATTCTTCTCGGCCCGGTCGATCATGATTTTGGATGCGCGCAGTGAGTCGCGTCGATGAACAACGGTGACGTGACTTGCAAAACGCGTCAGGAAATTCGCTTCTTCCATGGCGGAATCCCCCCCGCCGACCACAATGAGTTTGGCACCCTGGAAAAAAGCGCCATCGCAAGTGGCGCAGCTTGAGACGCCCTTTCCGAGCAGTCGCGACTCCGATTCGATGCCCAGCCACTTCGTGGAGGCGCCCGTGGAAAGAATGACCGTCTTGGATTCAAACACTTCATCGCCGACATAAATTTTGTGGGGCTTTGATTTAAAATCCACTCGCGTTACGTCTTTTTGGATGAAGCGGGTCCCAAATCGTTCTGCCTGTTTCCGGAAGGCCTTCATCAAGTGAGGTCCTTCAATTCCCTCCGGGAACCCGGGAAAGTTCTCGACGTCACTGGTGAGCATCAATAGGCCACCCGATTGATACCCTTCAAACATAAGGGGTTTTAGATTAGCGCGAGCCGCGTAAATGGCGGCGGTGTATCCGGCAGGCCCGGAGCCGATGATGACAATATCTTCCATCTCTTGGTCTTATCGCCTGCACTTGCAGAATTCAATCATGCTTGAAACTGCAACGTTCCCCACTCCCACATATCCTTCAGGGTGCCCTCCAGCGGGCGGAATTTGAGGCCGGGAATGAGCGTTTGAAGTTTATCAATGCTCAGTCGCAAACCTTGAAAGGGGTTTGAATCGCTGGGCCGGGCTTTCACCGGAACTTTTTTTCCCGAAGCGGCAAGCAGCATTTCCACCATCTCTCGAATCTGCTTTTCGAAGGGGGAAGCTATGTTGACGATCTCAAACCGACTTGCAGGCTCAATCTCCACCAGGCGTGCAATGATGCTTGCTGCATCCCGAACATCGAGGAAGCGCCTAAAAGGCTCCAAGGGACCCGTTTCTAGCGTTCCGCCCTCGGGCAGCTGAACGAGCTTTCGAGTGAGATCGGGAATGACGAACCCTTCCGATTGGCCTGGCCCAATGCAGCTGTAGAGGCGTCCGACCACCGACGTGAGATTCGACTTCGGCCCGATGGCCTGGGCGATGGCACGCTCCGCCAGATACTTGGACATCCCATAGCTGCCGTTGGGGAGTGGTTCAGAGGTTTCGTCTACTTCCACGTTTTGGTTTCCGTAGACGTGCACGGAGCTCGCGAAGAACAAGCGCACAGCCCGATTCTCAGCGCTGAGTGCTTCCAAGAGAGACTGCGTCGTGACGAGGTTACTTTGGTGGTATTGCGGCATCCCAATATCCGCCGATACTCGGGCGCTACCAGCGAAATGATAAACGCGATCTGGCTTTTCCTTCACGATGATGCCGCGTACTTTTGCTCTATCCAAAAGGTCGCATTCAAAGTGTTGGATGCGCCTGTTTTGTGGGGCCCGTAAGCCCATCGAAACCACACGATCCGTGTTGTTATTCCCAAGTAGATGCTCTGCGAGATGACTGCCGAGGAACCCGGCGCTGCCAGTGATTAAATGAGTCACACTGCATCCTAGACCATGCGGCGGGAAGGCGTAAACCTTTGACAAAATGGAAGCCTCTTCCAATAATCCCGGTTTCCCCAAGCCAGGGGCCGTTTTCGGGCGAGAAACTGAGGCTGTAAATGTACGATTTTATTCCAAAACATGTCGTAGTCGCCGGTGGCTGCGGCTTCATTGGATCCCACTATATTCAGCATCTGCTGACTCAGTTTCCTACCGTGCGAGTGACGAACGTCGATGCACTGACTTACGCGGCCCACCCGGACACCGTGGAGTATTTGGCGGGGCTTGCGCCCACTCGGTACCGATTCATCAAGGAAGACATCACTGGTCCGGAGTTTGCCTCCATTTTGAAAGCAGAGGGGGTGGATGCCTTGGTAAATTTTGCTGCTGAGACCCACGTGGATCGCAGCATTTTGGACCCTGCTTCCTTTGCTCGGACCAACATTTTAGGGGTGCAGTCCCTGTTGGACGCCGCTCGAGAGGCAGGCAATCTGCGGTTCGTGCATGTTTCCACGGACGAAGTGTATGGGACACTGGCCCCTTCCGATCCGCTGTCCACGGAAGCCTCGGGACTCTCTCCCAACTCCCCTTACGCTGCGTCGAAAGCCGCGGCTGATCTTTTGGTGTTGGCAGCCCACAAGACTTACGGACAGAACGTTTTAATCACCCGTTGCACCAACAACTACGGTCCTTTCCAATTTCCGGAGAAGCTATTGCCTCTCGTTATTGCGAATGCAGTCGAAGATCTTGCGGTGCCCATTTATGGTGACGGCAAGCAAGTGCGCGATTGGATCTATGTCACGGATCACGCGCGTGGGATCGACGCGGTTTTGCGGCGAGGGCGCGCAGGTGAGGTCTACAATATCAGCGCGTGTGAAGAGCGGCATAACATCGACTTGGTCAGGAAAGTTTTGGGAATCTTGGGTAAGCCGGATTCTTTGATTCAGTATGTGGGTGATCGGCCTGCACACGATCGACGCTACGCTCTCAACGCCAGCAAGATTCAAGCTGAATTGGGATGGAAGCCCTTAGTGTCTTTTGAAGAGGGCATCACGTTGACGGTGGATTGGTATACGTCGAACGCCTCTTGGTGGCGCAAAGTTCGCGACAAGCAATACTTCGATTACTACAAAGCGAACTACGATCGAAAGTTCGAGTCCTCAGCAGGAGAAGTTCAGCTATGAAGGGCATCATTCTCGCCGGTGGAACGGGTTCACGTCTTTTTCCGCTGACGAAGGTAACCAATAAGCATCTTCTCCCCGTCGGTAAAAAGCCGATGATTTTGCATCCCGTACAGAAGCTCACAGAGGCAGGGATTAAAGAAATTCTGATCGTCACGGGCGTTGAGCATATGGGTGATGTCGTGACGCTGCTCGGCTCAGGGAAAGATTTCGGATGTCGCTTTACTTACAAAGTTCAGGATGAAGCCGGTGGTATTGCTCAGGCGCTGGGTCTGGCGGAAGATTTTGCGCGTTCGTCCAAAATGGCGGTGCTGCTCGGAGACAACATTTTTACCGACAGCTTAAAAGACTTTAGTCGTCGTTTTCATGAACAGGGCAAAGGCGCCAAGATCTTGATCAAAAAAGTGACTGACCCTACGCGGTTTGGGGTCGCGGAGATCGCGGGCGATCGAATTCTGTCTATTGAAGAAAAGCCTGCCAATCCTAAAAGTGATTTTGCGGTGACCGGAATTTACTTCTTCGATGAGCGTGTCTTTGAATTCATAAAGACGCTCAAACCGAGTGGCCGTGGAGAGATGGAAATCACGGACGTGAACAATGCTTATATTCGTGAAGGCACCATGAGCTACGAAACGCTCGAGGGGAATTGGACGGATGCAGGCACGTTTGAGTCGCTTAAGCTTGCGAATGATTTGATGGTGGGTGAGGAATGACGGCGTTGATGGACTTCAAGAAGGGACCGATTGAGGGCGTCGTCGTCAAAGTGGTTAAGAAGTATATCGATGAACGAGGTTGGCTTGCCGAAACCTTCCGCCACGATGAACTGGAGCAACAGTACCTTCCTCGTATGGGTTATACGTCTCTGACTTTGCCGGGCGTTCAGCGTGGGCCTCATGAGCACGTCGACCAAAGTGATCTCTTTTTGTTTTTTGGTCCGGGAAATTTCAAGATCTGGCTGTGGGATAATCGCAAACAAGCCAGCACCTATTTGAATAAACAAGTTCTCTTCGGCGGCGGCGATAATCCTCTACAAGTGCTCGTTCCACCCGGTGTGGTGCACGCTTACAAAAACGTAGGTTCGGACCAAGCGGTCGTGCATAACTTCCCCAATCAGCTCTTCATGGGAGAGGGGAAGCGTCAACCTATCGACGAGATACGGCATGAAGACGATGCGCGGACCCCCTTCCAGTGTGATTGATGTCGGCCGTACGTTCTATTGTTATCACTGGCGGCAACGGGATGCTGGCTTGGGATTTGGCGAATGAGTTTAGGGCGACTTACCCAGAGCAGGCTATTTTCACTCCGGGTCGCGACGCCCTCGACGTTACATCAGAGTCCAGCATCGATCGCTTTTTGGGAAGGCATCGTCCGCAAGTCGTCATCAACGCTGCCGCATACACGAATGTCGATGGCGCGGAGTCTGAAATCCATTCTGCCCGAAGTATCAACGCAATGGGCCCGGCACTGCTTGCCCGGGCTTGTTCCAGCTATAGTACGAGACTCGTGCATTTCAGCACGGATCAGGTTTTTGATGGGAGTGGAAGCCATCCACGCAGCGAAACGGACAGTCCCTCGCCGGTGAATAGTTATGGACTCACCAAATGGGAAGGTGAGAAGGCGGTTCTAGATTACCCGGAATCCCTAGTGCTGCGGGTTCAATGGCTTTACGGTGAAAAGAAGGATCGTTTTTCTCCGCTAAAAGCCAAACATGTCTTCACGCCGTTTGCCGATCAATATGGTTCGCCGACATGGACCCGGGATGTAGCGCGGTCGGTGATTACACTTTTACAAAAGAACGTGCACGGGCTGTTTCATTTTGCCTACGATGACTATGCTTCGTGGGCGGAGGTCTTTGCATTCGTGAAGGAGGAGTGGAAGCTGCCACTCGTTCTGGAACCCAAACGGACACAGGATGTCGCTTTGCCGGCGCGACGGCCCCTGTTTAGCGTTCTGGATAATCGCAAACTTACCGAGGCTTTGGGCGGCACCCCTTTGGGCAGTTGGAAGACTGCCCTGCGGGCCTTTTTGAATCGCCCAAGCAGTTGAAACTCCATCCGTTTTTACGCGCCCTGTTGCGCCGGTTTAGAGCTCAATGTTTTCAGCCTGCTAGCCGATGCCTTATACGAGGAAGTGTATGCGATCGTACGCGCACCGAGTTTGCATTTTGGCACTCTGTCTATCGGCGCATTGCTTTGCGTCCGAAGTGCTGCGCGTAGGCAAAGACGCGCAACTCATCGCCGTAACTCACGACCCAGGCAGGACGTGGACCGCCAATCAGCGGGTTTGTATCTTACAACGTGCTCAAGAAGTGGCTTGTGGAACGGTTTTGAAGTCCACGCCGAAAGGGGCCGTGGTTCGCTTGGATTCTGCCAATCAAGATGTGATGGCCGGTGACAAAGTGGTGGGAAAAGCCGCTACGTCCACAGGAGCCCTCCTCGCGCCTTCGCAGAAACGGTCGCAGACGCCAAATGCGCCTGCGACGGCAAGAGTGCGGCGGAAACGTTCCTTCAACGTTACGGTAGGTGCCGCTATGGGCACGTACTACTTTTATCCCGTAGCGGCTTTTAACTTCGCCTTTTTGCCCCATTTCAGTGTCGGGTTTGGCGGTAGCTTTTTGACTGCGAGGGCAACGGGGACGACCATCGTCAATCTTTCGGGAATCGGCATCTTAGGAAATCTCGCCTATTTCTCCAAAGGGCATCACCAGGGTTTGTGGATTCAAGCGGGGGGGGGCCTGCAGAGCTTCTCGGCCACAGGCGGTGCTTCGGGGCCTGAGAGCGCGAGTTCCCTGATGGTCTTTGCGACCGCTGGTTGGCGGCACCAGTTCGATTTCGGATTGAACTTCGGTGCTGGGGCGGGTGCCTCCCTTATTCCGGATCCTAACCTCCAGACCATTAACGCAAGCCTGTTTGGCATGCGTCCGCTCCTCATTATCGACGCTGGCTTCGCGTTCTAGACTCCCGCGCCCATCCCAAGTACAACTTCCGTCGTGAAGCAAAAGGTTACCCCAGACTCCGTTTGCTGCGTGGTGGTGGCATTTCACCCAAGCGCTGACTGGCGGGATCTGCTCCGGCCTCTCAGTCGCCAAAGTGGTCAGGTGGTGGTGGTTGCAAACTCCCCTCTAGAAATCCCCCTTCCGGATTGTCGCATCCTCCAAAATGAGCGCAACGAAGGGGTGGCGCGAGCATTGAATCAGGGCCTCGAAGCGGCGAATCAGGCGGGTTTTGAGTATGCGCTTTTATTCGATCAAGATACGCGCCTTTTGAGTGAAGGGTTTATGGCTACCTTTCTGCGCCTGGTGAATGCTTATCCCCACCCCGAAAAAGTCGCGGTCTTTAAGGCCCGCCACCGGGAAAGTGCGACAGGTGGCACCGAATCAGGACCCCTGTCTGCCCAGGATTGGTTCGAATCCCCCACGGCGATCACGTCCGGCAGTCTGGTCTCAGTGGCCCTCTGGAAAGCGCTGGGGGGTTTTCGCGAGGATTTTTTTATTGATCATGTCGATCACGAATACTGCCTGCGTGCAGGGGCGAAGGGATACCGGGTGGTCCAATCAGTTGAGGTTTTATTGGATCACCACACAGGCACTCTGACCCCCGTGCGCATTGCCGGCCGAGCCTTTTTCCCAATGCATCAGCCCGCCAACCGCTGGTATTTTGGTACGCGCAATTTGGTGGCTCTCCATCGATCGTACGCATCCTCACAGGCCAAATGGTTACTGCGCGAGGACTTTGCCTGGATGAAACGTATCTTAAAAATGTGTCTTTGGGAGAAAGACCGAAGGGGCAAGCTGGTTGGGGCTTTCCGAGGATTTGTGGATGGCTGGCAGTTGTAGCCGTCCGGGGCATTTTGCACTATCCTCATCTGCGAAATGTGGGCCGACGCCAAAACGCTGTTGTGGGACAGCATCGCCTATAAAGACGTTCTGACGCAGATGTTTCTGCGCGACCTACGGGTGCGCTATAAGCACACCGTCTTCGGTTATCTCTGGTCACTCCTCAATCCGCTCTTTCAGCTCATCGTCATGAGTTTCGTCTTCTCGCACTTGGTTCGGTGGGAGATGAAGAACTACACACTCTTTCTTTTCTCCGGGTTGCTGCTCTGGACCTTTTTCTATGCCGCCGTCGTGGCCGGTGCGGGTTCTTTTGTTGAGAACGAAGGTTTTATTCGAAAGATCTATTTACCCAAGCTGCTCTTTCCCATGAGCCGAGTGGCGTTGCGGTTGTTTGATTTCAGTCTTTCGTTTGTGGCGTTGAGTTTAGTGGGCCTGCTTTTGGGATTCACCTTCCCGGTGACTGTGTTCTGGTTGCCCGTCGCTATCGTCATGGCGGGCATTTTCGCTTTGGGGTGCGCGATCATCGCAGGCGTTGCCACGGTTTACTTTCGCGACTTCCAATACCTACTGGCCGTCTTTCTCCAGATGCTCCAGTTCGCGACACCGATTTTGTACCCCATCAGTGTCATGCCTGAGAAATATCAGTGGTGGTTGAAACTCAATCCTCTTTACTCACAAGTGCATATCTTTCAGTTACTGGTACACGACGGCACGTTTCCGTCGGCTGCCGAGTGGTCTGCTGGATTCGGGGTTGCTTTCGCCGCGTTGTTTGCGGGCATTGCGGTGTTGCTTCTCACGGAAGATGAATTGGTGTTTCGCCTATGACACCTGCTTTCGTCGATCTCCAAGAGGTTTCCGTACGCTTTCGCCGCTATTGGGGAGCCAGTGGCGGTTTGAAAGAAGCGGCAATGCGGCTGGTGACCCCACCCCGGTGGTTTCGCGATAAAAAGCCCACTAGAGAAGTTTCTTGGGGATTGAAGGACATCAACCTTCACCTGAAGGAAGGCGAACGCTTAGGGATTGTAGGCGCGAACGGAGCGGGCAAGAGCACGCTTCTCAAAGTGATCAGTCGCGTCTATCGACCGAAGCAGGGACGTCTTCAAGTTTCGGGGCGTGTGGCTCCGCTCATTGAAATTGGCGCGGGGTTCAGTCCGGACCTCACCGGTCGTGAGAACGCTTTTTTGAATGGCGCTATTTTAGGGATTAAGCGGCACCAGATTTTGGCCAGGATGGATTCCATTATCGAGTTCTCTGGACTCGGTTCAAAGTTTGACACTCCGGTGAAGTACTACTCGACGGGGATGAATCTGCGCCTCGCCTTTACGCTCGCGACCGAGTTCACCCCAGATATTTTGATTTTGGATGAGCTGTATGCGGGGGGTGACGAAGCTTTCATCAAGCGCGCGGATGCGCGCCTCGATCAGTTCATTGAACAGAGTAAGATTCTAATCCTCGTTTCTCACGATATGCGCTACCTCACCCGCTACTGCACGCGCGCGGTTTGGATTGAAGAGGGTCGTATTCGCTTGGATGGCTCGGTTCCCGAAGTGATTGCGGCTTATCAGGAAAGTAACGCGTGAGCCCCTCCATGAGTTTCCCCTGGTGCACACTCGGCCGAAGAGAGTCCACTGAAGAACTCCAAGCCAAGTGCCTTCAGATGCGCACTCAGGACAGTTTCTTAAAGAACCGTCCTCTTATAACGGTGGTGATTCCTTACCTTCCCGCGCAAAGCGAGGCACTTCAACGGACGATCGAGTCTCTAAACGCACAGTCGTATGAACGGGTCCAAGCCCTACCGGTGCTATTGGGTGAGGGCGAGACTGTCACCTCAGCGGTTTCTCGTGTGCAATCCCAAATAGAAGGGGCGTATTTTGGTTTGCTCTCTCCAGGAGATTGGCTTTCGCCGGTTGCGCTCTCTCGCCTCGTTTGGGAGTTACAAGGCGCTGCGTCGGTGGATTTGGTTTACGCCGATGAAGCGGTATTGGCACCGGGCTGCAAACGCATTGCGAGTTTTTTTCAGAAAGCCAAATGGAACGTCTTTGACCTCTGGCATTTTAATTCAGTAGGGCGTCCTTGGATTATTAGCAAAAAGCGATTCGAAGCACTGGGTTTTGCCGAAGCAGCGGGCCGACATGCGGAACACGATCTCTTCTTGCGCTTGAGTGGTGAAAACTGCGTCGTCAAACACGTGCCTTGGATCCTTGCCTATCGAGCCCCTGGAGCAGAAGTACTGCAACAGGCCGATGCTCTTTTGGAAGAGCGAGTTCAGAACCATCTGAATCAGAGCGGGGTTCAGGCGAGCGTTCGCTTGCTCGGTACTCCCGCGGGGCACACACTCAAAGTGACTCCCGCCATACCAGCCGGCACCCATCGTGTGACCGCCATTATTTGTTTCAAGGACAAAGCCGATTGGACAATCGAGTGCTTGTCACACTTGGAGAAGCAAGCAGGCCAAGTGCCCTTGGAAGTGCTTTTAGTAAACAACCGTAGCCAACCCGAACAAGCCCAGCGCGTACGCGAAGCAGCGGGGCGGTCTTCAGTGGATTGCAAAGTGATCGATTACCCGGCCCCTTTCAACTTTGCAGATATGCACCATCGCGCGGTGGCCGATCATGCCAAAGGCGATTTCCTTCTGCTGCTCAATAACGATGTGTTTTGGAAGGGGGAAAAGCAATTGGACGAGATGGTCGCTTGGGCAGCGGTCGATCAAGTGGCCACCGTCGGAACGACTTTGCGGTATCCCAATGGCCGCTTGCAACACGCGGGGTTCAATGCCCGGCCAAGTTCCGCGCCGCGTCTCGCCAGACTTGGGCACCACCAGCTTGAGGGGCCACTGACTCCCCAAACGCGAACGGTGTTTGGAAGTACTTTTGCGCTCTGTCTGGTGCGACGTGAGCTTTTCGAGCGGCTTGGCGGCTTGCGTCCGACCGATCTTCCCAACGGTTTTGGTGATGTGGCGCTCCAGTTTCAAGCGTTGCGGCAGGGCTACCAACCCATACTCCTGGGCCATATTGAAGGAGTGCACTTAGAAAGCGCTTCTCGGGGTGTGGGTTATGAGTATTGGGAAGAAGCGACTATTGAGTCGGAGTTTGCCAGAGAGCTGCAAGTGATGGTGCGAGAAGACTGGCGCTTGGAACCTCCTGCTTCGGCTTGGCGCATACTGAAGCACTCTGTAGGTGAGGCCTTGCGCGGCTTCTTACGAGAGCAAGGCGCTAGAAAACTAACCCGGGGTAGCTATTTCCCCAATCTCCCCAGTCATAGTAGTCGTTAACGTACGTATTATAGGCGGGCGGATCGGCTGTGTCGAAAGGGTCATCTTCAAAGGTCCCTAATCCTACGCTGTGAGCGTCCGGATCCGTCTCCATGGCTTCAAAAGCCTCTGAAGTGTCCCAATCCCGGACCATGAGCCGAATGCGCGCCAAGACTTCTCTATCCCGATCTAAACAGTAAAAGGAATAGTACGGGCTTGTAACGCGAGCTCCCGTTCCTGGTCTGGTCGGAAGCGGGGTATTGTCACCGGTTGGGTGGTCCGCAGGATCAAACCAATTGGCGAGGTAAACGCCCAAGCTACGGGGGTAAAGATTCTCTATCGGAGGAGGAGGTTCATACGCCTTGTTTAGACCCAGCCCCTCCACATAGTTGATTTCAAAAGTCGGGTACCCATCTCGGCCCGGTGTTTGGGTGTACTTCGCAGGTCCATCGATACAAGCAGCGAAACTCCCACCCCATTTGGTCTGGGTCGTCTTGGTTTCGTATCCCGGAGTGGTCCCGGTAGCGTTCCAGGTGCGATCGACTCGGGTGTAGTTGCCTTCGCAGCAATTGGGTCCTTCTGCCGAAGTATAGTCGTATTGACAGGTGGTGGTTGCCGCTCCGTCGATGACCCCATCGCTATCGTTGTCGATACCCACCGCTCCCGACGCATCGGTATCCACCTGAACGGTGGTCGGTCCGGTTCCGGGTTCGAGACCGTAGTAATAGTAGGGCACCATCAAAAAGTACGTGCACATCGTTGTAGGCACGTTGTACTGAAGGGCCACGCCTTGGACGTAAAGGTCCAACTCGTCGACTTCCATGATACATTGGATGTCGCGGTCGTCCCCCGTAGCATCTGCTTCGATTTTGCACTCATCGTCTAATGCGGTATCTCGGTGAGTGACGTACCGAGTTTTCCCCGCTGTAGCTTCCGTAATAAACTGCTCTACGTAGAATCCTGCGGAATCATCTACCTCGCCCACAGGAGGACTCACGGGTTGGGTAGGTTCGCCTGGTTCTGCTTCACATGCTGAGAGAAGTAAGACAGTTGCCAGACAGATTGCCAAAACCCCGTGACGGAAAACCATTCGACCCCCAAGCCTATGCGGTCTGCGTTATAGACGTGCTAATTGTAACTGCAAAGGATCTAGCTATTCAACCGTTACGCTTTTGGCGAGGTTGCGGGGTTTGTCGACATCCGTACCGCGGTGCAGTGCCATGTAGTAGGCAAACAGCTGCATGGGCACGCTCATGAGCAAGGGATTCAGAGCCCAAGGCGCACGAGGGATGCTTACAGAGCGATGGGATTCACCGGCAATATGTGGATCACTGTCGCTGACAAAAGAAAGAATCTTTCCGCCGCGACTTTTCACTTCCTGCAAGTTGCTCATCATTTTTTCATAGAGCAATTGCGTCGTGCGATTGAGCGTGTCGGGTCCTTTAAGAGTCGGCAAATCCCAGGGAGCAAGGACCATCACCGCGGTCGAGCGATCAATGAGTGCAATAGGGCCGTGCTTAAGCTCCCCTGCGGCATAACCTTCTGCATGTGCGTAGCTGATTTCTTTCAGCTTCAGTGCGCCTTCGAGCGCAATAGGATAAAGCGAGTCGCGACCCATGTAGAAGAAGAAAGGTAAGTCGAGGTGATCGACCGCGAGCTGCTCAATTTCCTTTTCCTTCTCGAGTGCCGCTGCCAATAAAATGGGAAGCCTTAGCAAATCTTGAGTCAGTTCCTGTGCGTAGGGCGTCGTCAAAACTCCGCGCGCATGTCCCATTTGCACAGCCAGCATGTAGAGCACCGCAAGCTGTGTGGTGAATGCTTTGGTAGACGCAACACCAATTTCAGGACCTGCATTGGTGTAAATCACGTGATCGGCATCGCGAGTCAGACTGCTGTCGCGCACATTGCAAATCGCAAGCGTCGGTACTTTCTTCTCTCGGCCTTCGACGAGACCGGCGAGCGTGTCAGCGGTTTCGCCCGACTGCGAGATCAAAACTAAAAGCGTATCCGGTTCAAGAATCGGATTGCGGTAGCGAAACTCAGAACCGAAATCCACATTCACCGGAATGCCAGCAAAGCGTTCTAAGTAATACTGTCCGACCAGCGCTGCATGACGAGCCGTGCCGCAAGCAACGATGGAAATGCGACGAAAGCGTTTCATCTGCTCGGTTGTTAGCGAAAGATCCTGAAAGGAGACCAAGCCCTTCTCGTGGTCGATGTGGTTTTCAAGCGTTTGAGCGATGGCCTGAGGTTGTTCATGGATCTCTTTGAGCATGTAGTGGCGGTATCCCGCCTTTTCCATTTGCTCGGCATTCCATTGAACGGTGCGCACTTCGAAATCCACCGGGTTTCCGAGATTGTCGCAAATCTCAACCTTCTCGCGGGAGCAAATGGCGAGTTGGTGGTCCTTCAAATAAACAATCTGTTTGGTTCGGTGAAGGATCGCCTGGACATCGGACGCGATGAAATTCTCGCCTTCGCCAACGCCGAGCAGGAGCGGGGCCCCATTTCGAACGCCTACCAAGACATCAGGTTCCTGGTCGCTCAAAACGACGAAAGCGTACGAGCCTTTAAGGCTGGGAACTACGCTTGCGATCGCTTGTCGTAACGTTTTGCCCCCTTCGATCGCAAGGTCGAATAAGTGGGCCACAATTTCCGAATCGGTCTCACTGGAAAGGGTGCGGCCCAGTCCCATGATGTGACTGCGCAGCTCCATGTAGTTTTCGATAATGCCGTTGTGAACGAGGGTGATGTGCCCCACGCGATGCGGATGGGCATTGGCTTCCGTGGGGGCACCATGGGTGGCCCAGCGGGTATGTCCGATCCCCAAACTGCCGTCGAAGTGCTGGTTTTTTAAACGATCTTCGAGCCCCTGGATACGGCCCTCGCAGCGGTGTAGCTGCACGTGGTTGCCTTCCAGCACCGCAATTCCGGCCGAGTCATAGCCGCGGTATTCGAGTCGCCGCAGACCATCGAGGAGTAACTCCTTAGGGTCTTGAGAGCCAATATAGCCAATGATCCCGCACATGATCCGCAAACTAGCATGCCCAGCCTAAATGCGGTAGCGGTGCTAGAGGGGGTTGCGCTTGGACGCTCATTCATTGAAGATGCGGCCATGAAAATCGCGGTAGTCGGTGCCGGACAATGGGGGATGAATTTAGTCCAAACCCTTCATTCCATGGGTGTCTTGGGCGCGGTGGTGGAAGCGGATTCTGAACGTCGGGCTTCCAAATCGAGCGCCACTCCAGGGGTCCCTTGGGTGTCTAGCCTTGAAGATGCACCACCGTGTGAAGCCGTGGTGATAGCGACCCCAGCGCCCACCCATTTTGACGTGGCGAAAGCGGCCCTCCAATCCCGGCAAGATGTCTTCGTGGAAAAGCCTATTGCGCTCAGTGCGGTGCAAGCGCGGGAGTTGCGGGACTTAGCTGCCGCACAAAAACAGGTTCTGATGGTTGGCCACCTGCTTTTGTACCAACCGGCCGTGCGGTGGATTGCTGGATTTTTGAAAGAAGAGGGGATTGGAAAACTTTATAGCATCCATCAGGAACGTCTGAATTTGGGAAGAGCCCGAGCAGCGGAGAATGTGCTCTGGAGCTTGGGGGTTCATGATATCGCCGTGCTACTCAGCTGGGTGGGAGAGCCTCCCAAAAAGGTATCTGCTTTCGGGCAAGCAGCGCTTCAAACGGGAATAGAAGATGATGTCTCCTTGCACCTTTCTTTTGCTTCAGACGTACAAGCACACCTCCATGTGAGTTGGCTTTGGCCCGAGCGGCGGCGGCGAACGACCCTGATAGGGTCCAAGGGGATGCTGGTTTACGATGAGTTGGATCAGACGGTAAAACTCCACCGAAAGGCGATACAGACACCGGCTCTGCAAAATATCGATGGCGGGGTGGAAACCGTTTTCGAAACCTCGGGACAGGAGCCCTTGCGACTTGAAATGGAACATTTTGTCGCACGATGCCAAGATCGCCAAACACCCTTGTCTGGAGCCGATCACGCCTTGGAGGTGACTGAGGTCCTTGAGATTGCGTCCTCAGCGCTTCTCTGTTAACCCTCTTCAAGTAAGTACCACAAGGTCGGAACGTGCAAACCATCAGCGACTCCAAAGGCATTCTTCAGGCAAAGATCGAAAACCGGACCGCTCGGGTCGGGGTTATCGGTTTGGGCTACGTTGGCTTACCCTTCGCGGTAGAAAAGGCCAAAGTCGGCTACCAAGTCATCGGCATTGATGAAAATCCAAAACGGGTCGCAGCGGTTAACGAAGGGGCGAATTACATCCCCGACGTGCATGATGAAGAACTAAAATCCGCCGTTGAAAAAGGTCTGCTCCGGGCGACCACGGATTACCGCGTGACTTCGGAATTGGATGTTATCGTCATCGCGGTTCCGACTCCGCTTACGAAAAACCTCACTCCGGACTTGCGGTATGTGGAGAGTGTGACCGCAAAACTCGCGGAGCATTTGCGTCCCGGCCAATTAATCAGTCTTGAGTCCACGACTTATCCTGGGACCACCGAAGAGATCATGCTGCCGGTTTTGGAAAAAACCGGTCTCCAAGTGGAAAAAGATTTCTTCCTCGTCCATTCTCCAGAGCGAGTGGATCCCGGCAATAAGCGCTACACCACCAAGAACACGAATAAGATTTTAGGCGGCGTCGGTCCCCACTCCAAGGATGTTGGGATCGCTTTTTATTCTCAAACCATTGGCACTGTCGTGGGTGTTTCCAGTGCGAAAGCGGCCGAGTTGGTCAAAGTTTTTGAGAATACCTTTCGTGCCGTGAATATTGCGCTTGTTAACGAGTTGACGCTGCTTTGTGATCGTCTTGAACTCAATGTCTGGGAAGTTCTGGATGCTGCTTTCACCAAGCCCTTTGGCATCATGCCTTTCTACCCGGGTCCGGGAGTGGGCGGACATTGCATTCCTCTAGACCCGCACTATCTAGAATGGAAGGCCCGGGAGTACGGATTTGAAACGCACTTTATTGCGCTCGCTGGGGAAACCAATCGGAAAATGCCTGCGTTCGTGCGTGAGAAGGCTTTACGGGTCCTGAATCAGGCAGGCGTAGCGGCGTCGCGGTCGAAAGTTCTTTTGCTGGGTATCGCCTATAAGAAAGACCTTGGGGACTTTCGAGAATCGCCCGCCATTGAAGTGGCAAAGCTTCTGCGGAAAGAAGGCGCCGACGTGACCTACCACGATCCGTTTGTTCCGTTTTTCAGCGAGCATGGTCTTGAAATGAAGAGCGTGGAATTGACAGCCGAACGGTTGGCCGAACAGGACCTCGTGCTTTTAACCACCGACCATTCGACGGTGGACTACACCTGGGTAGTGGCGAATTGCAAACGCCTCTTGGATACGCGCAACGCCACCAAATCCGTCGCCAATCGTGAGGAAAAGGTAGTGCTTCTATGAGCATCCACCCGTCCGCGATCGTGGATGCCGGAGCTCAAATTGGTGCCGACACACGGATTTGGCATTTTAGCCATGTGTGCTCGGGAGCCGTTATTGGGGAGCACTGTTCTTTGGGGCAGAACGTCTACGTCGCCCCCAATGTGAAAATAGGCAATCACTGCAAGATCCAAAACAATGTCTCACTCTATGAAGGGGTGATTTTGGAGGACTATGCGTTTTGTGGTCCCAGCATGGTCTTTACCAATGTTCGAACGCCGCGCTCCGCCTTTCCGCGCAACACTGCGAAAGATTTCCATGCCACTCTCGTCAAAAAGGGCGCCAGCATCGGAGCTAATGCGACGATCGTTTGTGGCAATACCATCGGAGAATGGGCGTTTGTCGCAGCAGGTGCAGTTGTCACTCAAGACGTTCCGCCCCACGCGATGATTGCCGGTGTACCGGGCAAGATTATCGGATGGGCCTGCGAGTGTGGTGCAACCTTACGGTTGGCAAATGAAAGGGCCCGGTGCGAAACTTGCGCCAAGCAGTATCAGAAAACATCAAACGGTCTTATGAGGCTGGAGTAGAGAATGAGAATACCGATCTTAGATCTGCACCCCGAAATAGAAGCGCATTGGGAAGAGTTTTGCCAAGCGGCGCAAGGCGTCCTGAAATCCACTCAGTTCATCCTGGGACCCAATGTCGCCGCCTTTGAGAAGGAAATGGCGAGCTATCTAGGCGTGAAACACGCGATCGGATGTAACTCGGGAACGGATGCCTTGCTGATAGCATTGCGCGCCCTGGGGGTGGGTGGGGGTGACGAAGTCATTTGTCCGTCCTTCACTTTTTTCGCGACCAGTGAAGTAGTGAGTCAATTGGGGGCAACACCCGTCTTTGTGGATATTGATCCCCAAACCTACAATTTGGACGTCAGCCTTGTAGACAAGGCGGTTACCTCCAAAACACGAGCCATTATCCCCGTGCACCTTTATGGGAATGCCGTGGATATGAATCCTCTCCTCGCTGTCGCCGAGCGCCACGGGCTAAAAGTGATTGAAGATGTCGCACAAGCCGTGGGTGGAAGTTACGACGGCAAAAAACTGGGTACCTTTGGTGATATCGGCGCGTATTCCTTTTTCCCGTCCAAGAACTTAGGTTCCTTTGGCGATGCGGGAATGATGGTTACTAACGATGATGCGCTTGCGGACACTTGCTATAAGCTGCGCACGCACGGATCGCGCAAGAAGTACTTCAACGAAATGATTGGGTACAACTCACGTCTGGACGAAATGCAGGCGGCGTTTTTGCGAGTGAAATTAAAGTATCTCGATGCGTCGAACGAAGGACGCCGGAAGGTGGCCTCTCGCTATAGCGAAGTTTTTAGCGGAGTGGACGCGGTAGAGGCGCCTGTTGAATCGACCAAAGCGAACCACGTTTTCCACCAGTACACCATCCGCATTCTTAATGGCACAAGGGACAAAGTGCATACGGATCTTGCAGCCGCGGGTATCGGCACCATGCTCTACTATCCGGTGCCGTTGCATCGTCTGTCCGTCTATAAGGATCTCAAAACCACACCGTTGCCGAATACAGAGCAGGCCTGCGATCAGGTGATCTCTTTGCCCATTTGGCCCACGATGAAGCCAGAGACTCAGCTTGAAGTCGTTGCGGCTATCCGCACGGCCATGGGAGTCTAGTCCTGACCCTCGCTCGGTTTGCGAGTTTCACATGGCTTTTGTTCTTCACCTATCTTGCGTTGTACCTCGCATTCTATTTCCTGAACGGGCCTGTTCTGCCGCTGGAGCGTCTTTTCACGGCCCTACACCTGGCGATAGCCGGGGCTTTTGGTTGGTTGATATACCGTGCACGCTATCGCTTTGGTCGCGACGCAATCCTATTTTGGGCGGCGGTGTTCCTCCTGCTCTGGTGGCCTGGTGCCTACCTTGAATACCCAGCCGATCCTTGGGAGCATGTCCGTCGAATCTTCTTTTGGCAGAATACGGATCGCGTGGGAGACCACCCGCTTGCCTACAAATTCGCCTATTTTTGGAATTGGACGCTCCTAAGGTTCTTCCCTCTCGACTACCGGATAGTGGGATTGGATCTTTTAAATGCATTCTGGCAATTACTACTCGGCGCTCAGGTCTATCGACTTTGTCGAGCCTGGGGACAGTCAGTTTCTCTGGCGCGTTTTCAGGTCCTGGGTTTCTATTTTTTCTTTGGAACAAACCTGTTTGGCATTCGCTATTATGCACTCGCTTCTACGGCGCTCTCCTACTTTGCGTTCCTAGAGGTGGTGATTCTGGCTTTCAGAAAGCCGCCCTTCTTGCGATCCTTGTTCACGGGCGCATGTCTTGCGCTCCTCATGTACTTCAATCACCGATGGCAGGAAATTGGTTTTGCCCTCGTCTTCCTTGCGGGGATTTCCACCTTTCGGTTTCTAGCGCCTCTAGCCGCGAGACGTCCTAAACTTATCGTTTTTGGGCTGTTTGTCTTTCTTGCCCTGTCCTTTGTTTTTGGATGGTGGATCATGCAGGCCCCTCCCCCGTTCTACCTACAAAAGGGATTGGTCCACTACTACTCGGATCTCGGAACCTTTCGCTTTTGGAGATCTGGACTTCCTTATTCTCAAACGCTGGGCATTCCCGGCGTACTCACCCTGATCGGTGCGTGTCTTTTCTACCGACGGTACGGTGTCGTTGCGTTCCTGACCTTGGTTCCTTTCGCGTTTTTATCGATTCCGGTTTTCGTGTTCTTTCTGTCTCTGCTCATTTCCACGAACTTCGCGACGTATCGAATTCTGTTTGCCTTCCCAACGAGCTTTCTCTTTACCTGGCTGATCTGGGACTTGGTGGGATGGATTCAAGTGCGTGGGTCGCTTTCCAATCGCCTGCGATCCCTTATCGCCCTCGGTCTACTCATCCTTCTCGCTCTCCCCTGGAACTATCCCTGGAGAGGGCGACTACGGTTTCAGATCTACCGCCCGCCTGAGCAATCCATTGTGGGCCTGCATCAACTGGCACAAGTGTTTTGGGACAGGCGCTCCGAGCTAAAGGGATGCTCCCTATACGGCGACGACGTAAGCACCCACTACTTAGCGACGCAACTGTCCTTGCCTCATTTTCCTGACCGCCACAATCCGAAACGGATCATGGATAGAGTAGGGCCGGTGGAAGCTTTTTTAGCTAGAAAAGATGTCTTTGGTGTCCTGATTCCCGACGCCGCGGTCATTCCTAACTATTCCTCCGTGGTGGCCAAGCGATCGATGCACTGGGGGGAGGAAGCCGGAAGCCGAGTTTGGTACCTTGATGCACGTATCGCCCCTTTCGAGGACGCCATGCTGCGTAAGGGGTGGCTAAAAGAACAGATTTCGGGATACCGTTTTTACCTTAATCCGGCCCGAAGCTGCGGCGACTCTCCCTGATTGCAACTTGGCCTGATTCGACTATTCTGCATTTTCGTGATGGCTTCCCAACCAGTCTCTCTCTATGCTCCTCTTTCGCGGCTGGATCGACGCACGTCTTATTTCTCGTTCCAGGCACCCTTTCTCCACTTGTTTGCCCTGGCCTTTATTACGATGTTCGCTTCCTGGTATGTCACCGGGAACCCTCGATTATGGAAGGTCGAGGGGTTGGCATCTCTGGCTTCACTTTGTTGCCTGCATTTCGCGGTTTCCTTTGCAATCGTACAACACTTGCGCCGGGTGCCACGGACCCATGTCTTTTGGCACAACCTAGTTGCGGTTCTGATCTCAGCTGGCGGCCTCCTGGTGATCCTGGCCCTCACCCGGCTTTATTACTCTCGCTCTTTCCTGCTTATCGTCTTTGGCCTGCAACTTCTTTGGATGACGGTTTCAGCTTGGATACTGAGTCGAGGGCATCGTTTCCGACTGGGCATTGTGAGAGGGGGGCTTGCGGACGATCTTCTCGCACTCCGTGGCGTGGACTGGACACTGATGGATGACGCTTCCATTCCAGACGATGCGGACGGGGTGGTACTGGACATGCACCGCCCGCTCGAAGGACCTTATGTTCAATTGCTCGCTGAATGCGGTATGCGCCAAATCCCCGTTTACCATGCCGCATTGATCTCAGAAATGCTGACGGGTCGAGTTTCGCTCGAGCATTTGTCGCGAGGAATGGTCGAAGCGTTGAGTCCATCGCCCGGCTATCGTGTGCTCAAAAGGGTATTTGATATTGGCGTGGTTGTTCTCACCTTGCCTATTACGCTGCCGCTTTCGCTCATCGTTGCGGTTGCGATTCGTCGGGACTCTCCGGGACCTGTTCTTTTTCGGCAAAGGCGAGTGGGCCGAGGCCAAGTGCCATTTGAAATGCTAAAATTTCGAACTATGCGGCACCAGCACACGGCGGTTACGCAGTTCGCTACTGCAAATGATTCGCGGCTGACAAGGCTCGGTCGCTATTTGCGCGGGTACCGGCTCGATGAACTGCCCCAGCTTTGGAATGTTCTAAAGGGCGAGATGAGCCTCATCGGCCCTCGGCCCGAACAAGTGGGATTCGTAGAAAAATTCCGTGAAACCATTCCGTATTACTCTTACCGCCATCTTATCAAGCCAGGTCTAAGTGGCTGGGCGCAGGTTCACTTGGGTTACACTGACAGCACGAAAGCCACCCAGAATAAGCTGGAATACGATCTGTACTACGTGAAGAACGCGAGCCTGCATTTGGATACAATGATCCTTGTGCACACGATACGCACGATTCTCACGCGCTTCGGCGCGCGCTAGGAAGCGTTCAATTGTTTAGGGCATCAAACGTTGGTAGAGGTCTGCCACAGAATGGGCGTAGCGAGACCATGGGTATTCAGCGACTTTCGCTCTAGCTGCCATTCCCATCCGTCGGACCAGCGTAGGATCCGATTTAAACTTCAGCATCGCGCTCTTGAGTTCTGCGGAGTTTCCGGCCTGAACCAAAAACCCCTCTTTACCATCGGTTACTAGAGAGCCTGCTGCCTCGGTCGTGATGATCGGCATCCCTAGGCTCATGGCCTCGTAAATAGATTTCGAAGATCCCTCCATCAGGCTCGGGAAGACATAGACATGGCACTGCTTGAGGTAGTCGCGGCTGCGAACAAATCCAGGCGTTATAACATTGGAAAAAACGCCTTCATTGAGGCGTGATCGGATGTCGGGAGCCACATGCCCACACAAGTGCAATGAGTCGGATTGAAACTGGGAATCGCTCCAGGCATCCAGCAGGAAAGAAACGCCTTTCCTTAGATTCACAGTCCCCGCGAAGCCGAACGCCAAAGGACCGCGATTGGGGTAGTCAATGGAGCCTTCAATAGGATCGCAACCGAAAGGGAGAGTCGTAATCTTTTCCGGCTCAATCCCCTTTTCCACGAGGAGGCTCTTCACAAAATCCGACGGCACAAGAATGTGATCCGCATTTTGGAAAGAGGCATTCTCAGTGCGTTCGTATTCCGGATGAATCTTTCCTGGTCCCGTCGAAAGGCCTCTTTCACAGAGCGCTTTTCCATAGAAGGTCGGAGCAATCGGCACCTCTAACAGAACCGGTATCTGTCGACGGTGAAAATAATCCATCAGCTCAGGGAGGGGTTCCCAAAGGTGCACCAGCTTGACCTGCTCGATTCTAACTTCCTTGAGTGCGCGCTTGGCCCAAAATCCAAACTGCCGATTGTCCATCAATCGGCTTGGAAAATTATTGAAAAGATAAAACCTTACTGCGTTCATCAGCCTCGGAATAAAATCTCCGCCCGGAACAATGGCGTGCACATGAAGATCCGTGATTTCGCTTTCTCGGCAATAAACCTCGTAGGCGATATCTCTTTCCTTCAGTGCAGAAACGATTTTCGAGGTTCGATAGGCTATATTCGAAGAACGCCCAAAAGTAGAGTTGACGATGTTGAGTACCATTGGCGTTAAAGTCTCATTCCGAATTTGTGTGCCACAGCGGCTAGTGAAATAAAATACATGAGGCGTTTGCTCGGGACTTTAGAGGAGGTTCGAATATCTTCCTTGATTTCCTTCCAGGGGACGATGGCAGAGCGGGGATCGGCTCCCGCATCGATAACTTCCAAAAACTTCTCCTTAAACTTGTCGTCGTACCAAACTGCTAGGGGCGGTCTCCACCCCCACTTTCTTTTGCGTTCGGTGATAAAGTCCGGCAATCGGCCTCGATAGATCTCACGAAGCGCTTTCTTACTGTATTCGCGAGAGACATAGTCTTTGAGTTGGAGGCGCTGATCAAAATGCATTCGAAGGGGGTGGTAGCAGAACGGGGCTCGGAGCTCTATGGATTCCTGCATGAAAAGTTTGTCAGACCGTATCAAGTTCTCTGAAGCAACCCAGAGAATTCGGTCGATGTGGATCATGTCTTGCACAATGGAAGTCGAAGGCGCAAAGAGCGGGAAGAACTCCAGCAGCGCTTTTCGAATATAATCAGCGGAGGGACCGCTTGCTTGGAAGGTACGCAGGTGAAGCCAAAGCGAAGAGGGGTCGGAGAAGTCGATATTCTTCAGCCCGTGACGCCGGTTCATAATGAGATTGAGAATAGAGGGGCTAAGAAACCGCTGAAGCTTATCAAACTGCAAGGCACGACGATGGTGAGGGTACCCTGAGAAAACCTCGTCTCCCCCGTCCCCCGACAAGACAACGCGGTACCCCTTTCCATGGGCCCCTTCTGCCATCGCAGTGAGGAGGTAGGTTGGGTTGCCAACATTGTAATTTGGTTCTTCGATGGCTTCGTAGGCCTTCGAAAAGAGATCAAGATAACCCTTCGGACCCACACGGATGCCATGGTGAGGAACGCTGTAGTGCGCGCATAGCTTTTGCGCAAGTTCAAACTCTTCGTTGTACTGAGTGGACTCGGTTTCCAACTCGTAATGGGTTGTGAAGGCTTCAAACGGAAGCTCGCTTTCCACCAACTCCTGAAGTAAAGCCGAACTATCCATTCCGCCGCTGAGATTCAAGGCCACAGGTACATCGGCAGCGAAGTGGCTTCGGATTTGCTTCGAAAGCACTTCGCGATCAGTCCCCTTTTCAGGCAGGGAGGCGGGAGTGGGAATATGGATTCGGCGGTAGGATTGGCGGGCCTGAATATCCCAGGTGAGCACCTCTCCCATTTGAAGTTTTCGAATATGCTTGAAAAGGGTTCGGTCAAAAGCCAAGTACCCTAGGGAAGCGCCCATCGAAATCGCATCAGAGTCAGGGCTCAGATCAGCGTCTTTCTTTCGCGTCAGTGGAGTGATCTCTGAGGAGAAGACGAGTTCCCCTGCTTTCTCGTAAAAGTAGATTACCTTTTGGCCGGACGGATCTCGGTAGAGCCGCAGAATTTGTTCGCGTCTGTTGAAGAGGGCGATGGCATACATTCCGTGAATGTCTTCGATGAAGTCCCATCCTTTTTTTTGAATAAGCTCCCACAGGATATGTGTATCGATGTTTGTTGCCAAATCCGGAAAATGCCGCTGCTTGATAGTGTCGGTATTGTAAATTTCCCCGACGAAACTTAAAACCCAGTCCGAGGTGGGTTTATGAACGGGCTGCTCACAGGCGCTGGCCGGCCCTCGAATCGCCAAAAGATTGTGTGCGAGCGTCACCTCAGGGCTTCGGTAAATCCCGATATAGTCGCTTCCTCGGTGAAGGGACGCTTGTGTCATGGCGTCGATAAGAACCGAGTCTTGGTAGGTGAATCCGTTAAGGCCGCACATCTTCTTTTTCGAGTACCTGTCTACAGAAGGAGGGAAGCACTTTTTCCCAGCTTAAAGATTCCGCATGCTTACGAGAGGCCGTGCACATTCGGTTGTACAGGCCATCATCTTCCAATAAAAGTTTCATCTTCCTGTAAAGATCTTCAGCATCGCGTTGCCGGCACAAGTACCCCGTTTCCCCATTTTTTATCACTTCGGCGTTCGCCGTTTCAGCAGAACCAATTGAGGGGATTCCGTAAGCATTAGCCTCAAGATGTGCGAGTCCGAAACCTTCGAAGGAACTGTGGGTATTCACGGATGGCAACACATGGCACCACGCTCGCGAATAGCAGCGGGCAAGTTCCGCATCTGAAACTTTCCCTAGAAACCTGACCTTGTTCTCAATTCCCAGTCGTTGCGACAGTGCTTTATAGGTTTCGGAAGGGTTGCCAGCCAATTCCAGCCGGGCCTCTGGATGGTCCACCGCCAGCAGCTTGAAGGCCTCGAGAAGGTAAGCAATTCCCTTCCGTTCTTTTTGCTCTCCTACAAGTAAGAAGATCCTTTCGTGCTTGGGGCCGGGAGGCGGTTCAACGGCTTTGGTATCTACACCATTGCTGAAGATGCCTATTCCGCCGTCATACCACTCTCGAACTCTCGCCTCGGTAAATCGGCTAACTACAAAAAGTCTATCAACCGCTCGGGCCAGGGCTCGTAAAGGCCATCGTCGCCACCCCCTGACAAAGGGATAATAAATGTAGGTTCCATGTCCCAAGAGGACGAACTGGCAGTTACGGCGAATGAGACGGTGATAAGCGCAAACCGGAAACAAGGGTTCGCAGACGCAGACAACTAAATCTGCTTTTGCAAAAAACCTTCTCCATTGCCATGCATACCAAAGATCTCGCAAGAGGGAGATTTTGCTTCCTCGCCGCCGTGCCAAGCGGTCAGCTTCCAATCGAGTGACTTGGACTCCTTCCGTGCCAACCATGGCTCGTTCCAAATAGCAGGCAACGGTGCCCCAGCCTCCGTCTTTGGGTGAGAAGCTATTGGCTACGATGAGAACCCGGGTCAAGGGATGACCTCCCGAGCTGGCCGATTTATCGCGGCCGCGAGCTGCCCCTCCTCGCCGAGCAGAGGATCCAGTATGCCCTTTAGTGTGTTGGAAAAGTCGAGCGGTTCTGCACCGACCAGCCGATTCTTTCGTGCTCGCAGCACGTCTTCAGGAGTGTATGCCAAAGCTTCGAGACGATCTCTCGAGATGCCCTCCAACTCCAAAAGTTCGGCGAGTCCATTTCGCAAAAGACCCTCTCCGAAGTCCTGCTCGGTTTTGAGGATTGCCACCGGAATGGCGCGCTCGACCATCTCATACAAAAACGTGGAGTAAGTTCCAACGACGAGGTCGGGATGGGGCAGTACCGTCAGATTCGATCCGGCAATGAGTCTACTGTTATTTTCCAACCCGTACTCCTTGAGTTGGAGCTCCCGACTCATATCCGGGCGTATTTTAAAAACGATCTGAACATTTTCGAGAGCCTGGCAGGACAAGACAAACTGCGCCAAAGCCTCTTTGTCGGCTTCTTTTTCGTAAGGAATCAATACGGTGAGAAAAGAGGGATCTTTTTTTGCTTGTGAGTGTTGCGAGGTATCCCCGTAAGGTTTTCCGCCTACTTTGATCCTGTCGCTCGGAAAGTAGGAGCCGAGCTTGCCGAGTTCTTCTTTCCAGTACGAGCTCCAAACGACGAATTGATCGGGGACCACTCGTTCGAACGCGGTCTCCCATTTCTTTAACCATCCCACATGGTATTTCGTGAAATGGCCGTGTTGAAAAGCAATGCTAGGTATTTTCTCTAACCGGCACGCAATTAAAAGTTCATTGTAGTGGCGAGTGTCGTCGATAGTGAGCAAGACTCGAACGCCAGATGCCCGTAGAATGCGGCGAAGGCAGCGCACCCTAAACTCCGCAATGCGCGCGCGCTCAAAGAAATAGCGAACCAATGCAAATGCCCGCTCTTTCGGCGGACCTTCAAAATCTTGAGTAGCAAGGGTCTCATTCGGTTTGGTAGCGAGTGCAGACAGGATGCGAGCTGCGTCGAAGGCCTGAAGAAAAATAGCAGGCCTTCGTCTTTTCAAAAGATTTCGAAACCAACCTGCCGGCGAAGTGTGAACGAGTTCAACATAGGGGATTCTATTGCGTTTAAGGTGTGCATAAATTCCGTCCATTCGAAAATCATGTTTTCCTTCAGACGAGCTCACTCGATCGATCGTATAAATCAGGACTTTTCGCCTCGAAACTAGAAGAAAAAGGATGCCGAAGAAACTGACGACGACGAGTCCGAATTTGAGGGGAATCAGGTGGAAGCTGGGCCGTTTTTTCAATCCGGGCGTCTTTGTCAGCTCGCCGAAAAGCAACGATTGTTGGAAAAATTGCCAGGCGTTGAAGCGGCCGAGGATCGATAACTCATGGATGGGCTTCGGAGGGCTTCCAAATCGGATTTCGTTGATTTTTCGAAGGTACTCTAAGGCTTGCTTCAACCCCAGACTACCTAGGGTGCTCATAGTTTCCTCTCGCAGATGGCGAGGCTTCCGTAACCTAAGTACTTCAACACGGGTTTCGTTCGATGGCGATCGAGTCCAATTTGAACTTTTCGGAAAGCGGGGACGTACTCGGGTAGATACGGGATGAGGAGCGGTCCTGCTTCCCATTCTTTCACTTCGAGGCCGGCCGCTTCCAAATGTTTTCGCATCTTTTGGGGAAAGCGCCAGATATGGGGCAAATCCTCACGGCCCGCATAGCCCTCGTTAGGTCCTTCCTGGCCCTGGACCCAGGCCGATAAGGTGCGCGCGATTCCGTAAGGCAGGCCCGCCGCCGACCGCCATGAGAGCTTCCAGTAGCAATCCCTGCCGAGCAGCGTTAATGCGCCAGGATTTAAGCAGGTGGGCATCGCGATGAGGGCATGGCGGCGGGTGACACGGGCTATTTCGCGAGCTCCCTGCTGCACGTCCGGGAGGTGTTCCAAAACGTGGGAGCTGACGACATAGTCAAAGGATCTATCCGCAAAAGGCAGTTCTGCTACGTCTCCTTGAAGGAAGTCCACTTCGAGCCCCAATTCCTGAGCCTGCTTCTTGGCAAAGTCGATATTAGGGGCAGAGAGGTCCACCCCGGTGACCCGCACTCCCTTTTTGGCAAGTTGCAGGGCAAGCATTCCATCGCCGCATCCCGCATCCAAGGCGGTGGCACCCGGTGGAACACGGGCCAAAAAGCCGTCCAAAATGCCCTGGTGCGCATACCGCCGAATCCAGGAAGACGACTGATGGCGTTTGCTCGTAATCTTGTCGTGGTAGTTCCGATAGAAATCTTTTATCTGCGAGGAAGTGGTTTCATTCATGGGGTTTGCGCTACCAGCGAGCCGAGATTAGCGGATGACACAGACTTTTCAAACCGCAAAATCGCCTCGCACCGTTGCTCCCAGCTTGTCTGCGCGGCAGGGCTTTTCAGCGCGTTCAGCCGTCGACGGTCCACTTCTTCAGGATTTTCGAGGAAGAAGCGAAACCCCTTCTCTAGAGCCTGGGGATCTTCAGGGTCGAATAGGATGGCATTGTTTTCGTTCAAGACCTCGGTGACTGAGCCAATTCCACTCGAAAGTATGGGCGTTCCTGCTGCCATGTATTCGAAAATTTTTAGCGGGGAGCAGCACCACCAAGTTTCCGTTTGTTTGGTGAGGAAGAAAAGCCCCAAGTCCGCTGCGGCCTGGTATTTGAAAACAGTCGTTTGATTTTGAGATGGCAAAAAGACAAGTCGCGGGTCGCCTGCGTACTTTGCTTTCCAAAATGCGGTATCCGACTCACTCCCTCCTATTTGGAGGAGTAAGAAGTCGTGGTGAGACGCCATCAGCGACTGAATAAGTCCAAAACCACGAACAGCTGCGGCCCTACCGGGGTGTACGATGACGAGTTTTTCAAGAGGTAGCCCCAGCTCCCGGCGCAATTGTGATTTCGAGAGGGTCGCAAGTCGGGCAAAGGCCTCTTTTTTTACTGCATCATGAGCTACGAAGACTCTGTCTTCAGGAAATTCAAATGTGGTTTCCAAGAATTTTTTCAAGGCAGACGAAATGGCGACAATCCGAAGTTTCTTGCTTCGGCTAATCGCACGAAGAATGACTGCTGCCGACCGTTTCGGCGCTTTATGAATTTCAAAACAAACCGATACACCGCACAGTACACTCGCGAGGGCTACGAGGATATCGCGCGTGAAAACTAGGTCTGGACGGTTTCGCCAAAACAAAAAGGGCTGAATGAGAAAGAAAACCAGGTAGCGCAGTCGACTCGGGCGCGGTAGCCGCACTTTCCACCAAGCGAAAGGGGTGGAAAGGTTCTTTTGTTCAGGGAACGCGGGGCTTACAAGAGTGAAGTTACCGTGAGGCGAAATCGAGGAAAAAGCTTCAGCCATCGCATAGATCTGCTTCGACTGGGCATCGCCAGCGGGCAGTTTGACATTGGTGCTGTAAAGAACGCGTAGGCTTTCCAAAGTGCTCCTATTGGCCAAGAACGTCTCGGTAAACTCCCCAGGTCTGTTCAAACATAGCGTCGAAGCGGAAGCCACTCTGAAACCGTTCTCTCGCGTTATCCCCGAGAGTTTTCCGAAGCTGAGGAGCGCTTCCCAAGGCTTCCATTGCCCTTTCGAGGGCTTTGGCGTTGGCCCGCTCTACAAGGTACCCGGACTTACCGTCTTCGATCATTTCTCTCACGCCACCTACATCGGACGCGATGACGGGCAGGCCTGCACGCATCGCCTCGATGATGCTGAGAGGGAGGCCCTCCCAATTTGAAATCAGAAGGAAACAGCTCGCTTGCGCCAGAAGTTCAATGGGCTGGTTGCGGAAGCCCAAAATCGAAACGGAAGGACTGAGGCCCAATCGCTCGACTCTTTCCCGATTCTTCTCCAAATCGGGCCCCGCCCCAACGCAGACAAGTTTCCAGTCCGGGTGTCGCCGTGAAACAGAGGCAAATGCCTCGAGGAGGGTAGCGTAGTCCTTCTGGCGATCGTGTCGCGCAATGGTGAGAAAGACCGGTGGTTGTGCTTCTGGATGGGCCTGATAGAGAGGGTCGATGGTTTCCATCCCATTGTGGATGGCGGTAATCTTCGATTCACTCGCTACCCCGCTTTCAAGGGCAATTCGGCGATCGTACTCAGAGACGGTGATGATTCGCGTTGCAAAACGAGCAGCGCGTTTTTCAATCATGAGATACAGCTGGCGCTTCCACCGAGGGACGCCATCGGTGAAGGCCCAGCCATGGACGGTAAGAAGAGTGGGTATTGCCAAAGTGGATGTGGCTATTCGTGCCACCACGCCCGCTTTTGAAGAGTGGGCGGCAACAAGGTCGGGTTGGAGGTCGCGAAGCTTCGATCTCAGTTCAGAAACCGCCGCTAGATCTCTAAAGGGTAGAATGCTGCGTTGAAGGGAACGTAGTTCGATAAACGGAATGCCCTTCTCGGCCAGCTGTTCTGACATCACACCTCGAGATCCGCCCAAAACGAACGCCTGTCCTCCCTTTTTCTTAACAGCGAGCGCAAGATCGCGGACGTGGACTTGGGCTCCGCCAAGGTCGTCACAGCGGGTGATGACGTACGCGATTTTCATCAGACTTGATAATACTGGCGGTACCAGCGCACAAAATTGCCCACCCCTTCGGGGATAGATACTCTGGGTGTGAAATCGAAGTCTCGGCGCAAGTCTTCGACATCTGCAAAAGTTTCTTCAACGTCGCCGGGCTGCATTTCCTTAAAATTTATTTTGGCCTTCCGCCCCAGTGTCTCTTCAAGAACGGAGACCAGGTCCATCAGGTCTACGGGTTGGTGATGCCCGATATTGTAGACCCGGTAGGGCGCTGAGCTCAACGCGGGGTCTGGTGCGAAAGCGTCCCATGTGGGTGAACTCTGTGAGGGTTTATCCAAGACGCGAATAACCCCCTCGGCAATGTCATCAATGTAAGTAAAATCGCGCTTATGCTTACCAAAGTTGAATAGGTCGATTGGCTCGCCCTTCAAGATTTTATCGGTAAACAGGAAAATCGACATGTCGGGCCTGCCCCAGGGGCCATAAACGGTAAAGAAACGTAAGCCGGTGGTGGGCATCCGGTAGAGGTGACTGTAAGAGTGCGCCATTAGCTCGTTGGCCTTTTTCGTAGCGGCATACAGAGACACCGGATGGTCCACTGCGTCGTGCTCCGAAAAGGGGAGCTTCCGATGGCCGCCATAAACAGAACTGCTTGATGCGTATACCAGGTGCTCCGTACCCTCATGCCTGCAGGCTTCCAGAACGCTCAGGAAACCATCGATATTCGAGTGGAGGTAGGCCTTAGGGTTGGTGAGCGAGTACCGTACGCCCGCTTGCGCGGCTAAGTGAATGGTTCGTTGAGGCTTGAAGCTTCGATACAGGCTCTGTAAGGCCGTGCTATCTGCGACATCTAAGAGTTCGAAGCGGAAACCAGGCTTGTCTTCCAGCAACTTCAGCCGCGCTTTTTTGAGGTTTACGTCGTAGTAGTCCGACAGGCAATCAATGCCCAGAACCTCGTCCCCTCGGTCTAGAAGACGACGACTGACTTCAGAACCAATGAAGCCGGCAACTCCTGTAAGCAGAACTTTCATGCGTTTTTCTCCTTTACCATAAGAAACACGTAAGGCTAGCTTGACTGCACTTTATGCGTACTTTTGGAGCTGCGGCAACGATCAAGGACAGGGCATGGCTAGTTGGATTCAAGCTGATGGCCCGATTCAACGAGATGGCAAGTCGCTTCCAGCTTGATTACGAGCGCCAGCCTATTCGGATGGTCGCGACCAACGTTCGCGAATACAACACCCGCCTGCTGAGCTGTGCCAAAGAACCAGAAATGGTGGAGTGGATTGAGTCCTGGGCCTCTCAACTCCCCGCGGGCTCTGGGTTCATGGACGTGGGCGCAAATGTGGGCGCGTACAGTCTGATTGCGGCAGCCAATCGCTTCAAAGTCGTTTCCATCGAACCGTCCTATGCCAATTACAACCGGCTCTGCGAAAACGCTCGTATCAACAACATGAGCCAGAACATTCTCAGTCTTCCGGTTGCCCTTTCTTCGAGCAATAAGATCGCTAATTTTAAGTTTCTTGAAGTTTTGGCAGGCTCGTCGCGGTGCTACTACAACGAGAAGAATGCGTATCATCTCAAAGGCGCGATCAACTTCGAAAGTCAGGTAATGGTCTACCGGCTGGATGATCTGATTGCCCAATTCAATTTGCCTATACCATCCCTTTTGAAAATCGATGTCGATGGCGGGGAATTGGACGTGGTTTCGGGGGCAACGAATCTGCTGAAAGCACCCGAATTGCGATCCGCCATGATCGAAATTGGACATTCATTGATCAATCCCGACGACATTCTGCAAGTAATGGACACTTCTGGTTTCAAGGTGGTCGGTAAGTTCTTCCGGGATGCGGAAACGGACAATTACCGGTTTGAGCGAAAATGAACTTCCTCAACTGGGAATTGTTGGAGAGGTTGGACGGGGATCGCTTCCGGTCAACTCAACCCTTTCCTTGGCTCAATCCCTGCGGAGCACTCTCTGAGGAAGGCTTCCAACTGCTTCTGGAATCGACTCCCGATCTCTCGTTGTTTACCAAGAGTTTCAACCGCGCGCGGGCTCACGGCCAGAAGAGCCACGATCGGTATGAATTGGTTTATCGACCAGACCTACCGCTGTCCCCTGCTTGGACTACTTTTATCGCAGAACTGAAGAGTCGACGGTATCGACGGTTTCTAAAGGGCTTTTTCGGTCACCGCCTTTTTGATCTCAGTTTCCATTGGCAGTTCGCAACGAATGGTTGCTCTGTCTCTCCACATTGTGATGGGTATTCTAAGATTGGCTCGCAGCTCTTTTACTTCTTGAGCCCCAAAGAATGGCAGCCCGAATGGGGAGGTGAAACTCTCGTTCTCGACAGTGAACGCAAACTGAGCGAGTTTTCGGCACCCGAACTGACCGAGTTTAAAAAGTCTTATGCGACCCAGTTTATCGGGAATTACAGTCTTCTCTTCATGAAAACTGCGCACTCCTGGCACGCTGTGAATGAAATCCAGTGTCCACCGGATCGTATCCGGAAGATCTTTACGGTCGTTATTTCTCACCCTTCTTGGAAGCGCAAAATTCAGAGCCGTATGGCTAAATTCGGGCTACGAAAGTTCGGCTCGTCGGTGCCGGTAGACGCGCCTTACTAGCTTTCGAATGCGGTCCGGATTGAACGGGGCCGTGTTTCGCAAGTAGGCGAAGACCTGGTCGGGACGCGACCAATGGCCGAGCTTTTGTCGGCCGACTCGGAACTCGTGGCCTTGATTGGGATCCGTCAGAGAGACATAAGGAACTCGCGAGAAAAGCGGTCCCGCGACCCCTCCGCCTTTGTACTGGAGATACATCCGGGAACGAATCCACACGGCCGCGTCGTCGGTGTAAGTGTCCCCAAAATCCTTCGTAAACCATAGGGGTCCCGGGAGCTCTTTAGCCCATTCACGCAGCTCCGGAATTTCATTCGCCGCGGATACCACGACCACGGGCAGTCCGTCGCATTCCTCCTGCAGAATCTGAAAAATCGTCCGAAACTCGAATTGCGTTAGGTTACGCTGCGGGTGCCAAAGGCTGCTGTTGCGAACATGCCAAGAGATGAATCCTTTGTTGAAGCTCTCAGGAAGCGGTTTGGCCAGGGGCAGCTCTGAAGGTGAGAGGAGCAGCTTTTCAAGCGTTTCTCCAGTCTGCTTTCCTGCAATCGTATTAATAATGTTGAAGAGGTGAAAAGCGGAAGGAATCTGATTTTCGATATTGAAGCGACTGGGGAAACTCAAGGGCGATAGCTTCTCGATAAGCGGTACGAATTCGCTCCGAGTCATTCGGGGAATCTGCCCAGGGTCGATTCCTGCGAGTCTTAAAGTCTGAGAGGCAGTCTCCATTTTGTTCCAGAAATATTCTTCGGGGCCTTTGTCCCTATAGAAAGCTTTAAGTTTCCCTACGATGAAATAGATGCGGACCTTCTTGCCGTAAAGCTGGCAGATGCGGGCAAACATCGTGAGGTAGAGAAAATCGCCGAAACCGACCGGAAACACGCTGAAATCGATAACGACATCAACAACGGGACAATCCGAGCGCAATTGTCGGGCAAACTGGTGAAAGTAAAAAACATTGCTGGGCCAGCGCTGCGACCGGCGACGCATTTTCTGGTAGCGAAACCAGTGCCGCAAGTCGCTCAGAGTGCTGTGGATAGCCGACATGCGTCGTAGCATAGCCATCCGCCTCAGCCTTCGCAAGCGTGGGCGTCTGCGATGCGCTTGCTTTTGACCTTGGGAAAAGGCGGTGAAACGAGTAAATAAAAGGGAGAAATCTATGACTTATTCGCCTGAGAAGATCGCAGTTATCGGAAGCAACTCCTTTTCTGGAGCTGCCTTTGTGAACCATGCCCTAGAAAAGGATTCGCTGGTGATGGGGTTTAGCCGGTCGCCCGAAGCACCCTCTATTTTCCTCCCGTACAAAAAAAGCCGGAACTTGGGCAGCTTTCAGTTTTTTCAGACGGATCTGAACCGAGACCTGAACTCGTTGATGGCCGTCTTGGATGATTTTAAGCCTCGTTACATCGTCAATTTTGCTGCCCAAGCGATGGTCGCTGAAAGCTGGGCGAACCCTGATCATTGGATGATGACGAATGTCGTTTCGAGCGTACGGCTTCATGAGGCGCTCCGCAAAAGGGACTACTTTGAAAAGTATGTCCACGTAACTACCCCTGAAGTTTATGGCTCCTGTTCGGGAAACATTACGGAGGCCGCTCCCTTCGCGCCCAGCACGCCCTATGCCGTTTCCCGTGCGGCGGGCGATATGAGCTTGATGACTTATTTTAAGAACTACGGATTTCCGGTTGTGATGACCCGAGCTGCGAATGTCTACGGCGCCCATCAGCAGCTGTATCGAATCATCCCAAGAACAATCTTGTCCGCGGAATTGGGGAAAAAGCTCCAACTCCACGGGGGAGGGCATTCGGTCCGGTCATTTATTCATATTGGAGACGTCTGCGAGGCGACCCTCGAGATTGCGCGAAGGGCCCCCGTGGGGGAGGCCTACCACCTTTCTACCCCGCTTCAGATTTCGATACGGACGCTCGTTGAGAGAATTTTACAAAAGATGGGAGTGCGCTTCGAAGACGCCGTTGAAGTAGTCGGCGAAAGGCCTGGCAAAGATGCAGCCTATTTGCTCGACAGCACGAAAGTCAGAAACGCCCTCGGCTGGTCTGACCAAATTACGCTTGACGCAGGCTTGGCGGAGGTGATCTCTTGGGTCAAGGATAATCTCCAAGAGATCCAACGGCAGCCGTTGGATTACATTCATAAGCCCTAACTGGCATACCCAAATGAGGAACAACTAACCTATGGCCCGTAATGCGATTTTAGTCACAGGGGGAATGGGTTACGTAGGAAGCCGGCTTACTCCGCATCTCTTGTCTTTGGGACATCGGGTGAGGGTCTTGGACCTTTGCCTCTACGGCGATATGGGCTTGACCGCTCTTCATAGTCAACCCGAATGGGATGAATGGTCAGAGCGTTTCGAGCTCATTCGCGGCGACCTTCGCAGCCCCGAGGTCTTAGACAAAGCAGTAAGTGGAATGGACACGGTCATTCACTTAGCGGCGATTTCCAATGACCCCACGGGTGAAGTCGACGAAGTACTCACACGGCAGGTGAACTTCGATTCAGTGGGAATGTTGCTATCCATTGCAAAGGCAGCAGGTGTGAAGCGCTTCATCAATGCCTCTTCGAGTAGCGTTTTTGGAATAAAGAAGGACCCTGAAGTCACTGAAGCGCTTGAACCCGAACCACTGACTTACTACTCGAAATACAAGGCGCTCTCCGAATGGTTGGTGAACACAGCCTCCTCAGAATCGTTCTGTACGGTGAACGTGCGCCCCGCAACGATTTGTGGGTTTTCGCCGCGACAGCGTTTTGATCTCACGGTGAATAAACTTACCGCAGACGCTCTCGCAAAAAGGGTGATTACTGTCCATGGAGGCGAACAACGTCGGCCCAATGTCGGAATGACCGATATGATTAATCTTTACGGGATGCTGGTGCAGGCCAACGGGAATGTGATCAATGGTCGTACTTTCAACTTCGGCTTCGAAAATCTCAAAGTGATTGAAATAGCCCAGCTCATTCAGGCAGAGCTTTCTGATTTGAACGTCGACATCAAAGTGACGGAGACTCACGACAACCGCGACTACCATATTTCGTCTAAGCGTATTGTCCAAGCACTTGGCTATCAACCCGTCAGCTCCATCAAACAAGAAGTTGCAAACCTTAGAAAAACCCTGGAGTCCGGGTATTTTTCCGATACGGATGGCGCGCAGTACTACAACATGAAAAGTATGCAGTTGGTTCGGGATGTGAGCGCTTATGCTTACCTTTCCAGATAGGAGCGTCAGTGGGCCGGGAAATTGATCTCTTAGCAAACTACCCTCGTACCAAGCGTGACGTAAAAGAGCGGGGTGCCGAGAAAACCGAAGCTGACCGCGCTCTTGCGCGACAGTTTGGGAAAGAGTTTTTTGACGGCGATCGCAAACATGGCTACGGCGGCTTCAACTACAGTCCGCGTTTTTGGCAACCCGTTGTCGGCGATTTTAAGAAGCATTTTGACCTGACGCCTGAAAGTTCGGTCCTCGATGTGGGATGCGCCAAAGGGTTCATGATGCACGACATCGTTGAAGCGATCCCTGGGATTACGGTTAAAGGCGTCGATGTTTCTGCTTATGCAATAGAACATGCCATGGAAGACATGAAGGCCCATGTTCAGGTTGCGGATGCACGCGCGCTACCCTTTGCGGACAAAACATTTGATGCAGTGATTTCCATTAACACGGTTCATAACCTCGAAAGAGACTATCTAGCTCAAGCCCTGCGCGAGATTGAGCGAGTGAGCCGCGGTAAGAGCTTTATTACGGTCGACGCCTTTCACAACGAAGAAGAAAAAGATCGAATGCAAGCCTGGAATCTCACCGCGAAAACGATCATGCATGTCGACGAGTGGGTCGCTTTCTTTAAGCAGGTTGGCTACACGGGAGATTACTTTTGGTTCATACCTTAGAGTCAAATCCTTGGCAGCAAGACCACGCCGCTGACCTTCTTTATCGCATGAAATGGATCCGGTGCATCGAGGAGACGATCGCTGGCAAATACGGCGAAGGGAAAATGCGTTGCCCGGTCCACTTGTCTATTGGGCAAGAGGCTGTTTCAGCGGCCGTCGGAAAAGCACTTCGGAAAGAGGATTACGCGGTTAGCGGTCACCGAGCGCACGGCCACTACTTGGGCAAGGGCGGCGATCCGCAGGCCATGCTAGCTGAGATCTATGGCAAGCGTTCCGGTTGTGCGCGTGGCAAGGGCGGCTCGATGCACTTGATTGATGAGACCGTGGGTTTCAAGGGAAGTACTGCCATCGTCGGGGGTACCATTCCGATTGGGGTAGGTCTCGGTTATTCGATTAGTTGCCGAAAATCGGACCAGGTGAGCTGTGTGTTTTTTGGAGACGGGGCGGTCGAAGAGGGCGCATTTTATGAATCCGCCAACTTTGCGGCGCTTCACAAGCTTCCCGTGTTGTTTCTGTGCGAAAATAACTTCTACTCTGTCTATTCCTCTTTGCGACCGCGGCAACCGGAAGGTCGCGAAATCTACAAAATGGTCGAAGGAATGGGAATCGAATCCGCACAAGGTGATGGAAACAATGTCCTTGAGGTCTTCGATACGGTGGCTTCTGCATTGAAAGACATCCGCAGTGGTCGAGGCCCCCGGTTTCTCGAGTTTAAAACTTACCGCTGGAGAGAGCATTGCGGCCCCAATTTCGACAACGACATTGGCTATCGCACCGAGGAGGAATATCTCAGCTGGAAGGCTCGGGACCCCGTCGCACAATTAACGAGCGATCTCATTTCCAAAAATCAGCTTTACCCCGCAACCGTTTCCGAAATGGACGGTGAAATCCAATCTCAGGTCGACCAGTTCTTCACTTTTGTCGAGAATTCACCCTTTCCTGATCCAAAGGAAGCCTACCAAGATCTTTTTGCGCCCGATGATTTTGAGAGGTCGCGCTTATGAGCAGGCGAACTACTTTCGGAAAAGCCATCAACGAAGCGATGACGATTGCGATGCGCCAAGATCCGCGCGTCGTGGTGTGCGGCCTCGGAACCGATGATCCCAAAGGCATTTTTGGAACCACTCTGAAACTTCAAGAAGAGTTTGGCGCAAAGCGAGTCTTTGATACGCCCACTTCTGAAAATGCGATGACCGGGATTATGATCGGCGCGGCGCTAGATGGCATGCGCCCGGTGATGAGCCACCAGCGTTTGGATTTTTTCTTGTTGGCGATGGACCAGCTCGTGAATAACGCTGCCAAGTGGTTTTATATGTTTGGCGGTCAACGCTCGGTCCCAGTTACGATTCGACTCATCATTGGGCGCGGATGGGGGCAAGGGCCCACCCACTCTCAAAACCTACAATCGTGGTTTGCACACATTCCTGGCCTGAAGGTGGTCATGCCAACCACGCCTGCCGATGCAAAGGGCCTTCTACTTTCTAGCATTTTCGATCCCAATCCGGTTGTCTTCATGGAGCACCGTTGGTTGCATGAGATGGAAGGAGATGTTCCCGAGGGGGATTACCGGGTTCCTATTGGCCCTGTGCGCGTCGCAAATGAGGGAAACGACATCACCCTCGTTTCTATGTCCTATATGACGGTTGAAGCGATGCAAGCCTTACCCGTGCTACAAGCTCACGGCATTCATCCGGATATCATTGATCTCAGCACTTTGAGTCCTCTGGACTGGGGCGGCATTTTGAAGTCGGTTAGAAAAACGGGAAGGCTACTAGTGCTGGATACCTCCAACGAAAGCTTTTCCGCGTCGGCAGAGATCATCGCCCGCGTGACGACAGAAGCATTCGGTTCACTCAAGCAAGCGCCTCGGCGTATCTGCTTGCCTGATTTCCCCTCACCCACGAGCCCTTCCCTGAGCGCAGGATTCTATCGGCGTGCCGAAGATATTGTGGAAACCGTTGGACAGATGATGGGTAGGACCCTCTCTTCCGAGTCCATCCGCCTTCAACGCACCACCCCACACGACGTACCCGGCAACTGGTTTAAAGGGCCTTTCTAGTTGAAGGCCGTCAGTGGTTTTGAGACTTGCCTCGTCGGGATATTTGCGTAGTGTCCCGGGGATGGCGAATCAAAGTGAGGGACTCCGTTGTTGACTCAAGCGGTTTGGCAAAAAATCACCAAAAAGATTGGCTCCCTTAGAAGCGCAAGGAATGATAAAGCGCTCAAGCTCGGGGTGCCAGATAAGAAGAACCTGCCGTCGGGTTTTAAGCAGATCGACATCGGCCATCATCCCAGCTTTGTCGAAGTACGAAGCCAAATTGCTTCCGCTTTTTTCCCGGAGCCACGCTACCATTTTCCCCAGCTGACACCGCGCCAAGAGAACTACAGAAACTTTTCGACCTATATTAAACTCGATAGCTCGCTCGAGTTTGAACACACCAACTATGTAGACAACATTCTTAAGCGGGCCCCGTCTCTTTATAAGATTTTTGAGATTCCAGAAGTGGATGCCATGATTAGGAATTACTATAAAAGCATTGGCTTCGATGGAAACTATGATGTCTACCACGTGTCTGCCTATCGAACTTTTCCCAAGGAAAATGCAGCACAGGGCTTTCTGAAGTGGCACTCGGATGCCTTTCCGTTCTTCTGTAAAAAGCTTTTAGTCTACCTGTCTGACATTGATAGTCCCTCTGATGGGGCAACACAGTTTCTCGGAGAAAACAAAGAAGAGATCTCAATTGTCGGTAAAACAGGAACTGCCTTTTTACTCGATATGAATCGAATACACCGCGGGTCCCGACCCCAGACCAGGCCCCGGGATATTGTGTATTTCTCGATCTGTCCTGGGTCGTCTGCCGTCACAAATATTCAGGCATTGGGAGTTGATGCGACCTACC
>JBGTAN010000044.1:0-35637 GCA_041749855.1 Bdellovibrionota bacterium
ACTGCTGCTTGAGATCGTTGCTCATTCGCTCCTCCTTCCGAGGGGTTAATCCGTGTCTAGTAACAAGGATTATGAGGCAACGATCTCGCACCTCGCATTATGCACACCGTCGAAAGTAGCGTTTTCAATGAGGAAACTCGATGAGCTTTTTAACTCAGAATCCCGCACAATTGCTTGATATTTCACGGGTAAAATAAAGAGTCTTTCCACCACTTTGCGTACCCCTTTGGAGACTCATGCTGCGCGCATTTTCCTTAGCTACCGCTTTGTTTCTGCTGCCTGGTTGCGGCACGGGTTTGTGCGTTCTTTATGAAGCGTGCCGCGGCGGGGGCTTGAGTCAGGTCGATGGCGATTGGCATCTGACCTTGCGTGCGGTGGAAATTGACGACAGTGAAATCACGGTTTCTTGGACGCCGCCTTCGGTGTCAAACCCGTCTGAGTTTTCTTACGCAGTCTATTACAGCACTTCCCCCAATCTCGAAACGGCAGCCGAGATGCGCGCGAATGGAACGCTCGCTGGAAGTGTAACCAACGAGTCGTCGTTCAAAATCTCCTCTATCGCGGTAGACAAAGATTACTATTTCAATGTCCTTGCAACCGCACCGGGTGTAGAGGCCGCGTATGAAATGCGTGCGCCGTTTTGTGGGGGGACGGGCGTGAGCGGCGATGCGTTCCAAATTTGTGATGCGGGGAGTTTGCAGTTCGTTGAATTGCACTTGGGCAGTGCCTTTGCCGTAACGGAAGACATCGACTTAACTGACACCCGCAATTGGAATGCTTCGGCCGGTTTTCGGCCGATTGGTACTGCCGCTAGATTCACAGGGTCCTTCGACGGGCAAAATCACACGCTTGAAAATCTCTACATCGATAGAATCAGCGGAGGGTTGTTCCAAGAGGTCGAGGGCCCAGGTGCCATTTCGAATTTGGTTCTAGTGGGTGCGCTTTTTAATCCGAGCAAGATGTTCAGCGGCGGGTGCGGATTGGTTACGGGTTTTTTAGACGCGGGAGCCAGCTTAACCCGAGTGGTGGCTTCGGGTGCTCTTCATTGCTCGACCGGTGGAGGAGGGCTAGTGGGCCTTGCAATCAACGGATCGCAGCTGATTGAATGTGGGGCTGACGTCGCGGTGACCGGCGCTCAGACAATCGGGGGTCTTGTTGGCAGCCTTACAACGGGTTCCCAAATTCTTAAGAGCTTTGCGACGGGTAATGTGGTGAGTCAGGCGCAATTTCCTTTGCCGAGCTCTCAGGCTGGTGGACTCGTCGGTCATATGACCATCACGGGCACGCTTATCGAAGACAGTTACGCAACCGGCCATGTGTATGGAGAAACCCAAGTGGGTGGAGCCATAGGACAAGTGTCAATTCAAGACCCTGTCGTTCGCCGCGTGTACGCCACGGGTAATGTGGCAGCTACCTCTTCTGCGGGAGGCCTCGCGGGTTCGAGTGCGGGTGTAGGAGGTATCACCGATTCGTTCGCCACGGGTAACGTTACCGCTGCTTCCTTTTTAGGCGCTATTGTTGGAAGCCCGGCCCCGACGATTACGAATGCTTTCTGGTTTCCTCACCCGTTCACTCCTACCACTTGTTATAGCAGCGGGAGTGTGAACTGTGCGGCCCGACCCAACCCCACTTGGTTTTATGATTTAGCGAATTACGGTGGCGCAGGTCTAAACTGGGACTTTTCGCCGACAGGCGTTTGGATCATGCCCGCGACGGGACGCTACCCGGTTTTGCGTTGGCAAGCTCCAAACGAATCGATTGAGTTCCCAATGGAGTTTCGAGATGGCCGCAAAATTGGGCTCAGTGACATGGCCGCGTTTCGCGTTTGGGGTTTTTGCGGCACGCCCGGGGAAACCATTTCGTTTAGTGGCCCTAACGCTCCTGCGAGTACTTCCTGCAATGGAGGCACTTTCTCTTCCCTGTGGGACTTCAGTGGAGAACTGGATGGCGACATTGAAATTGCAGTCCGACAAGGCGCCGAGACGCCGGTTGCGCGCCAACTGGAAAAAGACACGGCCCACTGCGACGGCGTGAATGATGAGACCGTGGGCGCAACGATTCAAGCACGCTTCAACTTAAGCGCAGGTCCGCACTACCTTTGCAACGTGCAGCAACTCACTCAGCTACAAGCCAATACCGCGAACTGGTCCAAGACGTTCCGCTTAGGCAATAACATCGATTTGACGACTTATGCGGGCAATCCTATTGGTACGCCAGCCACGCCATTTACTGGAACCTTGGATGGAGAATTCTTCGTGCTCTCGAATCTCACGATCAACCGGGCGGCGGATCAAACGGGACTTTTTGGTCGCACAGGCAACGGTATAGCTTACGTCACGCTCTGGAACATCGGTTTGGAAAACGTGAATGTGCGCGGTCGGCACTATACAGGCGCTTTAGTAGGAGAACACGGTGGGGTCTCTTCGACTCTAGTTACCGCAGGCATCCGCGTGACAGGCTTCGTGGGCGTAAACGCCGTAGCCAATGGAAACGGAGTGGGAGGTATCATTGGCAGAAACATCGGCACGGGTTCTATAGGTGGCAACCTTCACGTGCGCGGAGATATTGTGGGGGGAGTTGACGGGGTTGGTGTGGGAGGTGTCATCGGGGATTCAAGTACAACTGTCTCAAGTGCGTTCGGCGGCTTGTCTTCTCAGGGATCTGTTCGGGGTGATTCACGTGTTGGGGGCCTAGTCGGCAACTTTGCTACCGCTTCGACTTACAATTCTTACTCCACAAGCGATGTCAGTGGCAAATTCACCTCGACAGGCACGGGCGTAGGGGGGCTCTTTGGCCGGTCTGCTTTTGTATCAATCAACCCGGCTGCTTGGCAGAGTTACAGCTCGGGCAAAGTGTATGGCCGCGAAGATGTAGGAGGAATTGTCGGCCAGCTGAGTCAGGGTGCAGGCGTCCTTCAAGGTTACTCTTCTGGAAGTATTTTGGGCGATCAAAACGTCGGGGGCATCGTCGGCAACTTTCAAGATGCTTCGCCTGCGACAGGCATTGAGCTAGCTTTCTCTGCGGGGGCTGTCAGCGCAATCACTTCCAACGCCGGTACTATCGCGGGTCTCACCACGGCGGCTATGCCTTCTGTTGAAAACTACTGGGTAGAGAACGCATCGATGCCTCTACCGTGCATTGGAAACGACAGTGGCGGAGCCATCGCCTGCAGTGGAGCTTTACCCCGAAGCAACTTCTACGGACCTCAGGACACCGCTCCCCTTTCTCTGTACAACACTTTCATATGGTCATTCCTCCCCAACCGCTTGCCCGCTCTGCAATAAATTGGCGACCCTTACCATAGAGCATCTTGGCACGTGGGGTGCACCTTCTGCCGGTCGATCACGCGCAGTGAAGCGTGGATCGGATCTTTTGAAAGGAGATTTGTTATGAAAAAGTTTCAATATGTCGCACTCGCAGTCGGCCTGATGTTTTTAAGCGGGACGCGTGAAGCCAGCGCGGCCCCTATTGTTGAGCAAAATACCAGGCAGAGTGTCGGGACGTCACCGATCCCCGGAGAAGGCACTGCGTCTGATCTCTTCTTTTTGGCTGGACCTGGCTTGGCTATCCAGAACGGAATTACAGGTTGGGCCGTAAACCTGGGTCTGTTGAAAGAGTATTCTGAAAACAGTAATTTGTTTATTGGTGCAGATCTCGGGCTGAATCTGTGGAACTACAACACGGCAGGCGTAGTAGGCTCTAGGATTCCCACTGGGACGACGGGAATTCAATTTTTACCAACGGCCATTTACCGCTTTCAGGTGGCGGGTTCCGTGTTCCCGTATATGGGCGTATCAGCGGGTCCCTTTTTGCGCTTCAACAACTATGTCCTGAATGGTGACAAAAGCAGCGACACGGATCTCCAGTTCGAAATTCTGTTTCGACCGGGATTTTTCCTGTCTATGGGTCAGTCGGTTTCGTTGCAGGTCGAAGGTAAGCTCGGCGCGATTGATGGAGATTTCATCTTCCTGCCACAAGCTAACGCGGTCTTTTCGTTGTAAGCAAAGCTCTGGCGAAAGCGGCTCGCGTTGTGCTACCTGAACCTTCTTTTCTCAGGAGGCATAACGTGAGTCGCTTGTTCGTAGGTGCGCTTTTAGGGTCCATTTTCATCAGTCATGTCGGCTTCGGTGCCCCTTCTCCCGAGCTGGAGGGCTTCATTAAGGAGTCAACCCGCCTTGGTGCCCGCGGGCTCATTGCGCAGGCTGTACCTGTTGCTGAGCTCGTTGCGGCTTATCCCCAGCTGGATCCCGCAGGCAAACCGATGCTTCTCAGGGCCGTCGTAGCAAGTGCCCAGGGGCCTGAGCGAGAGAGCTTCTTGAAGCAGGTTTCGCAAGATCCGCAAGCCAGCGAGCTAGAGCGGTTCATCGCCGGATTCTCCGATTTGCTCGATACCCCGCAAGAAGCCAAACGTCAGGACGCCCTGGTGAAGTTCCTAGAAGATCATCGAGACGTGCGTGCCGATGATTTTGATTTCGGGTTTCATGATGAACGTGGTTTGGCGCTGCTAACAGCCATCTTGGATCGAAGCGGCCAGCTGGATTCGACGTGGGTCGGGGCCTTCGCAGCCATTTTGCGTCGTGACTTTCCCCGGGAAACCAATGAAACGCTCATTCCGATTGCGGAACGGCTCACGCAGGACCTGCTGAAAGCCGCCCCGAAAGATTACTTTGCGAGCCTGTACCAGATTGCCGAGCTTTTCCCCGCCATCACCGACGAAGTGTGGGCGGAAAAGTACGTGGCTTCTCTCCTGACGGAGAATTCGCTCACCGATTTAGGCAATTTGCATGAAGGATTGGTTTCGAATGCAGTCATCAGAATGCCCATCGAACTCAGTAGCGGCTTTGGATCGCAACTGGCTGCGTTCTATTGCAACGCAGACACGGATCCCAAACCGAAAACGGAATCGTCCGAGAGTTGGGGATGGCGGCGTGGGCGTTTGCTAAATTTCGCGGAGCTGGTCTTGGCGCTTAAGAAAGTGAACCGGAGTGAGGCTGATCGGTTTGCGCTTGCGAACCTGGAGTGCTTCGCGAAGTCTGATGTGGCAGAAGCGAGCTTCCTCGGGTTGCGCATTGTTCAAGAAGTCGAAAATCCCCGACGGGCTGTTGCCACTCTGATGCAGTCTTCAAATGCGCCAGTGCTCATCAGTGCCTTGAGGATGATTCGTGAGCGGGAGCCGAGGTTCTGGTCCCAGGCGGAAGGCGGTTACGACTTTGAAGGTCGAGTCCTTCAGCTGTCGCACTTGGGCCTCCCCGCCATTCCAGAAAATGTTCGAATTGAAGCAGGGGAAAGTTACCGATACCTACGAAATACGGAGGCACTTGCACCGGCCGTGTTGGCGGGTCTCGGGTCTGCCGACTCTGGTACCCGGCTTCGGTCCGTATGGCTTCTGCAAAATGCGCCGATGTCACCGATGCTTTTGGAAGTCGTGGGCCGTGTCATCGAAAACGATCCCGATCCTGAAGTTCGCATGGCGGCACTGAAGCTTGTGGAAGAGCGCATCGAAGACTTCGCGCCTTCTCGTAAGATTGGCTTTCAGATTTTCATGCTTTGGGACAAGGGTAGCAAAGAGCTCTTGGAAGTGGCAGGTCCGGCCCTTGACGCGTACGTAGAGAAAAGTCCGTGGGCTTATGAGCTGCTCAAGAAGGGAAATACCAGCTCTGTCGAAGCCATTCGCGACTTGAGCAAGGGCTATTCCAAGCAGCACGTGATATCTGGGTTGTCGCGGATGCGTACCGTTCTGGGCCTCATCGACGAACCGACGCCGAAAAACATGGTCCCCGTATTTGAGAGCTTTCGGTATGAGATGACTCGAAGAATCGAGCAGGCGGAATCTGATCCAAAGCCTTAGAAGCATCCCTCGCGGGATTCGCATGACAAAATGTCCCACGCTGTGAGTTTTTGGCTCACGAAAATGGGAGATTCCCTCCCTTAGCCTTATCCGGTGCTGCTTATGCATCGGCACGCTACCTGCATTGTCCTCGTTTCATCGAGGTCGAATTGGTTCCCACTGAAAAGTTTATTCCTAAGGGTGCGTTCGCATTTCTCCTTTCCATTATCGTCGTCTACGCGGGCGTGTGGTTTTTCTTTTTCCGAATCATGGTGGATCGGGGCAACTAGCATGGACAGATTTGAAAAGTGGGCACTCTATCTGAGCGGCGGTTTGATGGTGGGCTTTACTATCGCACTCGTCTTCTCCTTTTGGATTCTGGATATACGCATTCCCTCTTGTCTCTGGGATAAGGAACCTTTCACGGTAGGAAGCGTTGAGGAAAAGCGCCCCGGTGAATATGAGATCCATTACGTCGCGAAGATGTGGTCTTTCGACCCTCCTCTCGTCGAAGTTCCTATGGGTTCAGTGCTGCATATCTATCTCGCCAGCCTGGATGTGAATCATGGCTTTCAGATCCTCAACACGAATGTGAACCTCATGGCCGTGCCGGGCGTCGTGAACTACGCGAAGATCCGCGTTACTGATGTGGGTGATTACCCGGTCGTTTGCCATGAGTATTGTGGTGCTGGTCACGAGAAGATGGCTGGAATTCTTCGTGTTCGACCCGCCGGGTTCCAGTACGCGGATACTTTGCGAAAAGCAGAGTCGGCAAAGCTTACTACGGTGGCCGTCGCAGTAGATCCAGCAGTTAAGCAGCTACTAGCCTCAAAAGGTTGCGTGGCTTGTCACAGTGATAATGGTTCGTCTGGAGTAGGACCTACATTTAAGGGCCTCTTTGGCCGAAAGGAAACTTTGGCCGACGGCTCGAGCGTCGAAGTAGATGATGCCTACCTGCGTGAGTCAATCCGCAATCCCAATGCGAAACTCGTAAAAGGCTTTCAGCCCGTCATGCCCCCTTTGCCTCTCACCGAGGCCGAAGTGGATTTGATCGTGAACTATATCAAGGCAAATAAGTGAAAGAGACTTCAATGGCACCCAGACAGATCACCCTTAGTACTAGTTGGAAGCGTCTACTCCAGTTGGAGCTACTATTTCCTGCAGCGCTTCTCACTTTGGGTATTTACCACGGGCTACTGCAAACTTTGTATCGAGCGGGACTCATTCGAAGTACCTCGTTCCTGGGCCTTGAATATTATCAAGGCCTCACTTTACACGGCGTCGTAAATGCCATTGTGTTTACCACTTTCTTCTCAGTGGCTTTTGGAAACGTTCTAGTGCTGTACTACCTGGAGCGGAGTCCCAATAGCCGAGTGGCTTGGGCTTCTTTGGTCATGATGCTGATTGGAACCTTAGCGGCTTCTTGGGCAATACTGTCTGGCCGAGCTTCTGTTCTTTATACGTTTTACCCGCCACTGAGAGCCCATCCGTCATTCTACATAGGTGCCGCGATGATCGTCGTCGGTTCCTGGCTATCTTTTTTCAACTGGATTCCCTGTTACTTGAACTGGAGAAAGGCCAACCCCGGCAAGAAGACCCCGATGGGAATCGTGGGGATTCTCACTGCTTTTATCGTTTGGTTTTTTGCAACCGTTCCTCTCGCGGTGGAGGTGCTGTTCATGTTGATCCCTTGGTCGATGGGGTGGGTCAGTGGCATCAATGTGACAATTGCCCGAACCTTGTTTTGGTTTTTCGGGCATCCCCTCGTCTACTTCTGGCTCATTCCTGCGTACACCATGTTCTATGTGATGTTGCCGCAGTTGAGCGGTGGAAAACTTTACTCGGATAGGGCAGGGCGGCTCACTTTCATGCTCTTTGTGATCTTTTCGGCACCTGTCGGCCTTCACCACCAGTTCTCTGATCCTGGGATTGGTGTTGGATGGAAATGGCTTCACAGTTTAGTCACTTTCGGTGTGGCTATTCCCAGTTTTCTTACAGCTTTTACACTTGCTGCATCCATGGAGCACGGAGCGCGCGAGAGCGGAGGACGGGGGTATTTTCAGTGGTGGGGCAAGCTCCCCTTCTTTTCCTCAGATCGGTGGCTATTCGGCTACTTTTTCTGTGGCCTTGTTCTTTTCCTTTTTGGGGGAATCACGGGGATCATCAACGCTTCAGTAAATATGAATACTTTGGTGCATAACACCGCGTGGATACCCGGCCACTTTCACACCACTCTAGGGGGGCCCACTTACTTAGCTTTCATTGCGATGACCTTATTCCTGGTTGCCGGTATTCAGGGTAAGACGATTGCGTTTCCTCGTCTCAATGTTTGGGTTCCATATCTCTGGCTGGGTGGCGTGATGCTGTTTTCGATTGGTCTCTCGATGGGTGGTTTGCGTGGTGAGCCGCGGCGGACCAATATGGGTCTGTCCTATGTCGATCCCAGCTCGCCGCTTTTCCAGCCCAGTTGGAAGTGGACAACCTTGATGGGTGCGGGTGGCGGAACCATTATGTTTCTCTCGATGGTGGCATTCTTCACGGTACTAGTGGCCACCCTACTAAAAAAGTCTTCGACGGCACCGGGGATAGCGCTTCCCACGTCGGAGTCTTACCACGATGAGCCTGCAGGCTTGTTCGACAGATTTCGGCCGTGGATTCTCATCGCTCTATTGCTACTGGCGATTACTTACATTCCACCGTTCATTCAGATTTTTCAGTCTACGAGTAGCGTGTCGGGTGGCTTTTATCCGTCTAGCCCGGTGGTAATCCCGTGAGTTTAGCTCCTCAACTGGTTTTCTTTTTATCGACGTTAGTGTGGGCTACGACCACTATTCTTCCACCTAACGAGGGGCGTACGCTCGGAAAACCACTCCCCGATGTCGTTCTTACCGACGATGCCGGTAGGGCACTTCGGCTCGATCAGTTTGCCGGTAAGCCTCTTATCATCAGTCCCATTTTTACCTCCTGCCTACACACTTGCACTCCCATTACGCGTTCGCTCCTCAAGGCAACAGAGCAATTGCGAAAAGAAGGGTTGGAGTTTCGTGTGCTGTCGGTGAGTTTCGACCCAGATGAAACACAGGCCGGGCTCGCACGCCTGAGAAAAAAGGTGGGTCTACCCGAAAGTTGGTCCGTCGCATTAGGGGATAGCATTCAAATGGGGACGCTGCTTGAAGCTTTAGACTTCAAAACGATGCGAATGGAAGAAGGTGGCTACGCCCATCCAAACCTGGTCGCTGTCGTCGACCCGCAAAGCCGCCTTTCAAGTTATGTGTACGGGGTAGATGTCTCGGCACCGCAGCTTAGTCTTGCTGTTCGGGAATCCGTGGGGGCTGCGCCTTGGTGGTATCGATTCCGCTACGCGCTTTTTTTGGCTATCTTTCTTGCGACGGTCGTCTCCATTGGTTCTTTTGTTTATTTGTTGAGGCGACGCAAGGGCTAGTTCAGCTACTAGCGTGAGTTGAGCACCCAAACTGGGGAAGCAGCTAGTCGAACCACCGAACGGGCCACACTTCCTACTAGAGCGGCTCTGACTCTTGTAGACTGGGAAGCCATAGCAATGAGGTCGGCTCCCAACCGTTTTGCAGCCAAAGCGATGCCCTCAGCGGTATAGAAAGGTGTTTCATCGATAGAATAGGCCACTTTCACGCCTTTTTGCTTTCCAAGCGTCACCCATTGTTTTGCGATGCGAGTAGCTGAGCGCTTCTCTTCCTTAAAAAAAACTGCGGGATCATCTACATAAGGGAGACTGAAGTTAGGCGCTGGGACAACCAGCTCCAATTTGTTGTAAAGAGCTACCGAAGCTTTGATTTGGAAAGCCAGCTGCAGTGTCTTTATGAAGGCTTCCTTGGAGGCCGTGGAGAAATCCGTTGGGAAAAGGATAGTGTCTATTTTCGAAGGCCAAACCTTACGACTTGCTGGATTAATGATGAGAGCAGGGATTCGTGATTTCAAAATAAGTGTTTCGGCGAAACTACCCAAGATAAAGCGGTCCATCCCGGTGCGACCGTGGGTGCCCAATGCCACCATCTCGGCTTTGGTCCTTGTTGCGTAGTTTAGGAGTGTCTCCACGGAAGCATTCAAAGAATGCTTTTTTTGGATGAGTACGACGGGCGCCTGAATGCGCGGTTCCTTCATTGCGCTGTACCAGCTCTTAATGAGCTTCTCGGTGATAGCGCGGAACTTCTTCTGCTCTTGAACTAGGATTCGGGAAGGAACGCGAATCTGCTCGGGAGCGAGGACGGTAACGGGAATCACGGAGGTGGTTCGCCCGCTGGTCACCGCCAGCAAGTTCTTTAGGACACTGAGTTGGGTCTGAGGATCTTTTGCTGTGGGATCGATAGCCCAAATAGCGCGAGAGTGAGTTTTCATGCTTGGGTATCAAAGCAAAGCCGGTGCCAAGTGCGAACGCGCACAAAATGCGAAATCCATGGGACTATTTGTCCGTTTTGAGGGAGGGGACATTTCTCGGCACCTAGCGGCAGCATGCCGTTGTGTGGTAAAACCCCCAACCGTGGCAGCTATCCGGACAACCCTATTGTTTATGATTCTTGCGTGCGCGCTGCCGTCGCCCGCTTACGGCTATTGCGCCGGTCGGTTGCTGAAGCAGGCTGCACCCAATCCGCTGAGTGCTCTCACGCTTGAGCAGCTACAGGATATTTTGGCGCAACGCCGAGAATCCCTGAGACACCTTACCGCCGTGTACCGCGTCACTTTGGCCTATGCGGCAGGCATCAACCTGACGGACGTTCCGCCGACCGAGGCGGTAATGGATAAAGCAAAAGTCCACGCTGCTGACATACTTGCAAAATCCTTGAGTTCAAATGCTGCAGTGCTTTCGAAGCTGGGGGTTCGGATGGAGGATGCAGACTACGATCGCCTGGAAGGCATGCTCACGACACACCGGATTGTGGATCAGATTCTTTCTGCAATGATGGGGCAAGACGATGAAGCGATCACCCATCGAGTCGTCGAAGGCGAACCTCAAGTGCCGCTGACTTTTGACCTAGCAACCCGCCTTCAAGCCGCTGCCCAACACCCGCGCGCCTCAGAAATTGAACGCGAAGTCGTAAGGCGCTATCTCAAGTACCTTGAAGACCGAGAGTCGTTTCCGTCTCCTATCGTCAATGGCTTGGTCGAGCACTGGCAGAATACCCCCGAGTAACAGGCTCAATGCCCTGGATTCCCTTTTGCACCCTTGCTTAGGCACTGGCGAGGCAATGCTTTCATTACTTTTCTCACTACTAGCATTATCGGCGGGATCTGCTTATGCCGGCATGCGCACTTCGCCACAGGACTGCGCTGTTTTTCTTGAGCTCCTTCACGGCAAGAACCTAGACCCTCAGACCAAGTTCGATCTCGCACAACGCGCGAAAGAAGCCTTTCATCCGTATGCTTTTGAAACGTTGGGAACACGATTACGTGTCGAAGGGCTGTCGGAAGAAAAGCAGAAGCGAGTCTTGGAGGTGCTTTCCGACCGGCTTGAAAACTATTACCGAAATCAGTACCGATCTCCTAGGCCCGGAGAAAACGCTTCTCCATTGGCGGCTGGCAACGAAAGCCATATGCGAGATCACTTGGATCTACTGGATGCGTTTGAAATGGATTATCGCAAGGCGTTTGGAATTGATCCGCTCAGCCTGCGCGTGATCACGCAAGCGCACGACTTAGGTAAGGCAGTGCTAGATGAGGGGCTGCATTCGGAATTCAACCGACGGGTGGATGAGGCGCTTGGCAATGGGATTGCTAACATGCAGCCCGGTGTGGATTTCGTTCGGCGCTTTGTGATGCCGCACGACGATCACTCTATCGTCAGCGGTTTGCCGATTGTCGTGGGACAGACCGCCCAAAGATTTAATCTTACAGATGCACAAGCTTCCGACCTTCTATTTCAGCTGGTTCATCACATCAGAGGACACAATTTTGGTCCACTGACGGTCGATCCAGGTTTCGGGAAAGAGGGCGGTCGCACGATGCTTTCTGCGCGTTACCCGGATCTTACTGATAAGGAAATCGAGACCGTTCAAAACGCTTTTTGGGTGCGCTTTTATGAAAACGGAATTCAAACGGCAGACGGACAGGCCTGGGTCAGTCCTTTTGGACGGGATATGGGGATTCGACCACAGACTCCAAGGCCGCATTCTGCCATCGGACATGCTTTAGCGCTCAACGATCGCATCGGTCTTGTCACGGATGGCGCAATGGAGAAAATTCCCGTTCAGAATCTATCGCGAACCGGATTCAATGCGGGATTGATCCGAACGACTTTCTTGGAAGGCGCTGATGCTATTGGCCCTTCTACCGTGGCGTTGACCAAAGCCCAGTATTCCGAATTGGCCCGGTCGACCGATGAAGGCAGTGCCGTCCCCGCGGAATCCTTCGCGCCTGTCGCTTATGGGCATCATGTAGCACGTGAAGCGACGCGGTTTGGAAAAGAGCTGGCTGGCATGAACACGCCTGAGAAGTTAGCTAGCTTAGGGATTTCGGAATCGGAATCCAATCACGTCATGGTGTTTCAAGGGCGCAAGACCTACAAGATCGATGGCGGCTTCTTTGAGACCGATGCAAAAACAGGGGCTCGCATTTGGAAGAATCACGAACGCCCCACACTATCCGTCTGGACGGAAGGGAAGTGGGTGACGACGGAAAGGCGTCCTGCTCCCACCACGTCAGGTCAGGACAAACCCAACGGCTGGCAGCTGATCCTGGATCTGGCTCGCCGCGACGGGTTTAGAATCACCCCTCCTGGGGAATTTGTTTTAAGGCGCGATCGCAGTAACACACCCGCTCAGTTGAGCGGTGCGAGGTAAGGTTGTTCGTAGTGCGGTGGGTCAGGCACGGGGTAAGTATTGCCGCCCGGATAGCCGATAAGTACCTGTATGTGGACGCGCTTTTTCCTATTTCAGCTACTTCTTGCAGGACTTCTATCCGCTTGTGGGCCAGGGATTTGTAGTGCAACCGAACAGTGTGGTGGCGCATTGCTATCGCTCGCGCAGAATGTGGATTTCGGTGCTCGCGCTTTCTTCTCGCTTACGGACCTTTCCTTCGCGATGACCAATTCGGGAACAACTGCAGCGAAATCGATTTCACAAACGGTGATCACCGCACCTTTCTCGTTTGCGGGTGGCACGTATCCCGGCATCGGCGGAACCTGCGGTGCGAGTTTGGGCCGGGGGGAAACTTGTACCCTGGTTTTACGCTTCACGGCGCCGGCGCCGCCGGTCGACGCGTTGGAAACTCCGCTTACTATTGTTTACTCGGACGAAGTCTTTACGAAAACGCTCACGATTCCGCTTGTCGCCCAGACTGACAATGGCGCATTCGAACAAATCGGTTCGACCTCGTTAGTTCGAGCTATTGTTCCAGTGAGCGACGACAGCGCTGGTTTTTACATGGGAGGACAGTTTTTTAATTACGCCGGGAGCAATATCAACCATATCATTCGGCTAAATTTCGATGGAAGTATCGACTCCCAGTTTAATACGGGAACGGGTTGCGACGGTCCAGTCAATACGCTGGCTGCCGCGCCTGATGGAAGTGGAGATCTGTACATGGGTGGTCCTTTTTTTGCCTATGATGGAACGGCAGACATACGCCAGATAGCTCGCCTACATGCGGATGGGACTCTAGATACCGCGTTCAATACGGGCACGGGATCCGACGCCGGATTCCAGGGCGGCGGTGGCGTTAACAAGATTCTGCCCGCAGCAGACGGAAGCGGCGATATTTATGTCGGGGGGACTTTCAACACGTACAACACGACATTTCGTAATGGAATCATCCGATTAAATAGCGATGGAAGTGTGGATACCGGTTTTAATAGCGGAACGGGATTCAGTGGTGGCTTTGTTCAGGACATCGCTTCGGCAGGAGATGGCAGCGGCGATATCTACGTGGGCGGAAACTTTACCGGCTATAATAGTGCCACGAATATCAACCGGCTAGTGCGGCTCAACAGCGACGGCAGTCGAGATGCTTCCTTTGACATCGGCTCCGGGGCATCGGCCGGCTTCGACAGCGTCGTCTCCGCTTTGCTCCCGGCCACCGACGGTAGCGGCGATCTTTACGTCGTCGGTTGGTTTACGACTTACAAAGGCAGCACGAATATCAATCGCATCACCCGGCTTAATAGCGACGGCAGTATCGACTCCGACTTTCAGATAGGCTCAGGGGGCACCGCCGGTTTTGAAGCCCAAGTCAACGCTATCGGGTTTGCCCCGGACAATAGCGGCGACCTTTTTGTGGGTGGGATCTTTACGAGCTACAAGGGTGTTACCATTCCTGCCAGAATTGCCCGCCTCAACTCCGATGGTTCGCTAGACAGTGCTTTCCTGCCGCAAGGCGGTGTGGGTTTTGACCCGGTAGGTGTCTACGCCATCGCTAACGCCCTGGACGGCAGCGGCGACACCTACTTGGGTGGGTGGTTTTCCAGTTACCAAGGGACTGCATTCAATGATCTTGTACGCATTTCCCCTACCGGCACTGCTGACTAAGAAATAAATAGGCGTCCCGCTTCTTCAGCCATCCGCCCCCGATGAATTATTCAGACTCACACCCCGTTTCCTCAGGAAATGGGGAGCTCAGCTCTGTTTGAGAGCTTCCCATTTGAAGACGCGAAATAGGTATCCCAGAGCGGGGAGAATGATCAGCACACCGACGATGAGCGAGGCGAGAAGGGCGCGTAAGGTTGCCTCAGGTGCTGCTGCAGCTTGAAAGGTGATATCGCCTACCGTGGTTCGTAAAGCCACCGGGTACTGGACGGCGAACCATCCCAGTAAGACAAGAGTGACAATGCAAACGCCGATTGCTCTCACTCGGAAAGACCGGGCTTCGTTTTTCAGACCCTGCCACAAAGGCCAGAGCAAGAGGGTTGCGATCACAAAACTCACCTGACTCATGCGATTGGTGAAAAACATCTGGGCCAGGGGAAAAGTCGGGCCGTTTCCAAATAGGAAGACGCCCACGCCCATAGCCAGCATTCCTCCTAGTGCAAAAGCCCCTTGCCGGCGCAAAATGCGCTGCGCGGGTGCGCTCTGCGTTTCCCCGCAAAGGTAAACCGCGGCCAGAAAAGCGAATAAGCAAACAACAAACAAACCCATGCAGAGGCAAAAGGGGTTTAACCACGACGCCAAGTAGGCGGAGTAAAAAGTCGACCCCACTGGATCCATGCGTCCCAGCATCGTAGCGCCAGCCGTGACGCCGATAAAAAAAGCAGTCCACACGCTGGAGAGCGAAAAGGCAGCAGAATAGCTCTTGTAGTAAGCGCCTCCCAACGTGTCGTAATGGCGAAAGGTAAAAGCGCATCCCCGCGCCACGATACCCATCAGTAGCGCCATTACCGGTAGGTGAAGGAAAATCGACACCGTTGTGTATACCTTGGGGAATCCCACAAAGAGAATAACGACCACTAAGACGAGCCAGACGTGGTTCGCTTCCCAGACGGGTGCCATTGCACGGGAAATAATTCTGCGTTGTTCGTCGGCGTGCTTGCGGTGAAGGAAAAGTTCAAGGATGCCGGCACCGAAATCCGCACCGCCAAAAAGCACATAAAACAAAATCCCTGCCGCTAGGAAAACCAAAGTGGCGTCGACAAGAAAACTCATCTTAGCTCCTTGTGAAGCGACTTCACTTGGGCGGTGAGTAGAAAAACAGAAACGACAGACAGAAGGGCATAAATCAACGCGTAGAGTGCCAACGAGTAGATAACACCGGGGCGCGGAGTCAAAGCTTCGGAGGTGCGCATGAAGCCATAAATAATCCAGGGCTGGCGCCCTACTTCAGTCACCACCCAACCCGATTCAATGGCGATAAAGCCCAGCGGAATGCAGGCAACCAGCACTTTCAGCAGAGTAGGAGACTCAAACTTCTTGGGCGCGCGCCACAAAAACAACAGGCCTACGAGCGAGAACAGCGCAAGAAGCGTCCCAATCCCCACCATGACTTGAAAGGCGTAGTGAGTAATAGCCACTGGGGGCCACTCTTTGCGTGGAATGTCGTTGAGCCCCTTCACTTCGGCGTCAAAATCCCCAAAGGCGAGAAAGCTAAGAAGCCCGGGGAGCTCAATTCCAAACCGAGTCTTGCCGGTAGCTTCATCGGGAATGCCTCCGACGAGCAAGGGAGCGCGTTTCATCGTTTCGAAATGCGCTTCCATAGCTGCCAGCTTCGCGGGCTGACGACGCGCAACGCTCTTGGCCGCGAAATCGCCGACGATAGGTTGCGCAAGTGAGGCAATCGCGGCGAAACAAAAAGCAATCTTGGTGGCTTTCAAGTGCAGATCGAATTGGGTGCGAAGCCAAAGCAGTGCGTGTAATCCCGCGACGGCAAAACCCACGGCCTGAAACGCCGCGACTACCATGTGCAGACCCTGCAACAAGGCGGCGTCATTGAACATGGCGGCCCAAGGGTCGATGTTGATGGGATTGCCGCCATTCCAGTCAAAGCCCGCCGGGCTGTTCATCCAGGCATTCGCGCAAATGACGAAAAAAGCAGAAGTCACCCCTGCAATTCCCACGAGTAGGCCACAGGTCCAATGCAGGTAGGGGGAAACGCGCTTCCAGCCGTAGAGAAAAATGCCGAGTGCGATCGCTTCCAGAAAGAAAGCAGTGCCCTCCCAAGAAAACGGCATTCCAATAATCGGTCCTGCGTGCTCCATGAACTTGGGCCAAAGTAGACCGAGTTCGAACGAAAGCACCGTTCCCGAAACGGCGCCGACTGCGAAAAAAATCGCAACGCCTTTGGACCAGGCCTTGGTGAGCGTCAGGTAAATTTTCTTTTTATTTCTTAAGTAGAGCCAGTAACTCGTCGCCATCAGAAACGGCATCGCAATGCCGATGGAAGCGTAGATAATGTGAAAGCCAAGGCTAATGGCCATCTGCCAACGCGCTGCCAGTAAATCCATGCGGCGACTCTAACATGGCTAAAATGGCACTGTCCCCCCAACAAATGAGGAGACAGTGCGCATTTACCCAGCTCTAATTAATCAGCTCGTTAGGCTGCGGCGTCCTCAAGCGAACGTCGGCGACGGAACATCAGGGGCCGAGCCGCCGGAGGCGTTCCTAAGTAACCACCGCCAGCCGCAGCAAGTAGTCCAACGAGCATGCCCACGAAGCTCCAAATGGCCGTCTTTGCAACCACGTCGGCGGCAGCATCACCGGCTTGCCGAGCCTTTTGCGTTGCCTGTTCTTGGACTTCTGCGAGCTGTGCTTTGGCTTGTGCAAGCGAAGTTTCCCAACGCGTGACCGTAGCCATCGCTTCTTCTTTGGACATGTTCGAGCGCGCGACTAAGACGTTCGCTAGGTCTTCTTTATCGACCGACTGAAGAATCCGGTCGCCGCGTGTCTCGATGCGCTTCCACAAGTTAGCGAGGCGTTCCTCGGCTTCCTGAGGATTTTGAGCGGCATTGCCCATCACATTTTCAGCGTCTTGTGTGGTTTGGTTGGCCTGTTTCTGAAGCCGCTTGGGTTGCAGCGCGGGGTTGCCAGTTTGCGTGAGCAACCGATTGGCTTCCTGCTTCACTTCGTTCCAAGTTGTATCGCTCAGTCCTGTCTGTTCGCCGACGGCTTGGGCAATCTGCGGTGCTACTGCTTGAGCGCTTTGCCCGACCATCGTTGCGACTTTGCCAACGATGCCTGCCGTACTAGACAAGATTCCAGCTGCTGCAAAGCTCACCATATACACAGTGGCTAAGCTCGCAAGGCCCCAAGTCACGACACCATGGAGCATGGACTCCGTTCGGTCCGGGATAGCAGCCAGTCGAGAAGCAACCCAACCGCCAGCGAACAGAGCGATGATCGTCGTTGCGCCTAGCCAGATGGCCGATCCTACGCCCAAACCAGCGAGCGGGTTTTGTTCTTCAAGTGGAGAAATGCTATTTGCGCCGAACGCAATGCCTAAGAGCCCAAGCATTAAGTGGGTTACGAGCACGACTACTACGCCGGCAAAGATCGCTCCCCACGAGACTCTTCGAAAAAAGCCCTCTTTATATTCTGAAATATTTGTCGTCGCCATCGCATGATCCTTTCTTGAAGCTGTCTGATCCGAGGCGCTGTGTCTCGTACTAGTCCAGCAAGTTCGAGGCGAATGCATGCAACACCCAAGCCGGCTAGCGGCCCGGGACGATGAGTCTGATTATCTAAGTGTGTGGCTGCGTGTTCTATTCAGCCCAAGTCGTCGGGTTCCAGAGGCGCGAAGAGATCTTCAAGAAAGTAGGCGGCAAGTTCGGCACGACCAGCTAAGCCAGACTTGCTATAAAGCGCAATGGTCTGCTGACGAACGGTCCGTTCACTCGTCTGTCGAGCATCTGCAATTTCCTTTAAGCTGAGTCCCTTCAGAAGCAAGGTAGCAATCTCTTTTTCAGCGGCGGTAAGACCCCACTCGCCCAATTGCTTGTCAATCGCTTCTGCCAAGCCTCGAAGCAAATGTGCATTCTCGGATTTCCATTTCTTTGCGTCATTCTTTGCCGACTCCAACTCTCGATCAAGCTGAATGATGTGGCGAGATAGCAACAAGTTGCGTGCCCAGATTAGCGCGATCCCCCCGAGGGTCAGCAGGGCGATAAAGGCCTCTGTACCAAGGTGTCGCATCGAGGCGCCGGTAGTCCAGTCCGTCCATATGTCAAACGCAACAAGTCCGAACACCCCACTCAGAACCGCAGTTAGTAGGATTCTTTCTCTCCAGTTGAAGCTTCTCATACGTCGCAGATAATGCGATCGAACCGGCATGCTTTCAATGGGTTACGGCCTCTTATGTCACTTGCTCTATAGGAAAAAAGCAGGAAGCGCCCTAACTTCACGGGGAAGGGAGCATTATGAATGCCGCGCAAGTTCACCTAGCTTTAAATCATTTGCCTATTGGGATGCTAATTGTGGGGGCGCCGCTGTTGCTTGCCGCCCTTTGGCGAAAGTCCAAGGAGCTGAAGCGGGCGGCCTCAATCGTTCTGCTGTTTTCAGCCTTTACTACTGTTCCCGTTTTCCTCTCAGGGGAGCCAGCCGAGGAGATCGTGGAGCATCGCGCCGGCGTTTCCGACAGCGTTATCCACGATCACGAGGAGGCGGGCGAGCTCTCCCTAATTATTATTGGCGTCGTGGGTTTCATTGTACTTGCGACGATTCTATTCGAACACTTCAAAGCGCCTGCGCCGACATCGGTCTGGGTCGCAATATTGGCTCTTGTTGTGATAAGTCTCGGGGTCTTTATCAGGACAGCCCATCTTGGAGGACTCATCCGGCATGACGAAATTAGGTCGGTTGCAGCACCCACAGAAATTCACGGCGACTAGTATCGGCTTCAGGGTGTTCAAGCCCACTGTAAGTTTGGCGGCGATATTCTTGGCGGTGTGGTTTTTACCTTCTGCGCCGATCGATCCTTGGAACCTATTGAGTCCCAAGAAGGTCGCCACAATGATTTTCGCGCTGATGCTTATCCAGGTGCTGGGGGTGACTTTGGCGCGACTATTGGGCGCCAGGGCCGGCTCGATTGTTACGGGTTTCCTTGGCGGCCTCATTTCAAGCACGGCGACTACGGCGGCCTTAGCGAAGCGAAGCAAAAGCTCCGTTCAGTACGAGATTTCGGCTGAAACTCTCACCTTTCTGGCCGCAACGGCGGCGATGCTCTTTGAAGGTGCTGTCCTGTTGGTATCGGGAGCTACCGAGTTTCATTTCTTGCTCCTGCTGATCTTTCTCGGCCCCATTCTGATGACTGCTTTTCTGATTTACCGACACTCCAACAAGTTAGGGGATCAGAACCCCATTCTTGAATCAAATACTTTTCGTATTTTGCCTATTCTCAAGCTAGCGGCGTTCATAGTTGCGGTCTTGGTTTTGTCCAAGCTTCTACAAAACTTGTTCGGTCAAACCGGAATCATTGTCTTAACGTTTTTGGTGTCTTTGTTCGAAATTCATGGCTCTGTGATCGCCAGTATACAATTGCACGACTCTGGAATAGTGGGCGCTCCTCTCTTGGGAGGCTTACTCGCGGTGTCCATTCTCGCTTCGTACCTTTCCAAGCTATTTCTCATTTATACAATCGGTAGCAGGTCACTCAGGGTCGAAGTGACGAGGTGTACTATGTTTCTCCTGATCTCCCTTTTAGCGAGTTGGTTCATTTCTTATCTCTGCGTCTGAGTTCGAGGACTCGAAATTCTGAGGGATTGGGACAGCCAGGATAATACATTGACCTCTCAGTGCCATATCGATACTCCACCGCCCAGACATTTTTAGGAGGCAATTATGTTGAGAGTTTTAGCGGTAGTCGCAATGTTGTTAACGAGTTTTTCCCACGGAGCGGACGAATTCGCGCTTCGGGATCAGGTATATGATTTTCTTAAAGCAAACGTGATGAAGCGACCGCTTGTTCGCCAGTCGACAGGGACCAACGCGGACAAGACTTTGGAATTCGAGTTTGAGCGCACTTTGATTCACACGGATCTCGTCAAGACGGAACGTGGACTAACGTTCAATCAGATCATGAACATTAAGCAGCGGAACTATGACTTGGATAAGGATGGCAAGCGGACTGCGGCTCCTGCGAAAGTCGAAGATCGCATGTTGGTGGCAGAGTTCGCCTTGATTCAGATGCGGTCGGCCCCTCTTCTTTTAGGCTCTCAGGTCATTCCTGCGAACAGTTGGGGAGATAGCACCGGGTCTTCGCTTGCACTGCGTGCAACGATGGAGCAAGGCGCTTTGAAAATAGTTTCAAAATCTCCGGACTTCGCGGATTTCTTCGGGGCCGGTGGAACCAGCAAACCGGGAATTTCTGGATCTGAAGCGATCTACAATCTCGGATCAGATGGAAAGCTGATCATGTCAGAGACAACGACCAGCACTTTTGTAGATGCCGAGACGATGAAGCCTGTTTCGGATCCGAAAGTTTCCACTTTTGAATCGAAACAACCTTAGTGTTGTCTGGCGAAGGCAAATGAACAGCGCTCCCTCTGGGGGCGCTGTTTATTTAAAAAACTTAAGGCTTCTTGCCGATGGGGATGGCTAGGTAACGACGCCCATTGGGCCTTGGCGCGGGAAGATGGCCTGCATCAATATTCACTTGGACACTGGGAAGCAGAAGCTTAGGGGCCTGAAGGTTCTTGTCTCGTTCCTTGCGAAATTGAACGAATGACGCTTTCTGTGTCTTGCTCGAAAGTTGAATGTTGGATTGCTTCTGCTCGCCGATCGTCGACTCAAATCGCAAGCTTCGGCCATTGGGCTGGTAGTCATGGCCCGTGAACACGCGCGTTGAGTCGGGAAGCGCATAAAGCCGTTTGGTTACCGACTCAAAAAGAGTATCAGCGCTTCCGGAGGGAAAGTCGCATCGGCCCACTCCGTAGTCGGGCATGAAAAGGGCATCTCCGGTAAACACTGAGTCCCCAATGAGATAGCTCGCACAGGCCGGAGTATGGCCGGGAGTATAGAGTACTTTAAAAGATAAACTGCCAGCAGCAACTACTTCGTCGTCTGAGAGTAACCGATCAAATTGGCTTCCGTCCGTCTTGAACGATTCTCCCAGGTCGAAGTACATCTTGAAAACTTCTTGAACCTCTTTGATCCGCGCTCCGATGGCGACCTGCGACCCCGGAAAGTGAGATTTCAGAACCTGGGATCCGCTGAGGTGGTCGGCGTGCGCGTGGGTTTCTAAAATGTAGTGTAGTTTCAAGCGGCTTGATTTGATGAAGTCCGAGACGGCTGTTGCGGACACTTCCGCTACTTGCGAGGAAGCAGGGTCGTAATCGAGGACGGGATCAATTACCACCGCATCGAGAGTATTCGCATCCCAGACAACGTAGGTCAGCGTAAAAGTTGCTTTATCAAAAAACTCGCGAATCTGAATCATTGTTTTCTTTCCACTGGGTAGCCAGCACCTACCCAGTCCTCCATTCCGGAGCCGCTGATGCAAACCAGATTAGTAAGCCCATTGCTAGTGAGAGTGCTGGCAGCTGCCGCTGCTCGCGCCCCCGATCGGCAGTGAATGTAGATTACATTGTACTTTTTCAGCTGATTGATGTGGGCTAGTACCTGGTCGTGGGGAATATTAACACTGCCTTTAATGTGACCCGCTGCAAACTCTCCTGGGGTTCTTACGTCGAGCACCACATCAGTCGATGCTAAGTTCGAAGTTATCTCGAATAGCTGGTTCATTGAGATTTGTTTGAGGCTCATACTTTCACCGCCTTAAGAAACGGAACTTGTTAGGAGTTTCCATAAAGCCATCTTTCATATATAAGTATATTATAATATCGTAATACGTCAAGGGGACTTGGTAAGTAGTCAAAATGAAGAAAAAAATTCTATCTCGCACGCTTGAGCAACATTGCGAACAGGTGGCTTCGCTCCTGAAAGCGTTATCGCACCCGGGGCGGTTACTCCTGATGGGGCATTTGGTGGAAGGGGAAAAAACCGTGACTGAGCTTCAGGAACTCTGTGGCTTGTCTCAGTCTCAGCTTTCTCAGTTTCTTGGCAGAATGAAGTTGGAAGGCCTTATTCGTTGCGAGAGGAGAGGCCGGTTTCAGTTCTACACGGCTGCAGATAGCCGAGTGATTGATCTCATTCGTTCGATTCAGAAGATTTATTGTTAATCTTGCTCCTGCATTCGCTCCCAGAGTGTTCTGATTGGCGCCCTATGCTAAAATTCTGAAATGTTTATCGGACACGTCGCTCTCGGGTTAGCCGCAAAAAAAATTGCTCCCAAGACCTCTTTGGGCACGCTGGTGCTGTCAGTCATTTTCGTAGATGTCCTCTGGCCGTTCTTCCTCTTGCTGGGTTTGGAACACGTACGAATCGATCCTGGCAACACGGCGGTCACCCCGATGGATTTTTACGACTACCCCTTCACCCACAGTCTCGTGACCGGGGTAGGTTGGGCAGTGCTGTTCGGGGCTGGCTATTACGCCCTCACGCGTTATCGCCGGGGAGCGTGGGTGGTTGCTGCGGGAGTGGTGAGCCACTGGATTTTGGATTTCTTCACTCACCGCCCTGATCTTCCTGTTCTGCCGACTAATGAAGGAGCCAAGTATGGCTTGGGTCTTTGGAACTTCGTTGCAGCCACCGTCACACTGGAAACAGCGATGTTCCTCATTGGTATCGCGATTTATGTGAAAACAACTCAGGCTAAAGACGCCATCGGCAAGTGGGGACTGATAGCTTTCCTCGTCACGCTATTCGCCATTTACCTTGGCAATATTTTCGGTCCACCTCCACCCAGCGAACAGGCTGTCGCAATGCTGGGGCCTGTCATCCTTGCGCTAGTTGCCTGGCCTTACTGGGTCGATAGGCATCGGGTTTTAAGGATGCCAGCCAAGACTGCGTAAGAGAAAATTGCATTTGCCACGTGCTGTTCTCAGCGCTACCCACAAGACATGCGAATCGTTCTTGCGTGTCTTTTAGCAACTCAACTAGCGGCGCCTCAAATTTGGGCTGCATCCGAAGGCTGTTCGAAGCGCCTAAGAGACCGGAAAAGATTGGAAATAAACTGGAGAACGATAGGAACCATGACAGAACGCTCTCTCCGACGGATCCTACGTCGGGGAATCACCGTGGGCGCTGCACGCAAGCTTCCTGAATGGAGGAAGAAGGCAGTGGTTTATGTGACGGTGACTAGTCCCGAAGCCGCACAAAGTTTGGGGCTTCTGCGCCGTACTCCGCATGCAACTACGTATGAGACGGTGTGGACGCTGGCTCGAATTGTCCGAATGTCACGGCACAAAGACGTTCGAGTGATCCATTCTAGACTTCAAAAACCAGTGGGTCTTATTCTTCCTCAGTGGTGGTACCACCGAGAGCACTTCTCTATTCCCCCGTCACAAAAACTGGATCTGGAACGCGACTAAGCTGCGCCTCTCGCGCCTACCCAAAGGTTCTGGCTTTCAGTATGCACCCTGAGGAACATTCGGAGCTTTCATCCCTTCAGGATAAATTTCCTGAAGCGGCCCAAAGGTCACGTCGTGGACTTTAAAAAAACAGTGTCGTTTGGGGTGTTTTTCTCTCGCAATTTTTTGCGCGTGGTTTAACGACCCGGAGCCAATCCCGCCCGTGACAAAGGTAACCGGCTTACTGGCTTCATGAGTGCTGTCGTCTGGCGGGACCACCCCTGCATCGATAAGCGCTTTCACTTCACAAGTCGCGGTCGTTGAGGTGGGCCGACTGGAGCTAAACACCGTTGCGTCGGTGAAATCCGCGCCCGGGACGGCTTTCAAAGCCGACTCTCTTACTGCTGCTGCGGCATTAAGTGGCCCCCAGTTCACCGCCCACGTTCCTTTGGCGGAGCTTCTTATACTGAAGCCGGCCATGTCGTTGATGCCTAGGGGTCTGCGATCGGCTGGAAAATCGGTCGTTCGTATGACACACGCTTGCCATTTGTTCTTAAAAACCTCATCCGCGCCTTTCTTGATGGAAAGATATCCCAAACCTTGGCGGTAAAATGATCCCTGTTTGCACATCACTTCACTGATAGTGGGCAAGTTTTGGCTAAAGTAACTGACCTGAACTTTGCTAACGCCACCGATGATGAAATTTTTCAATTCGCCATAGAGCTCACTGCGTTTTTGCGGGGTATTGTCGCCCCACCGGGTGCCCCAGCCACCGTTCCCACCGATCATGGTGACGACGTAGCCGTCGTTCTGGGGAATCTCTTTCTCCGGGTCGGGATAGTTGGCGGCTTTGCAGGCACAGTCGGCAAAGTGTTTCACGCCCTCTTGAATGGCCGTCTGCCAACCGAGTGCTTTAAGGTTGAGCAACTTCCAAATGCTCTCGCCCAAGACCAAGAGTTTATAGGCGAAGGCTGTCCCACCGGCTCCTGACACGCCCAGGCCGGCGTTATCAACGGCGGCGTAGCACTGGTGGACATCTTTGGGATAACCCGTTTCTCGGGTGGAGACTTCGATGGCTTTGATTGCGGCGTGGTAGTCAACCGCTACCTGGCCGCCCATTTCCCAGTCGGAGCAGCTGTTCAATCCGCTTTGGCAGGCGAGTTCTCTTTCCGCACAGCAACGGCCGTAGTCGTAGGCTTGGTACCACTCTGGAAAATGCCCTTCACAGTCGGAATTGCAGTCTGTCGCGAATGCTCCCGTCGAAATCAGCGCTAGAAAAATGAATGCCTGTCGCATAGCCGTCTCCTGGCCCCTACTCCTATTCCCATTCCTAAGGAATGTGAAGCAAAACGCTGATGGGGTCCCACTCAACCGCCTGGCGACCAGAGTGTGGTCACTGGCTCCAATTAGCCGTATCATGGGTAGCACGACATGATTAGCTGCCAAAAAGTTTCCAAGTCCTACCATGGGGTTTCCGTCTTAGCCGATATTTCGTTGAACTTCGACGCGGGCAAGACCCATGTGATCATCGGACAAAGCGGTTGTGGCAAGTCCACTCTGGTGCGCCTTTTTGCCGGGCTGGTTCAAGCAGACGATGGCTTGGTTTCTGTCGACGGCAGAAACGCGGCGGAGGTTCCCGACAGGGACAAGGCACTGCTTTTTGGATACATGATTCAGGATGGAGGGCTGTTTCCTCATCTGACAGCATTGCAAAACATTCAGCTGCCAGCAAAAACGCACTCGCGAGTCGGTGAGCAAATCGATCGTTGGGCGAGGGAACTGTGCGATATGGTGGAGCTCGACCCCGCCCGTCTTTCCCAATACCCGCGTCAGCTGAGTGGTGGACAGCGGCAGCGTGTTGCGCTGATTCGTTCGCTTATTCTAAATCCGCCGCTGCTCTTTCTCGATGAACCCATGGGGGCACTTGATCCTTTGGTGCGGAGCAGTTTGCAAAATTCCCTTCGAGCTGTTTTTCAGAAACTGAAAAAGACAGTGGTATTTGTGACGCACGACCTTACTGAAGCGGCCTACTTTGCTGACACGGTCACTCTCATGAAGGAGGGAAAGATCGAGCAACATGGCACATTCGAGGAACTCGTAAATAGCCCGCGTACCGAGTTTGTTACTGAATACCTGGCCGCTCAAAGACCGCCGCCGCGTTTAGGGGGGCTTAAATGAAATTTGTCTTCGTGATGGCATGTCTGCTCGCAGGGCTTGCAGCCGCCCAATCGCCCGTTCAGATTGGCTCTAAAAATTTTACTGAAAGTTATATTCTGGCGGAAATTTTGGCCCAGGGTCTAGAGCGCGCGGGAGTCAAAGTCGATCGGCGCTTAGGGATGGGAGGATCCGGAATTACCTGGGAAGCACTTCTCAGCTCCCAGATTGACGTTTACCCCGAGTACACCGGCACGCTCTCGCTTTCTCTCCTAGGGCAGAAGAAAAACCTAAGTCTCGCGCAATTGCGCCCCCTACTAGAGAAAAGGGGAATCGTGGTTTCTGAACCGTTGGGATTCAACAACTCCTATGCGTTTGCCGTGACGCGCGATCTCAGTCGTAAACTGGGTTTAAAAAGAATCAGTCAACTCAAAGACCTTCCGCAGCTTCGAATGGCGTTTAGCCATGAGTTTATGGAAAGGGCGGATGGCTACGCGGCACTGGTGCGGCACTACGGGCTCAAGCCAGAGTCGGTGGTTCGCATGGACCACTCGCTCGTCTACTCCGCACTTGAAGAGAATAAAGTAGACGTCATTGAAGTTTATACGACCGACGGAAAAATCGAAAAGAACGACCTAGTTGTTTTAGAAGACGATCGTTCGTTCTTCCCGGCCTATGAGGGGATCTTTCTCGTTCGATCAGAGGCCTTGCTCCGGCGCCCTGAGCTTTCCGCGGTTTTGAACTCGCTGGCTGGGACAATTTCAAACCAGCAAATGAGGAAGTTAAACGCCCAAGTTGAAGAAGCAGGTCTATCGTTCTACGAGGCAGTGGCAATCTACTTCGACGAAAATGCCGTTCGCGCAGCCCCGAGCCTTTGGAAAAAACTGCTCGGCCCCACTAAGCGGCACCTTCTTCTGGTGTTTTTGCCTTTGCTGCTAGCAACTCTCATCGGAATACCTTTGGGTGTGGCGGCGGTGCGCTTCCCGCGATTTGGGCAGGCTGTCTTGCTGGGAAGTGGACTGATTCAAACCATTCCTGCGCTGGCGCTGTTGTGCTTTCTCATTCCGCTGCTTGGTATCGGCCTGATTCCGTCGGTTGTCGCGTTGGTATTGTACGCACTTCTCCCCATCGTTCGAGGGACGCACAGTGGGCTCGTTTCCATTGACCCGAAGTACCGAGAAGTGTGTCGCGTCTTGGGGCTGAGCGGGTGGCAGAAATTGGCGCATATAGAATGTCCGCTTGCATCAGTCCACATCACAGCAGGGCTAAAGACCGCCGCAGTGATGACGGTGGGGATGGCGACGCTTGCGGCTTTTATCGGCGCTGGCGGTTACGGCGCACTTATAGTCACGGGACTGGCGCTAAACAATCACGCCATCATTCTCCAGGGCGCTTTGCCTGCGGCTCTTCTGGCGGTGATTATCCACTACCTATTCGAGCTTCTCGATCGGTTTCTGATTCCGAAGGGTTTGAGAATTAAGCAATGACCCAACTGGTCACGTGACCCTTTCAACCTCTCGCGCGAGAGGTTGCATCACGATCGGACTGCTGCAATGAGATGTTGTGGCGTGATACGATAGCATGTCTGCAGCGGCAGACACTACCTCCCATGAAAAATCCAATCCGAATTTTCATTCTGAGCAGCATGCTTCCTCTTTTGGCTTCCTGTGGCATTGGACTATGCGTGTCTGAGGGAATTTGCTCCACGGCCTTCGCGCCAGGTGAGCCGCTCTCGTTCGCATTGAAGTCCGGAGCGCCGGGCTACGCCGATATCACTTGGGCAAGGTCCATCGCCGAATACCCTGGAGCGCAGAAGCAACAAGTCCTTTTGTTTCAAAACTCCGAATGCTCGGGCGATCCGACAGAGATTGTGGAGGTTGAGAGCGGTGCGACAACCTTGGCGTGGAACCGCGTGACGGCGAATCTCGGCGGAACGCTTCGCTTTCGTGTCCGCGGAGTGTTCTCGAGTGGTAGTACCGCGGATAGCGGCTGCAGCGGCGAAATTAAGCTCCGAAATAGCGCAGTGATTTTCGCCGGCACTGAAAACAACCTTCGCATTGGGGTGAACAAACTCACGGGTGATGTCACGGGCGATGGAGTTCCTGACATCATCGTCTGGGACGGTACGTTTGATGCGAACAAAGGCTACATCGGGGTTCTAGAAGGGGGAGTGCACCTCGCTTCCAATACCCTCAAGGTCTACCGCGGATCGGCGGCTCAGGATGGAGTGGGAGGGAATCTTCAGCTAGTAGATGTGAACGGCGATGGGATCTTGGATATCGCTAGCTCGAGCCACCTTGCGGATCCAGAGGGCAGAGCAGATGCCGGGTCAATCTATGTCATTCTTGGGCAGTCTACGATGCCTGCTTCCGGCACGATAGAAAGTGTGGGCTACCGATACGACGGGCCCACTGCCGGAGATGGGCTCGGCCTTACTTCCCTTTGGGTTCACGACATCACGGGCGACGGAATTCCTGAGATGATGAGCCAAGTGCTTTCGAACGCACTGGCTTCCAATGGTGGCGCCCTGTTTGTGATTGTGGGTAGCGATCCCCCGCCCCCGAGTAGCTCCTCCGGGGTTCACTTTCGACGCTACGGGGGGCCGTTCACCAACGGGTATTTGGGTGGTAACTTAAAATTCGGGGATTTCAATGGTGATGGAATCGACGATCTGGTTGGTGCCAGCAGTCTGGCGGATATGAATATTTCAGACGAGGGGGTCGTGTATATGATTCTGGGGGCCGCGACGCTACCAGCGAGCGGAAGCCTCCTCGCGGTGGGCACACGGTATGAGGGTGACTTAGACAACGATCAGATTGGGTCTCACGGCTTTCATGTCACAGATGTCACCGGCGATGGCAAAGCGGAAATCCTTGTCGGTGCACCCAATGCAAGTGCAGGCGCCTTGAACGGAGGGGCGATGTACATCATCCCTGGGCAAACCACTCCGCCTGCGAACAATCTGATCGGAAACGTCTCCCTTCGCTACGCGGGAAACACCGGGCTGCAGTTTGCGGGTAATCTAAATACCGCCCCGATGACGGACGTCACGGGCGATGGGATCAAGGACATCATCGCGGCGAGTGGAGGGACCGCAACATCTCAGATTTATGTGATTCTGGGTGCGAGCTCGCTTCCTGCGAGCGGCAATATCCAAACGCGAGGGACGTACTATACTCCGGCATTAAACTTCGGTTCTATCTCGCTACAAGACTTCAACGGTGATGGGACTACGGATATTCTGGTGAATACTGCAAGCCTCTTCGGCTCGACCACGGGGGAGTGCTACTTCTATTTCGGAGGACCTTCATTCCCGGCAAGTGGGACTATGGCAGCGACGGCGAACGCTGCCGTCTCAGGAGACATGGCGAATCAGTATTTCTCCATTTATAGCCCGCTTCTGCCGGGATTTCTTCCAAGTGGGCAAGCCGGTTTTTATGCGGGGTCCGTCAACTCGCGTCCCGTGGTGATGAACAGTGGGGCGTTTTTTGCGATTCCCGGGGGAGCCGCTCTGCCGACGACGGGCCTCATTTCAGCGGTGGGGATGTATGTGAGTGGAGAATTCGCCGAGGATCGCTTGGGGAACAAGAGTTCTTTTGGTGACTTAAATGGTGACGGCAAGCCGGACTATGTCAGCTCTTACGGCTCTGCGTCTCCCAGTGCAGTGAGCAACGCGGGTTCGCTGTACCTCATCGGTGCGGGTGCGGCGAGCGGTCCCATTTCTACAGTGGGTCGTCGCTTCAACGGTTCAGTTGCGAATGATAGATTCGCTGAGTTGTACGAAGTGATTGATGTGAACGCCGATGGCAAAGACGATGTAATTGTCACCAGTCGGCTGCCCGCCTACTCTCTTAAGATTCTCTATGGGCAATCCAGCTTCTCAGCCATGACGCCTGAGACGATTGCCTCGCCAGAACTAGGGGACGGGACCTATATCGGCGCGAGCTTGATAGGCGTGGATGTTACCGGCGATGGGGTCAAAGATCTTGTGTCGTTCGGTTACAACGGCACGATAGCAGAAAGCTCCGGGGGCTTAACGGCTAACGGGGCTATCTATGTACTTCCCAGTGGCTTTCTCGCCATTCCCTAGACATTGGGACTAAGTTGACAACCTCCCGGGAGAGGTTGCATCACGATCGGACTGCTGTGGAGTTCGATTGTGCCTTGACGGGCGCGGCTGTTTGGAGCTAACGAAAATGGATGGGTAGGTTGTCGGGGCTTCTTGTTTTTGTTGTTCTTTCTTTCCAATCGTTGCACGCGGATGTCGGATTAGGTCCAGTCCCCATTAAGCATCAAGGACGCACGCCTTACTGTGGCCTGTACTCCATGAGTTCGTTTATTGAACTGTGGGCCAATAGTGTACCCCGCTCGGAACCTATTCCGTCTCTGGAGCCCGGATTTCTAGCCGTAGCTTACAATGCACTGATAGGGAGTGGGCGAAGGGGAACCCTTCTTAATGAACTGCTATCGGCAACGCGCCAATACGGAATCATTCCGCGACGGTCGTGGCACCAAGAAAACCTGCCCTTTCCGGAGCGCGGTGTGATGGACGGTTGGAGGTGGGCCCATCGCAGTGTTATCGACCTAGATGTTTCTTATCGCATATTGGACGCGCTCTATAAAGTGGGAAGTGATCGCAGGTCTACCGGGCTAGCGTATCTGGAAGAGACCATCGGCATGGACTTATCTTCTGCGCAAGTGGAGCAATATTCTCCCGATCTTTATAACCGAATTGTCCATCGACTCTATTCTCGAACCCCTGTTTTGGTAGGCGTCGATCTGGGTGCAATCTCCGGCAATTTTGGCAGCTACGAAGCCGTAGGTGTCTCGGATGTGCATGGCGACTCTGAGCATGAGGATGAGCACCGTCTTCACGCGATGGTCGCGTTGGCACACTGCAACCGTCCGGATTCACCGCGTGGAGTTTGTCAGAGGTTTGCCCAGGAAATGCGGGATCTTAAAATTCCTGAATGCCTCGTGCTTCAAAATAGTTGGGGTCCCGAAGTACACAACCGCGGTCTTGTCTGTCTTTCCAAAAAAGCGACGGAAGAAGTGCTGACAGCCGCTTTGTTATTTTAAGTAGCAGCTCGCTCAGCTTCCCGCCCGTTCAGAAGAAGCAGTTAGCCCACGTTGAATCATAAAAGCGACATTTTCGTTTGCGTTGATAGGTTCGAATTTTACATCTGGATGCTCTTGCGCGAAAACACGAAAGACCTCATCAACGAAAGCTTGGCCAACCGTACGGACATTTCGGAAGTCTAGGACCACATGTCTAAACTTTTCTAGGCCGACAAGAATACGTTTTGCCTGAGAGCGAGAGATGTATTCAGTTTCGTTTTCACGAGCAAGTTCAACAACGATGTGTGTCTTATCGAAGGTAAAGTTAGTGGGATCGCCATATCGATCAAAGATTTCCCTGAGGCTCGTCGTTGAATCTAGTCGTATGGTCAGCTTTACTTCGGTTCCCGCGGCGTCATCGTTGATGGAGTCGATGAGCCAATCGTCATTTAGATTGTCCTTCACAAAAAGCAACTCGTGGGAGGCTAGTTCAAAGCGATCAAAGGCTCTGGATGTAAAAAAAATCCCTTGGCCGGAGTGGTTCTTTGGATCTGTAGTTACTTTGCCTTTGGTGAGTTCAAGGATGCTTGCTCGGGGGTTGTTCAAACTGAATGCCTTCTGAATTTTCTTAAAAATTCCTACTCCATTGTCGGCAATGGTGAGGGTGATCAGGTTTCCATGAGTTGCGGCACCTACTTGAGCTTTGGTTCCTGCGGAATGGTCTATGGCGTTGTTAAGCATTTCGGTGAACCCATAGCGAACTATCTCCCGAACGTTTTGCGGGAGGTCTTTCGGTAAGGCCTTTTCCACTTGATCCCAAGCCAGGTGTTCCTGTGCTCCCTTGAGTTGGATAACCTCGTGCCAAGTGTTGCTGGGGGCAAGTATCCATCGTGTTCCACGAGTGCGACCCTCCTTTACAACGCGGCCCTGTTTTTGGAGCTGTCTTAAGTGAGTCTGAACTGCAACCACACTAATATTGAAGTGTTTGGAAGTAGCTCTCACGATATCGTCTGACTTCTCGATGTGTTTGAGAATGTATTTCTTTGCTGTTGCTCCGGGGCGAGTTCGGAGTCGTCCTCGCTTCTTTGGTTTGGTGCTTTTTTGCAAACTAGAACTTTCTTTGTAATGAGTGAAACTATCTTTGTAATAGTATAGCCGTATCTTTGTAACACTTGAATTGCAAAGATAGCTATCTTTGCAAACAGCAAGATTTACTGTTGTTTTACATGGGATTTCAAGAGTTTGAAGAAGCTCTCGTGTCCCGCAACCTCTCGCGCGAGATGCCATTCCAACCGGGCCTTCGGAACCCCTAAGGCTTCCACCGCGCTCGACGAGGCAAACTGCAAGCACCTGGAATCCAAGATCAAAAGCGGCTCGCTCCTATCCATTTCGATTGAGGACGATGCACCCGCAACTGATGCGATCAAGTGGCTGACCTTTCTGCACTGGCGCTCTTGCCCGAGCTCACCGCAGTGAAAGCCGGTCGGACGAAGGTCACGAAGAACCAAAGTCAGGCCAGATGAACTGAAACCCTGTACACCCCCTACCTGGCACCTACTTGCATTGTAAGGTAATATACCTTACAATGCATTCTAGAGGTCGCATGGATAAGCGAAGCATCGTCACTATGAGCAAGTTTGCAGAAAAGCAGATGCGACGGTTGCCCAAGTACATCAAGGAGCACTTCCTGGTGTGGGCCCATGCGGTAGAAGGAACAGGTATTCGGCAAGTGAGAATGCTTCCCGGCTACCATGACGAACCTCTGAAAGGCGATCGGATTGGGCAGCGGTCCGTTCGTCTAACTCGGGCCTACAGGGTTATTTACGAAGAGTCGGACCGAGGTGAGCTAACGGTTGTCGCTGTGTTGGAGGTTACGCATCATGAGTACTAAAAGAGCTATTCCATTTCTCGAGAAAGAGGTTGGCGAATTAACGTTCGGGATGTTCCTCCGCGTTGCGCGCGGGCAACTTGAATTAAGTCAGGTTGAGATGGCGCGGAAGCTCAAGATCTCGCGCGGTACTCTCTGTGATTTAGAAAAAGGGCGACAGCTGGTGAGTCCGAGCCTTGCAGTGCGAATTGCAAAGACGGCAGGGCTTTCGGAGACTATCGCAGTAAAGGCGTGTCTTCAGGATCAGCTTAAGAAAGCGAATATAAAGCTTAAGGTCGCATTGGTTGCGTGATTGCTAGTTGGGTATCAGCCCAAAGAGATTGAGGGGTTAGGCGCAAGCCCCTCTTGCCTCTTGTAATGGGGGCCCCAAATGTGGTCTTTGCGGGCCTATGGTCCGAGCAACCCTTATATTGGCCACCGCGTTCGTCCTCTGTCAGGGGAGTCGTGCGGCGGATGCCCACCCCGACCCCAAGCTCAATGAGTGTATGCGCGCCGTTCTTGCCCACGACGTCTCACTTAGTCGCGTAGATCACCTCGCTTTTCATCTTGGAACGTTAATGGCCGCCACTACCTTGTTTGCGGATCCAGAAGCTCCCCTGGTCAAACTTGCCTTTGAAACGATGCGCAGTGAGGAAGGGGTTGAGGAAAAACTAGTCAGGCTCCAGCTGGTGCATTTTGTGACGGCTGCAGGACAGGTCATCGACCAGCGCAAACGGTGGCCTATCCGAATAAGCTCGGTTCGACGATGAACTCAGCCTCTTCGTATTCGTGCAGGTTGAGTGGCACACCACGCCGCCTGCTTTACGACGGGGATTCATCGGTTTCAGTTCAGTTTCACTAGCATCGAAGCATGTGGGCATCTCCCGGGAGAGACGCAGCATTCCGCGCGAGCGGTCAAAAACGAGCCAACTGTTCCCTGAATAGCTGGACTGGTCTTGCGACCACTACTACTACTTCTTCTTCTTTTCTGTTTTTAACCGACGCGCTCGAATATTGCGCATTGTCGCCCGCTCGCTGAGGCACAAGTAAAGAGTTCCATTAAAGTTATCACAACCTTCGTCTGTCAGCATTTGGTCGCTCGCCGTTATTTCCTTCTCTTGGAGTTTACCAATCTGGCGTTTACATTGGCCAGCTCGGTCCGCCTTTAGGCGATCGCAGGAGCTAGAGTCACCTGAAACCAGCGCGGCATGAAAGGCAACACTCTGCTCACAGCTAGGCCGTGCCGACGGATTAGACAAAAGAGCGCAAGTTGCTGGCTGATTGTTCCAAGCAGCTTGTAGAGATAAGCAACTATCGATGAAGTTATACTCCTGAAGCGCCAGGCACCGCTCCGGGCTTTTGCCATAGGATGCCCTCTCGTAGGTCAACTCCCGGTGGCACTCTGTGCGCTGTTGGAAGTCAACTATTCGGGCACAATCCTGGTCGCTTTTCGATTTATATGCCCGAACTTTGAAACAAGTATCTTTGCGCTTAGCGTTGGCAATTCTCTCACAATCAAAACTTTTTACCGCGGCGTGCTGCAAGAAGTGGTATCGGGTGGCAGATAATGCCACCAAAGCTCCCCCTAGGAGAAGTCCGACCCAGAGCCGTTCGTCCTTCGGGGAAATGGCGTACTCGAGGCTCAGATAGAGGCCCAGCAGCATGAGGGAAATAGGAACTGCCCAAGTCAAAAGGAGAACCGCGGTAATTGAGCGAGTTAAAAGTATCCACGCGAATACCATCATGGGAACGGAGAGAATCGAATGAAAGATACTCAGCTTGGCACGCCGGAGAACTAGCGGGACAGCGAAGAATAGTCCGAACGCGGCAAATTTTGGGAGCACCGTGAGACTTGGAAACATGCTAGCGCCCACCGCCATGCAGAGCGCCACTACAAAAAGCGATGCCGACAACTCCAGCCAAACATTTCTACTTTTCAAACCTGTCTCCGTGTCCTTCAAGGCTAGAGGCCAATTGATTCGCTGCCAAGAATAATGCTTTACCGTGAGCGGGTCACGAAACAGCACGGACCGAGAATAAGAAGCTGCGTTTCCCGTCGAACATGAGTTCCTTTGCCAGAAACTGTTTGAAGCGTTGGCACGACAGTAACCAAAGCTACTGGCAACATCAGAAGCGGAAATATCCTGTGGTGCTCAGGGACGCTTCCTCTGACGTGACAACGCACAACGACGCACGTTAGATGTTTCTAACAATGCGTCTTGAGCAATTCATTTCTACCGCGGCACTTGTCTTACTCTTCGCACAAACCGCAAGTGCTCTTCCTCCTAATTGTCCCGCAACCGATCTTAGCGGACTGAAGGAAAGGCGAGCTGCTGTCGTTCGACGCGTCATCGACGGCGATACGCTTATCCTTAGGAGTGGCGAGCGAGTTCGATTGATAGGCGTGGATGCTCCCGAGACGGCACGGGGCGACCAAGCCGCAGAAAAATTCGCAGTTGAAGCGACGGGGTTCACACGCCGTCAGCTTGAAGGCCAGACGGTTTACTTAGTTTTCGACGAGAACAGAGCGGCGACCCGCCACCGCGACCGTTTTGGTAGGCTGCTAGCGTATCTATATCGAGCGTCCGACGGAATGGATCTTAATGCCAATCTGATTGAGCAGGGATATGCCCGTGCATTCACTAGATTCCCCTTCGAACGCTTGGAAGAGTTTCGTTGCCTGGAACGAAGGGCACGCCGCTCCCATTCAGGACTTTGGAAGTGAGACGCGTCTAATGAAGCATCTCTCGCGCGAGAGGCTGCGTCTCTCCCGGGAGAGGTTGAACTGTTCCCGCAACATATCATTGATCATATCCTTGTGGAGTGCTTTGCATGGCCATTCTCCAGCCTACTTCGGCCCATAAAATTTGTTCGTAGCCCCGAGCAATGGTCATCCAGCCTGGTGATCCGTTGCGTTTGAGATGTCCCCCAAGTTTA
>JBGTAN010000045.1:0-62610 GCA_041749855.1 Bdellovibrionota bacterium
CGTAGTCCACGACCTCTGAAAGGCTTGCGATCAAATGTTGTCCCTGTTTTGTCTTTTTCATTCTTGAGCTTCCTTCTTCAAGTTATCCGCCAGCGTCTTCAAAATTATCTTCTCGTCCTTTGAGATGTCGTCTTTCTCACCTTTCTAACTGAATCTCTTTCAAAACATCCGCGCCTTCTTCATTCACTCGCTTAGCAAACAGAGATGACTCCACAAAGGTGCGCTTCATACTACCCAGTAGTATATGCTACTTAGTAGCATAGTCAAGAGAGTAAAACAACTAGGTTAAGTAGAACACATTAAGTACATGTAATTACATTTATAAATGGCGTATTTACGTTATCAGAGTGAAGCCAACACGCGACATACTAAAGACTAACGTGCACGATTGCCGCAGTATTTTGACCTGCGGAATGCAGATCCTCAGCTAATCGAAACGATTGGCGCTCTACGCGATCGCCGTGGCGTCGGCTTGCCTCTATGGGATATCCCATTTGAAAAGTTGAAGAGATGGGCGCAACTCTCACTCCCGGACGGCCGAACCAAACCCCTAGGCCCCCGCGGCCCAACTCTCTTCAGGACGCTGTTCATCGATCGAATCCGAAGTGCCAAACTCGGCGTGCCCCTCAAGCAAGTCTCGCGCGGCCTTCAATCCCGTTTCAATAGCCCCATCGACGGTCCCTGTTCTATCCCCTGAATGACAGGCCTCTCCAGCAAAGAACAAGGTTCGTTCAACTGGCTCAGCAAGATCGGCATTCGCGCCAGCGCCCCCCACCCGCAAGAAGCTATAGGCGCCCTTGGAAAAGGGATCTTTACTCCAATCATGATAGTGGGCCTCGACAAGCTCGGTTTGAATTTTGTCAGTGCTGCAACCCAGCGCCAGTGCCAGACACTCAAGCGCGTGTGCGATTCGATCCTTGCGAACTCCCAGGGTCTGAGAACCTCCCGACCAGCAGACAAAGCGCGGCTCGTCCCAAGGGCGCCCCGTCCAAAACGTGACAAAAGGGCGATGCGGTAACTGGAGATAGCCCGGTCGAAAGTCTTTGCGTTCCCAAAAAGGCGTTTGAAAACGCAAAGTGACTCGGTGGACAACTCCCATCCCGAGATGCGCGAGCGCCTTCTTCTTCTTCCGATCTAACGCTGGAGAAAATGCCACTTGGTCCCAACAACCAATGGGAAGTGTAATCACGGCTTGCTTTGCTTCTATCGTCCCGCTGCGAGTCGCAGGGCTAGAGAAACGAAAAAGCACCCGACCAGGTGCCCAGTCGACGGCGTGCACCACTGTTCTCAGCTGAATGGTGTCTTTTAAAGGGATCAAGACCTCAAGAAAGGGATTGAGCACGGAACACAACCCTGTAGAGAGACGATAACTATCGGCACTGTCCTCATTGCCTACCGAAGGAGATTGCGCAGTCGTCGCGCGTGCACTGATCGCATCCAAGGGAGCGCCATTGAACCCTGCCACAAATGCGCGCGTTTGCTCGATCTCATCGTCCTCAAAGCAATGCTCAACAGCACGGCAAGCAACATCAAATGAAGTATCCGAGTCTTTAACTTTCTCTTTTACCTTCAGAAATACAGATTCGATGTTTTTGAAAATTTGGTTCGCGTGAACTCTTTTGCCTTTACTGCGGCGCCACCAGACAGAGGGCACTTTATCGGCTTCACTCACCCAATCTCTAAGAACGTCTGGCTTTCCATGAATAAATTCCGCTCCCAGCTCAAAGGGAAAATCGGACGATGACCAATGGGTGAACACTCGGCCTCCGACCCGCGAACGAGCTTCAAGAACGCGTACTGACTTTCCAGCGGACTTAAGTTCAGCTGCCGCTGCGAGCCCTGCGGCACCCGCTCCAACTATGACGACATCAACCGTATCTAAAATCTCCAATTGCAATTTCTCCCGCCGCTGAATTTGCAGGTCTCAGGCCAACCCTTGCAGGGAGACTTCTTCTTTTAAAAATCCCCATGTTTTCCAGCTTTTCCGCCCCGAGACATGATTCTTTCACATTTGTCCGTTACCATTAATGAAGCTATTCCCCTGCAAATTCGGAGAACTAACCTCAAATGCCCAGGCAACTGCTGCTTCTTTCAGCACTCGTTTTTATCTCTGGGTGCGGCATTGGGCTCTGCCTTGAGCAAAGCAATTGCGCAGGCTCGGGTGGCCTTTCGCTTACAACGAGCTCGCTCACGCTTCGTGCGGTTGAAATCGATGATAGTGAAATCAAGGTTGCTTGGCCGGCTGCTTCCGGTGGAACTGCCCCTTATACCTACTCGCTCTACTACAGCGCTACCGGCAATCTCGATTCCCTTGCGAACATCAAAGCCAACGGAACGATCGCTGGAACAGTGGTGGATGACACGAGCTTTCAGATCACTGCGATCCCTATCGACAAAGACTACGCTTTCAACGTCATCGTCTCAGATGCTTCCGGCACTGAACTCGCCTACGACATGCGGTCTCCTTTCTGTGGAGGAACCGGTGTCAGCGGAGATGAGTATCAGATCTGCGATCCGGGAAGTTTGCAGTATGTGGGGTTTGATCTTCCTCTGAAAAAGTGGACACGTTAAGCGGCGTTTGTTTGTTGCTCATACATGGCCGGGGACTGATATCCAAGAGTGGAATGCAGTCTCTGGCGATTATAAAAAACCTCAATCCATTCAAAAACAGTTTGCCGAGCTTCCCGGCGCGTAACAAATCCTTGGCGCTGGTGTAGTTCTGCCTTCAGCGTGTGAAAAAAGCTCTCTGCCACAGCGTTGTCCCAGCAGTCACCGCGTCGGCTCATGCTCTGACGAATGCCGTAGCTTTTGAGGCGAGCTCGGAAGTCATCTGCGGCATACTCTCGACCGCGGTCCGAGTGATGGATAAGGCCTGCTTCAACTTGCCGGCTGTTTAGAGCAGCATTGAGGCTATCCAATGCAAGCTGCGTGGTTAAGCGATCGGACATGCTCCAGCCAACGACCTTGCGAGAAAACAGATCGAGCGTCACGGCCAAGTAAAGCCATCCCTCGTTGGTCCACAGGTAAGTTACGTCGGAAACCCAAGTCGCATTGGGTTGCGCTACGTTGAACTTGCGCTGCACCAAGTTAGCCGAGATTCTGGCGCTGTGGTCAGAGTCTGTCGTCTTGCGAAAACGTTTTTTTAGCTTGGAACGGATCCCGAACTTGCGCATCAGCCGCTCAATCCTTCCACGTCCGCATGGCTTCCCCATGGCGTTTAGTTGCGCATGTATTCTAGGGCTACCGTAAGTCTTTCGGCTTGAATCATGGATTTGCTCGATATCTCGAATCAAAGAATTGTTCTGCCGTTCCCTGGAGGACGTCGGGGCGGATAACCATCGGTAGTAGCCACCGTGGGAAATCTCAAGCACTCGACAAAGAACTCGTACCGGATAACTCTCGCAATACTGTTTCACGAAGCGAAACCTCATGGGCTTTCTTTGGCAAAGAACGCCACGGCTTTTTTTAAAATATCTCGCTCCATCTGAGCCTTCGCAAGCTCACGCTTGAGTACTCGGATTTCCGCAGTTTCATCGCCCTGAACCATGGGCCTCCCTTTGCCTCTAGTTGCTCCAACCCACGTGGCAAGCAACGACGGCGAAAGCCCTAACTTCCTCGCTACTTCCGTAGCTCGCTCTCCATCAATTACCATCTTCACTGCCTCCGCTTTGAACTCAGCGGAATGCGCTCGATAAGGACGTTTCTCTGACACCTTCAACCTCCGGGTTGGCTGTTATAACGCCTAACTCCTAGGTGTCCACTTTTCTGAGGAAGTGCAATGACGACGATGTGAGTTCGCTCTCGCTCGCGGAGATTTAGCAGGCTTGCCTTTAGAGAGGGCTCGGATCTGCCAAGAATCACGTCATGAATCTTGTGATTACCTAAATCGCACAGCGTGGTGGCGTAACCTTTTTTGCGTGTGAAGAAATGTTCATCGATTCCTAGCGCACGTGGTGAATGGCGGTGAGAAAGTTCTTTCACGCGGTAGGCAACAAAGTCTTGATACCACCGCTCGACAGTTGCTTCAAGAACCTATCGCATTTTGGACAATGAAATTTGTGGGATCGAACCCGCAAAATCATCAATCGATTTCCCTGCCGGGTATGTTTGAGCGATCGGATGAACGAAGAGACATCCCAGAACAACTACCAGAAACCAGCTGCGAAAAGCTCCGGATAGAACTAGCGCGCCCAATGTGGCGTGAATGAAGAGGATGGCAACAAAGGGATTTCGCGTGCCTGCCCAAAACCCCTAATAACCCCCAAGAACCCCCGGGGGGTAGTCAGACAACAATTCCGTGCTAAGAGGGGCAACTGGGTAGAGGATTTCAGTAAAGTCAGTTTTGGAAAACTATCGCAATCGAATTCCTCCAGGGTGGCAAAAACTACGCAACCATTTTCTTTGCGTCCACTTCAACAGCGGGGCCGCGATCGGCACGTTCTTTCTCAAGATCAGCGTACAGTTTTGCCATATCATGAGCCTTGGCCGAAAATTTAGACAAAATAAATAGGCGAAGATCTTTCTCTGTGGTCCACGCCATGGAAGTCATCTTGGTTCCAGCTTTTTCCCATTTGATAACCGCCGGATGTGAAACACAGAAGCGATCGGCGAAGGCCTGTAAAGTCATGTCGAGCTGCTGCCGAACAAAACGAACCTCGGCGCCGGTCAAACGAGCTGGTTTGTGGCAAAGGGCCAGAAGAACAACTTTGGCTAACTGGTTATAATTAATGTTCGGCGTCCATACATCTCTGACTTTGATCATTGGCACATTGTGAAGGCGGACTTTGAATCCGAAACCTTCATCGATAAATGTCTTTTGGATTTTCTTTTCCATATTTGCCCTCACCTATCCAAATCAATAGCGCTAATAATCAGCATGCCACTTGGATCAAACGAAATGATCACTCTCAGATTTCTGGCATCAACTGTCTTTCCGCGAACCGAGTAGTTCCAGGCCTGGTATTCCTCCTTGAACTGATCCTTTCTTTTTTCATGAAAGCCAGTCCGCAAAACCCGAAGAATTTCTGGACGTGTGATATCTCTTTCTGCCTGACGCTCGGTTGCGTGCCGAGTATCTAAGTACTTGCCTGTATCCAGGCACTCGCGGATTTTGACCATCAAGTTGATTATCTTAGGTGGCCTTGCCATCTTGCGGATTGTAACTTAGTTACAATTAAAGTCAAGAAGCGTCTCGGGGGGTTCGAGAGATACCCTTTCAGCCCGTCATCGTTCCCGATATTCTTTTTGGGGTTGGCCGGGGGTAGTCAGACAATAATTCCGTGCTAAGAGGGGCGACTGGGTAAAGAGCGTTTCACGAGTAACTACCGGTTATTTTTCATTTCACATTTTTGTTTCATTGACTTGGAAAAATAGCGATCCCCATGGGAAGCGCGTTGAGCTTTCCTTCCCATTCGCTCCAATCAAAGGAATCGCGCCAATGATCGGTAATTCTATCTTTCGGAATCGATATGCGGAATGGCTTAACCATGATCCTACGCCGCTTCCAATTTAACCACGAACTTCAAGCCATCTCTTTTTACGATGTCTTGAAGCGCCAAAGTAATGAATTGTTTTTCGGAGTAGCCGAGTTTACGAGCAAACTTTGCGGCACGTGCTGGACTTACCGTTTTTCGACCTTGCTCTATATCACACAAGTGCGACCGGGATACGCCAAGCTGCTTAGCAAATTCCGCCAAGGACCTCTCTTCTCCCAAACGGATAGCCTCTAAAAAACCGGCCAAGGTGGTCTCCGACTTTGTGAGTTTCTCCAAAGCCGAACCGGCATCTACATAATCTTTGCGATTAAATTTAGTACTCATGTTTATTCACCTTTCGGTCAGGGTACCATCCCTAAATCCTTAACTGCACGTTTGCTGAGAAGTACCCGGTGTATCACGAATGGGACTGTACACCAATTAGGTGAACAAATCAATCGTATTTTACTCAGCGCTTTAGGGTTCGAATCCGTTTCATTTGAACCTTTGGGGGGTTTTTAGAAAACCCCCGGGGGGTTGGGAAATGACAAATCCGTACTAAGGGGAGCAACTCGGTGGGCTGAGCGCTACGAGTAACTGTCTGTTATTTTTGGATTGATGTGGATCATCAATCAGTTGGAAAAGGCGAGGTACCATACCTCTACCTCAAACCGCATGGTGGGACTTTCCCACTTGAGTTTACATCCCACTTTTGTCATACTAATGGTGAGGTGATTTATGGCTGGTGTAGCCAAGAAATTAGATTCAAAAGGAAGATTGGTCCTGGGACCGGAGTATGCCAATGCCACCGTGCTTGTTGAAGAAGTCGGCGAAGGGGAATTCAAAGTGCAAACTGCGGCTGTCGTTCCAGTCCGCGAGGCCTGGCTCTATAAAAACAGGGAAGCCCTCGATCTTGTCCAGAAAGGACTAGAGGAAGCAAAAACTGGTAAGGTGACCAGAGGCCGTCTTCAGAAAAGTGCCTCCTGGATCGATAAGTTAGAGGATTGATGTTCGAAGTCATCCGAACCGAGACAGCTGAGCGTACGTACCGCGATCTTGAATCTAGAGCTCGGGCGTCGCTCGAGAGTCGAGGGAGAAACAAGAAAGCGAAAGCCTCGCCAGTTGAAGGGCTTTTCAAGCAGGTTCACAAAACGATAGAGCTTCTTGCTCAGAATCCCAGGCATCCGGGACTCCAGACACACGAGTACAGCTCCATGCCGAACCCTTTTAATCTAAATGAGAAGGTGTTCGAGGCCTATTCTCAAAACAGAACACCGGGAGCCTATCGAGTGTTCTGGTGTTACGGCCCTCAAAAAAAACAAATTACGGTTATCGCGATTACCCCACATCCGTGAAAATTTGAGGGGTTCAAATGGATGATATTGAACCCTTCCATTCCCCCGGGGGACAGGTCATGACAAATACGTGCTAAGAGGAGCAACTGGGTAGAATAAGCGGTACGAGTAACTGTTTGTTATTTTTGAGTTGATCCATGGGATCAACTGGTTGGGAAAAGTGAGGTTAAATTCCTCTCCTCTCCGCCATTAAAGTGACTGTAGCAGCAGTGCCCAAAATCCCACTAGGGCAGCATCAATTCCCAAATTCGCAGCCAACGTGGAATTCCCCCGAACCGTTCGCCGATAGAGTCGTGAGTCAGCGGGGGATCCCAGAACTGCAAAAGAGAAGCTCCGCCAGTTGTCTGTGGTGACTTCTTTGAGGTTTCCGTAAAGAGCAGAGTACCGTTCTTCCGTCGTCTGAAAACCGATTGCTTGAATTGAGCTCCGGCTCAGTGACATCGCCGTCCGGACGCCCGGAACCCAGGCCTCTACACCCCCACCCAACTTCTCAAGGGAGTCCAAGAAAGAACGGCTGGATAGTCGAGAAAAAAATATGCTCAAAGCCGAATCATCGCGTCTGAGCTTTCGGATCTCAGCTAGGGTTCCGTAGGACTTTATGAAATAAACTTCACCGGCAACCAACAAGAGCGCATACCCAAACGTGTGATCGCTATTCAAAAGGATAAACTCGATCTGACCTCGATTGAGTGCTTCGGAAGCCTCCCACAACACTTCAGCCGAAACCTCGAGGGGGCAGGAGCCAAAAGCGGAAACACTTACCAGGGTGCCGATCACTAGAGCATATGCAATCCGCTTCATGGGCGCTTACCCGAAGGAAGCGTGAAAAAAATGGTCGTTCCCGCACCCTTTTTCGATTCAATCCAGATCCGCCCGCCATGCACTTCAACCACTTTCTTGCACAGAGCCAGACCAATTCCAGTTCCTGGAATGTCCGAATCTGCGTGCAACCGCCGAAACATCACAAAAAGTTTTCCTATGTGTTCCTCCGCAATACCGATCCCCTTGTCGCGAACGGAAAATAACCAAAAGTCCCCTTGCAGCTGCGCTTCGATAACAATTTGCGGAGATTCTTTGGAATACTTAATCGCGTTGCTCAGGAGATTTTGTAGCAAAAGCGACAATTGCACGGGATCGCCCTGGATAGTGGGAAGCTTCGCGACTTCTATAGCCGCCCCGCTCTCCTCGATGGGCCCTCGCAAGGAAGACAAAACCTCGTGCACGACTGCATTGCAATCGACCACGGTCGAAATTGAATTCGGCTTCGCTCCGACCCTCGCATAAACCAAAAGATCGCGAATGAGTGCCTGAAGCTTTTTTGTGGCTCCAGACGCGAAACCTAGATACTCCGCTGTGGTTTTATCCGCAGGAATTGATTTTTCTAAAAGCATGAGATAGCAAGCAATGCTTCGAAGTGGTGCTTGGAGATCGTGAGCGGCCGCATGAGCGAACATCTCGAGCTCCCTATTCGAGCGTCGCAATTCCTCATTGAGGGCCTGCAGTTCCACCTCATGTTGCTTGCGATCCGTGATGTCTTTTACGACGACGCCTATCGCCCCGATCTTGCCTGCCTCATTCTTCACGGGAAACGCCGTCACAATGACAGGAACCGATTTACCATCTTTGCGCAAATACTCCTTCTCGTAACGTGCGGGCTCGTCCTGTTTGAGAAGGCTTTGCAGTATCTGGTTACCCTGATCCCAATATTGAGCCGTTGAGATATTTTGATAGACTTTCTTCCCGATGAGTTCTGCTTCGGAATAACCCACCAGTTGGCAGAAGGCTGCATTCACATCGAGAAGCGTCCCCTCAAGGTCACAATAGGCCATCCCATCAGCGGAATAGCCGAACAGATCTTGATACTTTCGAAGAAGGTTCCTCTGCTCGGTGACGTCCTTATCCGTCGAAACAAAATGAGTAATCTCTCCCGGTCCATTCAGAAGGGGAGTGATGGTTTTCAAAGAATAATAGAGGGATCCGTCTTTCTTTCGATTGACCATCTCACGCTTGAACACGCGACCACTTAATATGGTCTGCCAGAGCTCGTCATAAAAAGAGGGGGCGTGCAGGCCTGACTTATGAAAACTTGGGAACTTTCCTAAAACTTCCTCTTTAGTAAACCCGGTCGTTTTTTCATAAGCCGGATTAACGTACTCAATTTTGCCTGCTCGGTCCGTGATCATCACGAGATCGGCAACCTGCTCTACGACTTGAGCAAACTGAATGCCTGAAGGAGCTGGCGAGAAAGGCTCTCGTTGCGGGAATTCGAAAGCATTGAACATTTCATTCACTCACGCACCTCACTTTTCGTCTGTAACAGTAAAGCGACGGCTCGCCTACTTCAATTTGAAGGCCGCCTATTGGTCAGAAAATGTCATGACATCCGAAGCCGAGGTACCTAAAAATAAGCCGAGGCATCGTGATGGGCACCAAGAAATTCAAATTCTGTATCCCCGAAGGCACTCAAGTCGGCACCAACGACAAACCTGCGAAAGGCGAATGGACTTGCTTCGAAGTTTATGACGCTAGCGCCGATACCCTTTGTGAGTTCTTACACGGCATGACCATTTCTGAGGTGGATGACGAAGGAACCGTCCTTTCCTCTCGTTCCTTTCACGATGCGCCCGTTTTGGTTCAAAGCGCTGTTCTGCGCCTGACGGGGATCACTTGGCAGGACGTGAGAGACTGCGAAATCCCTGGAGAGAAACCAGAGCGCAAACCTACGGATTCCGCGACTGCGGACGTTCAAGCGCTAGCAACCGAGTTTTAATTTTTAGGCCCCCGCCATAGCCCCCCAGCGTTCCATCTGCTGCAATCACTCGGTGACAGGGAACCATAATGCTAATGGGATTTCGCCCGTTCGCAGTCCCTACTGCACGCACCGCACGGGCATTTTTTATCCGACGCGCGATATCGGAATAGGAACAGGTTGTACCGTAAGGGATCTTCGACAATTCTTTCCAAACTTTTTTCTGGAATTCAGTGCCTTGGACATCGATAGGCAATTCGAAATCTCTTCGCTTTCCAATGAAATACTCTCCTAGCTGCTTCACCGCACTCGCAAGCATTTTCACTTCGGGAGCAGATCCTTCGAGCGAATCCGCCATAGGAACAGATTGCTTGTCCCACATGAGTCCCTGTAGTCCCTTGGCAGAGGCCACGAGAAAAACTTTTCCGATAGGCGTCTTTATTGACCATTGAACTCTGCTCATTCTGTTTTCCCCCGAGGAAGTTTGGCGCGAGATTGACTCCAGAGTGAAAAGGCACACCCGCTCGACTGATAGAACCGAGCTTCAAAGTTAACGTTTTGATGCACTCTGGAAGCAGCTTCCGCATACTCGATGCTTTTGGAGACAAGGCTTCTTGCTTTCACTAAGCGCTCGCTCAAACTCAGTCCCTTCCAAGATTCCTGGATAGGAAAGCTTCGAATCCGTCGCGGTCCGACCGCTCGGTGAATGGAATGCATTGAAATCGTCGGCGGTCCGTTTCCCGCCTCGGCCGCAATCGCAACATGGCTCTCGGGAACTAGGGAAACATTGAGAACCCTCTCCGCACTCATCAAGGCATCCACATCCACTGCGTAGGCCGTCACTCTTTCGCGATCGTTTGCCGCTGTCCGCACTTCCGCTACACCCAGCAACAAACCGGGGGTGTAAGTCGCTCCGTCTGCGTAGTAGATCTCGCGCAGTCCCTCGCGAAACTTAGCACTCAACGAAACGGGAGGGCGGTAAGCTTCTAAGGGAATTTCTATCTCTGTCTGCTCGTCGCGCTTCACCCGAAGCATTACCCTTGAAAGGGCGCCATTCTTGCCTTCGTCTCTTTCTATTAAAAACCTCAGAACCTCGGCATTCTGCACGGTCCCCTCTTTGGGTAAGGCCGTCCAACCATTGGCAAGCGCTTGGAAAACTAAGGCCCCTTCGCTTCGCGGCAGCGTGAAAGCAAAATCGGCTTGCTCCATTGAATTCAGTCTTACTGGATAAGTCCCATCGCCTAGAGCAGCAACATGCCCCTGGTGAATCGCAAAGCTTCCATCTCTTTGCGGAGTGAGGATCATCGTCGGCAGTCGAATGGGATAGGCCGCTTCCAATTGCAGTTCGCGACTAACGGCTGCCAAGGGGTGCTTAGATTCCCATGCGCTTACTGCCACCTTTCGAACGAGTTCCAGCGACCGATCTGGCGTTGCTTGGTCCGTGGGATAACCATCAGGAAGGAGTGCTAGGAAATACTCATGCTCCAGCGCGTACACCCCCGGGGGTTTGGTGGGATCGCTAAGAAAGCGGCGATGCTGACTCTCTAAAACGATATGGGGCTGGCGCTCTACACCGCTATGCGTGAATCCCAATAAGCGAATGGGAATAATACCGCCCTCTACCATCAGACAATGTACCGTCGACGCACGATCTATATCGGGGTGGAAATCGAAGACCTCCAGCCGTTGTTTCTCTCCATCAATCGCGTGCCGCTCTGCATGAAACGACAGGAAAAAGCGCGGCCCTTTCTCTTCAATAGCGACGTGCAAGGCCTGTAGGGTCCGTGGGCGCTTCACACCGTCGGCGCGCGCAATCGCCAAGGGAGTGAGCACGTGGTGCTCTTGGCCCAATCGATCGTAGACCGTCTCAAACTGGTTTCCGACCTGAAGATTTTTGAAGACAACCGGTGGCACTTCCCATGCGTGAAATTTTCCGCCGATACTGGCAAGCAGCGAAACTTGCCCGTCCTGAAAGCTCCAAGCCACGAGGTCTGATGCCAGTGGCTTATTGTCGCGAGAGAACTGGATCTGAAGCGGGGTGTGGCGGCCAAAAACATCTCGGGAAGTGAGAAGCGAGTGCGCTTGCGCCTGCCAAGCTCCCAGAGCGATTGCCAACCCCAATAATTTCCGTCGCAACTGCGCGCCTCCCGGCTTTACCAAAGGGGACTAGTTACCAACTCTGGCGCGCTGGAGCAAGCCTCCCGGGGTCTTATAACGATCCTATTGAAAGGGTTGGAAGACCAGCCGGCCAATCGATGGAAATCGATGGCGGAGCTAGCAAAGGCACTTCGACCCGTCGCTGCTTCTGCAACTCCGTCGGGAGAACAATGCGTGGCTGTCGATGGAAGCGCCTACTATCCTACTTCTGAGCGACTTTGGCTGATTTCCCGACCACCGCTGCGATGACTAAATCACCGCTCACATTGACCGTCGTTCGACACATATCCAAGAAGCGATCTACGCCGAGCACCAAGCCCAAGCCTTCCGGGGGAATCCCCACTTGCTGAAGCAAAATCATAATCAGCGGCAACGAGCCCCCGGGTACTCCCGCTGTGCCGATCCCCGCTAGGATCGACATCAAAACCACCTGTACCTGCTGCGCAAGCGACAGAGGCACGTCGTAAATCTGCGCGAGAAATAAAACGGTTATCCCTTCAAATAGCGCCGTTCCATTCTGGTTTGCCGTGGACCCCACTGTTAGAACAAAGCGAGAGACAGCTGGCGGAATCTTCAGCTTGGTTTCGGCAAGTTCGAGCGACCGGGGAAGTGTGGCGTTCGAAGAGGCGGTAGCGAACGCGTAAATATACACCTCTCGGCAATCCTTAAAAAAAGCCAGCGGTGATCGCTTCGCAAAAAAGTGAAGTAGCAACGAATAGACCCCAAACTGCTGAAGCGCCAACCCCAAGAGGACAACGCCCACATAAGCAATGAGAGAGAACAAGAGCATGTGCCCGAAGTTAAATGTGCTGGTGAACACGAGCGCAAACACAGCGAACGGTGCCAACCTCATCGCGTAATCGACCACGCGCATGCAAACTTCATAGACCTCTTCAAGCACAGACGTCAGCGTGCCCGCCCCCTGTCGACGACTCAGCGCCATTCCGAAGATCAGCGCAAAGAACATGAGCGCCAGCATCTCCCCATCCAAAGCCCTCACCGCTGCTTCGATAGGATTCTTTGGAATGATTTCAACCAGGGCTTGAATGGGCTCTTTTGCACTCTGCACACTGGACCGGACATTTTCCAGACTTTGCGACTGGTATTGGGCAAGCGTCGCCGGATCGATCACGTGCCTTCCAGGTTTAAAGAAATTGACGAGCCCTATTCCGATAAATACCGATAGTGCACTGGAGATCAGGGTGAAAAGCAGCGTACGGGACATCACCTTGCCAAGACCGTGATGCTTTCCCAATTGCTGCACTCCGAGCACGAGGCCGCAAAACACCATGGGCACGACAATCATGAAAATCAGACGAAGGAAAACCTGGCCAACCGGTTCAATCAAGTTGTGGGTCAGCGTCTGAAGCCAATCCAGATGGGAAAATTGATGAAGCGATGTGCCAGCGATTGCGCCCAGCAAGAGCGCAAGAATCAGTCGGTGATGCGTCTTCATCCCTTGGTTCTACCAGCTGGGCTGACAACCACCAAGGTTTGAGCCCCTCAAGATGAGGCCTCGTCGAATGAGGCCCCACCTCAAGAGCACTTCACTACTGAATGCGCGTGGGAGCGTTCTCGGACCCCGAAGCGGAACCGTAGGCCATTTCCATCTCATTCAGATGTTTCTCAATGGCCATACGAGCGTTCTCACTCTTCGCTCTGTCTTCAGGATTCTCCGAGACACGACCAAGTTCATCTTTGATCCTGTCGCGATGAGATTCGAGATCGCGTACAGCGGTGCGGATACGACTGTCTTTCTCTGGACCCGCCGTGTCAGCTTTTTTCTTCAGCAACGAGATGCGACTATCCCACTCGTTGAGTTTCGCGTCGGTCGATTCCTTGTACTTGTCGACGCTGGCAGTGGTAGCCCATCCGCCCGTTGTCGCAACGAATGCAAAGACCACGCTCATTGCTTTTAGTTTTTGTAGCATCTGGGACCTCCTAAGTGGGTCACCCAAAGTGCAATCGAGGGGCCAGGCACGTAATCTGCTTGTAAAGAAAGTATTAGGAGGACAATTGACGTCTACCAGTTCCCTAGCGGCCGAAGTAGCAACGCTTCGGCGAGACAAGCGGAAGTTTGAGTTTCTGAGTAATCATGCCACGGAGGCATACTTTTTACTGAATCGCGCTGCTGAAATCGTCTACGTCAATCCGTTTGCCTGTGCGTTGGTTGGCTACTCCGTCGACGAGCTGCTGGGCAAACCTTTCGCAGACGTTGAAATCGACCACGATGCGAAGCGCTACGAAACGCTCCTAATTACTTCAGAAAGTCGCATTCCTGAAACTCAAGCGAAGTATAGACGGAAAGACGGAAGTGTCGCTTGCGTGGAAGTCACGATCTCGCGCTTCGACTATTTAGGCGAGGTTCATCTGCTTGCGGCGGCTCGAGATGTCTCTTATCGCCAAGCAGTGGAAAACAGCCTGCGAATACACTCTCAAGAACTCCTGCGATCCAACCGGGAGCTCGAAAGATTTGCGTACATCTCTTCCCATGACTTGAAAGAGCCGCTTCGGATGGTCACCGTCTACACGCAACTGTTGAATCGCTACTTGGCTGGACATCTCGATGAGACTGCCAAGCTGTATATGGATTTTATCTTGAAAGGCGCTTCGCGTATGCGCACGTTGGTTGACGGTCTGGAGACCTACTCAAACATTGATAAGGATTCCGCGCCCTACTCGATTCACAGCTCTCGCGAACTTTTATCCTCGGCGGTTGAATCCCTTCGAGACTTCTTAAAAGCCACAAGCTCAAGGCTGGTTATTCAGGCCGACCTGCCTTCGATATGCGGCAACTCGACACAAGTAGTTTTGCTATTTAGAAATCTCATCCATAACGCAATAAAATTTAGATCGCAGAAACCTCCCGCCATATCCATCACTGTTAAAGAGAGAGAATTCGATTGGGTTTTTTCCGTCGCTGACAACGGAATTGGTATTCACCCTCGGTACCTCAGGCGTATTTTTCTCCTCTTCCGACGGTTGCATACAACTCGTGAGTATCCTGGGACTGGTATGGGACTGTCCCTATGCAAAAAGATTGTCGAAAACCATGGGGGATCGATCTGGGTGGAATCTGAATTGGGTAAAGGATCCACTTTTCGCTTCTCGTTTCCGAAGAGAAATGAGATGGGAGTGCCCGCCGAGGAAGAGAGAATACAAGATGAGTGGATGGCGCAAACCCTTAAAAATGCTCATAGTCGAAGATAATCCAGGCGATGCTGTGCTTTTTCAGACCTTCTTCAAGCAAGACCGCAGACTGACCGAGTTCTCCTTGGTGAGCGATGGCGAAGAAGCGCTGGATTTTCTCTTTCAAAGGGGGAAGCACCTGGAAGCTCAGCGGCCCGATGTGGTTGTTGTGGATATCAACCTTCCCAAGATCGACGGCAAAGATGTGTTGCGAGAAATCAAGAGTGATCCAGAATTACGCACCATCCCTGTGGTGATGCTCACCAGTTCGGAAAACGAAGATGATGTCCGACGATGCTACGAGTATGGAGCCAACTGCGTCTTAATTAAGGCTGCTGATATCGATTTAGCCTCTACTACGTTCGGTTTGATTGAGAGCTTCTGGGTCAATGCGGTTCGCCTACCCCAATCTCCCCCGTGCGTCGTCGCCCAAGCCTTTCCTGGCATGCTTGCTGCAGAATAGCGGGTATAACCGCTTTTTTGAAAGGAAAGTGAAGCATGCAACCAGTTAGTCGAGTCAATCCAGCAACCGATCTCAACAAAAACAAACACAACCCGGGCGTTGAGCCAGGCAGTTCGAACATGAACTCCGCTCAGTCTCGGACGAGCAGCGAAGCCGAAGACTTCTCCACCCTTGGCGGTGACGACCTGAGCAATATCAAAGAAAAGGCCGTTGAGTACAAAGAAAAGGCACAAGGACTAGCTACCGATACCCTAGACAAGGTAAGGCACTATGGCAGCGAAGCCATGGACCAGTCAGGATCCTTTATTCGTCGATATCCGGCGCCGATCCTATTGGCAGGTCTCGGCATCGGAATGTTAGCCGGCTTTTTTATCGGGCGAAGATAGCCCCCAAGGAGATATTCGATGGAACCGCAATTCCACAATTCTAATGAAGAACGTACCTTCGCGAATTTATTCGCGGGCATCGTTTCCGATACGCAACAGTTGGTGCGGCAAGAGCTTGCTCTGGCCAAATCTGAAATCAAAACCGATTGGGTAAGAGGCAAGAATGCCCTTTCTCTTTATGCAGGTGCTGCAGTCGGCGGCTTCTTTGCCATGGGCTTGTTTCTCATGGCACTGGTTTCAGGTCTAATTGCTGTCGGATTTCCTGCTTGGGCTGCCTATGGCCTGATGGCGGTCTTGGTTAGCGTTGTTGGAATTGCGTGTTACCTGCTAGGGAAACGCTGGGCCCAAGACGTCCAGATTCTCCCCAAAGCAGCTCTTCACTCAGTTCAGGAGAATGTGCAATGGCTAAAGAAACCTCACTTAGACTCGTAAAGTCGGAGAGCGAGAGATTAAACCCGGTGCTCTTACTAGGCACGTGCGTGGCGCTTGGTGCACTTGCCGGCGCGTACTTGGCTACGCGCTCTGGTACCCTTCGAAAAACGGTTTTGACGACGAGCTTGGTCGGGCTTGGGGAAGCTGTGAAAACATTCATTCCCGAGCAAAAAGAAGACCTGGAACGAATCGTTCAGAGCCTGCTAGGAAAACTGAAGCTTAGTTAGCTTCACCAGTTGCGGCGCCCTTGCGAGCTCCCTTGGTGATCAAACCATATTTAAACGCTTTGCGATAAAGCGTAACGCGATCAATTCCCAAGATGTCAGCCGCTTTTGATTTATTGAAATTCACGCTCTGCAATGTCTGAGCGATATGACGACGCTCCAAATCCTCTAAAGACTCCCCTGGAATCCCTTCCGTGGGCCCAATAGAGGTTGCTCCTTCAGGAGTAGTCCTCGCGAGACTTTCCGCATGCACAGCAAGATCCCCCTCAGTCATAATATCTGGAGGGAAATCCTCGGGAAACAATATGGGTGTCGTGGCCATAGCAGCCGCCCGTCCAATCGCATTCTCTAACTCACGGATATTTCCGGGCCAGCTATATTTCGTGAGAAGCTCCATGGCTTCATCAGAAACCCCTGTGATCGACTTGGAAGTTCTACGTGCAATCTTCGAAGCGAAGTGTTGAACGAGATCTGGCAAATCGCGCATGCGATCTCGCAGAGGAGGCATCTCGATCGAAATCACTTTGAGTCGATAGAACAAATCTTCTCTGAATTTTCCTTCCTGCACGAACTGGGGAAGATTTCGATGGGTAGCGGTAATGACACGCACATTGACCTTGCGGACTTCATTCGAACCCACCGGCTTAATTTCGCCTTCTTGAATCGCTCGCAAAAGTTTTACTTGAAGCGAGAGAGAGATATCGCCGATTTCATCAAGAAACAGTGTTCCCCCGTTCGCTTCTTCAAAGAGCCCGTGCTTACTTTGGATAGCACCAGTAAAAGCTCCGCGGACATGGCCGAACAACTCGGACTCCAAAAGATTTTCGGCTAGGGCACAACAGTTCACCGTCACGAAAGGACGTGCGGCTAGCGGGCTTTTTTCATGGATGGCATGCGCCACCAATTCCTTACCAGTTCCACTCTCGCCCGTGATGAGAACATTTTCCTGAGACAGTGCAGCCCTAGCAAGCGATCGGTAAACACCCACCATGGCAGGCGAGCGGCCTACCATCGTACGAGCTTCCTCAATCTCCGTTTGGGGCGTGATGGTGACGGTATTACTGGGGTTGACCTTCAAAGCTTCGCGATGCTTTAGAGCCCGAGCCACTAGGACCTTCAAATCAGGCTCGATGTCAGCAAGATCAAGGGGCTTACTGATGTAATCGAAAGCTCCGTCGTGGATTGCCTTGACCGCATTGTCCATACTGCCAAAGCCGGTCACAAAGACTGTGAGGCACGCGCCCTGCTTATCGCGAATATGAGGCAATAGCGCAGTGCCGTCTTCGTTATCGAGTCTGACATCACATAGAATCAATGCGTAGGAATGGGAGGTAACAAGTTCTGTCGCGCTCGCTAGGGAGTTCGCGATATCGACCTGCAGACCTTCACCTTTTATAAGTTCGCCAATGAAAGCAGCTGCCGCTGGCTCATCATCCACCACTAGTACTCGGATGGACTCGGTTACCATCTAAAACGCTCCGTATTTTGGAAGACTGTGCTTGCCGTATATACCCCCACCCTGGGGCGTCACTTCAAGAGAAAGTTGCGAAATTCATCACTCAGAGCAAGATAAAAAAAACCCGTAGCCAGTCGCGAAACTGAACTACGGGGTTTTTTGATCACTTGATGCTTGAATCTTTACCTTAGATTCGGTCGTCCTTCGGGTTCGGACGAGTTCCCTTGGCCGTTCGAGCGCTTTGAGCCGACTGCTTAAGTGAACTCAGCTGTTCTTCCAGGCCGCGATCTCTGGCATCAGGTGCCCCAATTTCATTCGCAACCGTCGAGAACGAGTTCTCGATCCAAAGCACCCTATCTTCGGGGCTTTTTTCATCGAACATTTTAGACTGGCGGGTCAGCGTCAACGCCCGATTCGCGTAGAACTCAGCTTCATCCGCCTTAGTGCTAACTTCCTTCGTGTTTCTGGGACTGTTTGAAATAAAGGCGTCCACGGCTTGAATCGTTTGCTTCGCAGTGGCAAGCGAACGCGGAGCGTACTTTCCAGCTCCTTCTTGCTCGGCCTGTTCGACAATACGACGCGCGAGATCGGTTTCGCCTTTCTTCATCGCCTGAGCTTCTAGCTTGGCGTACCGAGTGATGATCTCGTGTCGATCATCATTGATTCTCCCCATGTCATTTTCTTCAACTGCAACCGCCAGTTTGCGAAAATGGTCTTCAACGCTTTCAAACTCGTCCTGGAGATCTTGAAGGTTGGCAGCACCGGCAAGTTTGGCCTCATTGCGCGCGATGATCGCGCGGTCACGGGCCTTGATAACGGCTGGCATGGTCGTTCGAGCAACTGCGGCAAACTGATAGGCTCGCGCCAGTTGCGCTTTCCCTTCAGCAACTTCGCGGAACAGTTTCTCCATGCTTCCGTCGCTGTCTCGCAAATTTTTTGCGTCGTTCAAAGACATCACAGCGCTTCGAAACCAGTTCGGCGACAGCAGGTCCACACTTTCAGCGCGCGCTTTCTCTACCGCTGCGTCAAGCTCAGCAATCTGAGCGCCCGGGTTTTGTTCCCCGCTAGAGATGTACGCGAGATTGTCGACGTGTTTCTCTCCAGATGCACACGCACCCAGAACAATGAGGGGAAGAATTAAATAGACGATACGGCGAACCATGTTCGGCCTCCTAGTTTAAGTTACTGCTTCGGTTTGCATTCGCTATGCCATCTTGCGTATGGCTAGGGTCGATTCGCGTTTTGTCGCAAAACCTTTTCTGGGGATGAGTTTGAACCCTTCATTGGTGAGGGTGCGTTTGAGCACGCCCAGCGAAGCATACGTTGCAAAAACGCAGCGCGAGTGCGCTGCGCGACTTAAAAAACTCTCAAAAAAATTCGTAGTCCACAGAGCAGCAGATGTGCTGGCGCTAAAAACGTCGTAGAGGATTGCATCGACTCGTTCGGGCCAGGACGTTTTAGCAGTCAGCGCCCCGTCGAAAATCCACGTCCCCTCGGCTTTGCCTTTTCGAATGCGCTGCTTTATCACCCCGGGGTCAACGTCCCACTGCAACGCTACCTGCGCCAAAGCCCCTTCTAAGGCATCAGACAGAACTCCCGCAACGGGTTCTTCCGATAACCAACAAGCAAACGCATTGCTTAACGGTGCGTTACTCTCAAAGGACCGCACGTGCACGGCTCGTTGCTCGCGAATGCTCTGGGCCGCAATCCAAAAATCCAAGTAGCCCAGTCCTAATCCGACTGTTGCAAAGCGAGCAGCGGTCTTCCCTTCGAAAGCGCGGTCAATCGCCTCTGCGAACACGTGGCGGGTTTCCGAGATAGCTCCGGCACGGTTGTGCATCCATTCACCTCCCTCTCCCAAAGCCAGCGTAGGACTGCCATCAGCAGTAAGGTGCAGTACGAAGTCACTTGGGTTTTTCACGCCATGGGATATAGCATGCGGGACGTGAATCCGCCCTTCTCCCCCATCAGTTCCCTTTACCGAGCACGCTTCGGAACTCGCGTTCAAAAAATTCCCGTCACGATTGCCGAGACCTGTCCTAATCGGATGGGCCTTAAGGGAATGCAAACTTGCGTGTTTTGCGATGAGTGGGGTTCGGCGGCGTACCCCGAACAAAAGGCCCTGCCGCTCGAAAAGCAGATTGAAGCCAAGCTCACTGCGCTCGGTGAGCGGTATGCCAGCAGCGCTTTTCTCGTCTATTTTCAGGCCTACACCAGTAGCTTTCTAGCCGTGCAACGCCTTCGGAATCATTTCGAAACGGCTCTAAGCTTTGAAAAAGTAAAAGGAGTGGTGGTCGGAACCCGTCCCGATTGCGTCCCTCCCGCCGCCATCGCCCTGTGTTCAGAGTATGCGGCCAAGACCTATGTCTCCATCGAACTGGGCGTCCAAAGTTTTCGGGAGGATCGTCTCGCCTTTTTGCGTCGCGGACACACACACCGGGTGACCCTAGATGCCATTCAGCGCATCAAATCGGCGAGTGACATCGACCTAGGTATCCACCTCATCTTCGGTTTACCCGGTGAAACGAACGAAGAAGTGATTGAAGCCGCACAAACCGCGTCTTCGCTGCCCATTGACCACGTGAAATTGCACAACTTGCACGTGCTGAAAAACACCCCACTAGAGACTCTTTATCAGGAGGGGCAGTTTGAACCCCTGGAGCTGGGAGCCTATGCCGAACGGGTAGCGCTTTTCCTGCAGCACTTACGACCCACCATTGCCGTAGACCGGCTTGCTGCCGTTTCTTCTCGATGGGATGAACTCGTGGCGCCTGACTGGACCCGCCACAAAATGCGAAGTGTGCAGCACATCATCGACCGAATGCGGGCTAACGGAGAGTTTCAGGGGCAGTTTGCTTAACGGCTGAAGCGGTTGTCATTTCAAGCTTTTGATGTATTGTCCTTGGCACGTTTATATAGGCGCCGGTAGCTCAGTTGGATAGAGTATCAGACTACGAATCTGAGGGTCGCAGGTTCGACTCCTGCCCGGCGCACCATTTTTCAAAAGCATGACAGTACTTCTAGCCGCTTTTCACTACCTCTCTTTAGCCGTCGGATTCGCAGGCCTTGTGATTCGAGGGGCGGAGTTCAAACGCCTGGGGCGTTCCCCCTCTGAAAGTGGACTGCGCCGCCTTTATATGGGCGACAACCTTTGGGGTATTGCGGCCCTGGTCTGGATTGCGACCGGCCTGATTCGAGCTTTCGGGGGCTTTGAGAAGGGCACAGCCTATTATCTGAATAGCCATTGGTTCTGGCTGAAGATGACGCTTTTCGGGCTGATCTTCGTTTTGGAGATTTGGCCCATGGTAAAGCTCATTCAATGGAGGATTGCGAAGAAAACGACGCTCACTCCTGCCGACCGCACCCTGCTTTCTCGCTTCTTTGTGATGAATCTCGCTGAGCTTCATCTCATCGTCCTTATCGTCTTTGTCGCTTCCGCAATGGCGCGGGGCGGTTTTCGTTAGCCCCCAACCACCTACTTGCGAACCAATCCAGTTGATGTAGAAGCGGGGGATGTTTCAACCCATGCAAATCGCCCTGGATTTAGCCCGGCTTGCCGCGAGTCGTGATGAAGTTCCAGTAGGGGCCGTTCTTGTCTGCAAAGAAGAGATTATCGGCCAGGGCTCCAATGAACGAGAGACCCTCAAACGCACCGTCGCCCACGCAGAGGTACGGGCGCTGGAGGATTACTCCCAGCGCACAGGGCAATGGCGCCTCCCTCCCGAAACCACGCTTTATGTGACGGTAGAACCCTGCCTGATGTGCACGGGCGCGCTGCTTTGGGCCCGTGTGGATTCTGTCCTATACGGTTGTAGCGATCCGAAGGGGGCTGGAATCCAAGCTGTCCTGCCTCTGATACAGCGGGGCACCTATGACCATCGCTTCAAAGCGGTGCAAGGGGGCATTGAAGAAGTGCCGTGCTCGGAACTCATGAAGGGGTTCTTTCGCCTGAAGCGCATGGAAAAAGCCGAAGCGCCTGCACCGCCAATCTATTTTTGATTGCAAGCGGGCAGTTACTATCAACCCGTGATTAACTTTATTGGAGATTGCGCCAGTTGTCCGCATTGCGCTGACGCTCGATCATCGTTTGGCAGATACCGATGGCGCGCGAGTAATCGCTCGAGCAAAGGTTCTTAGCCAAAAAGTTCTTTTGACGTGCGAGCAGGAAATTACCCGCCGTTTCGTCGGCTCTGACGGTCATATCGATTTGCTCGGCAAAGCTAGGCACACGTCCCGCCACATTCGGAGCTGCGTAGTCTCCCAAATCCATTCCATCGTCATCGCCGCCAGAGTCGGATTCATAAGAGCTGCCGCCACCACCCGAACCACCGTAACCGCCATCCTTTGCGATCGAGTAAGAACCACCGGGAGGCATGTCACCATAGCCGCCACCGCCGCCTACAGACGCAAAGAGCTGTCCGGAATCTTCACCGCCACCGCCGAAACTTCCGCCGCCACCGCCAGCAGGCATCATCCCACCTCCGGCACCCATTCCCATGCCGGCACCCATGCCGCCGCCAAATCCGCCGCCACCGAATGCGCTGGGATCAAAACCACCGGCCGAACCACCTGCGGGTCCCATCGGAGGAAGCCCAGTGACCTGAGGAGGCGGTTTAGGGGGATCGACATCCAAAACACTTTCCTTCGGAGTGATCCCGGCAAGAGGATCTTTCTCTGGCTTGGGAAGTTCCTCTTCGTCCTTAATTTTTCTGCGGGGAGGATCGGAAGGACCCGAAGCTTGCTCGGGACCCTTCGAATCATTCTTGTTGTTCCCGCCACTGCCACTGGGAGGCGTGGGGAAATTAAAACTCTTCTGCTCTCGAGGCGGTGGGGTATCGTGCTTATTACCCTTGTCCTCATCTCGGCCGCGATCGGGCCCACCAGGCGGACGGCCACCAAACTCGCCAGGACGTGGAAAACCCGGAGGCGGACCACCCTCGGGCAAACGATCCTCGCGCCCGCCTGCTCCGTCTTTGTCTTTACCTAAAAGTCCTCGAATGGCCCCGAACAAGCCCGCTTCGCCCAAAGCTCCGCCTGCGCCATCCAGCGCGGCCAAGTCGCCTGCCGATCCACCACGGCCAAACTGCGCGCCTAGTGTCTTCATCAAGTTGTTTAGCGTCTCTGGAGAAATATTCTCGCCGGGCTTGGCTCCCTTGGCCCCATCCACCGATTTCGTTTCGGTGCCACGGATCGGCGCGCCTTCTTCAGAACTCGCAGTCGTCGCTTGCAGGGCTTCCCGGGCAGCTTCGCTGAGCTCAACTCCGGTCTCGCCATTTACTCCATCTAGGTTTTCTTTGAACAGGCGGCGCAAGTCTTCGGCCTGACTGGAAGTAATGAGCCCTTTGTTCTCGGAATTGACTCGGGCAATGACCTTGTCAAAAGTCTTGGCATCGACGCGCGGCGTACGACGAAACTCCCGCTCCACTATTTTAAGGGCCTGCGGACTCAAGCCCGCTTCGCGAAGTCCCTGCGCGAGCGCTTCTTTCCGGGTTAAACCCGGGGACGCCAATGCAGTAGAAGGCCCCTGTTCGGGGGCCGTTCCCGGCTCATGATCCCCGCCTTTTTCTGCAAATAGGGGGGTTGCCAAGAGCATAGCTCCCAGCACGAGCGCCTGAAATTTATTAGGGGCGTCCATTCGGACAGTGAAAGTTGCAAGTTCAATTCCCTGAACTCAGAGGGAATACAGGGCTCAATCCAGGCTCGTAACGACCCTCTTGGGGGAATGGGGACGAAAATTGTTAGCCAGTGCCAAGCTGTAAACAGTATGCTACCAAAAGCGTTTTGGAGAGATGGCCGAGTGGTTGAAGGCGCACGCCTGGAACGCGTGTAGAGTGTAACAGCTCTCGTGGGTTCGAATCCCACTCTCTCCGCCACCAAACACCTCCCGGGAGACACTGCAGCTACTGGTCGAAACGAACAACCCGTTTTTGTAAATTGCCACGGAGTCTGCGGCGATGTTCTAAAGACTCACGGCAGGCAGGCCGTGTTGGTGCATGCGAAGGTAGGAATTCAGGGTTGCCACTACCTCCGGGACTCTTTGTTCGTAATAGCGCCCCAAGACAAGATCACACCCTGACTTGAAAATTCGAGGACCAATAAATAGCTGGTTGCTCGGCCAGTGACTAAGCCCGGGGCCGTTGGCAAACACAACGCCCACTCCCACACCGTCTTCGCTGCCCGTCAGCCGGGCCCAGAATGTTCCGCCGATGTCCTCGGAATAGACTTTAAAGATCGAGACATCTTTGAAGAAGACTTCCCCAGTGACAGTGGAAGCGCCTTCCACCAGTTGCACACGATCCGCAAAGATCGCCATCCGCTGCCCCTTGTCCTGACGCCTTTTCCAAATCCAATTAAAGAGCGCAAGCAACCCAACCGCGAGCGCAATCCCTTGAGGCTTAAGGAAGAATTCTCGAGACTTGGGAACCAAAGCCACATAGATCGCAATCGCAGGTAATCCCAGAACGACATTCTGAAAGAACCACCGGCGATGCGAATACCGAATGACTTTGAGCGGCAGAGGTGGTGGCGACATAGCGGAATAATTCTATCAGAAGATCGTTCGAACGGTGTTTGCGCTGGAGACGTGAATCCAAGTGATAGATGTGCCGCCTCTCCCGCGAGATGTCCTTACGGGACCCCCTCCCGAAAAAGCTTGCCCCTCAAAACAACTTGGATGAATAAAGTATCCCATGAGTACTTTCATCTCTTCGCTCCAAATTGTCGCTGCCTTGGGCCTCCTCAATGTCTGGTTGCTTCGCTTCAATAAAAGCACCAATTATCGGGGGGCCAGCGCACAAAACCTGAAAGAAGAGTTCGCGGTTTACGGTTTACCGACTTGGTTTATGTATCTCATCGGCGCCTTAAAAATCGGTGCCGCGCTCGCGCTTCTGGTAGGTATTTGGGTGCCGCCACTCGTAGCTCCCGCGGCGCTCTTGCTTCTAGTGCTGATGCTTGGCGCGTTGGCGATGCACATTAAAGTGGGAGACCCACTTATCAAATCGATGCCGGCCGCCATCATGCTGTTGTTGGCGCTTCTCATCGTTTTTATTTCAGTCAATAACGGTTAGCCAGTAAGCTTTTCTCGCAGGTCATCGGCAGCTAACTGAATTCGCCTCTTTTTCTCGGAGGCCATTTTATCAAACGTTTTGACCATCATGGATAACCTTGGGTTTTTTGAGAAGAACTCCCTGTTGCGATCAATGAATCCCCAATACAGGCCGTCCACTCCGTCTTGCCAATCGCCCGTTTTGTAAGAGCCCATTTTCTTATAGTAGTTGGACCCGCAAAAATAAGGCTTCGTCGCAAATATGCCACCGTCGCTGAAGATGGCCATGCCGTAAACATTGGGGCCCATTACCCAATCGGATGAGTCGATGAACATCTCCATGAACCACCTATGGGCTTCATGAGGATGAATCTGTAGCAGAAGCATCAGCGAGCCAACCACCATGAGTCGTTCTATGTGGTGCGCATAGGCATACTTCTGGGTTTTTCGAATGACATCGTCCAACGGCTCAATGCCCGTGGTACCGGTGTACCAACTGTCCTTTAGCTTTCGCCCGTGGCCCCAAAAGTTTGTGCTCTCTTGCCGGTCGCTGAAGTTCTGATAGATACCGCGAATGAATTCCCGCCACCCGATAACTTGTCGAATGAACCCTTCTAAAGAGTTGATCGGTATTCCCTGCTTTTGAGCCGACTTCAAAGTCTGGTCAACGACTTCATCGGGCGTGAGCAGTCCTACATTCAAAAAGGGAGTAAGAATTGAATGATTGATAAAGGGATGGTCTTTAGACAACGCATCTTCGTACGATCCGAAATTCCTCAGGCGCTGATCCAAAAAATCTTGTAGCCACGTCTGCGCGGACTTTCGGTCAGAGGGCAGCCAGCAATCCGCCATTTGACCCGGATGATCAGGAAAGAACTTCTCCACTACCTTGGCGACTTCAGCATCGATTGGATCCATCACGTAGTTTGGTATTTCGGGTGGCCGATAATCTTTGGGGAGGCGTAATCGATTCTCCTCATCGAAACTCCACTTCCCCTCGTCCGGCTTGCCCTTATCATTCACAAGAATGCGCAACCGCTTGCGCTGACTCTCGTAGAAGGTTTTCATAAAAGGCTTCTTGGTGCCCTGGAGGTACGTTCTGAACTCGGCCCGCGTGGTGAGAAACATCGGCGAAGCAACTTGAGTTACTTTAAGACCCTTTATCCGAGCTACTGTATCGAGGACTCTTGCCTCAAAGAACTTGTCCTCTATCTCAAAGAGGTACAGATGATCGACCTTCTCTTTATCTATGAAATCGGCCAAGGCTGCTTCGAAGGAAGCCGAATCTTGGCCCAATCTGTCGTAGCGAACCTGAAAGCCAGCGTCTTTAAGACCTTCGGCATACTTTCGCATCGCCGATAGAAAAAACCCGATCTTCTGCTTGTGGTACTTAAAGTGGGTACACAGCTCGAGATCTTCCCGCATAAAGACTTTCGCCTTCTTGCTATCGAGCTTTGGAAAAAAGACTGTCGAAAAGAGCTGATTGCCCAAAATCAGGATGCCGTTCAATCAGGACTCCCCGAAGGGACCAGCTCGAACTGAAAGTTCTTCTGCGTGTGGACAGAATTCAAAATCATGCAGCTCTGGGAAGTTTTTTCCAGAAGCCTTCGCGCTGTATCCTCTCGATCTGCTCCCTTGAGGGTCACCTTTATAGCAATACGAGCCATCCAAGGGTGCCCCTTCTCATTCCGATCGACTTCTAAAACAGACTCCGTCGTGATGGATTCAAACTGGAGCTTCGACTTCTCAGCAAATACTTTGAAGGTCGCGATAAAACAATTCTGGAGAGCCATCGCGTAAAGGTCTTCGGGGCTCAAGCCGGTTCCCGGTCCCTCAAACTCAAGAGGAATCGACATGGGGACTTGGTGATCAAAGCTTTGCGCTTGGCTCTGCCAAGCCGATTGGATTCCTGCCGAACTCTGCGAGCGCACTGTAAACTTCAAGGGGTATTGAATCATCACGTTTCACTTTCTGCTATTTCCCAACAGATGCCACACCCTTTACTATCTTTCGAATAAATTCAGCGCGCGCAAGGCGTGTTTCACTTAGTGCGAATAGGGCATGGCTCAGACTTTATGCTGCGGTAGAGAAGCTGATCAGAACTTCAACCTCGCCCTTGTTCTTTTTAATGGTAACTCCATGAACTGAAGAATCATTATAAGTACAGGGTGCGTCACTAGTTTCTGCACGCTTTAGACCACAGAACTTCTTCGAACCTTCTTTGCCACCATTCAGGAATGCTTTGGCAGGGCTCAACTTCATGAGATCGTCGAACTCAGACAAGAACCAATTGGTGCTCGTTGTTAGCTTCAAGCCCTCGAATACTTTTCTTACCTTCTGTGGAAGGTTGTCAGCATTTGAAAACGTCATCCCCAACTCGTGCGTTAAGAAGTCCTCACATCCGTTTGTCGTCACTTGAAGGGGCACACCTTGGACCGTTGCCAACTCCGAATGCCCGCCGGCGGCAGTGCGTTTCAGAGCGTAGTCCTTATACGCCTCACATTTCAAAACCGTTGGACCCGGCCCAAATGAGCAACTGGCGGCGGCCTCAAACCATTTACCCGTTTTCGCCTCCGCCGCGAATTTATTACATTTACCATCAGAACCAAAAGCACTGAGGGAAAAGCCAACGAGAATCAAGAGAAGTTGTTTCATGGCACGCATTCTACAACATCTACTAGGAGATGTTCTACCTCTCGCGCGAGAGGTTGTTTCAATTCACTCTGGCGTGGACCATCGGTGAAAACGGCGTAGCATGAGAAGCCCTGGGATAGCAATGGCAGCGCAGAAGGCGAAGTAGAGGACCCAGCCCATTTGCTCGGCGAGCACACCACTCCAGGCGCCGAAAAAAACACGGGGTACGCTCATTAGACTTGAGAGTAAAGCGTACTGAGTTGCGGTGAACCGCCGATTCGTTAGCGAAGCCATAAAAGCAACGAAAGCCGCGGTGCCTAAACCCCCGCAGAAATTTTCAAAGCTCACAGCGAAGGCCAATCCCGTCATGGTCGGCGGTACGGTTGCTAGCCATGAGTAGCTGAGAGTGGAAACTGCCTGAAGAATTCCGAAGACCCACAAACATTTATAGAGAGAGAATCTAAGAAGTAAGACGCCACCCGCGAGTCCACCCGCGATCGTGGCCCAAAGGCCAAACACCTTTGAAATAGCTGCGATCTGGATTTTCTCGTATCCAACCATCAGGTAGAACGGATTAAACATATCGCTGGCCATCTGATCGCCAATCTTAAACAGCAGAATGAAAACCAAGATCTCGACCGATCCGCTTCGTGAGAAAAACTCGATAAAGGGCTCAATGACCGCGGCTCTTAACGATTGGGGAGGCGAAGCCGTCCCTGCAACAGACGGGGAGAGGAAAGTGAAAATCACAGATACCAGCATGGCTCCTGCCATCACTTGATAGGCAGCTTCCCAACTCCAGTATTGCGCAATCCCCAGGGCGCCTGCGCCCGCAAGCAATAAACCGATACGGTACCCATTGACTGCAAACGAAGCTCCTAGACCTTGTTCCTCGTTCTTCAGCACATCTCGTCGATAGGCATCAATGGAAATGTCCTGGCTTGCAGAGAGAAATGCGACGACGACTAGCAGGGGAATGACCGTAGTGGGGTCGGGGTTCATCTGGGCAAGGGCAAAAAGAGATATCGCCAACAGCACCTGAGAAACCGCAATCCACCCCCGCCGCCTGTCTAGAAAAGGCAGCGTGTAGCGATCCATGAAGGGAGCCCACAAAAACTTAATCGAGTAAGGAATCTGAATGAGCGCGATAGCACCCACGGCCGCAAGAGAGACGCCCGCTTCGGTCATCCAGGCCTTATAAGTGGAACCGATCAGCAGAAGGGGAAGGCCTGAGGAAAAGCCCAAGAAGAATAGGCACAGCATGCGAATAGCCATGCGCTCACTATATCAGCATTTGGATCAGAGGCGGACGCCTACGTAAGCGCTGGCGAGGGGCGAGAGTCCGGCGATACTCACCGAGAACTGAAAGTTATTCGTTAGGACGTACTGACCGCCGGCGTTGATACCGATATGCCAATTCGAGTTCTTCCCAAGCGCAATTCGGTATTGCAGCTGCGCAAGCCCCGCTAGTCCAAAGAGGCTCTCGGTAGAGCCGTCATAGGTCAGAGAGAGCGAGTAGACGCCGCCACCTAACAACACTCCCAGTTTACGAAAAGAATTGCCCCCAAAATAGTACCCAAAGGTAGCGAATCCACCAAAGCCAGTCGTTGCGGACAACGATCCGCGCAGGTACATGAACAAGGGCATCGCACCTACGGTCAGACCATCCCCAATTTCCGATTCAACATGGATAATGGGGTATAGGTAAGACAAACCTCCGTTGGCCCCTACGCTCAAATTCCAAACTCCCCCTGGGGAAGTTCCTTTCGCTTCCTGTCGGCTCGTGAGGACACTCGCGGCAGAGGCGGGCGAACGAAGCTGCCCTCGCAAAGCGATCGTCGCGCCTTCTTTCAAGACCAAGCCTTTGGCTTTCTTGCTCACTCGAAGCGCGGCCTTGGATCCCACTCGCTTCACAATTTCGCCGCAGGCCGAAATTTTCCCGCCAATCTGAAGACAGACCTTCTCACCCGGTTGAAAGTTCTCAGTGGCGCCATGCGTCTCAAGCAGTACGTGCTGCGGAAGAACCTTCGTGACCACTGCGGCATTCGCGTTACTCGATGCAAGAATTACCAATATGACGACGAGGGATCTCACCCTCCCATTGTATCCTTTTGACGCCCATTGCGATATTCTTAAGGTCGCATTCCGATTTCGCCTTTCAAACAGCAATAAATAAATCTGGGGAGTCTCTTATGAGAAGAATCTCGTGGGTTCTGCTTTTGGCCCTTTCAGCCGTAACGACATCTGCGCAGGCGGTCACGCTTAATGCGCTGCAGACAAAACTCGCGCGCACTGGGGCGAAATGGATTGCCGGTCCGACGAAAATGTCCAGACTCACGCGAGATGAGCAGAAGCGGATGTTAGGCGCAGAAATCGCTGATCACTCCGATTTTTTCTTCGAGCCCAAAACAAACCGGATTCCCACGTGGGCTCCGGCCTCACACGATTGGCGCAATGCCGGAGGAATCAATTACTCATCGCCGATTTTGGATCAGGGGCGCTGCGGCAGTTGCGTGGCTTTTGCTGCGATTGCGCTACTGGAAACTCAGATGAATATTTCTCAGAAGACGCCGCATTCTCCTTGGGCGTATTCCCCGCAACACTTGTTCTCCTGCGGTGGCGGTGGCTGCGCGAGGGGCTGGCAGGCCCCGCAGGCGCTTTCGTTTCTGCAAAATACGGGCGTCCCCGACGAGGCTTGCTTCCCCTACGAAAGCGGCGCCGTTGGAAAGGACATCGCTTGTAATCGTACTTGTTCGGATTCCAAGAGCCGATCGACCAAGATCACTCGCTCCTCTATGACATCCTTCTTTTTCGTTTCAATGGAAGCTTTGAAGAAGGCGCTTCAGAAGGGCCCCCTAATGGCTACGATGGCCATCTACGAAGACTTCATGTTTTACAAGGGGGGCGTTTACAGCCACACGAGTGGCGCGCAGCTGGGCGGACACGCCGTTACTATAGAAGGCTGGAACGACGCCGACAAAGCGTGGATCGTTCGAAACAGCTGGGGCGAAGAATGGGGTGAGAAGGGCTATTTCAGGGTTGCATGGGACGACGACTCGGGAGTGGGCTCAAGCACGTGGTCCATCGAAGTCGGGCAACTCGATGGAAGGGTGGGATTGGGATCACTCAGGGACAACGCTGTGCTCACTGGCGTTGCAGCTATCGAAGTCGAATCGACTTTTGCTGATACGCAACGCATTCGATGGCAGCTGCTGAGCGGAGCAACGAAGGTGCTGGAGGGGGAAGTGGCTCAATCTGAAACGGTCATGATTGATACCTCGGCAATCGCAGAGGGTGTTTACCAGCTCATCGCCATTGCGGATCGCGCAAGTACCATGGTCTATAGTCAGCCTCGAACGGTCTATGTCCTCAATGGGCTGCTAACCGGTTCTGTCTCTATCGACAATGTGAAGGAAGGCGACGTCCTTACCGGAAAGAAGGTCCTTGAGTTTAGCCTTCAGTCTACCCCTGTGCCTTTTAGCCGCCTGCTATTCAAGGCGCTTAACTTGACGACAGGTGAAATTGTCGAACGCCACACGCCCCACGTTGCACCGAAAATTAACCTGAGCTTCAACACTGCCCTTCGCGGCAATGGGGACTGGGAAATCTCGCTCTCGGGCTTGGCGGGTGGGCAGACGGTTCAATCACCGACTGTTACCGTGAAAATCCAAAACTAGGGATTCACCAGATTTTCCCAGGGTTCAATAGGCCTCGCGGATCCATGGATGATTTGATCTTCTTAAAGACCTTGAGTTCTTCTTTGCCGCGGCTGTAAGACAGCCACTCTTTCTTGAGCACGCCCACTCCGTGCTCAGAGGAAATGCTTCCATGAAACTTCTGAAGAATGGAGAAGAGCTTCGGCTCAAATTTGGAGCACTCCTTCTCAAATACTTTAGCGGACAGCCCATTCGGACAGACCAAGTTGACGTGTGGACTTCCGTCACCAAAATGGCCGAAAAGATAAAGCCCGATCTGAAAAGACTTCACCGCGTTTTCAACTTCTTCCAGAAACGGCGCTACGTCGGCAATAGGCACACTGAGATCATGCTTACGAATAGCAGCCGAACGTGCAAGGCTCTCGGTAATGCCCTCACGCAAGCCCCAGATAGCTCGCTGATCTTCGGGAGAGTCAGCGACAGAAGCATCTTCCACCCCTTTTAGCTGCATGACTTCTTCGAGCCAGCCCTCTCGGGCTTCTTCTCCAACAACTTCCGCAATGACATAATAGCTACCGGCTTTCTGAAGTCGGCTTTTGCGTCCCAGACACTCTCCAACGGCAGCAAGGCATTTATCAGAAAAAAATTCAAAGGCGTGGAGCTCGAAGGGTCCACGTCGAAACTTTTCGAAAAGTATCGGCAGCGATCTGAGATCACGCAGGGAAAAGAAAAACACGCTCTTTCCCTTTGCGGCGGGAACCCTAGTGAGTTTCAGCGTTGCTTCAGTGATGACTGCGAGCGTTCCTTCGCTACCGACGATCAGCTGCAGGAGATCGTAGCCGGTATTGTTCTTCTCTAACCCGCTATTGAGTTCAAGAACTCTTCCATCGATTGTCACTACCTGAAGCCCCGTGACCCATTTGCGCGTCATTCCATAACGGATCACTTTTAATCCACCCGCATTCGTCGATAGATTGCCGCCGATTTGGCAGGATCCTTTCGAGGCAAGATCGATTGGCCAGGTTAGTCCCTCTTCTTCACAGTGGTTGTGAACATCCTGGGTAATGGCACCTGCCCCCACTCGCACGGTTCGCGAAAGGTGACTCACCGGCTGCATAGCCTTTATGCGGCCCATGCTAAGCACGATCTCTCCTTTGAGAGGAACGGCGCCCCCGGCAAGACCGGTTCGACCACCCGAGGGAACAATCGGGTGTTTGTGCTTGCTACAAGCTTTCAAGATCGCGGCAACTTCCTGAACGTTACGCGGTAGAACCACTGCCCCGGCTTTGCCTGGGTGCTTGGTCCAGTCCGTGCTGTAGGCTTCGCAATCGTGTGGGTCGGTAAGCAGGCCGTCCGCCGGCAGGATCTTTCGTAAATCCCGAATCAGAGCGGCCTTGGACATTAGCGATCCACCAGCGCGGTCGTTCCCATTCCTCCGCCCGTGCAGATAGAGACAAGGCCCTTTCCGCTGCCCTTTTCTGCAAGGAGTTTGGCCATCGTACCCAACACCCGAGTGCCTGTTGCACCAAACGGGTGTCCCAGCGCGACGCTACCGCCGGCTACATTGAGCTTCTCTCTATCGATAGAACCGAGTGGGCCTTCCATATGCAATCTATCTGTAAAGAACTCCGGCGTTTCCCAGGCTTTCAGCGTGCAAAGCACTTGTGCCGAAAATGCCTCGTGAATTTCGTAATAATCAAAACTCTGCAAACGCCGATCGTTGCGTTTTAGTAGTCGCGGCACTGCATACGCGGGAGCCATCAGAAGACCCTCTTTGGTGATATCAATAGCGGCTGTTTCAACATCGGTGAGGTAGGCTAGCACCGGCAGTCCATGCTTCTTGGCCCATTCTTCGCTCCCGAGCAGTACGCAGGAAGCCCCGTCCGTGAGTGGAGAACTGTTCCCCGCGGTCAACGTTCCCTTCTCCGAGCGCTCAAACGCCGGTTTGAGCTTCGCAAGTCGCTCCAGGGTGGTATCCGCTCGCAAGATGCTGTCCTTTTTTAACCCCCCAAAAGGGGCCACGATACCGTCGTAGAATCCACGATCCCATGCCTTGACGCCGTTTTGGTGGCTGAGAAATGCAAGTTCATCTTGTTCCTTACGCCCGATCTTCCATTCCTGCGCCATCTTCTCGCAGTGATCTCCCATCAGAAGACCCGAGCTAGGCTCCTCTGGCGCAGGCCCTTGAACTCGGACATCGCCGAATGAAATCCCTGAAAGCGCCTTAAACCGGTCGCCCCACCCTCGCGATTGACGGTATTTTATGAACTGCTTGGCGAGCCGCGGTGGAAGGTACATCGGAACGCCGCTCATCGACTCTGCTCCCCCTGCGATTCCTACCTCAATGTGACCGGATGCAATCTTTTGTGCGACGACAAACGCAGCATCCAAACTCGTGGCACAGGCGCGCGAAATAGTGAGGCCTGGCGTTTCAGGATTCAGTTTCGCACGTATCACCACTTCTCGTGCGAAGTTCCAAACAGAGGGGTGTTGAAAAACGGTTCCCACGGCCACTTCACCGAGTCGCTCCTGCTTTATCGGAAACTTGTCCGCCAATGCGGTGATTGCACCCACCATTAAATCCAAAGCCGAATACTCGATGTAGGAAGTTCCTATTTTGGAAAACGGCGTTCTTGCAGAACCGATAATGGCTACGGGTCGTTTCATGAAGTCTCCTATTTGAAATAAAATGCCCAGCGACCGACGTATTCCTTAATGGCGGATGTCGTCAGTTCGAGGGAAGCTAAATCCGGCAATAACTCTGTCCAGCGTCTCACTGTATTCACCCGCTTTTCCGTCGGAAAGGGAGTGATTTGCTCAAATCCATATTTTTCGAACATGGCAACGGCGCGCGGCAAATGAAAGGCACTGGTAACCAAAATGATCGCTGGACGGATTCTCTCGCGTTCCATCAGCTCGCGTGTAAACCGAGCGTTTTCATCCGTGTTGCGGGAACGGTCCTCGACAAGAATGGCACTGGCCGGAATTCCTTGATCGACGAGAAAGTCACGCATGTCCATTCCGTCAGCGCGTGGAGTGCCGTCGCTCAACTGATACTGAACCCCGCTTGAAACGATGATCAGCGGAGCGACTCCCGCCCGGTACAACCGCGCGGCGGGGACCAATCGGCTACCACCGGCTTCTTCCGCCACCAACCTTGGCGGCTGCTTCGTGAAAATCGTTCCGCCCAGAACTACGATCGCGTCTGCCTTTTGAACTTGGTTCACATCAAGTGAAGGGTAGCGAGACTCGAGACTTCCAAACAGAAAGAATGCAACGAACGGCAAACTGGATATGAACAATATACCCAATGCAATTGCGGAAAATAGACGGGCCTCTCGAATCCTTCTAAAGTAGAAACACACGGCGCAGGCAATGAGCGCGATCAACGCGAGATTGAATGGCCAAAGCAATGGCTGAAGAATTTTGCTTATGTAGAAAAACATGGTTCAACCGACGAGACAGATCTTATCACGAAGGTTGATTATCGGCAGAATTGGAGATCGGCTAGCCAGGCATTCGGATCTTTCACGCGAGCCGCCATCTCTTTCAGGCGTTTCTCTTCGGAAGTCATCGGCGGTTCCACAACCAAGAAGGTAGAGGGTACGCTGACCTTTGCGTTTCGCCGAACAGCGGCTCGAACGCGCCAGAAATAGTCCGCTTGCTTATTGGCACGCAATCGGAGGGAGTTGGTTTCCGATCCGAAGCTTCTATAGAACGTGAAACCGGGAGTTTTTGCGACTTCCAGGGTATACCGCGTTCCTTTTACGGGAATCTCTGTCCACGCAAAGTCGATGCAGCCGCCTGCCCGAGTTTTGAAGACCGAACCGGGAAGAGGAAATACTGGCTTGATTCCGTAGTCATCGAAGGAGCTTAGTTCCACAGTTTCGACAGGGTAGTTCTTGGTGACGTAGTTGAAGGCCAACCCCCGAGCTAGAGCGGTCTGAGTTCGCCGCGTCAAAGAGGCTTGGGTCTCGACCCAGCTTTCGATGGGTGCAATCCCAGGGAAAAGTCGCGCCTGTGTCCACTCACTACCGATGCGCGAAGCGTAACCCTGGGATAGCTCGCGAGGATCATGCGCTTGCAAACGGGTGCCGAAGCGGAAACCCGCCCAGCAAGCACTCAATAGAAAGGCCAAAAGTAGGCCCTTCTCAATGAACGAAGAAGGCGACAATGCCTCCGCTTCGCGCTGCATCAATACTCCCCCGTCTCCCTTTCGGCAGTGCGTTATAATTACTTGAGCGCCTTTAGGATTCGTGCGCAAAGGCCGATAAGAAGTGCGGAGGGTCTACGGCGAATGTGGTTCTTGATCCCATTGAGATTTAAGCTCTTTCTGGTTGCAGCGCTTGGAGCGCTGGGAACCGCAGGGGTGCTCTATGTAGTGACCGAAAAAGCCGTGACCGATCATGGCGCACAGGTCGCGATGGATACCGCCAATACGGTCAATCTTGCCACTCGAAGCGAGCTTGAAACCGTCGTTAAAGCCAAGCTAGCCGAGATGGAGCGTCTCACAGACCTCCTGCCTACGGTTGGGGAGAAAGCCCTTCTCATGCACGCTTCCTCTGACTTTCGCTCCGAGCTCCTGAGCCTCACGTTCTATGAACCAGTCGGCAATGGTTTCAAAACTCGCACCCTTTCCAATGCCTCACTTATTTCTCAAAAGAACCTTCCGAGTAGGACTGGCTATCTGCTTAATCAGAATCAGCCGCTCAATCTCGCATCCCTTTCCCGAACCCAAGAGTCCTCACTGCTGAATCGCAGCTTTGAATATGAAGGGAAGTCGATTGCCGTTCATTCCTACGTTTTGTACGGCAAAAAGCTAGACGGTGACCCCCGCAGCACCTTGATTGTCGCCGACGTGCTTGCAGATTCGCTCAATTCAAGACTCAGCCGATCCGAGACAGCGCCCTCGTTTGTCGTGACTGAAAAGGGCAATCTTGTAGCGCACCCGGATGGCGCGAAGCTCACCCAGTATCAGAAATCTTTCTTCCCGACATTTCCCGTCGATCTCTTGCCTTCTAACTGGACCCAGGGCACGCGCTTCTCCTGGCAACACGATGGCGAGGATTACCTGAGCGTTGTTTCACCGCTCGGGGTTCCCGGCCTATTTCTTTGCGCGCAATCTCGCAAGAGCAAAGCGGAAGCCGTGATGGCCTCCATTCGGGAAGAACTCGGCTATGGCGTCTGGGCCGTTTTAGGATTGGTCGTTCTCTTCTCTCAACTCATCGCCTGGCGCCTAACGCGCAATGTTCGCAATACGGCCGCCGCAGCTCAGCTACTTGCCAAAGGCGAGTTCGATCGCATTCCTAAGATTATCGCCAATGACGAGTTTCGCATTGTTCGACGCGCTTTCCGCGATCTCGCGGAAAGCTTCAAGGCGCGCCTGCGCGATGAGTTCGAGCGGGGGCAGAAAGATGCCGTCCTTGCGACTACTCAAACGTTGCGGGCCTCGATGGGCAACCCCAAGCCGATTGCGGACAGTTGGGAACTCGTACATCACCGCCCCTTGGGCGTTCCCTCGCATCAAGACTTTTGGGATTTCTACTCGGTTGGAAATCGTCGACAGATCATCATCGGCACTGCCAACATCGAGGGCATCTCGGGCGCTCTGTTGGGGCTTATGCTTCGCACGACGCTGGAGAACATACGTCGCATGGCAAGCCGCTACACGGCCCGACCTCCTGCTTTTTCCGAGGTGCTCGAGCTACTAAATGGCGCCGTCTATACTGCATTCAAAGGTCGCGTGACGTTGGTCGCCACAGCCATTGAAATCGATGTGGATACTGGCAACCTCTCCTTCTTTAACTGTGGTGCGCCTACTTCAATTCTTTGGAAGGCGGGGCCTAAGACACCCATTTTGGACGAGAAAATGTTTGCCGCTCAAAGCGGAAGTCTGGGTTCGGCCGCCGGGCTTGCGTTCCGCCCCCTCCATGCAACGCTCGGAGAAGGGGAATCGCTGGTCACTTACACCTCAGTCGTTCGCAAAAATAGTGTCGATGATTCCCGTGCAGCGGTTGTGGAAACACTTTCAAAGAATGGATTAAAACCCTTAAGTGACTTCAAGAACTCACTTGTGAAAGCCAGCGAGAACCGCGCCTTTCAGAATTGCTTTTCATTCGTCGCATTCCGACGCCCCGGCAAGGCCGTGCCCGTTGCGTCACCTGCCCTTGCTATCGCACCAGAAAAGAAGGCCGCCTAGATCACCTTCGGCGGCTTGAAATATATTTCTTGGTGTATCGATTCCTTTAAGACGCCACGTTCTTTCAATAGAACCCGGATCTCATCAATCATTGCACCATTTCCACAGAGATAGAACTCTGTTTTCGCCCACTCAATCTCGTCAGCGTGATCTCGTAGATACTGGGTAACGCGTCCCTTGCAACTGGGTTCTTCGCAAACGGATTCCTTACTAAGGCAAGGCACCCAACGCATTGTTAGAGAATGAAAATCGGATTGATACAAAATCTCTGGCTTGGTTCTCACGCCCAGCAAGCACGTTGCGCGACGAGGTGGCGACTTCATATACTCTTGCGACATTACCATCGAACGAAAGGGAGCGATTCCCGTTCCTGTCGCGATGAAGATCGCATCTCGATCTGGTTTGGGATGATAGAGCAAGTATCCGTAAGGCGCATGCGCGGTGAAACGATCTCCGGGTCTAAGCTTGGCAAGAAAGTTACTTCCTGGTCCGTGAGGTATCTCCTGGATACAGAGCTCAATGGGATGGATTCCCGGCGCCGAGGCGATCGAATAAGGACGTCTCAAGGGCTTCTCGCCAGGGTTTGGTGAAGGCACAACGATGCTGACGTACTGACCAGCCTTGAAATCGAGGGGATGATCGGTCCGAAATTTAAGTTCGAAAACAGACGGTGTCAGGCGATTCGACTCGGCAACCTCGCACTGGTACTCCAAAACAGCTCCTTCCTTGAGATGAGCAATTTGGCAAATCTCTCGCTAAAAAGCGAGCGGTTTTGCGATTGGCTGAATCTCGATTTCAGCCGGACAACGCCGGTCCATGCGACCTGTCTAGCGAGTAGTCACCGACTACCCGTGACTACTCCAGGCGTGAATCGTCGAATACGCGTAAGTTTGGTGATTTCTTCACCATTATCGCATCGTTCCGACCTCGCCATTCGCTACCATATACCGAGAAGCTTATGAGGAGACGTCTTATGTTGAAGAACCAAACGTCCTACCCTTTCGTTCACCTGATCGCCGTTATGCTTACACCCGTTTTGTTTGCGTGCTCTCACGCAAACACTGAGGTTGTTGCCGAAGATGGGTATGAAGCTGTCGCTGGAGAAAATCTCGCGCAGCTCTCGGAACCCGAAGTGATGGACGGTTTCAATGCTCCTCCTGCTCCCGAAGTCATCCATGAAGCGATCACTCAACCGCAAAAGCCCCCGGCAACCAAGAGCGCGCGCCGTGTGGTCTTGGCCCCGTCCATCGAAGCAAAGCCCCTGGCTCGTGAGGTCGCCACACAGACCCCGGTGGTTTCTGGAACACTCGCCTCTGAGCTAGAGCCCAAGACGGTGGTTCGGGAAGGCGAGGTTTTGAATCGCTACTACTTCGTCCGAGCGGGTGACACCGCGGAAGGCTTATCCAAACTCTTTTATGGATCCCCTGAGCGCGCCACCGAACTAACCAAGTGGAATGGCGCCGAGGAAAAATGGTCCACGGGACAAGTCATCTACTATCGATCGGGGGAAAGGGCCCAAGATCCCTCCTTACTTTCCTACTATTTCGAAGCCGGCATCCCCACGGAGTCTGTGCAGCTCAAGGCAGGCGAGACCTTGGAATCGATTGCAATGGAAAAACTGGGATCCGAAAAGAGCTGGCGAGAAATTGCTGCTGTAAATGGATTGCATGACGGGACCCTTCTGAAAGAAGGAGCCACTATTCAGTTCTATGCTCCGTCCTTTGAGGCCGCGAAAGGCGCGAAACAGGAGCCGCAAATGGCTTCGGCTCAAATCGCGAGCTTCATCACGCACAATCCGTTGCTTATTGCATGCACTTTTGTGGCGCTAACTTTGCTCTTCGGATTCTTGTTCTTTCAACGTCGTCGCTACCGCTCACGGTTTGACTTCTAAACCAGAAATCGGAATCGTTTCGCCAGCGAACCATCTCTTGCGAAAATTCTGATAGTAGGGAGAGAACACGTGGCCCGACTGGCCCACGGGGAAAATCCACGATCCACTTTCCGCGCCTTTCAGATCCCACACCAATCGCAATGAAGCTCCATGAAGGGGCCGTTCGACTCGAACCACCCCATAAAAACCCACTTGGGGGTGTTCGTCGACAGCGAACAGCCTTCCTAAAACAGGGATCGCACGTGCAAACGGATGCTGCGCTTTCCATCGATTCGCCTCGGAGTATCCTTCGGGATGGGGCGCATGCTGTTCAATGTACGCGAGTATCCAGCTAGCCACCTCCGACGGCTTCATCCCCAATGCCTGAAACCCGCTCGGATTCTCCATGAGAGAGAGCAGCCATGCATTCTCTAGCTTCCAATGGTAGGGCACCTTTTTCTGCTCCTTGGGTAAGAATGCCCCCCTCACTCGATCCAAAACGAGCCCCGTGAGGAGCGTCTCCGCAAAGACGGCTTGCGCAAAGACCGGTTCTGCCCCCTCTCCTGCGCCTTTCCACGCTTTCCAATTCTCAATGAGCTTCTTTTGTCCATCAGTCACGGGCTTTGAGTGCGTTCCTATCCAGCCGAGCAGCTGCAAATAGAAACGAGAGTGGGTATCGAGTTGGATACGAAGCATGTCGTTCGCCGTGAGTGAGTCGCTCTGAGAGAGCAGTGCTCTGATTCGATCATTGCGCTGATCGCTCGACCAATGTTCACCCCAGGTAGAAACGTAAGTGCGCTCGTTTGCAGTCGTTAAGTACACCGATTCCGATCCGGGAGGGATGTAACTTCTTGGGCGTTTCGAGGCCGGCTCAAAACCAAGCCATTCACCTTTCTCGGCAGCAACCGGTTTTAGTCCAGAAACCCGACGTTTAATGTCTCTGCCCGACACTCGGATTCCCAAGCCACCTTTCGCATCAGCGAAGATGATGGCCTGCGCAGGAGAAGGAAATTCATCCACCGCTCGATTGAAACTTTCCCAATCCCAGGACTCCATCAGCGCAACCGTCGGCAACCGAAGCATTCCAGCGGAAAAGGCACTCCACTGCCGGGAGTAATATCCGTCTCCTAGGTACTCCCGTTTGGCTAGCGGACCGCGATGGGTAAACCGAGCAATCCCCTGTACTGGCTGACCGCCCCGCACTTCAATGACGTAGGGTCTTTCTACAACTGGCTCCCAGACTTTCTTTCCCGCATGGGTGTGATGGACGTAGCGCTTTCCGTCTTCGCTCACTGTCTCTTCCAAGAGATCATCGACGTCCTGCTTGGCGTTGGTAAAACCCCATGCGATGTGTGCATTTCGACCAATCACCACTCCAGGAATTCCGGGAAGCGCGACGCCAGTAATGAGATCGTCCCCCTTTTTAAATCTCAGTGGGTACCAAAGCTGGGGGACCGAAGCAGATAGATGCGGATCACTTGCCACGAAAACGCCGGCTTTACCGCGATAGGCCCATGCGTTACTCCCCGGAACAAAAGGGGCATGGAATTCGGTTTCAATTGTCTCAGGAATCGGGGTGGGCTTAATCCACTCCTCTTTGGGGATCGAGACAAATAAAGGTCCGGGCGTCCCAAAGAGCGGCTGGTTCCACGGATGGTTTTCCGGGAAAAGAAATTTTTCCCACGAAGCGGACAAGTGGTTCCGCCAAACGGCGGCAGGCGCTTCGTCATCGATGGATTCACTTAAGTCTTCAACCATCGATAGTAGAATGAGGAGGCTGTCTCGACATCGCCACGGCTCAGGTTTTTCTGAGAGCAAATCGAACTCCACACCCCACTTACCGGGATAGGCATCGATAAAAGAGTTCACACCTCGCGCAAACGCTTCACAAGCGGCTTTTTCCTTACCTGGCAAATCAGCGGCCGCTTGATCTGCAACCCCCACCCAATCCTCACTGCGACGTTTGGCATCCCACGCCAAAACAGCAGGTTTCCCTCCCAACCACTCTGCGATACGCCCCGAGGCACTGCGTCTCATAAGATCCAGTTGAAAGAGGCGATCGGAGGCAAGCACAAACCCCTGGGCCTCAAGCAGAACGTCCCAATCCGTGCCAGTAAAGGTCGGGATCCCGTCCTTGTCGAAGGTCACATGAATACCGGGATGTTTCTCCCATTGTACCGCCGCTCTCCCCTGCGCCCTGGACTTCCAATACAGGTACCCCGCCAGAAAGATGCCAACGGCAAGAACCACCAAAAGGACCTTTTTTACATGTCGCATGTCCCCAAACGATATCCGACGTTTCACTGTCTTGCCACGGTGCACGTGAGGTGGCATTCTTCATCCCTTGGCATCACGAGGAACGCCCCGGCCGTGACATTTGAATCCTGGTTTCAATCACAACACCCCGAGATTCCGATTGCATCTGCATCGGCAGTTCTACGTCTCGTGGCGGACGGTGCTACCATCCCCTTTATTGCCCGGTACCGAAAGGAAGCCACAGGCAACATCGACGAAGTGGCTATCGAACGGGTTATCGATCGCAAAGATGATTGGGACAAACTGACTCAGCGCCAAACCTACGTGGTTGCTGAGATTGAGGCACAGGGAAAGCTCACCCCTGAGCTAAAAGCGGCTATCATGGGCTGTTTCGAGCGGGATAAATTGGAAGACATTTATCTGCCGTTCAAGAAAAAGAAAAAAACCAAATCGACGCTGGCGAAAGAGGCGGGTCTCGAACCGCTCGCCGATTGGATTTGGAACTGTGGGCACGGGACCGAATCGCCGCTTCCGGGCCAGACCTTGGATCTTTGGGCTCTCACTTTTCGAAACGAGGCAAAGGGCATCTTGGATGTACCTGCCGTCTTGCAGGGCGCAAGCGCCATCCTAGTGGAGCGTCTTGCAGAGAATGCAGACCTAAGAAACCAAGTACGTAACGCCTTCTTTAAGAAGGGACTTCTGTTTTGTAGCAAAGGTGAAAAAGCCAAGCCGAATAGCAAATATGAAAAGTATTTCGACTATCAAGAGCCGGTAACATCACTTCGGCTGCCCCAAAACTCGCACCGGTATTTAGCGGCTCGACGGGGCTGGCTCGAAGGTGAATTAGTTGCCCGTATTGGTGGCCCTTTGACCGAGCCGGAGTTTGAAAGTCAGCTGATCAACGCATTCCAAGCACTCGCTTGTACTGCACCGGAGAGCCCTGGGGCAGAGGTTCTCAAAAAGGCGGCACTGTCGGCGTATCAAGAGTATGTACGCCCCGCGATTGACACCGAAGTGCACCGGTCGATCAAGTCGGTGGCTGACGAAATTGCCATCGAGGTTTTCGCCGAGAATGTTCGCAAACTGCTTCTCGCGCCTCCCTTGGGAGCAAAATCGGTCATCGGGGTTGATCCGGGAATTCGGACCGGGTGCAAGGTTGCCGCCCTCGATGCCAATGGTAAATTTCTCTCACATCACTTGATTGGACTTCAAACCGACGAACAGAAGACAGCCTCCAAGGCGTTGCTGGCGGAAATCCTCAAGACTAAGCCCGATGCTATCGCGGTCGGAAATGGAACGGCGGGACGTGAAACCGAATTGTTTCTGCGAGCCTATTTAAAAGAGCAGTCCCTCGTCATTCCAGTGATCATGGTGAACGAGGCAGGAGCCAGTATTTACAGCGCTAGCGAAGTAGCTCGCGAAGAGTTTCCTGACTTGGACGTGACTATTCGGGGCGCTATCTCGATTGCGCGGCGGTTGCAAGATCCCTTGGCTGAATTGGTAAAAATCGACCCCAAGAGCATCGGCGTAGGGCAGTATCAACACGACGTACCGCAACCCACGCTTAAGAAAACGCTTCAGCGAGTGGTTGAGTCTTGTGTGAACTCGGTCGGCGTGAACATCAATACCGCCTCCACTCATTTGCTGGCTTATGTCTCTGGTATCGGGCCCGCGCTTGCCAAAGCCATCGTGCAAAGGCGCGATGAAAAGGGAACGTTTCTCTCACGACAGGACTTGCTTGGTATTCCCTTCTTCTCTAGCAAAGCCTTCGAGCAAAGTGCAGGCTTTTTGCGTATTCCCAATGGTGCGAACCCACTGGACAACACAGGCGTCCACCCTGAGCGCTATTCGCTGCTTGAAGCGTTTGCCAGTCAATCGGGAGAAGCCGTTTCGGCTTTCTTGGGCAAAGGAGCCCAGAAGATCAAGGCCGCTACCGAACTGGCACAGCAACTGGGTGAATTCACTTTTCAGGATTTAATCGGTGAGCTTGAAAAACCAGGACGTGACCCGCGCGATCCCTTCAAGCCATTTTTCTATCGTGAAGACATTTTCGAATTGAAAGACGTGAAGCCCGGCATGACTTGCCCGGGTATTGTAAGCAACGTCACCAACTGAGGCGCCTTTGTGGATATCGGCATTCACCAAGACGGATTGGTCCACTTGTCGCAGCTCGCCAATCGCTTCGTGAAAGACCCCCATGAAGTGGTGAGCCCGGGCGACCGAGTGGAAGTGCGGATTCTCGAAGTGAATCTCGACAAAAAGCAACTTTCACTGACGATGAAGCAGGAAAGACCTGCGCCCCCTCCCCGTCAAGCGCGCCCGGAGAAACCGCGGCCGCGTCCAAAACCTCAGCCCCGAAAACCGCCACCCCCCCGTGAGCGTACGCCCGAGCTACATCACAATCCGTTTGCAGCGCTCGCGGTTCTAAAGACAAGCAAAAACAAGAAAGGCTAGTTTCCGAAAGATGCCTCTAGTCAGCGTAAGTTTCCTTGAAAGCACGCACACGTTTGTGCCAGCCCTTGGGGCGTCCGCGGGTGCGAGCTGGCCCTGGAATCGTGTGGACGTACTTGCCCGACACTTCTTTCTGCACGTTCTGCCGACGAGCAACCATGGCCGCTTCAGGCGGGTAGGCCGGAATTAAGGCATCGCAACCTGTGCCGATCAAATCGGTGCGGCCCGCCTGCTCCAGTGCTTCGCGAACCGCGAAGTAATTCTCTGGCTTGAAAAACTGCATGAGCGCTCGCTGTAGCTTGCGATTCTTTAAGTGCTTGTCTACATGCACGGGTTTACGCGTCATCGGTTCGATGCCCGTGTAATACATGCAGGTCGCGATATCGAACGGAGCGGGAATAAAATCCTGAACCTGATCGGGTTTGTAGCCATTGCGTTTCAAGAACAGCGCTAAATCAATCATCGCATTGAGATCCGAACCCGGATGGCTCGCGATGAAGTAAGGCACCAAGTACTGCTTTGGCTTCCCGGCTCGCTTCGTCGCTTCCTTAAAGTCTTTCGCAAACTTTTCAAAATTCGCAATCGAAGGCTTTTTCATCAGTCGCAGAGTCGCTTCATCCGTGTGCTCGGGCGCGACTTTGAGCAAACCACCGACGTGATGCTTCGCCAATTCCTCGAGGTACTCTGGAGACTGTTGCGCCAAATCCATGCGCACCCCGCTTGCGACAAACACTTTGCGAACCCCTGGCACTTCACGAGACTTCTTCATTAGCTCAATGAGGGGGCCGTGATCGGTTCCCAACAACTTACAGACGGTGGGGTGCACACAAGAAAGACGCGTACACTTCTTCTCGACGTCAGGGCGCGTACATCGCATTTCGTACATATTGGCCGTTGGCCCGCCAATATCGCTCACGACACCTTTGAAGTCTGGACTGGCTGCCAGCTTGTTCAATTCGCCGATAACCGATTCCTGCGATCGCGATTGGATAATGCGCCCTTGGTGCGTCGTAATCGAACAGAACGTACACCCCCCAAAACAACCGCGCATGATCGTCACCGAGTCTTTGATCATTTCAAAAGCGGGAATCGACTCTTTGTAAACGGGGTGCGGCTTTCGTGAGAAGGGCATGTCGTAGATGCGATCCATCTCGTCTTTTTTCAGCGGTAAGTCCGGTGGGTTTACGACGACGGCGCGATCGCCGTGCTGCTGCACGAGCGTCTTCGCATTGAAAGGATTTGTGTTGAGGTGAATGGCCCGAGTCGCCTCGACAAACGCCATTTTGTCGCTGACCACTTGCTCGAAGGACGGGATTTTTAGAACGCCTTGGCCGACCGCATCCGGCCAAACTTCATCAGTGGGCATCTCCGCTTTTCCCAGCGCGTACGCGACAGCACGCATATTGCGCAGGTCTTTCACCGTTTCGCCCGCACTCAGCCGGCGTGCGAGCTCCACAATAGGTCGCTCACCCATGCCGTAAACCACCAAGTCCGCTTTCGCATCGAGCAGAATCGATTTTTTTACCGTATCGCTCCAATAATCATAGTGCGCGAGGCGGCGAAGCGACGCCTCTACCCCACCCGCAATCACGGGCACACCGGGATAAGCCTCGCGCGCCCGTTGGCAATAAGGCAGCGTCGCGCGATCGGGACGTAGCCCAATCTGACCGCCTGGCGAATAAGCATCATCGTTACGAACCTTTCGGTTCGCGGTGTAATGATTGATCATGGAGTCCATGTTGCCGGCGCTAATCCCGAAAAAGAGTCGGGGCTTACCGAAGCGGCGCCAAGCCTCACAGCTGCGCCAGTCGGGCTGAGCCAGAATCGCCACTCGATAGCCCTCCGCTTCAAGGACGCGTCCCAGAATGCCCATGGCGAAACTGGGGTGATCAATGTAGGCGTCACCGGAAACCAGAACAATGTCCACGGCATCCCAGCCCCGAAGACGCACCTCTTCCGCGGTCATGGGCACGGGAGCCTGGTATGCGGACGGCGCGTGAGGATGCGATCTCATTGGAATCTCGGGTTATTTGGAGCCTAGCCTCTATACCCCAAACGACTTATTCTGTGGTACAAGCTTTTGCCTCTCATGACACGCAAACTACTCATTTCAGCAGGTCTGGTCGGTCTCATTGCAGGCGTGCTTTACCTTCGAAGCGAGCCTGCTCCCGAGCCCGCAAAGGAAGCCCCCGTTCAGCCGCTATCTGCCCAGCTCGATGCAAAGCCCAAAGAAATTCCCGTCCCGGCTCCCAGTCCCCGGGCTCCTGCGAAAGACGTCGCAAAAGCGGAAACTCCCGTTCAGACAGTTGCGCGCTTGCGGCTGGCGCTTGCTAAGAATCCTAAAGACGCGCGGCTCATGGCCGAGCTGGGAGTGACGTTGGCCCGTGATCTCCATAGCCCTCAAGAGGGAATTCCCTACCTGGAAGAATCCCTTCGAACCGATTCCAGCAATGGCACGGCGTTTTACGACGCCGTCGGCGCGTATCTAGATGCCGGCCAAGTGGAACGGGGTGTGGCCTTTTTAGAAGAACTCTTGAGCAGCGACGTTCCCAATAAAGGCGCGGCTTCGGCAGCGCTAGCAGATTTGCTGGCCACTTCCGGAGATAGTCAGGCGGCAACCGAATACGCGCGCGCGGCTGCAGAAACCGATCCCAACCCAGCCACTATGGGGCTTGTCGGTTCCGTTGAACTGCAAAATGGAAATGAGCCCGCTGCCGAAGAGAGCTTTAGAATGCGTAACACCATGCAGCAAGAAAGGATCCGGCAGATTCAAGCGAGCGGTGGCGACGCCACTGGCGAAATTCAAAGGTGGGAGGAGGATTCGCTCGACTTGGTCGATGTATATTTGAGGCGCGGGAACTGGAACGAGGCTCGCGCCCTACTCTCTCAACTCGGCGAAAGTGATCGCAAACGCAGCCTGGAAGCCCGTCTTTCCAAAGGAGACGGCAGGTGACCACTGCCAAGCTAGACAACTTTCTCGAGATTCTTCCTGAAGTGATTTTCGATGCCGTTGAAACTTTTGGAGGCCGCTGCACGGGACGTTTCATCGCCTTGAACGCGATGGAAAATCGCGTGTACGACGTGCAAATGGAAGATGAGTCGCATCGAGTGATCAAGTTCTACCGACCCGGCCGCTGGGACGAAGAGACGCTGAAGACCGAGCATGCCTTCTTGAAATCACTCGATGAGAACGAGATCCCCGTCGTGCGTGCGATGGAAAACGCGGAAGGCAAATGCTTGTTCCAAATCAAAGGCGTTTGGTACACCGTTTTCCCAAAGCGCCCAGGGAGGCTTGAACCCGAACTCAATCCGGAACAGCTGGAACGCCTCGGACGCTTTCTCGCTCGCCTTCACAACGTCGGAGCATCTTACAAAAAGGGAAGTCGTATTCGTCTCACCCCCACCACCTACGGGCGTGACACGTTGAAAACGTTAAAGGACTTACAGTGCCTCCCTCCCACCGCTGAAACTCGCTACTCCCAACTCGTCAATCAGATTTGCGATCGGATTGACCCTTGGTTTGAGAACACCGAATACATTCTGCTCCACGGCGACTGTCACGCAGGCAACGTGCTTTGGAAAATGAATGACCCCTACTTTCTTGATTTCGACGATATGTGCTACGCGCCTCCGGTGCAGGACATCTGGATGCTCTCAGGTGCTGACGATGATGACGGCAAACAGCGCAAAGCCATTTTGCTCGAAGCATACGAACAGATTCGCGCCTTCGATCCGGAAAGCTTCAAACTCATTGAGCCCCTGCGCGCACTACGCATGATGTGTTTCAACTCCTGGATTGGGCAGCGCTGGTCGGATGGCGCCTTCAAAGCAGCGTGGCCTAACTTCGGTTCGGAGCGCTACTGGCAGGAGCAAATTGAAGGCCTGTCGGTTCAGTGGGAAAAAATTGAGTACCGCAACAACCCCAGCGCGTACTAGAGATCCTTCTTGTCGATAGGCAGTGCATGCCTTCTCTTTTGCTCTCGGTTGCGAAGCACCCGGTAGACCGTTTTGGCTCCGAGTATCAGCCCCACCAGAGCCAACCCCGAAAAAAGCAGACTCAGATCGAATGGCGAGAAAATCGTAGGCCTCCAAAGCGGTAGCGATTGCGTAGCAGCAGTGAACGAATCAAGAAGAAGGAAGCGATCAGTACGCAAGCGTCAGCGATGTTGAAAGCCAAGAAGCGACGAGCCCCGAGCTGAAGGACAAAGGTATCAATGGCCTGAGAGGGAAAAGCGCGACTCAACAAATTGGACAGCCCCCCAGACAAAACGACGGAAAACCCGATGAGCTCCCCCGAGCCGGCCCGCCGCAACCTCGCAACGAGAAACAGGCCCACGCCCAACCAAAGTGCCAAGCCGACATAAAACGGGGTCTGATGATCTTGATTTGCCACTCCTTTGTCGGGGATGCGGGCAAGTTTGATGACCGACTGTCCGAGGAGCGGGGTTTGGCTGCCCATTTCCAATCGTGTAGCGCTATAGGTTTTGACGATTTGATCTGCGAAGAACAGAACCATTCCAATTTGAAAAGCTTGCACCCAGTGACGGTAGCGCCGGCGGCGTTCGATCTGCGACAGAATGCGCATTTGGCGATGAAGGTGGCTGTTCTGGGGATCTAGCAACGTTGCGGGCCCTTAGAGATCGAAACCGATGCCTGCTTTGACGATATTAAATCCACCGCCGGCTGTGAAACGCGTGTAGCCCGCGAAAACGCGAGAGACGCCCGGCACTGCCGTGAAAACAAGGTTTCCTGTTACTCCCAAGCCATTCTGAACCTGTCCGTGCCAGATATACTGACCGACACCCGCTTCAATAGTGACCATGGGAACCAGAGCCAATTGGAGGTAGAGATCATAGTTTGTCGCAACAAACCGTCCCCCCAGCCCGCCGAAGTCGTACGAGGTAATCCCGATTTCCCCGCGAACCCCTAAAAGCCCCAGAGAAACCGACGGCGTCCATGCACCGTGAACGAAAAAGGAACTGGAAGCCCCGGAAAAGACCCCTATCCCTGAGACCTGGAAGTTCAATATGCTGAAGGGAACCGCTTCAGCAGAAGGAGAGTAAAACGTGGCGCTTGTCAGCAGGCTCACCAAAACGAAGAATTTGCGCATAGTTTTCATAGGTTTCCTCATGGTCAGGAAGTCATTAAATCATCGGTTGCCGCCTGAAGCAAACTGACTATAGTCGACCTATGGCTCGGCCCTGCGCGGCAAATCCTTGTGAACCCCGTCAGGTCCGGAAGGAAGCAGCGGTAGCAATGTGAAGAGTGCGACGCAGGATCCCCGAGCCTCCTTTTTTTATGGCGTATCAGGCAATCGCGAGAAGGTGGAGACCCCACAAGTTTGAAGACCTCGTGGGCCAATCCCATGTTGTTCAAACTCTAAAAAATGCAATCCGCACCGAGCGTGTTTCGCATGCCTACCTTTTCTGTGGCGCGCGTGGCGTAGGAAAAACTTCGGTTGCCCGCATTTTCGCCAAAGCCCTCCGCTGCCCAAACGCCAAAGACGCAGTCCCCTGCAATACTTGTGAGGAGTGCGTCGCTATTGCAGAAAGCCGGTCGGTCGATGTCGCCGAGATCGATGGCGCGTCTCACAACGGCGTAGAAGCCGTTCGTAGCATTCGCGATAACGTTGCCTACAGTGCCTCCTCTGGGTTCTACAAAATTTACATCATCGACGAAGTGCACATGCTCAGTATCAGTGCCTTCAATGCACTGTTAAAAACGCTAGAGGAACCACCTCCGCACGTGATCTTTGTCATGGCCACCACGGAGTCGCAGAAGATTCCGGTCACTATCCTCTCGCGCTGCCAACGCTTTGAATTTCGTCGCCTCACCCAGACACAAATTGTGGAGCGCTTGAAGCATATTCTGGCCACGGAGAAGATGGCAGTAAGCGAAGAAGGTATGCGAGTGATCGCTAGCCACGCTGACGGAAGCTTGCGAGACGCGCTGTCGCTTTTGGATCAGGTGCTTTCGCATCACTCGTGCTCCACCGAAATCGGGGAAAAGGAAATCGTTGCGGCTCTCGGCGTGAGCCCCACTAGCTCTGTAACGGAATTTTGGGCAGCCATTGCGGCGAAGGATACGAAGCGCATTCTTGCGCTCCTCAACGAAGTGCACGGCGCCGGAGTGGACTTGAAGCACTTTTCCGAACGCTGCCTCGAAGAGTTGCGCTTTCTTTATTTGATTGTGCTGTCCAAAGAGTCGAATGCTGCGCTGACGGCGGAAGAGCTCGACATTGCGGGATCCCACTTTCAAGCGCTGCAAGCCATCGCTGCCAACACCTCACGAGTAGCCATTGAACGCATGGCGCAGATTCTCAATCAAGCCACCGGTCAACTCGCCTGGGCTAGCCTGCCGCGTTTCGTCTTAGAAATGTCGGCCGTGCGTATGAGCCAACTCGATGCCCTGGCAAAGTTCGAAGCCGCTCTTACGACGGGTACTCCGATTGCGGTCGCAGAAGAGCAAACCCCAAAAGCGCCCCCGCCAGAAGAAGAACCGATGGAAGCGATGCCCGAGCGCGAAGCGCCTCCTCCACCGGTACGATCCGCTCCCGTCGGGTCAGGACCCAATTGGCAGAGTTTCATCGATTCGGTGAGTAAGAAACGCCCCCTGCTGGGAGCCTTGTTGTGCCATGGTGAGTTTCGAATGGAGCCGGGAAAAAAAGTCGTTTTGGCATTCTCGCAGGGAAGTTTTTACGAACGACAAGCGCAGGATGCGAAGAACCGGCAGGACTTAGATGAGTTTTTGAAAATGCATTTTGGTCCGGACGTCTCTTTGGCTTTAGCGAGCGGCGATGGTCGAGTGATCCAGAGCGTCGAGAAGTCCCGCCTAGATGAAACCGATCGACTGAAGAAGGATGCGCTTCAGCACCCCTCTGTTCTGCAAGCAAAAGAAGTGCTCGGTGCAGAAGTCGTGAATATCAACGTGGAGGTTTGACGTGTTCAAAGGACTGGGAGATTTCGTCGGACAAGCGCAGAAGATGCGCGAGGAAATGCAGAAAGTGCAAGCTTCTCTCGAAAAGCGCACCACGGAAGTAGAAACTGGGGGCGGCTTGGTCAAAGTGACGGCCAATGGAAAACAACAGATTCTCAGTGTCGTCATTGACCCAGAAATGCTAAAACGGGCCGATACTCTCATGCTCCAAGACTTGGTGGTTTCCGGCGTGAATCAGGCGCTGAAGGAATCTCAGGAAATGGTGCGAGAAGAAATGGGGCGCTTGACCGGCGACCTCGGCCCCCTAGGCGCCATGTTACGCGGCATTCAATAAGTGGAAGATAATAATCAGCACGGATTTACGGCCCTGGATTCGATGATTGGTGAGCTCAAGCGCTTACCAGGAATTGGTGTGAAAACCGCTACGCGGCTTGCGTACTTTATCCTCCGTCAACCAGAAGACTTCGCTAATGACCTGGCGACGAGCATTCACGTTGCCCGTGGGAGCCTGCACGCCTGTACAACCTGCTGTAATTTCACCGAGCAGCCCATCTGTAAGATTTGTTCTAACTCCGAGCGCAGCGAGGAAATTGTCTGTGTCGTGGAAGAGCCTTCGGATTTACTCGCCTTTGAACGCAGTCGCCATTTCCAAGGGAAGTATCACGTCCTTCACGGGGTGATCTCTCCACTGGACGGCATGGATGAGAGCAAACTGAAAATTCAAAGACTTCAAGAACGGCTCAAAACGGGCCTTGTTCGAGAAGTCATCCTAGCAACAAATCCCACAGTAGAAGGCGACACGACCGCTTTGTACATTGCCCGATTGATTAAATCGGTCGACGTCAAAGTCACCCGTATCGCCCACGGAATTCCCGTTGGCGCTGAAATCGAATATCTTGACAGCGCCACCCTGGGAAAAGCCCTACAGAACCGCGTCGTACTTTAGCGAGTCAGCCGTTTGCCCGCCGCGAGGCCCAGCAAACCGGTCACGACAAACCCGACAATAAATAAGAAAAAGAGCACTTTTGCTATATCGGTCGAGACGTTTGATACTCCACCGAAACCAAAAAATGCGGCCAAAATAGCGATAACTAGAAATGTAGCTGCCCATCGCAACATAATTGCCTCCTGCAGTACGTAGTTTGCAGAAGACATGCCAAGTAGCGGAGGCTCAAAATCGGCCTGACTGCGAACGCGTCCGCTTCCTATTGCAACAGAACCGGTTGTGCATTTCGAAGCTCGTCCCTAGAATGAGCCTTACCGGGGGAATCATGTCGTTCATTAATTACGCAGCGCGAGAAATCATCTGCAAACTGGTTTACTACGGCCCCGGCCTAAGCGGTAAAACCACCAACATCCAGCACATCTACGAACAAACAGCCCCCGATCGCCGCGGCAAGATGGTTTCGCTACCCAATGAAACAGAGCGCACCCTCTTTTTCGACTTCCTGCCGCTCAATATCGGCGACATCAAAGGATTTCGTACCCGTTTCCATCTCTACTCTGTGCCAGGACAGCAATTTTATGATGCAAGCCGCCGCCTGGTACTCAAAGGCGTCGATGGCGTCGTGTTTGTGGCGGATTCGCAACTCGACCGCATGGAAGAGAACCTGGAGAGCTTTAAGAGCCTCGACGAGAATCTAAAGGAAGAGGGCTACGACTTGCGCCAAATGCCCATCGTGTTTCAATTCAACAAGCGTGATGTTCCCAACCCTATTCCCGTGAAAGTACTTCACGGGGAATTGAATACTTTTGGCGCGCCGGAGCTCGAAGCCGTCGCGCTCCAAGGCAGAGGGGTTTTCGATACGCTGAAAGAAATCTCCAAAGGGATTTTGAAATCCCTCCGGTCTTAACCCTCAACGCCCGCGACTACTTCGCTAAACTTTCCGCGCAACCCTTCGGGTTGAGCTTTCCCGAGAAGCGCAGCTGCTGATTGAGGAAACTCGTGTCCGTCCAAACCTTCACACTTTCAACACTACCATCGGCCGCTCTCTCCGCTCGGAGTTCCGGCAGAAGTGCCACCCACTGGGGTTTAAAGTCGACTTTTTTGCCGCGGGCTTTCGCTTGAGCAATCCATTGATCGTTCACGACAACTCCGTACTGGGCATCGAGCGCCGCCGCCTTAGTCTTGTCTCCCTTACCGATAATCCACATAAGTTCGCCAAGGAGCTTTCCTAGGCCCGTTCGCACGGCTTTAACGTCGGCAACTTCGAAATAAACGCTCTGCCCTTCCGTCCAAGGCTCTCCCTTTTCATTGATCGCCCTGACCCCGTATTTTCCATCCAGAAGATAGTGGGAGATCAAATTGAACGCGCGTTCATGAGGACGACGGTACTGGGTATCTCCCTCAGGAATTCGATTAAGAGAAATGAGAAGCGCATCGGTGACAAAGTCGAGGTAGTACGCTTTCAAATCTTCTTCATCGAGTCCTGCTATGCGCATAACGTCCGGGTCGCCCATGAAGTAGGCCGCTGCACCTTCGGCTCGGGCTTCTTCCAACATCTGACCATGAGGCGTGATTTCTTCGGCGTAGTTCGCCTTACGATTGCCAATCGCGTGGCCCAACGACTCGTGCAAAACGATCGCCAGTTTGCCCATCTCGGGCATGCGCTTGGCGATGCGATCCCGATCGGTTTGATTGAGATAGAACTCTCCGGCGGTTCCGGGCGCCGATCCCTGCGCCCGGGCGGTGGTCCAGTTCACCACGATTGTCGACAGACTGGGCGCGAAGCGCCCCAAGTGATCGTCGGCTGTATTAAAGCCTCCGGGACACGCGGGACAGAGACCACCCACGCTGAGCATCCAATCAATGAGTGTCGTGTTCGCAACCGGATTCGGGTTGTCGAACTGGCGCTGCCAGGGGATGGATTCTTGCAACTTCAAGATCTGTTGGGGTTCGGTGACCTTCTTTACCAGGTCGCTTTGCAAAGTTTGGAAAACCCATGCGTTCCAAAATCCCGTTTGGGCCAGGGGGTCAGCGTAGTTATCGCCGAAACCTGCTGCCATACGGACAGCGCCTGTCGCCTTATTTGCCGCGTGCGCCGCGACATAGTTATAAACAGGGTTATCCCCTGCGCTTTGCAAAGCCCGTTTCGTAAATTCTAAGGCCGCTTTGTCATACCCCATGGGCAGCGTTGCAATCGCCGCATCCAGGTGAGGCATACCGGCGTTCAAGTCGCCTGCGTACAAACCGGGAGGAACATCGCCTTTTATCGTCGATTCTTTGCCATTTACATAGGCTTCCAAAATTCCATCGACCCAGTTGAAATAGAGCTTGTCGCGCTTAATTTCGGTTTCTGTCTTCGTCGTTTCAAATCGGACTCGCTGCTTCTCGGAGAGATTAGTGTCCTGAAGAACCGTGTCTAGGTGAGAGATCTGAGACTGATAGATATCAAACTGCTTCTGCCCTGGCATGGGAGGCGGCAAAGGAAGATTGCGTCCCCCCGTGCGCGCGAACTCTTCTACGATGGTGCCGTCAGGTTGCTTAGTGAGCCGAGAATTGGTGGGGATGTACTTGCTGGGATACTTTGCGTCTCGGAATTTCCGAATCTCATCCAGAGTCAACCCGACGTAGAGAACTTGGGTTCCGAGCTCCCCATTGGGCCCCTTGATGTACGGCTCATGACCGGGATCGGTCAGTAGCTTTGCGAACTCTTCGTACTCCGCTACCGTCACTGCTCCTGCGTGATTCTCGACAAGTTGTACAGCCGCTCGCAAGTCCGCGTCGGGAAGATCGACAACAATCTTGTTTTGGCCGCCCCATACATAGGGCCCGTGCCAAAGGTAATAAGTTTTCAAGAACGCTTCGAGTTCTTTTTCAGTCGCAGCGACGTACCCCGGTTTGCCACAAAGGTGCTTGTAACCCACATAGAGGTTTTCTAAGAAGTTGCGCAGCTCCAGCCCCTTGGGGTGGCTCTGCTTAAAAGTGAGATCGCGGGTGGCAAGCGTGAACTCATTGAGGTGGTAGGCGAGCAGCTGGTCTTGCGCGCTTAAGTTCGACCAATCGTCTAGATAGACTTGGACGACGTAGTTGTCGCGAAAGTTCTCTCTAAAATACCGGTTGGCGGTACCACTGGTTGGATTGGCAGAAGTGTTCATAGCAAGAGTGAGAAGTAGCGCAGTCGCTGCGGAATATCGCCTTTTCAATGAGCCCCCTTATTTGTCCAAGACAGATCGGTTAGCACGCCGAGGAAGCTGACGCAACGGGCCAGTGGGAGGTGCTTTCGTAGGTAACATTCTCAAAAGAAGGCGCATTCCACCCTGTGTTCGCCTTTACAACGCGTCCTGACTTTGCCAGACTGCCCGCTTATTCCCGGGTAGCTCAGTTGGTAGAGCAGGTGGCTGTTAACCACCCTGTCGGGGGTTCGAATCCCTCCCCGGGAGCCATTTCGCTTTGTAATATCAATTAGTTATACGGTCGTTTCGTTTCTCTCCCACAAACTAACCCACAAAGAGTGAGACAGTGTGCCCCTTAGAGACGTCCATTTAGATAGTGGTAATGGGAGTGCCTTGACAGGATAAGCTAGAATTAAGAGATAGGTATCGAGATGAGTGTGAACAAAGAAAAGCTAGGCCAGTTGATGATTCATCTGGCGACTAATCCCAAGGTAACAAACTTGGGACTTACGAAGCTGTACAAGCTCGTCTTCTTCTGTGACGTCACTCATTTGCGCGGAGAAGGCAAATCCATCACTGGCTCTGAATATATCAAGTATGAACACGGTCCGGTACCCAGCCGAGGAGAGAGCACCCTCAAGAAACTATCGATCGATTCTAAAATCGCAATGAACAGAGAAGTTCTTGATGCCCGAAATGACGTCCGCATCCAAAGAATTTCCTCGAAGGCCGTGGCTGACATGTCGAAGTTCTCGAAAGAAGAATTGGAAACCATTGCCCAGGTGGTTGAGAGCTTTGGTGCGCGAACCGCCAAAGAGCTTTCAGACATTAGCCACTCAGAACCCGCTTGGATTGAAGCTGCAATGCAAGACAAACTCGATCCGCAGCTCATGATGTATGGATGCGAAGAAGACCCCGAAGACCTGTAAGTGAGCAACGCCTTCAAAGAAACGCGCTTCCACACTTCCGACCGCTGCCTAAAGAATGGCAAGAAGGCATCGCACCACATTCTGGAAAGCTTGCCAGATGTGATGAAAGTGCTTCGCAACAACCCCGACTTCGGTCGAGTTGTTCCTGGTACGCAAGGCCTTCGGAAGATGCGCCTCCGCGCGCGCGATTTGAATTGTGGCAAGTCAGGTGGATACCGACTTATCTATCGAAAAATCGAGGACGAGGAAATCATCTATATTGTTTTCCTCGCCGTGTACTTTAAGGGCGACAAGGACGATCTTAGCGCTGCTGAATACGGAGTTATCGACATGGAGTCCGAATCCATCTTCAACAACTCTCTTCAAATTGAGTGGATAGCCCCCAAAGCCCACGAATAGACTTTATTTTCACCTATTTTAGGGCCGGAAAAGCATCCGCGATCTTCTTCAATTCATCTGCAATTCGCTGCAATTCCGCGCATGCTTCGGGAATCGATTGCAACTCCTTGGACAAAGCAAGCAGTTCGTTATGAATTCTGTCCAGCGGCTGCACCTGCAAACCCAACGAACTTTCTTTTAAACTCCCTGCGATCCGTTCGAGCTTCTGACGTGCCTGGAGCTTCCTTACGTCAATCGCGCTACCGACTTGCGACTCGCTAATCGCAGCAGGCGGTTCGGCCAACTTATTTCTTACTTCCAGCACATAGAGGCGAAGCTGTTCTAGCTCCCGAGAAATTCCTGGTCTGCCTGCCATCTATTCCCCTCTCAAAAAACTCCCCTACTCCAAATATGCTATTTTTTCTTTTCGGCACCAACGCTAGGGCTTGGAGTCTGAGCATCTATAATCTTGATCTTCCGAACCCGCTTATTCATGTCCTTTGCCGTGACGTAACTAAAAGTGCCGTCTGCCACAAAACATTTTTCGTCGGGCAGTGTCACCTTCTGATCATCCACGTAGTCGTTCTGTGCAGGCTTTACCGGCATATAGACCGTATCGCCATCTGCATTGCAGGCGTCGAAGGCATCATCGTAATAGCTCTTGAAACTCGTGGGACACAAATTGGCGAGTATTCCATGATCCAGCACTTGGAAAACTCTAATTCTAGGCGACTCCAGGCACCTTTCATTCCGGATTGTCGCGTGGGTTGACGCTCCGGATGGCGAGGTTGAAGGTGTTGCGCATCCTGCCAAGAGCAACAAAGTAAGAACAAAAAGATTGTGCACTAGAGCCCTCCCCCTGGGATCATCCTATCCCCCTTTCATCGGCTGAATTCCGAATTCTTTTGAGCACTTTCTCTAAGCAAGGGCCCCGTTTCTGCCGAAAAGGATTGCACTATGCGCCTGAAAAAAACGCAAACAATGACACTCTTGATGGGCATTACGGCTGGTTTACTTTTTCTCTCTGCGGGATGCGTTTCAAATGAGATCCAAGACCCGCCCACCACGAAGATTTCACAGGCTGCACCAACTCAAGACCCAAAAGCCAACTTCAAAAAGACAGTCTCCGAGTATCGCGAGTTCCTGAAAGCAAACAATTGTGAGGCTCAGTATTGGTCGCGCTATGAATTCGGATGGTACTTTCAGAGAATTGCGACACCTAACAAAATAACCCCATTCGATCTGATCTTTGGCGATGCGTACAAGACACGCAACATTGATAAAGCCGTATTGCGGGAAGCCAACAAAAACTACTTCACATATCTCAACCAGCAGATGCCTGATCCTATTCGAGAAATGTTCTTCACCGCAAGTGGAGGCGAGTTGGATGAGATCTTCGCCCAAAAAATTGATCCAAAGTCCGTATTTAACACCTCAGTGCGCCGAGACTACGAATGCTATGTGAAACTGAAATGAGTGGTTCACGCCGTAAAATCCCGAACGACGAGCATGCATAAACTAGTTTCGGCATGCTGCAGAAACCTTTCTGCAGTTGTTTTAAAACGCGCTGCATAAACCGCTAAGACCGGCCACAGATAAGCGTCTCGAGTGTTTTTAGCCGTCGTAGCTCACGTATTTTCCTCTTATTTTATTCTATTTTAGTGAAGCGGCTCTCTGCCTTGCCTCTCTCACCTTTGCTCGAAAGTCCGGATACCTACTTAGCCACGAGTAAACTGTGCGGACTCCGGTGTTGAACGAAGCGGCAACCTCTTTATGGGTGTACCCCTTTTCGTAGAGCTCCACCATGCAGGGGTGCAGCCATTGATAACAGGATGGGCGTCCGTTCGGCTTCTCGGGCATCGCTCTCACTCCCGGAGGTGGTTCTGCCGAAATTGTTTCATTAGCCGGTCGACATAGTCCACTTCCGACCTAGGAGCATCAGCGGATAAACCCCTCGCGACTTTGTCGGCCCTTAGGGAATCGAGCACAATCTGTCTCTCGCTCCTCGGATCGCGAAGCCGCTGAATCTTGAAGCGCATCTGAGCTGCGGCTTCCTCATACATTCGGAGGTCCTTCTCGATCTCTAACGCCTTCGTCTCATTGGCTAGAATCTCAGCGCGCTCCGCGACTGACCTTTTCTCATCCTGGTTTTCTTCATCACTCATTTTTCCCCCTTTTTGCGACTGACCAGTTGACCGATCCAGACCGGTCTAAATCGACTTTCCCTAAAATCCCGGAACCCTCCGGTATTGCCTCTAATACTAGTTATTGCTTTTAATGAAACAGATGGGTCAGATAGGTCACACAGGTCAGAAGCGCCACTAGAGCCGCTTTCGAGATGCCCAGTATTCATAGGCTGACCGTTCTTAGGTGAGGACGTGGACGCCTCCAAAGCCTAGTTCTTTCTTTCGGGTCTGAGCTGCGGGCCGATTTCCATCCAAGAAGTTTTAGAATCCTCGTGACTCGAAGTTTCTCGGCCTGCTTCTGGTGTTTAGGTTCTATTGAAAAGCACTCCTCGAGAATCTTGGACGATGAGCATACTTCGAGAGGAGGCTGCATTCCTTTGAGGCCTGTCTCAAGCCACTCCTCCAGCTTAGCCTCCCACGGGTCGGTCTCTCTGCGTGCTTCTTGCTCGGCTGCAGTTTCAACTTCAGGCATCTCCCACCATGAAGCGCCCTTCTTGTATTCGGCGACAGCTTCTGCAAATAGCTGGTCTCGATTCTCGCGGATGTAGGCCAGGTCGATTCTACCTGTTCTCACGGGCCAGAAACGACGGCCGCCTGTCTGGTCTTTTAGATATTCATCATCGTTCGTTGTGCCGACTAGAACGCAACGCCTTGGAAAATCTTGTGCGGCCTTGTCATACGGCGGCCGGTACCGGTCAACCTGAGTTGAGAGAGTTTTTTTCAGAAGATTCGCGTCCGCCTTCGATGAACTGAATGCTGCTAGTTCAGACAACTCGACAACGAGTTTTCCAGCGAAGGAGAGTAGGAAGTCTTTGCTGTCTATGGACGTCGACACTTCGGCGTACCATCGACCGCCGATTTCTCGGAATGCACTCGACTTCAGCGTTCCTTGTTTGCCTTCCGCGATCAGAATCGTGTCCAGTTTGCTGCCGGGGGAGTACGTCCTGGCTACCATGGATATCCAGAAGTTTCTCGATGCCGCCGTGGTGTAAAGATTCGATTCAGCAGACATCGCTCTGAAAAGGAACTCTTCGATTCGTGGCTTTCCATCCCACTTAAGGGCTTCCATGAATTCATGAACTTCGTTCCGAGTGCGCGCATCGGCGTATACCCGTACCGCCGAGAGAACCGTTTTCTCTGAGACCCTGGAAAGGCGATAGTCTCCACTTTGCAAATGGTTCGTCAGATTCAAAGTGTCCAGGTCAGACCATTCGCGCGGCTCGCTTCCATCATTGCCGGTTAAAATTTTCTGATGAAACTCATCGAACCAAGCAAAATCAGGCGGAAGCTTGCCTAGCGCCTTGAGAGTGTTCGCCAAGTTGCATGGCCGGCTTTCTTTTTTAGACGCTGTTTCGTCTGGAGCACTCACGGAAGCCGCCTCCGGGGAGAGGGACTAAAGCCTCGGCGCTCGGCCTCTCGCACAAAATGTCGGACGAAGCGGCGTCCATCTTCAAGCCAGTCGAGAAAATCTACGTCGTACTCACTCGCGTTTAAGGTCTTCGCGAACGCCACTAGTCTCTGCGCGGGAAGTTCCATCGAGTGGAGCAGGACCTCTAAAGAGCGCGCATCGAAAAGTATCTGGTCAAATTCCCCCATGAAGAACCCCCTTCTCTCGGCAGCGAAACTAGGCGCGTTTTTTCCCTGGGACCGACGAATGCTTTGCTCGGGCTTCGGCTTCACAAGCCTTCATCCAAGTCTCGACTGACGACATCGGAATTAGCGTGACCCGTCCCGACTTGAGAATCTGTAACTGGCCGGAGTTTACGAGATTGTAGACTTTGGTGCGTCCCACTCCGAACGCCTGCATAAACTCAGCGACTCTGTAAGCGACTAACTTCTGTTTCGCGGGATGGACACTATCGACCTTCGGGTTCATCTGACCTCCGTTTATGAGGGCAACTGTTCCACAACGGTTGTTGGCGGAGCAATCAGTCTAAAACAGCGGTTAAAAGCTTACTGATTTAATCCAGTGGAAGACGGTACCACTGCCCTTTGGCATGAGGCATGTGGGCACTCCCGCACCGGAGAGGATTTCGAAGACGGCTTCTGCGACTGCCGGTCGGGAAGGGCCAGGTCGAGTGCTCGGAAATAGTTCTGGCCTGGCTTCACCGACGATCTTGGCAATTTCACGCGCGTAGTTAGCTAAGTTGGCTACCTCACCAGGTCGCCCTTGCTTACCTTTACGCTCGCTAATCGCGCGCACTATCTCACCTAGGAATGTATCGTCGTCGAGTTTCTGTGAGATTTCTTTGAGGGCCTTTAACAACTCCTTATCAGTGATTTTTCCACTGGCATGCCCAGAACTAAGCGAGTGGACAATCGTCAGCTTCGCATATTTCAGTTGTTCATCCAGCAGGGGGATCTGGAACTCTTTGATAAGTGCCTCGAACTTTATGCGTGCCGCGACCGCCAGCCTTAAGCGCTCTATAGGTTGCCGGGCACGCGCTATTAAACGCTGCTTGTATGCCTCTTCAGCCTGAGATCCTCCAGGAAAGCTGCTGCTGCTCATGCGGGGGTCCTGTGGCCGATACCGACTACATTCTCTCGTGTTCCAGCGGTAGGCCTGGCGCAATAGTCAGACCAGGCGTCCATCAGCTTCCGACGCTTCTCAAATAAATCACCTCGCCGGTAGGCCGCTTCGACTTTGTTGCTGACGGTGTGCGCAAGTGCTTGCTCCGCGACTTCTCGTGGAAACGCGGTGATTTCCGCTGCCCAGTCTCTGAACGTCGAACGAAAGCCGTGGGTTGTTACCTCAACCTCCATGCGACGCAGAACTTCTAGGAATGCCATGTTTGAAAGAGGCTTGCCTGGGCGGCTCCCTGGGAAAACATATTCCGTATCAGCTCCCTCCGCTTTTCTGAGGATTTCCATCGCGCGATTTGAAATCGGAACGCGATGTTCCCGCTTGGTTTTCATCCGCATGGCTGGAATGATCCACACTCGCCCAGCTAGATCGAATTCACTCCACTGAGCTAGAAGCACTTCGGAAGTCCGGCATCCAGTCAGAATCAAGAACTCAAGCGCCAATGGAGCGGTACCTGTCCGCGAACGCAAGCTCTCCAAGAAATCACCAATGTCGGTGTAGGCAAGGGCGGTGTGATGCTCCTCACGATGAATGAGAGACTTCTTTGGCAGGAGCTTGTCGAGATGCCCGCGCCACCGCGCAGGATTCAACCCCGTGCGATATTCACTCGCAGTGGCCCAGTCCAGAATGAGTTCAATGCGGTACCTCACCTTGCCGGCGGTCTCTGGGATTCTCTTCCAGATCGGATCCAAGGCCCTTCGCACCAAGGCTGTGTCTATCTCACGAACTGGCACCTTGCCGAAAATAGGGCTCACATGAGTGGCGAGCGTTGTTTCCCACAAGCCAGCGGTTTTTCCACTCCAGGCCGTCCTGCGGTCCTCGATGTAACGAGCAGCGCATTCATCAAACGTAAGAGTTCGCGCAGCGTCGAGTATCTGGGCTCTTTCGCTCGCATTTCTAACTTCGATGGGATCGACCCCTTCGTGAAGTAGCTTGCGAGCCTCCAACGCCTTGCTGCGTGCTCCAGCGAGACTTATGAGTGGGAAGGGACCGAGTCCCATCTCTCTAGCCCGGCCATTGAGCATGAAGCGAAACACCCAAGACTTAGTTTCGGCTCTCGAAACCCTGAGATAGAGACCCGCGCCGTCAGAAAAGAGGCCCGGACGCCTGGCCCGCTGCGCTGCAAGGGCATTTAATTTAGCTGATCGCCTAGGCACAAACTCTATCCCACAAATGAACCCACAAACATTTGTGGGTTGATACCGAACTTTCGTGAACGTTACAAGACAGAAAGCAGAGGCAAATTGGGCGGTTTTATCGACGATAGATGCGGACGTTGACGGACACTAACGAACGTGGGAGAAGTACCTCATAAGGCTCCCTCCCCGGGAGCCATATTTGAACATCTCGCAATGGAATGGACCCGCCCTTTAACAGGCCTCTTGAGGGCCGAAGCAGTTTTCCGTAGAAAACTGTGTAAACGAAAGGACGGGTCCAATGAAAGCAATTAGCGTACTGGGAATTGATTTGGCAAAGAGTGTTTTT